>DADT01000031.1:0-11508 GCA_002495065.1 Methanoregula sp. UBA471 | reverse complement strand
GTTCGGGTGTGAACACCTGTTCATGCCCGTTTCTACTAAGCCGAAAATACGTGTCTTAATATGGAGATAGTATGTCTGGTTTATCATCGCAGCGTTCCGTCAGGGACGGTACCTGGAAATTTTTAAAAATCTTTTTTCATAAATCAGATTTTGTAACAACTTTTGAAAAATGACCACATGTATTAATAAAATCAACGCCTTTGGGTGTATGCCTCAGGGAGGACTATACCGGAGTGCAGCGGGGATTGCGATCAGTTACCGGGTTTACCCGGCCAATAACCCGGAAACGACAAAAGAGATCGCATTCACCGGGCCGGACTGGGAACACGGTAAATCTGACCTGAACTGGTATGTCAGCAGAACTAAACGGCATATGTTCTGCTGGTGAAAAACCGGTTCAGGGTGCCGGTTGGAGAACCGTGACACTGCCGATACCCGGGCAATTCAACGGGAACCCTACGGTAGGACCTGTGAATGATCAAGACGCCGGGATTCGGAGCCGATGCACCCTGAGTGATGTTCTTCCGGGGCTAACCCTCATCATGCGTTTTTACGATATTTTCAGAGAAATTACAACCGTCAGCCGCTGTGCAGGAGAGGGAGAACATCACTCCGGGCCGGGCTGAATGTGGCGGTCCCATTCCTGATGCTGAATCATATTCTTTAAGAGACTCATATTTCCAATATTCTCATCAATAGCTGGATGAAATATTTCTCCGGAAACGACAGGAATCTGAAATATGATATCACTGGACATAGGCACAGGAATTTTAATCGTAGTAGCAGCAATTATTGCAATTTGTATTATTTACGCGATTATCCGATGGTGGAGATGGCACCGGCAGCCGCATTAATCGCGGATTTTATGTTCCTGGCCGTCCAGAGACCTTACCATGCCTGATACACCGCCCTGCCCCTTCTGTTCCCCGGACCCGAAGGTGATAAAAGCACGCAATGAGCTCTGGTATGCACGCTGGGACAGGTTTCCGGCCTCAAAGGGACACATGCTGGTGATCCCCTTCCGGCATGTCCAGGACTGTTTTGACACTACACCGGAAGAAAAACGTTCCCTGTTCGAACTCATTGACGCTGCAAAAAAGATCATCGATGAAAAACATTCCCCGGATGGCTACAATGTCGGTTTTAATGCCGGCAGGGTTGCAGGCCAGGGCGTCATGCACTGCCACGTCCATGTGATCCCGCGGTATCACGGGGACACCGACAATCCTCACGGGGGAGTACGGGGTGTTGTCCGGAAGTGGGAGCACTAGGCTTGCTGTTGGATCTGAACCCTGGGTGCTATTCCCGTGAGCTCCCCCCGCTGATCCATCTTTTTATGAGCTGCGTGCCGGAAAATATCCGGTGATTGTACTTAAGCATAATGGTTGAAAAATACCCCGTGCACAGGTCCGGGGGATATCCGGGGTACATTTAACAATTTTTATCTGCGAATGCATCACCGGAACTATCAGACGAGATATTATGGTTTTTACTTCCATTCGCGTTTCAAACCACTCCCGTTTCATTATGGTGAGTATGCTGCTCGCATTGCTGGTGTTGTGCAGCACCATTGCATCTGCCGCGATAAGTCCCCGCGTAGATGTGACCATCAGACCGAACCTTACCCTTGTTACGGCAACCCAGACAACGGTGACGACCACAACCTGCATAGCTCCGTGCGAGTGCCTGCTCCCCGCAGAAGCCGTGTCAAAATGGGGTACAGCCGGATACACCCGGTGTGCCGGGGTTCCCTGTGCGTATGCCGTCGGCACGCTGACGGCCGCGTCGTCGAAATATTGTTTCAGGCCGGTGGTGACCCCTCAGCCCGGGGGTACCTATACCGTGACCCTCACCTGCCCGGCAGGCCAGACCGCCTGCCAGAACAGCTATTGTGCCAATACCGGCTCGGATAGCAACAACTGCGGGTCATGCGGAAATGCCTGTCCTGCCGACAGGACATGCTCGAACGGGCAGTGCATCCTGACAATAATCCTGGCCGCCCAGCTGCAGGATGACGGTGACGGTGTACCGTTTGCCAGCGATAACTGCCCGTACGTGAAAAATGCGGACCAGTATGACCATGACGGTGACGGGGTCGGAGACGACTGCGACAACTGCCTGATGGCAGCAAACCCAGACCAGAAAGATTCCGACGGGGACAGGATCGGTGACGCCTGCGATCTCTGCCCGAACAGCCCGGACCCTGCAGTGAACGGCAACACCGATGACATGGACGCACCGGGCTCTGTCGACACGGATAACGACCGTGTGGGTGACCGCTGCGATACCTGCCCGAAAACCAAAAACACCGACCAGAAGGACTCGGACGGTGATGGGATCGGCAACGCCTGTGACCTCTGCGTGAATGACAAGGCTGAAGGATTTGAAAAGGACTGGGAGAGCAATGAAACAGCGTATGTTGACGATATTGATAAGGACGGGATCGGCGACCGCTGCGATAACTGCATGAGTGTTGCGAACCCGGACCAGAAGGACTCTGAGGTGGGGGGAAAGACCTGCACCGCAGGCGCTACCCCCCAGGATATCCATTGTTACCCGTCGGCAAATCCCGATGGTGTCGGTGATGTCTGCGATAACTGCCCGTCCGTGCACAACCCGGACCGGAAAGACACCGATAAGGACGGGACCGGGGATGCCTGTGACAACTGCCTGTCTGTGAGCAACTCCGACCAGAAAGATACGGATAAGGACGGGACCGGAGATGCCTGTGACTGCAATGACGGATTGCAGGGACCGAATGAGTTCGGGGTGGATGACGGCCTCGTCTGCCCCCCTATAACCTCCTGCTTATACTGCGGGCAATATGTCAAGCCCCTGTATCTCGCACGATCACCGGAAAAAGCGCTTGATATCGTCTTTGTAGCTTCATCAACCGTCTGGAACACCCAGACAGACAAAAAAGAGTCCAGCACCGATTATACCTCCAGCGAGGATACTTTCAAAGCAGTGGTCCAGAACGCGATCCTCAACGGGTACTGGAAGCTTGACGTCTCTTCCACCAACTCCGTACCTGCGGATTTCCGGGACCGGTTTAACTTTTACTATTACTGGCGGCCCGGCCAGACCGGGGACGCCTGGTCCACATGTGCGGGCGACCTGCCCTCAAACTTCTGGACTGATGCGTACTTTGCCGATGTTGGCGCCATACTCTACCCGCCTTACTATGCCGGTGGATGGACTACCCTTTCCGGGTGCGCTGATATGCTCGGACCGACCAAGAGCCATTTCAAGGCCTGCGGGCGCTTTGGCTCTGAATCGATCATGATGCACGAGACCGGCCATGCCGTCTTTGCGGTCGTGGACACCTACTGTGGAAACACCCATTACGAACAGAACGACCCGTTCACCAACGTCTGGAGCTCCGAGACGGCCTGCGTCAATGATCTCAAGAGCAAAGGTGGGGACACCAGTAAATGCCGGCAGATCCTGTGGGATGACACCCAGACATCCGTGAATCCGGACTGCACGAAAGCCTTCTGGAGATGGGACCCGGACCCGGACATGATGAGGGAACCGGACAATGGTGGCAAATTCGGCCCCAAAGGTGTGGCCAAGATCAACTATATCTTCCAGAAGTATACGTGAGGTGAATTGAGATGCAGATAACCACACTGAAAATTATGGTACTGGCAGCTGTCCTGGTACTGGTACTCGCTGCAGCCCCCGCGGTCTCCGCAGCCGATGCTACTGCCGCGGCGTGCACAAAATCATACCTTATCCAGCTCGGCCTTTCAAAGGCCGGAGTTGATGAGAAAGCCGTCCAGATCGTGTACGGCTACTCGCCCCTCCCGGAAGGTGCACCAGGTGACATGAAAGGCAGGATAACAGGTGCAGACGGATTGACACTGTCGGAGTTCAACCTCCGCGATCCCCGTAACCAGTTCGGTGATGTGATAAAAGTGTCAGAAGACGGTAGAAACACAAGCGTGATGACCGGTATTCAGACAACGGAAGACCACGCAGACCTGGTAGTCATGTTCCCGGTTACTCCTGAGGCAAAAACATTCAGTCTGTATGACAGTAAAGGGACGCTGTTAAACTCTGTAGACCTGTCAAAAGCAGTGAACAGGGCAGACTGGAACTGCACGGCAGATTACGGCATAACCCGGAACACCCAGCCTTCCGCAAAAACTGAGACAACAAAGGCGCCGGTCAGTTCCGCTGTTGCTATTATCGCCATTACGGCAGGGGCGGGCGGGTACGTTATTACTAAGAAAACCCACCGGAAAAAATAATTCCTTCACACTTTTTCCTCCCGCCATCTGCCGGGAAGACCGATGACTGCCCCATCAGCTCTTTTTGAATTTCATCAAGGTAATATCAAGAACCCCGTTGCGGACGCTGTACCGGCTGCGGGTAATATCGACAGGGAACTTCATCCTGATGATTGCTACCCGTTCATCCAGAAAGATCCGTACCTCATCCTTCATGATCTCGACGCAGGGTGGATTCCTGGCAGTCAGTGGCAGCCGGGCAGTAATGAAGAGAGCATCTTCAGATTCGATCGTCTCGAAAGGCAACCGGTAGCTATCGTCATCGCCGATCACCCTGAATGCCAGAGGAGGCAGCATGGGGCCGGGTGAAAGAATAGTATACCCGATGATACGTGCACGCTCATGCCCGGGCATATGCCGGATAATCTCTGCAACAATCTCCGAAAGATCGGCATAAAGATCATCAGGTGGATTGTCCTGAGGTTTTATCACGGTACCCTCCTCCATGTGCAAATGGCAATAGTCCGTCCGGATATTAAATCTTTGGAGCAGGGCATGACTGTGCAACCGGACCGCTTCCGGTTGCGCATGTGATGCAGCAGTGACAGTCCGGGTATAAAATGACTGCTGAAATAGATCGTCTCATGATGAATGGACATTGCATGCCGGATGCAGCCTGACGGCATTAAAAAGCGATTCCCTGTCACCCTCAGCGGCGTGGTATGGCAAGGTCTCCATACCATTATATAATGTGAGGGGTATGTATTGTTTTTTTATAGGTCATTTCCCTTCATGATGTCTGCCACCGGATCTCATGAACAGAAAACCCGGGGTGAATTAATGTTTGAAAAAATTCTGTTCCCGACCGATTTTTCAGAAGAGGCAAAGACTGAACTCAGCTGTATTGCCGGCATTCCCGGGATACGGGAAATAATCCTTCTTCACGTAATCAGACAATACCCGCTTCCTATGGCGACAGAGATCACTGAAGGCCTGGCACTTCAGAACGCTGAAGGCTACCTGCAGAAAGCAAAAGCCTACATTGCATCTCTCAACCCGGATATACGGGTGACCCTTGAAGAAACGACTGCAACTGACATTACCGACTCAATTCTTGAAAAAGCAGAAGACTTCCGTGCCGGCCTGATTGTTATTCATGCATCCATAAAAGGGACCATGACGGGTGTGCTGCTCAATCACGTATCCTCTAAGGTTCTCTGCCGGATCAGCAGAATTAACGTCATGATCACGCCCCATACTCTCATTGGATCCCTGACCGGATTAAAATATGAAAAGTTCTGCCCGATGATCTTCTCCCGTATTCTCTGCCCGACAGATTTCTCAGATCTGTCGCTGAAGGCAACAGCCCTTGCCGGTACTATGCAGGGCGTGGGCGAGATCATTCTCCTGCATGTCGTCGAGACTGGCGGGAGCGGGCTCTATCCTGACAAGAAGGTAAAGGCAGCAGAAATCCGGATCAACGCACTCTGCGACCAGCTGAATGCACAAGGTATTAAAGCAAGGATTATCGTCCTGGCAGGAAAACCCGAGATCGAAATTCCCCGTATTGCCCGGGAAGAGGACGTATCACTTGTCTGGATGGGATCTACTGCACACGGCTGCCTTCACGATTTCTTTTTCGGCAGCACGGTGCATGACGTGATCATGAACGCGGCACGGCCTGTTATCGTAATCCGGTCAGCTCAATAGGGCATCCATCAGAGTATTTCGGGTTGCTCTATTCCTGACTACAATTTCTGTTTCCCGGTTTTTAGGGGTAATGGGTAAACGAAGGTCTCGTCATCCGGTCAGTCATCAGTCATCCAGCGAGGTATTCCAGATCACTCCATTCCCGGCAGCAATTCCTGTTGCCCGGTTTTTCGGTAAATGGGGAATTGAAGGACTCTCAAGCCGGGTCGGTAGGCATCCGGTGAATATATTCCACATCGCTCCATTACCGGCTGGAATTCATGTTTCCCGGTTTTTCAGGTTAATAGGGTTCGAAGATTTCCCCTGTAAATTGAATTAAACAGTTGTGAGTACTGGAATGTCTATCCCTCATAATTATTTGCGATAAACCCCGCCGCCCCCGACGGGGCACCCCCGCGGCGGATCAGTGTCTATACGTATATTTGCAAACACCGCACTGCCCCGCCGTGCCTCGGAGAGGCCCTGAGGCGGGGAGCCTTCATAAAATTACAGGGTGTAATGATTTTCATGGTTTGAGTGAGAACATCCCGGTTCATGCCCCGTTTCAACAGAAATTGGTTTCTCATTTCCCGGTAATGCCGGCAGCGAACGCTTCAACCGTCGATACGAATGCACCGCTGTCCACATCACGCTCGAGGGTTACTGCCGATGAGACAAACCGCATCCCTTTTTTCTCCAGCAGGTTTCTCACCCCTGTGATGGTCCCTTCCGACCCTCTGCCCCGCCATCTCCGCGATCACGTGGAAGGACTTCCCTTCGCCGCCGCTCACCCGGGAAAGGTACTCGTTCACGTAGGGCGGGACCTTGCCCGCCCATACGGGTGTCGCGATGATCAGCCTGTCAATTCCTGCAAGATCGGTTGCGCACGGCTTGATCGCCGATTTTATAAAAAAAGGGTCTTTAACAATGCACCTGTCATGCCGGATTCCCTGAGAGGGACAATTTGTACCAGCTCTGCGTCCAGCAGGCGGGCAATGGTGGCAGCGACCCTTTCGGTGTGCCCATTCCGGGAAAACCAGGCAATACGGATTTTCATCGGATACCTCAGCGCCCGGCAATCGTTACTTCGCGATGTTTCCTGCCCGTTTCACGAGCACCTCGGTACTGACCGATGCGAAACGGCCTGAAAATTCGATCGCGTACATACCCGGGTCCCTGATCACATACTCCTGCTCGTAGAGCGGGATCCCGTATATCCTGCCCCATCCTATCTGGTCATATACAGCCCCATCCCTGATGATCTTAATTT
Organism: Methanoregula sp. UBA471; assembly: GCA_002495065.1. GTDB lineage: Archaea > Halobacteriota > Methanomicrobia > Methanomicrobiales > Methanospirillaceae > Methanoregula. The sequence continues at coordinate 4,314 of DADT01000031.1, read as the reverse complement.
CGAACCACGACTCTTCATCCGGGCGATTAATGGTGGCATTATCAATCACTTTATGGGCATCCCTCGGTTCAAACCATTTCACATCGGTGATGTTACGGGGAATGACAGTATACCGGATAATCATGGGCGGGTTCTTCATGTCGAAGGATATCCTGTAGGCATTGGCCAGGTTATACTCCATGTCATTACCATAAATCGTGAGATAATCACGGGGATTATACAAAAAATTCGGGATTGAAGCCAGTCGTGCGTACTCCTCCTGGTGACTCTCCGGGCCAATTTCAGCTTCGGGGATTATCTGTTCAACGGTGACATACCGGGGAGTCGGTTTTGGCGTCGGGAGTGGTGGGATGGGGGTAATCATCGTCACCGGTTTCTGGGAGACTGAGGCGGCGAAGGTCGTATTGTTGAGCCTTGCCAATCCTGCTGATGTATTGATCACTGCGGCCGAAGAATTATTGGCAGTTGTACCGGGGGCAGACGCAAATGAAAAGACGGACATCGCAAGGACCAGTATGACCAGCACCATTGCCCCAATGGTAAAAGGAAAGTATTGTTTATAGGGATAATCAGGTGACGGGACCACCGGGATATAATCGGGGGCATGGGCGAGCTGCACCTCACTCCGCGGGCGGTTATCCACCTTCACGAGGATCCGGTTTTCATCGCTCCGCCTCCTCACTAGTCCGGCGGGGTTCTGGTAGAGTTGCATGGGATAATCTGTCTTTACCGGTGTCTCGAGGGCGGAGAGGACTTCCAGCGACCTTCGTGCCGGGACCTGGCCCTGCGCGATCCGTTCATTGAGTATACGCAGAGGGTCAAGAAGGTCTTCCCAGGAAAAATCAAGGCCCTTCGCGTCTTCGGGACGTGACTTTCCTTCAAGGGCGGACTCGAGCTCATCAATCTCGAATTGATCACGGGAGCTCTTGAGCAGTGCAGGAATATCTTCATCAGGCTCTTGCTTTCCGAACCTCCTCAGTAACGAAATGGCGATTAGGTGGGTTATTTCATCGCTGAAGGTTGCATCGGGCGAAAACCTGTTGAAGGTCTCCACATAACCTACCAGCTCACCGAGAATGGAACGGCTATCCGGTTTCCGCCCGAGTTTTTTTTCTATTGCATTTCCCAGGGGTTCTGCAATGGCATTGATTTCATTGGCCAGCGTTTTCTGAAGATCTTCCCATCGCACCCATGTGTCTTCATCCGCAATCTTTGAAAATGCACCAAGGATCAGGAAATAATTAGCATTCACACCTTTTTTCCGGAGCAGGCGGTATATTTTTTCCAGATCTTCCAAAAAAGCGATGATGTCCAGACACGCCCGCAGCCGCATCTGCCCGCCTGCGTCACTGCCGGGGATCTGGCTTTCCATCTCAAACTCCTGTTTTTTCTGGTAAAAAAAGGAAAAAACATTATCGAGACTGTGCTCCTGGAGATCGATTACCTGGTGTTTGTAAAGTTCAAGAAAAATTTTTATTGAATTTTTCCGGGTCTCGTCGTAGAGCCGGCAGTAATTCGTACAATAGTGATGGAAGAGCTGGTACTCCTCTTCGCTGAAATTGAGAGTAACCCTTCCCATGTAGAATAATAATGATGTCTGTTATTTTATTCTTATCATAAATTACAAATTTCATAATTAATTTCACGTTATGACGAGATGAGTACCGACAGGAACCGGATTGTGGGTACCAGGAGATGGTGACCATGGTTTCATCACGCCCGGGACCTGGATTGGAGACCATTGCTCTTTTCGTTCCTGAACCGTGCAAAATCAAAGTACCAGATATCTCCTCGTGAAAAACAAGACCGGACTCGTTACCCTCAGTCCGGAACCCTGGAACCGGTACCAGGGAAGGAACAAGATTGGCGGGAAAATTCCGGAAGAGCTGAAATCCTGTTCCATGAGATACCGGTCCTGGATAATTCATTTGGTTATCAGGTGAGTCCAGGATCCCGCTTTCCCCTCATCCCGACAACCGGGTACCATCAGAAAATATTCTGGCAAATAAGGAAGAGACTATCCATTTTGCACTGGTCAGGGTGCTTTCCGGTTCATATGGCCCTGGAAACGGTGTATCCGGGTAATTGGATACCGGTCACCGGAAATACTCAACGATATTCCGGAAGAACTGCATATTCAGCGATTCGACCGGTGGCGTCATGCCCTGGCGCCTCATCCGTTCCCTGCGGAGGGGCCAGTCATAGAGGTTCACAAACTCCATCGCCCGTTCCGGGTGTGGCATCAGGCCGAGCACCCGGCCATCCGCTGAAGTGATACCGGCTATATCTTCTAAAGAACCATTGGGGTTGAAAGGATACTCTCCCTCGGCCGGCCGCAGGTCCTCATGGCAGTAGGTGAATGCGATCATCTTCTGCCGTTTCAGGCGCTGCAGGGTCTCTTTCGAACAGGAGAAATTGCCTTCGCCGTGGGCAACCGGGCAGTAGATCCGCCCGATGCCCCGTGTCCAGAGGTTGTCTGCCTCGGGTTTCAGCGTGACGAACCGGCATTCCAGTCTCCCGTTCCTGTTGGGCATCAGGGCAATGTCCCGGGTAAACTGCCGGTCAAATGCCGGTACAAGCCCGAGGTTGGCCAGGATCTGGAAACCGTTGCAGATCCCGAGCACCAGGTTATCGCCATCCAGGAACTCCATGAGGTCTTCCCATACGTTGTTGCGCAGCCGGTTTGCATACGCGTTGCCGGCCCCGGTATCGTCCCCGTACGAGAAACCGCCGGGAAAGACCAGCAGCCGGTAATCCGAAAGCCGGTTCCGTCCCGCGATCAGGTCATTGATATGGACGATGTCAGAATCCATCCCTGCCCGGGCGAGCACCTCCTGTGTTTCCATCTCGGAGTTGATCCCAAAACCGCTCATGATAATGGCCTTCTCCGGGATCATCTCCCTGCCGGTCGTTACCTTTGAGGAGGTTTTTTTCAGTGTCCGGCGTGCAACCACCATGTCAGTACCTCCGGAAGGGTGCCTTGTAGGCAGTCCCGAGTTCGTCCACCGTCAGGTCCAGCAGGAGTTTCCGGGCGGTGATCCTCAGGGACCTGCCGCCGACCCGTCCGAGCAGGGTCGCATCAGTCCCGACTATTCGTTCGAACGCCCGCTTGTTGTCCGGAGCCACCGTGACTACGAACCTGCCGAGCGACTCCGAGAAGAGGAAATAATCAGGGCGCATGTCAGCATCGATGGTAAGGTCCATGCCGAGCTGTCCCGCGATGGCAACCTTTGCAAGGGTGGTACCGAGTCCTCCGTGGCTGACCGGGCAGGCCGACGCAATGAGCTCGCGGGAGATCGCCTCCGTCAGTCTTCCGTAGCGTTCCCGTGAAACCGCTGCATCCAGCCGGGGGACGGTATTCCCAATAAACCCGAGATGCGCGAAATACTCTGACCCTCCCAGTTCCTCACGGGTCTCACCGATGACATAGACCAGGTCGCCGGCGACCTTGGCATCCAGGGATACCGCCTTCGAGACGTCCTGGTGGATCCCGATGGAGGAGATGAGAAGTGTCGGGGGCACGGAGATCTTTATTGGGTTGTTCTCCGCGTCATAGCCGGAGAAATCATTGAACATGCTGTCCTTTCCCGAGATAAACGGCGTCCCGAAGGCGGTGGCAAACTCGTAGCACCCTCTCGCCGCATGTTTCAGCTGCCCGAGCCGTTCGGGTTCATCAGACGAGCACCAGCAGAAATTATCAAGGATTGCGATAGTTTCGAGCGGGACACCGATGGCGATCAGGCCCCGGATTGCCGTATCGATACCTGCCCCTGCCATCAGGAAGGCATCGATCTCCGAGTACGAGGGGAAGAGTCCCTGCGACAACCCGACACCCTTCCTTGAGTTAAGAACGACCCGGGTCAGCGTCGCATCTGCCTGCACCCGCCCCGCTCCCTGGATCGGGCCAAGCACATGACCCCCCTGCACGGTATGATCATACTGGATCGAGATGAACTCTCTGGAGCAGAGGTTTTTTCTCTGCAGCATCGCGAGCAGGGTCGCATCGAGCCGCTCCGGGCAGGGAATGCAGGGTTCGGGATACGTCTTTTTCGTGTACGTGGTCCTCAGGTGTTTCTTTGGCAGGCCGTCATGGAGAAAGTCCAGCCCGACATCCATCACCACGGTGCCACGGCTCTCGACCACGCACCTGCCGGAGTCCGTAAAGGTCCCGATGACCGTTGCCTCGACCTCCCGCCTCTGCATCAGCTCCTTGAAGGCGTCGAGTTTCTCAGGCGGCACGGCGAGAGTCATGCGCTCCTGCGATTCAGATATCCAGATCTCCCATGGCGCCATGCCGGGATATTTCAGGGGCAC
>DADT01000077.1 GCA_002495065.1 Methanoregula sp. UBA471 | reverse complement strand
GGGGTAGCGAAGATCCGCTGACGGGAGATACACCAGTCCCATTCCATCTGTTCGACCCAGTTCTCCATGCGAAGGAACATGTGCGCAGGGCTCCAGGTGATCTCCTTCGCGGCCTTCATGATCTCGTCGGGGCGGATCTTCACGAACCACTGGCGTTCGCTCATGATCTCGATGGGGGTCTTGCACCGCCAGCAGGTACCGACCCGCTGTTCGAGGGGCTCCTGCTGCAGCAGTATTCCGGCCGCCCTCATGTCTGCAAGGATCGCATCCCTGCATTCGGAGGATTTCAACCCCGAATATGGCCCTGCGATTGCGGTCATCCGCCCCTGCCGGTCGATCGCCTTCCGGAGGTCGAGGTTGTGCTGTTTCCACCAGTGGACGTCCTGTTTGTCCCCGAATGTACAGATCATGACGGCGCCTGAGCCGAATGCCGGATCGACTGCCGTGTCCTGGATGACCGGAACTTCATGACCGAAAATCGGGACTTTCATCTTCCTGCCTTTCAGGAAATGATACCGTTCATCTTCGGGGTGGACAGCAAGGGCTACGCAGGCCGCAAGGAGCTCAGGCCTCGTGGTTGCAATCTCAACGCCCCCGAAGTCAAAATAATTGAGCTGGGTCTCCCGGTCTTCGTATGCTACTTCGGCAAAAGCGATCGCTGTCTCGCAGCGGGAACAATAGTTCACCGGGTGCTCACTCTGGTAGATGTACCCGTTTTTGAGCATCCGCAGGAACGAGAGCTGGGTCTTGCCGTAGTAATCCGGTTGCATCGTGATGTATTCATTACTCCAGTCTGTTGAGAATGCCATTTTGCGGAGGGTAAGCCGCATCTGGGTAATGTTTTTCTCGGTGAGTTCACGGCACATCCTCCGGAACTCCTCCCGGGAAACATCATTTTTTGTAATATGGTTCAGTTCTTCTACCTTTACCTCGGTCGGGAGACCGTGACAGTCCCACCCCTGGGGGAACATTACATTGAACCCCTTCATGCGTTTATAGCGGGCAAAGAAATCGATATAACACCAGTTTAATGCGTTCCCTATATGGAAATTGCCCGTCGGGTACGGTGGGGGCGTATCGATCACAAACTGCGGTTTTTCCGAATTCCTGTCAAAATAATGATCTTCGTCGCGCCAGGTGCCGCGCCAGCGCTCCTCCACCTCAGCGAAATCGTAGTTTTTCGGCAGTTGATCAGAGGATACCATTCCTGAGTTGGTTGGTTGTGAAATAAAATATAGTAATCGTATCCTTGTCTGTTCCGGACCTGAAACATCCGTGTGCGTTTTCCTGCCCGGGAAATCCGGTCACGATAAAACTCTTTTTGCTTGAAGACAAATAACTGACAAATGGAGCGACAGGGGGGGCTTGGCTTTGCGGCGGTGCTTGTCGCTGGTGCTATTCTGGTTGCCCCCTCGGTCAGGCCTGCCTGGCTGATGGGCCTGATCGTTATTCTTTTCTCTCTTGTCCTGTGGCGTTTTTTTGCTACCAAATACCTCTCGTACTCGTTTTGCGTAATTGCCGTCCTCTACGGTGTTACCCTCCTGCCCCTCTTTGTATTCAGCTGCACGCTTGCCATGCTCGTTTTGGGAGAACTGGTCTTCCAGCGTGGTGCTGACGATCTGAATACCTACCTGTATTACATTATCTCGACAGCCTGGGCAGGAGTGCTGGTAATAGCGTATCTCAAAGAGTATTTTTTCCTGACCGTGATTTTCGGGATCATTGCCGCGGTCCTTCTCAAAACCATCCTGCTTAAGTATGAAGATGCTCTTGTCATCGAGGCAATCGGGATTGCCATGACGATGTGGCTTATCCGTGAGCTGAATTACCAGGCAGACCTCCTTCTGGTGGTTATGGCTGTTATTGTCGGTTTTACCTTCGGATTTTTCGCGTTCCGGGCAAAAACCGCCGATCTTTCCGGCCTTTTCTCTGCCGCACTCGTGGGGATCATCCTGCTGGTCTTTGCTGCCCCCCAGGGGGCGCAGTGGTTCCTGATTATGCTCTCTTTTTTCATTCTGGGTTCTGTGGCGACCCGGTATAAGTACGAGTATAAAAAAAGGATCGGGGTCGAACAGGGCAGGGGCGGGGCACGGGGATACAAAAATGTTTTTGCAAACGGCATTGTCGCAGCAGCAGCTGCAGTCCTTTTCGGCGTATTCCAGCAGCCGGTCTTTATTGTCATGTATGTCGGTTGTGTGGCGACCGCTGCAGCAGATACCCTGGCAAGTGAGATTGGGGTGACCGGGGGGGTTCCCTATATGATTACGACCCTGAAAAAAGTCCCGATAGGTACAAACGGGGGAGTTACTGTACGGGGTCAGGCGGTTGCACTTCTGGGCGGTCTGACTGTCTCGCTTGTCGCCCTGCTGCTGCAGGTAATCAGCCCGTGGATGATGGTTATCTGCACCATTGCGGGTTTTATCGGTACGAACATCGACAGCCTTGTGGGGGCGACACTGGAAAACCGGGGATTTCTGGGTAATGCCGGGACCAATATGCTTGCCACGATCGGTGGCGGACTATGCGCAGTTCTCCTGTTTTTGTTCCTGAACGTGTAGGTTTTTGGCTCTGGAGAAATCCTAAGTTTTCAACAAACTGCACAACACCTGTTAACGGAGGGGACAGTGCCTGTCCCCCCGAACCTCCCCTGCGCCTTGCGATTATGTTGTATTACCTTCTCTGGCGTCATCGCTCCAGGAGAATGCCACATCGGGGCTGTAACATATTCCACATATCTCTATTTTCGATGAACCCCGCCGCCCCCGACGGGGCGCCCCCGCGGCGGATCAGTGACTAAAAAAATTCAGAAAAAACTACCCAGCCCTCCATGCCTATGAGATGCCCGGAAATGGGTGACTTTTAGTTAGTTGAGATTGTTCAGAATCATGAGAATGAATTCTCATTAAGGGACGCTCTCAGGCGAGAAAAGGGGGATGTATGTACACTCCCTGCCCCGCCGTGCCCCATAGGGGCCCTGAGGCGGGTGATCCTCGAAAATGTTTTTTTACAAGCCGAAGGGATACCTTCGAGACAGATTTTAGTATTTGTACCAGCGTCCTTTACTGTCGAATTCCCCGATGGTGGGTTGCTGGGTGATATTAGCAGTCGCGCCGGCGAGTTTTTTAAAGAAACAGGCTTTATAGCAGGAGAGGATCGGGAGAAGCAGGAAGGTACTGATAAAGAGGATTGCTGCCGTGATCCACATTCCCTCCGGCCCAATCATCGCGATGAGCTGTTCCGGGGTGAATGACTGCAGCTGAGTCTCATTGTAACGGGATACTGGTTCGAGCTTATCGAACAGGAACGCCTCCCAGACAAAAGTCAGTGCAATGGCACCGCCGATGAATATTCCCAGGTACACAAGCAAAAATGCAATTACTGAGTTCACATGCGCAAAAACAAGACGTATACTTCGCTGGATGGAATCAAAAATCCGCCGGTCCTCGAATACTGCGGCTGTATCAAAAAAGAAGGTGACGATGAGTGTTGGTGTCATAAATCCAAATGCAAGAGCTGTCGCGACAGCCATGTCGGAAATCCCAAAAAGGCTTAAGGTTACCGTAAGAAGCATGAAGATAAGGATAATTGCGGACACAATGACGATCTGGGGCAGGAGCACCCGGAAATAATACCTGATGCCCCCGGCAAGCAGAGCCAGGATACCACCTTCCCGGTTCCTGATTATGGTCAGCATTCCGGTAGTAAAGATAAGGAGTACCAGACCGGAGATTACCATCAGCCTGCCGGCAAAAAATGTTCCATACAGGTTGAAGGTTATCCAGAGTGCAGCAGCCAGAAACCCGCCCGCAATACCGGGAAGCCAGAGGACCGGCAACTGCCTGAGAAGTCTGAACGCCTCCTTAAGCTCTGCGATTGCCATTGTTACCGGACCCTCGGCATTGCGACAATTTCCCGGACCTGGAGATCAAAGAAACTGCCCGTATGCGCGGGGCGGATCACGCAGACCGTGTCTGCACCGCTGGCCGTCCCCCCGACAGCGATGACTTCCTCGATGATTCCAATCGCTCCCTGGTCTGCTGCGATTAAAACACATTCTACAGCGACCTTGAGCCCGTTGGCGATAATGCGCCGTAACGCCTCTGCAACAGCGTCGCTGCGCGATCCTCCCCCGACCTTTGCTGAACGTGAAAATGCCCGCTCAAGTCCGGAAAGTGCATGGGTACCGGTGACGATACGGACACCTGCTTTTTGCAGTTGCTCCGCAATCTTCTGGGAAAATTCCCATTCCCCCGGTTTCGCAAACCCGACAACGTGCGACACTACGACGAGGTTGATTCCTGAACCCTTCATCGCATCAAAAAAAACCTGGGCTGTGCTTCCTGAGGTGCTTGCCACCACAATTGTTTTAATCTGGAGTTCTTTTGCACGCTCTAGGGCTAAAACTGCCGCATCCCGGGTGTTGGATTCACCGGGTTTTTCAAAATAACAGATTTTTTTCTGGATAAACGTCATAAGTACCTTTTAATAAGCAGGCATGAAAAACTTTGTCAGATTTTGTACGAGCGTGAAATCAGTCATTTTTTCATGCGACCGGGAAAATGTTTCAGGTTTCCCGCATGGAAATGAGCAGCATAGTAAGATGGAAAAAATGGATTGGATTCACATCGGACCAAACAAAAAGAAGTACCGGATACGTAACTGAGGAACCACACATGATCACCCTGGCCCTTGCGGGTAAACCCAACTGCGGAAAGTCGACATTTTTTAAGGCTGCCACCATGGCTAATGTCGAGATTGCCAACTATCCGTTCACGACCATAAATCCGAACTTTGGCGTCGCATATGTAAGAACGAAATGCCCGTGCCACGACCTCCACCTTACCTGCGGGCATTGCGTTGACGGAAACCGGTTTGTGGCAGTGAATTTAATCGATGTCGCCGGGCTGGTCCCCGATGCGCACAAGGGAAAAGGTCTCGGCAACCAGTTCCTCGACAACCTTCGCCAGGCAGATGCCATACTTCATGTCATCGATGCGAGCGGAGGCACTGACAGCGAAGGGAACCCGGTGGGTGTCGGGAACCATGATCCGGAAGAGGATATCAGGTTCCTGATTTTTGAGATGACCATGTGGGTCCATGGAATTCTGGAAAAACACTGGACAAGGATAAGCCGTATGTCCCAGGGAAAGGGGACGGTCATCCAGCAGGGGATTGCTGATGTGTTCACCGGTCTTGGTATCACGATGGAGGACATCCGGGACGTCGAGCTGAAGCTTAAACTCGATCTCGTGCACGTAACTATCGAGGAGCTCATCCCCTTATGCGCAGAGATCGTGAAGATTTCTAAACCGATGCTGGTCGTGGGGAATAAAGTCGATGAGGCTCCTGAGCAGCTGCGCTCGAAACTGGCAGCCCAAAACGTTGCATTTGCCAGTGCGGCATCTGAGCTTGCACTGCGGAACGCTGCCGGCGCCCATATTATTCAGTACCTGCCCGGTGATTCCGTATTCAGTGTTGCAGATAAGGTATCTCTTACTGCAGCACAGAAGGGCGGACTTGCAAAAATAGCAGAGGTGATGAAGCAGTACAAAGGCACGGGCGTGCAGCAGGCTATTAACCGGGCGGTCTTTGACCTGCTCGATATGATCGTTGTCTACCCTGTTGAAGATGAGAACCACTTCTGCAACAAGAAAGGCGAGGTGCTTCCCGATGCATTCCTGATGAGGAAAGGATCGACACCCCACGATCTGGCACACCAGGTGCATACCGATATCGGCAAGGGATTTCTCTATGCGGTTGATGCAAGGACAAAGATGCGGATAAAGGAAAATCACCTGCTCAAGGACGGAGATATCATCAAGATTGTGTCCGTCCACTAGCCTGAAAACTCATTTCTTTTTTTTGCCCATTTTGCCCATAGAGCTGATATTTCCTGAATGAATGTCTGTATTCTGAGATCTGTCAAAATGAGTTCTATTAAAACGGCGATGGATTCCTATGGAATGGTGAACGGATTTTACATCAAAAAAGGGGGAGATGTATTGTTTTTTCGATGCGGCTGATTGAGCCGGGAACTGTTCACAGATCAAAATTATAAGAGGATTGCATCATTATCCCGACCCGGTGTTTATCGATAGAACGCTTTTTGCCTGCTCTGATGATGATTCGCTGACTGCCATTCATCAGATCCATAATACCGTTCATTTTGATTCAGGGATATCAACATGGACCGTACTCGTTGTCCACCAGGGACGGTGCTTATCACACCCCTGCAACGCTTTTGTATGTGCCTCGTAAAAGGGCAACTTGCCGAAATACCAGCAGCTTGAATCTCCCGTTTTAAAATTACAGTCTTCGCAGGGAGAACTATCCATTGATATCAGGTCTCTGATGCTCATAGATTTTACAATATAAATTATAGTTAATATAGTTATCTATTTTCATCAGAGTTTATTTTAATTGTTTCTTAAAAAAAATATTACTATAATCAGAGGATTGCAGTAAATCCCCGGGCATACAAAAATTTTCTGCGCTTCGATCGTAGTCTTGTATATCCCGATGAAAGGTCTCTTAGTTTTTACGGCAGAACAGTAAAATCGAAAGCAAACAACATCATTGTATTTATAAGAAATCTGAAGTCCACTCATCCGTTCATTTTGGACAAGTTATAGAAAATATGGCTCTGTAAAAACCCTAAGATTTCCACAAATCAGAAATCACCTGTTATCTGAGGGGACAAGCCTGTCCCTCCGAACCGTTCCCTGTGCTTTGCGATGAACTGCGCCTCACCAAAAAGGGACGCCCCCGCGGCGCTTCAATGAGCTGAAAACCTCCCGGCCTCTCAAGAGCCTGTAACGGATGCCGGTCGTACCTTCGCAATTTTTCATGGTTGGTGAGAACCATTCAATGTTCATGCCCATTCTAACACAACCGAAAAATATCAAAAAATAATAAGCACCGCAAATCACGTGCGGTGCGTTGTGGCGAAGTAAGACGACTGTCGTCTTGCTGTCAGACATTTTCGCCGCACTGTGGGTAAAAAAATCACTATTCAGCGTTTTTTTATCAGGAAAAAACGATTTCTGCCACAAAGTTTATAAAAGGATAAAATGAACAGGAAATTTACCGAGAGAATGGGAAGGAGGTGAAGTCATGGGTGGAGAAATCTATCAGGCACAGGTTATACGGAATTTCTTCGATACCATCACCGGTACGGACCGGAATCTGACACGGATATACATGTGCGTTATCAGCCTTGCAAAACTCCGCATGGAACCGCCGGAAAAAATGACCGCTCTGGTCGATCAGCTCAAAAAGAGCAAGATGCAGAAGGAATTGTCCGTTGATATCCTTGATTACATGTGCGACGCTGCCAACTCACTCGAAATCAATACGATCCAGACAGCGTTTGGCGTCAGGGATATCCAGCAGGTTGCCCAGGACTTCAGCGGAGTCAGCCTCGACAGCCTTTAATTTTTCCTGAAAAATTACCTTTTTTCAGGCCGGTCTCTAATTGTCTATTGAAAAAATGTGAGCTCTGGAGAAATTCATCATTTTATAACGTTCCTGGGGGCTTTGCCCCCGCCACTATGGCAACCCCTATATGATACCGGTGGAAATCCGTGGCAGACATCTCTCACTCGCATAAGATCGAGATTTCCCATGAAATTAAATTAAACAGAAGTGAATAATGGAATGTTTATTCCTCATAATTATTTGCGATGAACCCCCACCGCCCCCGAAGGGACGCCCCCGCGGCGGAGCAGTGTCTATAAGCATATTTGCAAACACCGCACTGCCCCGCCGTGCCTCGGAGAGGCCCAGAGGCGAAGGAGCCCTCATAAAATTATAGGATTTAATGATTTTTATCGTTCGGGTGCGAACTCCCGTTCATCCCCGTTTCAACAGAACCAGAATAAGTTCATTTTTCTGTGTGTTATGTTCTGCCGGGCTTCACCGCCACCGAAGCATCCCTGATGCGATAAGGATGGAGTTTCTTATCTCATAAAATACTATGAATTTCCCGATCAGCCGGCAATTCCATGCAGAAATAGGTCACGTATAAAATGGGGGGGCTATCAGATGAATGCATGTTCCATTCATGGTTCCCAAAGCTGATGTTATCAGAATCCGGTCTAATTCCGGAAATGTGTGAAAATACCTCCCGGGCTCCATCTATCCCGTGGCTAACCCATGCCAAGCGCTTGCTTGTAGCCGGCCAGCAACCGGATGACAAATTTGTGGTGTTCGGCCAGTGTTTCTTCATCATCAGGGGAGGTAATAAGGGCGACGGCATATATCAGGACGAGTGCATTGTCGAGCTGAAAGGAACCAGGATCTTCAACTTTGTCCGGGGGCAGGTTTATGGCGATATACGGACGCTCTTCTTCAGGGAATGCGATGGTCAGATCCTGAGTAAATTGCGCATTTTCAAGATTCGTTGCATTTGCGCGGACAATAGAAAGTGCTCTTTTTAAGGCGGCATTGGACCCGCTATCCGGGATCAGGGAGAGGGCATTGGTGCATTCATGGATCGCATTGTTGTAAAGTCCGAACCTGAAGGCAAGGAATGCCGATGCAATTTCATGTGCTGTCGCTTCAGGAAAGCCGGGAAAGTAATCTCTCATGCGGTTGATATAAGCAGTAAGGAATTGTTCCATTCTATCTGATCCTCCTTAGGTTTTTCTGATGAATCAAATTTTATATGCAGTGTGCGGCAGTCAGACCTGAACTGGCGGGACAGACCCTATGGACGGTCACAGAGCGGTGAAAATCCGAACATGGATAAAGAATTCCGGATCAGGATCAGCCCCATGAATCAGATCCTGCAGTCCTGTAAATCTGTCCCGGTGTGCCGGATGCTCTTTTTGTACTTGGAACTTTTGAGACATGAACGTATCCCACCGTCAGCCTCAGATCAATGGTGTAACCGTGCGTATCATCGGTTTATATGATAAAGAAGCTCTAATATTCTGCCGGCAACATGGGTGTAGTAATCTTTTCTGACGTACATGCCGATTCAGTGGCGATCGGGTCACTTGCATCATGTATCCGGTCCCCGCAATTCCATCAGGAGTTCGGGCCGGTCGATGTTCTTGTCAATCTTGGGGATCTCATTCACCGCGGGGATCGGCCCCGTGAGACTCTGGAGATGATCCACACCCTCTCGCATGAATACCGGCTCGTGTCAGTACTCGGCAATCATGATCACGCCTTCATGAACGGGATTTTGGTCAGCGGGAGTGATCCTGCAAGTACCTACCGTCATGAACAGATACGTGGTTCTCCCCTGCTTTCCATTTTTGATCACATGCCCATGGAATGGTCGGATCGTGGCATGCTCTTTGTCCATGGAGGACCGCTTGACCTGGGTAACCAGACATTACGGCTCAAGTGCTGGCAGCGGCTTTCCCACGAGTCGGGGGATTCCTTTGCAGGATACAATTATACCGCATCAATGGCATTTGAGGCGCTCGCCGCCCGGGGCTTCATCCACATGTGCTGTGGGCACCAGCACCAGAATATCTGTTGTCGTAAAACACCCAAAGGGATCGTACGGAAACCGATTGAGTATTTCCCTCCCGATACGAAACGGGGTGAACCCGTTATCGAGCGGTCAGCGGTCCCGCTCGACCTCCCGACGCTCCTGCGAGTCGGTGGGTGTCATGGAGATGAACCCGAGTTTGCGTATACCGATTTCTCAACGTTCTCATTTATCCGCATCAATGCCCGGGACTGGTAGATAAAAATCTCTCCAATCTGCGATTATTTTGTGCGCTGTTTATAAATAAATGCGCGATTTGTAGGAAATGTTTATATAATGTAACCACAAAATGGTAATTATGCCTCGTGCTGGCGAGGGACGTTCGATACGAATTGATCCCGAGGTGTATGAGGCGCTTCTGACACTCAAACGCCGGAACATGACGTTTTCAGACGTCATTGCCCAGATGCTCCACGACTGCTACGGCTGGTCTGACGAGTTTTCCACCAGCCAGAGCGATTTGGGGGATTTTCTGGAGATAAATGTCAGATAGTTGTCCGAATCCGGCATCCGGACCGTGAACCTGGTACTCTGCAGCTCAAACCGGCACCGATGAAATGGTCCCGGCATACATAGAAAAAAAGGAAATTGAAACCTGGTGAACAGAACAGTGCTGGTATAACCCTCATACCTCCAACTGATCGTTTATCAGAAGTTGCACGCCCTTCCCAATAATCCCTTCAATTTTTTCCCGGAGCGCTTTTTCCAGAGTGGGGATCTTTTCCTTAATTTTCTCTCTCCACTCCGCAAGGTCCTTTTGTTCCTGTTTTTCTTTTTCCAGCATGTATTCGAGCTGGGTTTTCTCCCGTTCCAGAGCACTCATCTTCACAAGAACCGGGTGAGACGACAACGATTCCTGCATTGCCCGGGATTCATTTTCCTGCTCCTTTACCGCAGTACACGTGGCACGTATGTCCTGCCGGAATTGTGCAGTGTCAGAAAAAATTCCGCGTTCCTCCTTGTTTTTTAAGGTGATTTCCTCTGCGGCAATCATCCGTTCCGCGATGGGACTTGCCAGGACAAGGGCTGAATCGAGTTCTTCCGGATCAGGAACGACATGGTCCGAGAGAAGTTCGATCGTGTGCAGGAGCGCAGAAGTCTCCGCGGGATGGCGCTGTTTCGTGGCAATTTTTTCTGCCTTGCGGAAAACGTGGGAAGCGGTCATTGAAAGTGTCGTATAGGCACGGGTCAGCACCTCCCGTTTCCTTTCCATTTCATCCAGGGTGGAGCGTGTTTTTGCGATCGTATCCATTTCCGCATCGGCTGACAGGTCTGCCAGTCCGTTTTTCAGGGTCTCAATCCGGCTGGTGATATCGGAGATACGTGCAGTAATCCGCTGATCTTTCTCACGGGCCTTTTCTGCATCGATCCTGATATCGAGCAGGGCATTATAGAGAGACCGTACCTCCCCGGACATTGTTTTTTGTTTCCGGTAGTCGGTAAGGGAGGTGGTGAGTGCGTTAATCTCATGTCCGATAATATCGATCCCGGTTTTGACCGACGCCATCTCTTTTGGGAACACCACCTGCAGGTACCGTCCCTGGCCGCGGGTACTGTTCAGGCAGCCTTTCACGCTTTCTACCACCGCGGGATAAAATTCTTCAATATCTTCCGGAAGGTCCTTTGACAGCGAGGCCTTCATCGCCTTTACAAACAGGGGAAGTGAATTTTTGGCAATTGTTTTGAGCTTGGGGTGGATTGCCGGATCATGTTCAGCCTCGGCGATCCCGTTTACAATATGCTGGAGTCGAGCGGTTGCATTCCTGATATTCCGTACCGGGGTATCAGTTTCCTGCCGGAGTTTCGTGCGTAAGCCTTCTTCATGATCGTCGAGCCAGGCCGGGATGGCGTCAAACGTAAGGGTGACGTTCTCCGGCTCTTTTTTTTTCAGGATATCCTTGAGAAATTTATACATGGTCCTTTACCGCTGTGGATGGTTATTGTCAACGCTTGTTTTACTGATCACCACGGGAGATCTGGCGAAGCCTGCCCACGCCATCGATCTCGTCAAGCACCTGAATTACCTCAGGGGGAACGAGGCTTTTCCAGGGTTCGTCGGTGAGCATGCGCCTCCTGATCTCCGTGCCACTCAGGGTTTCACGTTCGTACATTTCAGGTGACTGGACCCTGATCCCTGCCTCTTTGAAGAGCTGCATAACGAGCGGGTTCGATGAATAGCACAGGTCGAATGGCGGCGTCATCGAGCGGACATGCGCAACCCAGAGGGCGTTACGCTGGATGTCTTCAATGGGGATGACATAGAACGGGCAGCCAAGGGATGCAAGTGCCCGGGTGATCATCAGGACCCTCTCCCCGGCCATGAATGGGTTATCGGTCATGTGCGAGAGCTGGGCACTCCCGATCCCGATGACAATTTCGTCCACTTCATGGGCGATATGTTCGAGTACCGACTGGTGGCCGTTATGGTAAGGCTGGAATCTTCCGATATAAAATCCGCGTTTCATGAGGGTAATCCCCGGTTCGCGATACGCGCGGCAAAGGCACCGGCAGTAAAGCCGGCATCAATGTTCACGACCGCAATCACCGAACAGGACTGGAGCATGCTTGCAAGGGCTGCCCTTCCCTTTCCCATATACCCGTATCCGGTACTGACCGGGACCCCGATTACCGGTTTGTCGACAAGACCGGCGACCACGGAGGGCAATGTCCCCTCACGGCCTGCGCAGACAATGAAAACATGGGCACCGATGAGAGGTTTGAGGGCGGGAAAGAGGCGGTGGATACCGGCTGCCCCGACGTCATAGGCAGTCCTGACCTCGCACCCCATCTCTTCAGCAATGATCCGTGCCTCTTCCGCGACCCCGATATCCGAGGTCCCGGCGGTGATTATCCCTATAATCCCACCGGTGGTTTTCGACGTAGTGTCTTTCGAAAGCACAAGTATGCGCCCGGTTTCATGGTAGCGGGCATGGATCCCCCTGATCCTGGCCGGGTCCTCTATGTCAGCAACCTGGTCAGGTCGTATGCGCGTAATAATACACCTTCCCGTGGTTTCTGCATGCTGCAGGGCAATGGTGGCAAGGTCCCGGGTATCTTTTCCTTCGGCAAGCACCACTTCAGGCATACCACACCGGACAGCTCTGCCGGTATCCATACATGCTATGGAACCGATATAATCCAGTCGGACCCCTTCTATCTCTTCTGCGGCAGTATCCAGGGTAATTTCACCCTGCTTATACCGGGCAAGGACTTCTTTTAACGTCTGGTTCGGAGGCATGGTTGTAATAATACAGATATGGGACAGCGTATAATAAGTTAGTTCACGGACATGACCTATCTGACCTATATTGCGATGTTCGGTGCTGCCGTCGCGGTTTTTCTCTGGCTGCGGGATGCCCGGATATTTTTCCGGACCGGGTTGCCCGGCTACCGGAAGGCCGCATACCATGGTGTAGTATATGGTGCCATTTCGACCCTCGGGGTTATGGTGGCGGTTTCCACGCTGGAACTCCTTGGCCTCGGCCTGATCCTCGGCGCATTGTACCTGCAGGGGAGAATAGAGCGCGAGAAGGTGTGGGGGAGTGAGGGGACGCTCCAGCGGCTGCTGGGAAGTGTACCCGTCACCAGAGCGAATAAGAAATAACACGAACGCAAAACACTAGTTGTACAAGGGACTTTTCACATGCTGCAAAAACCGAGAGGAACGCGGGATTTTTTACCCAATGAAATGGAAGCGCGGCGCACCATCGAATGGCGCATGCGGGAAGTGGCGCGCCGCTGGGGCTACCGGGAAGTCTGTACGCCGGAATTCGAGGATCTCGAGCTTTTCACCATGCGGTCGGGGGAAGGGATCATCGAAGAGATGTATGTCTTTGAGGATAAAGGGGGGCGGAAGCTCGCCCTGCGGCCCGAGATCACCGCTGCGGTAATCCGGATGTACATCAATGAGGCAAAGGTCGCGCCAAAACCCCTGCGCTGGTGTTACTTCGCCGACTGCTTCCGGTACGAACGTCCCCAGAAAGGACGGTACCGCCAGTTCTGGCAGTTCGGGGTGGAGCTCATCGGGGCTGATACGGCGCAGGCGGATGCAGAGGTGATCACGCTTGCAGCAGACATGCTCAACGCTACGGGAGTTGAGTATGATCTCAAGGTCGGGCACCTCTCCTTCATGAGAAACCTGCTGAAGGATCTCGAGCCCGCCGTACAGCGCAGGCTGATGGCGTACCTGGACAAGAAGGATTTCGACGGCCTGAAAAATGCGGTTGAGTCCCTGAATAAGCCCGATCTTGGGACGTCCCTTATTTCCCTGGTGGAATGCCGTAATCTCACGGAGGCATTCTCCATTGCCGGGACTATTCCGGAGAAAGAACGTATTACCAAGACTCTGGAGTGCCTTGACACAGCGGGCGTGAAGTACTCCCTGAATTTCGGGATCGCCCGCGGGCTGGATTATTATACCGGCATGGTCTTTGAAGGGTTTGCGCAGAACCTGGGTGCAGAGAACCAGATCCTTGGCGGCGGGGCATACCGGCTGGCGCATCTGTTCGGGGGCGATGATGTGGCCTCCTGCGGATATGCGATTGGATTTGACCGCGTTATGGTTTCCCTGGGCGAACTGCAGCTGAAAAAGGATACCGTCGTTGCCATTGTCTGCACGGACGACGGTCGCAGCCACGCCCTGAAGGTCGCCGGTGTTTTCCGTGATGCCGGCATCCGCACGGAAATGGACCTTATGGAACGGGGACTGGGTGCCCAGCTTGCCCATGCCTCCCGATCGGCAGACTTTGCCGTCGTTATCGGTAAGCGTGAGGCAGAAACCGGGAATGTCACGCTCAAAAACCTGCAGAGCGGTGAGCAGAAGACCCTGGACCTGACCGCAGCAGTCGACGAGGTGTCAGCACATGGTACTCGCTGACGAGCTGGCCCGGCAGCAGCGCAGCATAAGTGTAGCAGAATTCTTCGAGAAGAACAAACACCTCCTCGGCTTTGATTCCCCGACCCGCGGGGTCATCACCACCATCAAGGAGGCGGTAGACAACGCGCTGGACGCCTGCGAGGAAGCGCAGGTGCTCCCGGATATTTTTATCAGCATTAAAAAAGTGTCAAACGAGATCTTCCGGATCATCGTTGAGGATAACGGCCCCGGGATCGTCCCTGCCCAGGTGCCCTTTGTCTTTGGTAAGCTCCTGTACGGTTCGCGGTTCCACCAGATACGGCAGACACGCGGCCAGCAGGGTATCGGGATCTCGGCAGCCGTCCTCTACGCCCAGCTGACCAGCGGCGTTCCGACGATGGTAATCTCACGGACCGGGGCACAGGAGCCTGCGTTCCGGTTCGGGATCCAGATAAAAATCGAGACCAACGAGCCGGATATCGTCTCAAAGGAACTATTCGAATGGGACCGTATCCACGGCACGCGGGTGCAGATCGAGTTCAGGAGCACGATGACGGCAAAGAAAAAACTGCTGGAATATCTCCGGTATACCTCCGTTGTCAACCCCCATGCCCGTTTCCGGGTGGAACTCGATGATGAATCCTTTACCTTCGAGCGGGTGAGCCAGGAGGTGATCGCCTGCCCGGTGGCGATCCAGCCCCACCCGCACGGTATCGAGTTCGGGCAGCTGAAACGGATGGCAGCAGCAAGCGGGTTGACCCTTGATGATTTTCTCGTGGAATCATTCAGCCGGGTGGGAAAGAAGAGTGCGCAGGAGATGTGCGATCGGTCAGGGCTCAAAGGCAGCCTGAAGGTGAAAGGGCTTTCCGCCGAGGACCTGAAAAAACTCCTCGCCGCGATGCAGGAAGTCGTGGTGCCGGCCCCGCCTGCCACCCAGTGCCTCTCACCCATCGGAGAGGAGCTGATACGCAGGGGCCTTGAAAAAGAGTTCCCCATGGATTTTGTTGCTGCCCGCACCCGGCAGAGCTCGGTCTTTTCCGGGCATTCGTTCATGGTGGAGGCGGCGATCGGGTACGGGGGGAAACTGCCGGCGGAAGGTAATGCGATCCTCCTGCGGTTTGCCAACCGTGTACCCCTGATGTACCAGCAGGGTGCCTGTGCCATCACCGGCGCGGTCACCGGCATAAACTGGAAGGCGTATAATATCCCCCAGCAGGGTGGTTTCCCGACCGGGCCGGTGCTCATCCTCGTGCACGTGGCATCGACCAATGTGCCCTTCACAAGCGAGAGCAAGGACGCCATCGCCGCCATCCCGGAGATAGAAAAGGAGATCACCCTCGCCCTGCAGGACCTCGGTCGTGACCTCAGGCTCTTTGTATCCCGGCGGGACAAGAGCAAGGTGGCAGAGGACCGGGCCCGTGCGGTCTGCGCCATTATTCCGGAGATTGCCCTCAAGGTGAGCGAAATTGTAGAAAAACCGGTCGTCGACACCAGTCCCATTGAGGGCAAGCTGATGCACAAGCTGATAGCAAAGAAATGGACCCGCGACGGGAACGTGACGATTGAGCTGAATAACTATACCGGGCATGAAGGCGAACTCTCTGTGTATGAAATCTCTGCTGACCCTGCCGCAGGAGCTGTCCCGAAAGCAGATTTTGTCAGCGAGATGGAGGGGCAGTTTACCAAGGTCTGGAAAGTCCACGTCCCTCCCCGGGAGACCTGGCGTGTCACCTATCCGGGAAAGGGCGGGGGTTTACTGGAAATCCGCGGGATAGAGGACAATAAAAAGATGGTGGTGGACCTGGATGTCTAAGGAAGAGCTGGAGAAGAAGTCGATGGCAGCGCTGCTCACGATAGCCGGTGCCTGGTATGACCAGATGAAGGCCGGCGAGATCCCCTCCATCTCCCTTCCCACGCGGACGAAATACAATATCGAGTTTGACGATGCCAGCGAGGTCTGGAAGTACGGCGACAAGGAGAGCATGCGGACGGCTGCATCGGCCAAGAGCGCCACCCATCTTTTAAAGATGGCCTACGTGATCGGGTTTAT
Organism: Methanoregula sp. UBA471; assembly: GCA_002495065.1. GTDB lineage: Archaea > Halobacteriota > Methanomicrobia > Methanomicrobiales > Methanospirillaceae > Methanoregula. The sequence continues at coordinate 24,137 of DADT01000077.1, read as the reverse complement.
CAAGCAGCAGCTGATCGAAAACCGTTCCTCAACGCTGAGGGAAATGTACTACATCTCGGAGGGCTGGAAACGGGCCAAGTTCGGGGCGCAGGACGAGAGCAATTTCCTGATCGAGGACCTCGAGATCCTCTCCGATGTCCCCCGTGAAGGGTTCCACCTCCATCCCGAGGAGAACGGGGCGTCCATCTATGGCCCGATGCGGATCCGGGAAGAGACCCGGCGGGGTATGAAGACGATCCACTGCCAGGACGATGTCGGGCAGGCGGGGTACACCATCCCCAACAATGTCGAGAACATCGAGTTCGTCGACCACGATGCAAAATTCGTTATTGCCATCGAGACCGGTGGTATGTACGACCGGCTGATCGAGAACGGGTTTGACGAGGAGCACAATGCCATCCTCGTCCACCTGAAGGGCCAGCCGGCGCGGTCGACCCGGCGGATGCTGAACAAGATCAGTGCGACCTGGGACCTGCCCGTCCTCGTTTTCACGGATGGCGACCCGTGGTCGTACCGCATCTATGCATCGGTCGCGTACGGAGCGATCAAGAGCGCCCACATGTCCGAACTCCTCGCAACCCCCAAGTCCCAGTTCCTCGGCCTGCAGCCCCGTGATATACGCGACTACAACCTCCCCTCCGACAAGCTGACGGAAAAGGATGTCGAGGCGCTCAAATCAGAACTCACCGACCCACGGTTTGCCACCGATTACTGGAAAAAGGAGATCAACCTGCAGCTCGAGATGAACCTGAAATCAGAACAGCAGGCATTTGCCGCCCGGGGGCTGGACTTTGTCACGAAGAAGTATTTACCGGCAAGGCTGAGCGAGATGGGGATCATTTAGGAATCCTCTCTGCATGTATTGGATCCTCCTTTCAGGTTAATACCTGATTTCCGCCGGGTTGCAGGATAAAAAAAGCAGGAATGAATTCCTAATTATAGATCTTGAAGATCCTGAAATACGACCAGAGTTGATATTTTGCATACAGCAATCGCGGGTTCCTGATCAGAATTCTGGCATATTTTACCCATGGTGTATTCTTAACCTGATCCCCGAATTGCTTCCTGTCCTTTTTATGAAGACAATTCCACGCCCGGATTATCTGGTCTCCCATCCGTGAAATTTCATAGCTGTTGATCGCATGTACTGGAAGTGTTTCTTTCGTGTGCTTAAGGTGATGGTCCATCACTTTAAAGAAATCAGATTCCCGGGTTCGTAATTTATTGACCCCGAATGAACCCTGGGTTTTACTCACCCGGTAGTTGATCAGCTTTTCATTCAGGATCAGGACCGGTGCACGTGCTGCCGCTCTCAGCCACATATCAAAATCTGATGCGGAACCGAACTGATCATACCTGAAGGGGGACAATTCTGCATACAGATCCCGCCGGAGCATCGCTGTCGGGCAGGGAAAAAAATCAGCATATTCAAGGGCAGAACCGAGTATCTCCGGATACGAATGCGGTTCTGAGTCTCTCATCGCCGGGGGGAGTTTGAATTCTCCGATGATCTCATCGTTCTCATCGATAATATTCCCCTGCGTAAAAATGCACCCGACTTCTGGATATTTCCTGAATGTCTCTATCTGTCGCGAGACCATTGGGGGCTGGTAAATATCATCGGCATGAAAAATTGCCAGAAATTCTCCCCGTGCATGCTGAAAACACCGGTTCCAGTTATATTCGGCACAGGGGAGGTGGATTTCGTTGAGAATCAGGTGTATTCTGGCATCCGTAAATTCCCGCACAATCCGGACGGTGGAATCTGTAGAGCAGTTATCGATAATAAAAATTTCAATATTTTTATAGGTCTGATGCAGTATCGAATCGATTGTTTTCGCAATGGTTTTCTCACCATTGAATACCGGGATACAAATACTCACCAGCGGTTCCTGGTGTTGAGAATTCTGCATGGTAGACTCTGTAAATTCTGTTATCAATCTTCTAAATAGGTTATTACAGTATTGTCCGATATGCCGCGAATTTTTTTATTGACTGAATTTTTTCCCTTCTTTCATGCCATCCTTGATAATCTTCATGTCGTTCTTTGAACGATAATTACGATTCCCGGACCTCATGGGTAATGTGAAAAAAATGTGTCAAATGCTGCAACAATATATGCACACATTTCAGGTTTCAGTCCGGGATATACCCCTATCCAGAACAGATTATTCATGACGAGATCGGTGTTGACCAGCGGTCCCGCAGATCGGGAAATCATATCCGCATATGCGGGTTGTTTCGTCAGGTTCCCGCCAAACAACATCCGCGTTGCAACCTTGTGGTCCTCAAGATAGTGGACGATCTCATTCCGGGTAAACCGGGCATCATCCCTGATAAGGATGGGAAAGCCAAACCAGCTCGGATCTGAATGCGGTGTCGGGCGGGGCAGGACTAAACAGTCCTCATATTTTTTCAGTCCCTGAAATAAAATATTGAAATTTTCCTTTCTTCTTTGTATAAATTCCGGTAATTTTTTCAACTGCTCGGTCCCGACTGCTGCCTGCATATCGGTCACCTTCAGGTTGTACCCGATATGGGAGTAGATATACTTGTGATCGTATCCCCGGGGAAGTTCTCCCAGTTTCCAGTCGAACCTTTTTTTGCAGGAATTATCGCACCCCGGTTCGCACCAGCAGTCCCGCCCCCAGTCGCGGTAGGAAGCGATGATCTTTCTGAGCAGAGGATCACTGGTAAGGACTGCACCCCCCTCGCCCATGGTGATGTGGTGGGCCGGATAAAAACTGCATGTTGAAATATGCCCGAATGCGCCGGTATGTTTTTTCCGGTAGGTTGATCCAAGAGCATCGCAATTGTCTTCAATGAACCAGAGATGATATTTTCTGACTATTCTGGTAATGGTGTTCAGATCGGCAGGGTTCCCGAGCGTATGCGGGACGATGATCGCCTTTGTTTTCTCAGAAAGTGCATCCTCAATGAGATCTGCCTGGATATTCCAGGTTTCCTTTTCTACATCTACAAATACCGGGACGAGGTTGTTCTGGAGAATCGGGTTGAGTGTTGTTGGAAAACCGCAGGCTGTTGTAAGCACTTCATCGCCGGCACGTAACCGTTTCTCCCCGAGTTTTGGGGATGTGAGCGCAGAAACAGCAAGGAGATTGGCTGAAGACCCTGAATTGGTCAGGAGGCAGAATTTTGTCCCGATGTAGGCTGCCAGGTCTTTTTCAAACTGAGCTGCATAGCGCCCGGTGGTGAGCCAGAAATCAAGAGAGGCGTCCACGAGGCTGATCATTTCTTTTTCATCGTAGACCCGGCCGGCATAGGGAACGGGGGAAACGCCGGGGATGAACGCCTCCTCTGTTTGTTTTCGCAGAGTATAGAGGTCAGCTATTTTTGCAAATATTTCCTGACGGATTTTATCTTCTTTCCTCATGGACAGTCCCGCTCCGGAAGGATATCGATAATCATTGCCGATCGTAACTCATCCCGCGATAATTCCGGTTCCTGATCCTCCACGGGTTTATTCACCGACAGTTTGGGGACAACCCTGAATTTTTCATGAATTACTACCTCAAGGAACCCGGGTTTTGCATCTGAAAAAAGCGATTCGAGCGCAGGTCCGATCTCTGCAGTCGAACATATTCTCCTGCCGGGAATATTGTATGCGCTGACCACTTTCTGGAAATCCGGGTTACTGTATCCAATCACGGATGACTGTAACCGTCCACCAAAGTATTGCTCCTGGAACTGGCGGATCATGCCATACCCGCTGTTATTGAGCAGGATAATTTTTATCGGGAGGTCATGATGGTATACTGTCTGCAGTTCCTGGATATTCAACTGAAATCCCCCATCCCCGGTTATGACAATAACCATCCGGTCGGGTTGTGCAAAGGATGCACCGATCGCCATGGGGAGTGCAGAACCGATAGAGGCCATCCCTCCCTGGGTCAGGAACCTCTGGTCCTTTTTCACCTCGATAATCTGTGCCGCCCACATCTGGTTCTGACCGACATCAACGCAGATAATTGCATCTTTAGGGAGGGCTTTTGATACCTCCCGTAAAAAATGGGATGGGGAGATGGTTTCCTGATCTCCTGTGCAGTCATGGGAATAGTTCATTTTATTCTTGTGTATCCATGCAAGCCAGGGAGTGTAATCTCTCATGATAAAATTCCGGGAATACTGGTTTAATAACCTTAAAAATGCCTTAACGTCCATCTGAACCGGAAGATCAGCTTTGATTTTGTTGTTCAGTTCATGAGCATCGATATCGACATGAATAATCTTTGCTGCCCGGGCAAATGTTTCCGGGTCTGTCCCGGTCTGCCGCGTATCAAACCGTGTACCCAGGGCGATGATACAATCTGCATTTGCAACGGCCAGATTTGCATACCTGTTCCCATAGGTACCAATCATACCGACGTACAGGGGATCATCGTGGGGAAATGAATCAAGCCCCATCAGGGATACTACCACCGGCATACCGGCAGCATGAGCAAAATCAACGAGCTCCTGTGGTGCCTTCGAAGATCTGACACCCCCCCCGGCAAGGATTAATGGGCGTGATGAAGATTCAATCAGGTTTTTGATATGACTGATGAGTTTTTCATCAGGAATTGCGGAATCAGCTGAAGGCAATTTACCAGCGTGTTGTATTGACGGTTCTATCTCTGATCGCTGGATGTTAAGCGGGAGATCGATGAGAACAGGTCCGGGCCTTCCTGTTTTTGCCGTGACAATGGAATTTTCCAGTATTTTCTGGGTGTCATTCGGATCGCTGACAAGAACGGCACTCTTCACAATCGGTTTTACGATGCTCACGATATCCGTTTCCTGAAATCCGATCTGGCGGACCGGTTTGCCGTATTTGTACTCGTACGTATTTACCTGGCCGGTGATGAAAAGACAGGGAATGGAATCAAAATAACAACTCCCGATCCCTGTTATCAGGTTGGTTGCACCCGGGCCGCTCGTGGCCATCGCAACCCCGATATTTTCGCCCGCACGGGCATACCCTTCCGCGGCAATTGCAGCAGCCATCTCGTGGTGCATTGATACGGTCCGGATATCATTTCTCCCGTAGAGAGAGTCCAGGAGGTGACCCAGTGCCCCCCCGCAAATCTCGAAGATATGGGTAACCCCTTCGGCGGCGAGGGTGTTGATGACATAGTCCGATATTTTCATGCGGGCTCCGGTGATAATCCGTATAATTCTTTGTGCACCCTGAACCAGTCAACGGTCGCAGCAAGACCTCGATCCAGTGAATATTCAGGTTCCCAGTGTAATGCTGATTTTGCCTTCTGTATATCTGCCTGCCAGCATGCGGGTTCATTCTTCCAGGCCTGGGGGGTGCCGGTTTCGCAGGTCACTTCATTTCCCAGAATTTTAATAATACTGTCAACCACTTCGCCCACGGAATGCTGCCGGCCCGATCCGATATTGTAGATTTCCCCGGATGGTTTCCCGAGACTGAGTGCTGACTCGTACGCATCGAGGACATCATCGATATAGATGAAATCCCTCACAAACTGTCGTGAGCTGATCCGGGGATTGATCTTCTGCAGGGCGGCAAGGATGACGGATGGGACCAGCCGTGATTTTTGTTCGTACCGTCCATAGGGTGAAAAAAGGCGAAGGGTGACTATCGGAAGGCTGTAAGCAGCCGCATAGGACTGGCAGAACAATGTCGCGGCTGCTTTTGACACTCCGTATTCGGTGACAGGTTCAAGGAGAGCAGATTCATGCATCGCCGTATCTTTTATCCCGTATTCTGAAGAAGACCCGGTATTTACCATCATCCCGACACCGATATCCCGGCAGCTCCGTACCAGGTTCACGGTCCCGGTAATGTTTGTTTCAATGATTTTTTCTGTAGTCTTTTGATCGGCGCTTCCCCCGTACGCCGCCGTATGGAAGATAATGTCCGGGTGGATTTTTTTGAGTTCATCCCGTAATTTTTCATATTCCGTAATATCCACAGGAATTACCGTGACATCCCTGAGAATATCCCTGACTCTCCACGTATCTGAAGTTGTTCTCAGGTTGATAAAAACTTCGGCGCCCCGGTCAAGACATCTCCGGGCAAGGTTGGAACCGATGAATCCTGTTGCGCCGGTAATAAAGACTTTTTCTCCGTTTAACAGACTCATGACCACACTCACGATAGGGAATCTTTTCAGGCATCACCGTGTCTGATTCTTCCAGTAAAAAACGAAGATCAGACTGTTTCTATCATGTATTACAACTCAAACCGATAAGGATTTTTTTCCTATACCGAAAGACATTTTTGAAATCTGGTAAACTATGCACTATTTCTGGTGAGTGACATCCTGCATATACCGCTCAACCTGCTGTAAAGAAAATTCGTACATGTCGGCATTCCCCGCATAATATTTCCTGTACCAGCCGATTGTTTTCCGGACAGCATCGTCAATGGCATACGCTGGTTTCCACCCCAGCCCGACCATGGATTTGGTGCTGTCCAGTTTGAGATACCCGGCTTCGTGGGGGGCATTTTCGTTCAGGGAGGGTACCTTCCACGTCCCGCTGCCCCATTCCCGGATAATTTTTTCTGCAAGCGCCTGGACATCAGTGGTGATCGAATAATCCGGACCAAAATTCCATGCACCGGCGTATTTTTCCGGTTCTTTTCTCATGTTTAATGCGAGCCACAGGTATCCGAAGAGTGGATCGAGCACGAATTGCCATGGCCTGACTGCACGAGGATTCCTCACCTCGACCGGATTGCCTTTTACGAGGGCCCGTACACAATCCGGCACGATCCGGTCTTCTGCCCAGTCCCCGCCGCCGATGATGTTGCCTGCCCGGACCGATGATAAGGAAACGACTGGTTCCTTCCCTTCGGTGAAAAAACTTTTCCGGTAGGAGGCAATGACCAGTTCGGCCGCCGCTTTGCTTGCACTGTATGGGTCATGCCCGCCAAGGGGATCCTGTTCCTGGTACGCGTAGTCGCACTCCCGGTTTGCATAGCATTTGTCACTCGTAATGCAGACACAGGTGACCGGATAATGAGTTAACCGCACTGCTTCGAGGATATGTGCAGTTCCCATCACGTTTACGTCAAAGGTCTCGAGAGGCTGGTTATACGAAAAGCGGACGAGCGGTTGTGCGGCAAGGTGAAAGATATACGCCGGGCGGTGTTCCTGAATAATTCCAAAAATTTTGTCCCTGTCCCGGATATCTCCCCGAATATCGAGTATGCGATTTGAGATGCCGGTTGCCTGAAAAAATGACGGGTCGGTCGGAGGGTCAAGGCTGTACCCGATTACCTGAGCACCGAGCGATTCGAGCCACAGGGCAAGCCAGCTTCCCTTGAAACCGGTATGGCCGGTAATAAGGACCTTCCTGCCTTTGTACGAACCCGCCAGTTTTTTCTGAACGGTCATTACTTCCACAGCTTCCAGGGAGCTTTTCCGGTTGCCCATTCCTCTTCAAGATAATTTTTATCCCGCAGGGTATCCATCGCGTACCAGAACCCTTCATGTTTAAAGGCGTTCAGCTGACCTTTATTTGCGAGTGATTCCAGCGGTGCTCTTTCAAGAACGGTTGAATCGTCCTTGAGATAATCAAATACATCCGGTTCAAAGGCAAAGAAACCGCCATTGATGTGCCCCCCGTTTCCCGGGGGTTTTTCGAGGAAAGAGGTGATGGTCTGATCATTACGGATTTCCAGTACGCCAAATCTCCCGGGAGGCCGGATGGCAGTCAGGGTCCCGATTTTTTTCTTTGCGGAATGAAATTTTAATAATTCGGGAATGTTAACATCGGATACCCCGTCCCCGTAGGTGAGCATAAACGGTTCATCCCCGATATAGGGCTGAATTCTTTTCACCCTTCCGCCGGTCATGGTTGTATCACCGGTATCAATCAACGAAACTTTCCAGGGTTCGGAAAAATTGTGATGGGTTTCCAGGGTATTGTTTTTTATATCGATGGTGACGTCTGACATGTGCAGGTTGTAGTTTGCAAAATATTCCTTGATCATGTATCCTTTGTACCCGAGACATATGATGAAATCATTAAAACCGAAATGGGAATACATCTTCATGATATGCCATAAGATGGGCTTACCTCCGATTTCCACCATGGGTTTGGGCCTGACAACGGTTTCTTCGCTCAGACGAGTACCCAGTCCCCCTGCAAGAATCACAACTTTCGTGTCAACCACCCGGAATATACAATAAATTATTTTTATACTATTTATGAGCGGATGCAAAAAATGTATCTCCGCCTGAACCATTATTCCTGTTTCTCGTGGGATCTCTCTTTAGTTAGTTCCCGCAGAGGCAGGTATTTAGAACTCTATGAAGAATATCTATGAAACCTGATTGAGCATGACGAAGCTTGGTTTTTACAATTTTTACCCTGTATACAATAATAACCGGATGTTTAACCCGGAGATCCAGGCCCCTATCGGAGACGATTTATTATATCCCTTTCACCATCTCGCCCGGGTTGCCAGAGAAAAGGGCATAACGCTTTCTACAATCGATACCGAACCCCTTGACACCTACGATGCGATTATTTTTCTTGATTACCCCGGGGATCGCAACCGGTATTTTAAAAAATTAGTTGACATGAATTACAGCAATCTGTACCTGTTTGTGTTTGAAAATGAAATTATCAAACCCGATAACTGGAATCCGGAAAACTACCGGCATTTCAAAAAGGTCTTTACCTGGCGCGATGATATCGTCGACAATAAAAAAATATTCAAGTTTTTTTTACCGAACAGAATTCCGGACCCGGTTGCATTTGACATTCGTGAAAAAGAGAAATTCTGCTGCCTGATAGCAGGAAACAAAACCAATCATCACCCGCTTGAACTCTACTCCGAGAGAGTGCGGGCGATCCGCTGGTTCGAAGAAAACCAGCCGGCACAGTTCGATCTCTTTGGTAAAGGATGGGATCTTTCCCTGCCCCGGTATTTTGCGCCATTCGAACCCGTCCTCCGGCCTGTGTACCGGTTACTTTTCCCGCAGTATCCCTCGTACCGGGGCAAAATTATCTCCAAGCGTGAGATCCTGAAACACTACAAATTCTCGATCTGTTACGAGAATGCACGCGATATCCCGGGGTATATCACGGAGAAACTTTTTGACTGCTTTTTTGCAGGATGCATCCCGGTATACCTCGGGGCTCCGAATATAGCGGATTACATCCCGGAGGACTGTTTCATTGATAAAAGAAAATTCTCCGATTATTCCAAACTGTTTGATTACCTGGACCAGATGCCGGAAGATGATTACCTGGAGCATGTGCACTCGATTGAAAAATTCATGAAAAGTGAAAAAATCGTTCCCTTTGGGGCGGAATATTTTGCGGATACGGTTCTGGGTGAACTGGATATAGGATAAGATGAAAAATTATTCAAAATCTATTTGGGACAATATCGTCAACAAATGTGTATTGCATTCAGGGAAATTCACTGGAAGAATTTAACTATGATACAAAAACCTCTTGTTTCGATAATTACTCCTTCATTCAATAAGGGGCCTTACATTGAAGAAACGATAGTGAGTGTACTCAATCAGACGTATAAAAATATTGAATACATCGTTATTGATGCCGTATCAACGGATCAAACTCATTCAATTTTAAGAAAATATGAAAATGATTTGCAATGGATATCCGAACCGGATAAAGGGCAGGCTGACGCAATAAACAAAGGCTGGAGAATGGCAAAAGGGGATATCATTGCCTATCTGAATGCAGATGATTCTTATTTGCCCGAAGCGGTTGCAACAGCAGTCAACTATTTTTCAGAGCATCCTGATGTTGGGATGGTTTATGGAGATGGCATTACAACCGACGAAAAGGGAAACAACCAGCACCTGGAACATTGTGGCGACTTCAATCTGAAAAATCTCATATGTGGCAGGGATGATATCCTTCAACCCTCTGTTTTCCTCCGGAAGGAAGTATTCGAAACAATTGGTGATGTTGATATAAATCTTAATCTTGCAATGGATCTGGATTACTGGATACGGATCGGACTAAAATATAAAATCGGGTATATCCAGAAACCCTTCTCGATTGCAAAAATTTATCCGGATGCGAAAAGTTCCGCATTCATGCATAAGTATGTTCACGAATTTGAGTACATCCTGAATAAATTATTTTCGAACAATCAGTTACCTCCAGAGATTTTATCCTTCAAAGAAAAGGCATATAATTTCGTTTATGTAAAAGGAGGTTTGGATTATATTCATGTATTGATGATACGTGAAGGTATTCCGTATTTATGGAAATCTTTTAAACATAATCCCTGGTTATGCATGACAAATACCGGGTCTCTTATACTGCAATTTGCCCGGAAAAAAACTTTTGGTCGCAGAATGGATTCGTGAGGACGTACCGGATCCATCGAATCGGTTGCGCAGGGGAATTATTTTACGTTAATTGCATTTTCATAGACGTTTTTCGTCGCACTGGCAGTTTTTTCCCAGGAAAATAGTATCGAACGTTCGTATCCCTTGAGGATTAACTTAATCCGGAGGGAATTATCAGAAATAATGTGTTCAAAGGCATCCTTTAACGTTGCCGAATCATGCGGATCGAAATATAAAGCAGCATCTCCGCCGATTTCCGGGAGTGAACTGGTATTACTTAAAAGGGCCGGGCAACCGCTGGAAAACGCTTCAAGAACAGGTAGTCCAAACCCTTCGTAGAGAGAAGGAAAGATAAATACGAGTGCATTTTTGTATAATTTTTTCATACTGCGTTCATTCGGTTGAACATGGTGTACTTTATGGGAAATTTGTAAGTTTTTCAGAAATAAAATTTCAGGAGGAGTGAAAGGCTCACCCCCGGCACAACATACCTGCAATTCGTTATCCTTCACTAATAACGGTGCGATTGTCTCAATTAAAAATTTGAAATTTTTATAGCTGGATCTGTTCCCCACAAATAAGATATAGGATTTTCCATACATCGGAGAATGTGAAGGAATGTCAATCGCTTCATCCGAATCGATCATACTTTCAAATGGACTGCCGAGATAAATAACCTGAATTTTTTCCGGGTCAACATCGATAAATTTTATAATATCCTTTTTTGTGCTTTCAGATATTGCAATAATACTACCTGCTTTTTCAATCAGTTGCTTTTTCCATCGTGCTGTAGGACTCTCTGGTGAAAAATATTCGGGATGCACCTCGTGAATCATGTCATAGACGGTGAGAACAAAAGGTTTTTTCCCAAGATGTTTCAGGAAATAAGGATCATAGTAAGTCGGATGAAAAATATCGAAATTCTGTTTTTTTAATTCTCGAACAGATTCCTGTTGGCCGATACATAAAATTTTATTATTGAGCAAAAAGGTAAGAATATCCCGGTGGGTCACTTTCTGAATGAAAGAAAATAATTGTGTACGTGAGAAGAAATTATTTCTGTTTGACCAATATTCATCTAATTCGTAACATTTTTGCAAATTTTTATTCTGGGAGCAGCGAAGAGCGATAGAAAAATCCATAGTGGGATCTTTTGAAAACTGGGACATCAGTTCGCAAAAATATCGGGACACCCCCCCGTAATGTTGTTGAGTAAAGATCTGGTGATCGTAAAGGATTCTCATGGGATTACTCATTTCCGGAGGTAATCATGTGGTTAACAAAATTTTCATAGGACTCTGAAAATTTTTCCCGGGTATGATGAGACCGGGCATACAACCATGCTTTTTTGGACATCATGTGCAATTCATTTCCGGATTTTTTGGAAAGATCTTTGATAGAATTGACAATTTCTTCGACAGAATTTTTCTTTAAAATAATTCCAAAATCTTCAACATCAACACCGGACTCATAACTTATTACGGGGATTATTCCTGCGTGGAGGCAGGTGATAACGCTACCGGCCTGACCTTCAGAACATGATGGATATATGAGGGCATTGGTATTTTTAATAATCTCTCCGAACTGATAGCTGTTCACATCCACAAATCCCAGCGTTTTTACATTATCTGACTTATACAATTCCTTAAAGTACGCTTCTTCAAAATCCGGTTCTTGATGTACTGGTCCACATATTTTCAAATTATAATCTGGTAATTCACTGAATGCATCCAATACCAGATCAAGACCTTTGTGAACCATACCGGAACTTCCAATCCAGAGAAAATTCTTACGGATTTTTTCAAAATTTTTTTCCATGAAAGGTAGCTGTACCGTTGATGAGAGCGGTATTGGATACAGTGGTTTTTTTGCATAAGCAAATGTATCCTGCGTGAATTTATTCCCAAGAATCGTCGCACAATCAGCATATTCAATCCCGAGACTTGGAACAACCTGTCGCCTGGGTTTTAACTCGATACCCCTCCTTGTGTTCAGATCTGATATTCGTTTCATTTCCGCGGCATTCTGAAAACGCCAGTGTGCACCGGTAATATGCAAAATTTTTGTGCAGTCCTTTCCGAGAAGAGGAGCTATACGCTCCATATTTGAATGAATATCAATAAACTTGGAATATTCCTTGATTGGATGAAACCATGCGTTGTCCCAGTCAATTATATCTACATTATAACCATGGTTCAGCCATGTTTGGGCTATCTGCAAACATTCCCACATGTTTGTATGAGAATAAAAGACCGGATTATCTATTGAATATCTGAACGGTGAAATGATATATGATAGTAAAACATTTTCTTCACTTTTTTTTTCCGGAGTTAATGAAATGACATCTTTGTGGAATAATCGTTTATAGCGACGATTTGCCTCAATCATTTGATTTTTGATTTTTTTAAGAATCATAATTGAATTTTTTTCTGTAAAATTCCCAGATAGGTCCCATAATGAGCAGAGGGATTCCTGCCCTCATGTCGTAACAATATCTTTTCGAACACCTTTTAATATCTTACCTCTATGGTTTGATTAATCGAGGGTAAATCAACTTTTATTGGATGCCCGATATCTGAATAAGATTCTGGACAATTTATCATATCGTCCTGATTTGATAAATCCTGACCAAGTATCAAAATGCCGGCATCATTCAATACTCTATATAATTCCTGCATACATCTGTCATAATCATTGACGTGGTCCAGAACATTTATGCATATAATCAAATCCATTTGATTGTCTTTGTATGGCAGATCTTCAAGTTTTGATGACGATAAGTCAACTTTACTATTTAAATCAGAATACAATTCCAGGAGATAATTAATTTTATTTTTCCCGAATTTCTTTTTCAGAAAATTAATAAATGAATTTGATTTTGTTAAATTATGAGTAATATAATATTGGATGAGTGGATCCTCAAGCCAGATCTTTGTAAATTTTATCTGAGGTAAGATAAATCTGATATTGGTATGGGGGCCACAACCAACTTCCAGAACATTATTAAAATTTTTATGCTCAAGGAGTGAGTACCGATCAAATTTTTCGTACCACCATTGATTCCAATCGTCATCAGAATCAATAGTATTTTGAGCAAATTTTAATTCAAATTCCTGGGCTTGCCCCCATCTGTTACCATTCACTTTCCGAATAATATGACTATCATTATCAATCATTTACTGTCCCTCAAGTTGTTGACTTAAAAATAAACGGTGAAAGAGCAAGAGTGTCATCAGATATGTTTTTTGAAATCGAAAAAGGACCTTCGAAGGGTCCATTTATACAATTCCAATCAATTAGGCCAAATTTCTTTACAATTGCCTCAAATTCTTCAAAACTCCATTCCCGTAAATGCCAGTAATTTTTTGGACTGCCATCTTTGTTGGTGTATTCTGGTCTCCTGTTTGGCGTGCTTAAAAATACACCTTTCCTTGACACACGCAACATTTCTTGAATTAAACTATTAAAATCTTCAACATGCTCAATTACATCTACACAGGTAACCACGTCAAAAAAATTATCCGGGAACGGCAGGTGGCAGCCATCAAAAATGTCTAAAACCTTCAAACGTGGATTTCTTCCATCAATAGTATGACGGCAATATTCCAATACTTTTGTATCAATTTCTACCCCATTTACTTCGCTTGATTTTATTGCTAAAATGTTCAGACCATATCCCAAACCGAATCCGACATCCAAAACTGTGGATTTTTCGTCAACATACTTATTTAAAGCGAGAAAATAAGCTTCGATTTGAACTGGCACTATCGAACCGACTCCGAGTATTGTTGAATAATTTTTAGGATTTGGTTTTAGGAATTTGAACCGCGAATAACAATAGTTTTTTGCGAATTCAAACAAATGGAAAACATGAGTTTTCATTAGATTTCCTTAAAATAGAATTTAGCGTTTGCATCTTTAATAATATCATTGTCGAATCTTCTCCTAAATTTCTCAGGTGTTATCCGGCTATAACCACCCTGGCCAGGGAACCCCGAGATCAGTACTCAGTTTCCTGAGTTCATCGTGAATTTCCCTGTCAAGTGCAAACAAAACTGATATGTAAATTCCAGCTCCGATGATAACCCCGGTTAAAACCGCAGCAATGTTTGTAAGGGGAAAGAAAAAATGAATGAAAAGAAGGAAAATACCCATGCACCCTGCGGCATAGAGCATATTTTTTATCGCCACATTTTCGAATTTTATTGAAATAATCCGGGAAAGCAAAATAAGGGTACCAAGTGCATTCAGAGTCATGGCAATAAGAGTTGCAACGGCAGCTCCGGTGATCCCGATAAACGGGATAAGGACGAGATCGAGAATGATGTTTGCTGAGGCCGCGATAACCGTTATCAGAAAAGCATCTTTCGGGCGGTTGAGGGAGTTCAGGCACATTGTCCCAAGAAACATGAAGACGTTGACAATCTGGACGAGCAGGAGGAAATAAAGTGCGGTTGCTCCGTCAGCAAAAGAAGCCCCATAGAGATAATAGAGCAGGCGCTGTCCCAGAATCCACCCTCCGATGCAGGTCGGTATTGCCAGGAAAAGAGAATAGGTAAATGCCCGAGCCAGAGAATTTTCAATTTCTGTGAACTTTTCCTGCACTCCCCAGGTGCTGATCTTTGGATAGAGGACCGTATGGAACGCCAGTGTCGTGAAGGTAGCAACTGAGGTAAGCTGGAACGCGGTACGATAAATCCCGACATCAGCATTGCTCATAAAATACCCGATGAGAACTGTATCTGCATAGCAAAAGACCAATGACCCGCTTGCGGTCAGGAATATCCAGAACGAAAAGCTGGACAGGCTTTTCAGGTGCGATAGTCCGAACCGGACAAATTTCAGATCGAGAGCCCAGAAATTGGCGATACCCCCGGCAACCAGGCCCCCGACAAATCCCCCGGTAAGTCCGGCAACACCAAACCCGAAAAAGACGGCAGCGATTTGAAAAAGGGTTCGCAGGAACGCATCGAGAAAACTGTTGATCTGGTACATCCCCACCTTGCCGGAACCGTATATCCCTATACCGGCACAACTCGAAAAAACTGAAACAACGAGGGCCAGGAGAAGCCAGAAAAAAATTCCTGAGGATGTGGCATCTTTAAGGTACGGTTCCGCCCAGAGCAGGGCGGTGACCGATACTGCAAGAAGGGCAATCCTGATGCAGACGAATGCAGAAAAATATGCGTCCGGTTCCTCTCTCTCGGATATTCTTTTGACTGCTGCTCCCCCGAATCCCCCGTCACCCACAAGGTTGAAAATCCCGAAATAAGCGAGGAACAGGAAATATGCGCCAAGAGGAGCTGGTCCAAGTACATGGGCGAAATATATTGTTGAGATAAAACCCACGACGGTCAGGCTGATAGTAGAAACAACCGTAATCAGGCTCTGTCTCTGGATTGAACCAATATTCATCAGACGGGAGATGAAAAGGGAATCTGAAAGCACATAGAAGAATTGTTGAGAAAAATGTTAATGATTTCGTGATACAATGAATTTTTCAAACGAAAAAAAATCACTCAATTAGTTTCAACCGGTCGACAAGGAATTTCTTCAGGTTCTCCTGCAATTCCGGATCACGCAAAGCAAAATCGATAATGGTTTCAATATACCCCAGTTTATCGCCAGTGTCATACCGTTTCCCTTCGAATTTATAGCCATACATTGGATGCTCCTTTAATAAGAGGCGAATAGCATCGGTGAGTTGGATCTCGTTTCCCACTCCGGGAGAGGTATTCTTCAGGCAGTCAAAAATTTCCGGAACGAAAATGTACCTGCCCACCGCACCCATGTTGGATGGCGCCAGTGCTGGGGTGGGTTTTTCTATGATATCTTCAATGGCGTAAAGATCCGGTTCGATTACCGATCCTTTAATGATCCCATAACTGCTGACCTTTTCAGGTGGCACCTCTTCGACAGAAATTACCGATGCGTTAAACCGGGAAAAGACTGACATCAGCTGACCTGTACACGAACAGGTGTTGGCAACAATATCATCACCCAGCAGTACGGCAAACGGTTCGTTCCCGATATGTTTTTCTGCTTTGAGAATCGCATCGCCGAGGCCAAGCGGTTCTTTTTGCCGGATGTAATGAATGCCGGGAAAGTCCGTGATCTTCTTCAGTCGTGAAAGTGTCTCCTCCTTTTGCTGACTGGAGAGCCGCATCTCCAGTTCGGGAGCTGCATCAAAATAATCTTCAATAGCCCGTTTTCCCCTGCCGGTAATGATGATTATATCATCAATTCCGGCATCGATCGCTTCCTCAACGACATACTGTATGACCGGCTTGTCGATGATGGGGAGCATCTCTTTCGGCATGGATTTAGTGACCGGTAAGAACCGGGTGCCAAGCCCTGCTGCAGGAATAACCGCTTTTCTGATCTCCATTACCAGCACATCCCTTCATACACCTCTGCTTCAGCCCGTGCCTTTTCGATGCGGCGACCGTCAATCACCAGTTTTCCGCGATAATCGAGAGATTCAAATTCCTTCCATTCTGTTACTATTAACACCGCATCGGATGCCAGAACTTCTGAACCTGGTGCTACGTAGGATATGCCAGGGAATACCTCTTTAAAATGCTCCATCGCCACCGGATCGTATGCCTTTACCAGAGCCCCGGCCTGCAATAACATCCGGATAACAGGAATTGCCCGGCTCTCCCGGATGTCATCGGTATCGGGCTTGAATGCAAGTCCGAGGACACCGATCGTGCGACCACGAGGATCGAGATGCTTTTTCAATAATGCAATCATCCGCCGGGGCTGTTCTTCGTTTGTATCCATCACGGAATTAAGAATAACCGGATGGATCCCTTTGGATTTGGCATGGGCAATCAGGGCATTCACATCTTTTGGGAAACACGAACCCCCAAACCCGAGTCCCGATCTGAAGAATTTTGGGTTAATCCTTGTGTCGAGTCCTACACCGGCAAAGACTTCGTAACTGTCAATACCGGATGCCTTGCAGAGGTTCCCTATCTCGTTTGCAAAACTGATCTTTGTGGCAAGGAATGCATTGCTTGCAAATTTGATCATCTCTGCTGTCCTGATGGTTGTTGTGAAGAGTGGGACGTTGAGTGGTGCGTATAATGATTCGAGAATCTCCCGTGTTGCAGGGTCCTGCACGCCAATCACCACCCGGTCGGTATGGAAGAAGTCATCAACCGCAGTACCTTCCTTCAGAAATTCCGGATTCGATGCGATACCGAAATCAACTCCGGCCTTTTTTCCTGATTCCTGCTCCAGGAGAGGTACAATCATCTCCTCAATAGTTCCCGGGAGCACGGTGCTCTTGGTGACAATGGTATGATGCCCTGCATCCTGGTGACTAAGGGACCTGCCGATTGTTTTGGTGACTTCCTGCACCTGACTGAGATCGCTGGACCCGTCCTCTTTTGGCGGGGTACCGACACAGATAAAAACGAGATCAGATCTCCGCACTGCATCCGGTATATCGGTTGTTGTTTCAATATTGTGCTGGTTTTTTGTTAATAACCGGTCTAATCCCGGCTCAAAAATGGGACTTTTTCCGGATTGTATAAGATCAAGTTTTTTCCGGTCCCTGCCGACAAAAATAACATGGTGTCCCATCTCGGCAAAACATGCGCCGGTTACCGATCCGATATAACCTGTACCGATAATGGATATGTTCATAAAAATCTCCTGCATTTTTCTTATTTTCCCAAATGAAATCAGCAACTGATGAATATTCTGTTATTATTCTTTGATTACAGATTTTATAGGTCTTTTTCTGTTCACCCACGGAAAAAACGAACGTTACGGTTTCAGTACCAGAAACTCAGGAAAATCCTTGGAAGGCTGCGCAGACTTCTGTACATTGCCGGTATAATGATTATGACGTGAGAGCTCCCTCATTAAATCTCATACATCAAAATTTTGCAATTCCATCCTTTACGGCCCCATTGAATCCGATAAAAAAGTTTCAGGTCCATCTCCCTGGTGAATGTCCTTGTAACTATTTACCGGTTGTCGGAAAAGTCCCGGAATATATAAACACGACGGTGAAATCACATCCCGGGACATACATTCAATCCGGGTCCATTTCGGTCCCCGATCGGATCAAAAGGAGCCAGAACTGGCCTCCAATTTAAGAAATCCTCAAATTATCGTTATTTTCGAAAAAGGACGATTTTATAATGGCACCTTACTTGTGTTTACTTGCCTGATCTCTGGAAAAAGATAGGGTAGGCTTTGAAAAAGGATATCGTCCGTTGTAACACGTATACGTGGCTTCCAAAGGCATTATATGCGACTCAATTTATGACTCTTTTTCAAATCCACGACCATTTTGGCATTTGTTTTGAGATATATCCTGCAGGAGTGAACAAGATCCCGTTCATGCTGGATCGCAGTGAGTGAATATTTCCTAAAAGCGCTTTGACGAAAGAGAACAGGAATCAAAAAAATTCAGCAGTGGTCCGGACTTCCCTTTTGAGCGGACCGTGCAGAATGGGCCACGTACCACTCGATCGTCCTCTGCAATCCTTCCCGGAACGACATCGTTGCCCTGAATCCGAACTCCTTTTCTGCCCGGCTCACGTCCAGGCTGCGCTTTGGCTGCCCGTCAGGTTTTGATGTATCGTAACGAATTTCGCCATCATAATGAGTCAGCTCCCGGATAAGATTCACCAGGTCCCGGATGGTGATTTCCATGCCCGCCCCAAGGTTCACCGGATCAGGTTTGTTGTATCGTTCCGTGGCAAGAATAATACCCCGGGCAGCATCGTCCACATACAGGAATTCCCGTGATGCAGAACCGGTCCCCCATACTTCCACCTGGGGTTTGCGATCTCTCTTTGCGTCATTGAACTTTTTGATAAGTGCCGGGATGACATGAGAACTTTCAGGATTGAAGTTGTCGCCAGGACCGTAGAGATTCACCGGAAGGAGATAAATAGAATTGAACCCGTATTCCTGCCGGTATGCCTGTGACTGCACGAGGAGCATTTTCTTGGCCAACCCATAGGGGGCGTTGGTCTCCTCCGGGTACCCGTTCCAGAGATTCTCTTCCCGGAAGGGAACCGGTGTGAATTTCGGGTAGGCACAGATGGTCCCGACAACAACGCACTTTTCCACTCCTTCCTGCCGTGCCGCTTCAATCATCTGGATGCCCATGATTGCATTATCGTAAAAGAGCTGGGCAGGATAATTCTGGTTATACCCGATTCCCCCGACCTTTGCCGCAAGGTGTATCACGATATCGCAGTCTTTTGTCACCTTGAGACAGTTCTCCCATCTCCGCAGATCGATCTCATGGCTGCGGGGGATACGGATGTTTTCCTTAAGGACACCCTTTTCGAGGAGCTGGCTGACGACCTGTGATCCAAAAAAACCAGCGCCACCGGTGATGAGGATTTTTTTATCCGACCAGAATGTCATGGGCATATCCTGAGCATTGATGGAGATTCAAATGATATCAACATTTTCTGATAATAATCAGAATTAGCGAACACATCACTCCCTTTATCAGGTATGAATGGAGGTGAGGGAGGACACCTCCTGCGTGGATCAATCTGCTTTCCACCAGCGATCGGGGAACTTCGAAGACAAGATTTTTTCCGCTTCACCGATTGGCTCCAGCCCTGCCGCTTTCATATCGGCGTCCACCATGACCTTTACCAGGTCACGGAATTTGATTGCAGGTTTCCAGCCAAGAATTTTCTCAGATTTTCCCGGGTCCGCAATCAGTACATCGACCTCGGTCGGGCGGAAATATTTCGGATCGATCTTTACGTGTTTTTCCGTGTCAAGTCCCGCATAGGCAAATGCCTCGTGAAGAAACTCGCGAACCGAGTGCGTCTCTCCCGTTCCTATGACAAAATCATCCGGCTTGTCCTGTTGCAGGATCCGCCACATGCATTCGACATATTCCGGGGCAAATCCCCAGTCCCGCTTTGCTTCGAGGTTCCCAAGATACAGGAACTTCTCCTTTCCCGAAATAATCCGGGCGATAGCCCGTGTAATTTTCCGAGTAACGAAGGTTTCTCCCCGGCGGGGAGATTCATGGTTGAACAAAATACCGTTTGAGGCAAAGAAATTATACCCTTCGCGGTAATTTCGTGTCATCCAGTACGAGTACACCTTGGCA
Organism: Methanoregula sp. UBA471; assembly: GCA_002495065.1. Classification (GTDB taxonomy): domain Archaea; phylum Halobacteriota; class Methanomicrobia; order Methanomicrobiales; family Methanospirillaceae; genus Methanoregula. The sequence continues at coordinate 3,710 of DADT01000077.1, read as the reverse complement.
CATGCATAAGGACTCCTTGGATAGAACACAGTGTCTTCTCCCTGGGGCGGATGTGCAGCGCCGAACATTTCGGAGGATGACGCCTGGTAGAACTTCACCCCATGGTTACTGCGGCGGGCCGCTTCCAGGATCCGTGTCGTTCCCAGAGCAGTGACATTTCCGGTATATTCTGGTGTATCAAAACTTACCCGGACATGGCTTTGCGCCCCGAGGTGATAGATTTCATCAGGCCTTATATTGTACAGGATGTTTGAAATCTGCTCTGAATCGGAGAGATCACCATAGTGTAAAAATAACCGGGCATGAGCATCGTGAGGATCGATATAGATGGAATCAATCCTGCTCGTGTTGAATGTTGAGGAGCGGCGTATCAGCCCGTGGACTTCGTAGCCTTTTGACAGGAGCAGTTCCGACAGGTATGATCCGTCCTGCCCGGTTATACCCGTGATGAATGCTTTTTTTCCCATGATAAGTCACGTACAGGTAATAGTATGGCATTAAAAAATTTGAATCTATGGTGATGATGTTTTGGTTTCAATAGTAAACACACTACGATGGTTCAGTCTCATCTCTTCGTTCTGCATCAGTCGAAGTAATGCGTAAAAGAAACCTTTGGAATATCAGAATAGCCCTTTCTTGTTCCACAGACTTTAGCCCATCTGAACCGCGAACTGCCAACCAATAGGGAATAATAAGGCCGGTTTTTCTCACGGTAAAATCGGCTATTTCCGAATCTAATTCCGTTAATCAGGTATCCAAAAAAATGTGATCAAAAGTGCCCCAATAAGACCGGTTGCCCGGAACGAGGGAAAAATCAAATACGCCCGTTTTGAACCCCGATAACCGTTTTAAGCCTTTTTACGTATATGAGGTATGATGAGGTTTAAAAAAAACCCTTTTTTTCTATCTCATCCTTATTATGAAGGTTAGGAGGGAGTCTAATTCTGTCGTAGGAGCCGAGTTGATCCGGGTACTCCGTTCTGTGATCTTCGGGAAAGAGGATTCATTACTGCACCCTGTTTAACCGCCCTAGGATTCAGAGTCGACAAACAATCCATTATGGGAACTGTCTGACAGTTGAGGGAGAGGGGAGAAGGAGACATGAGAACCAAGAGTAGCTTTTCCTAGTTCCACAGTTCCTTGATTCTCCGAAGATAACATTCTCCTTGGTTTTCTGACAAATGGTTCGGTAAATGCCTCAGCCGTGGTTGACCTTTTATGTTCAAACCCTTTCGGGCACTTGCGAATATTCAAAAAAAAGAGGTTAGACCAATGTATCTAATATTACCAAACCTGCCCCATCATTAAAAGTGGCTGCAACGATCACATGTTTCTTATCATTTGGCCAGGCTGTTGGAGAGGTTTCGGGGGGAGGGAATAATCTCATAACAGTTCCAACTTTGGGTGTAGCATAATCGGTACCGGACGCTGCTAAAGTTCCATCAGAATCTGAGAGATGCCACACCGTTGAATTGGGAGCCGTTATACTCAATGAAGTTACTGAATCAGCATCCTGCCCACCTTGGTAAACAATAGCTATGGCTCCTGTAGTTTCTAGTTGAGCAGTTGCTGCAACTAATTTGGTCTTCTCGACATTTTGCGCTGAACCAAACACATATGAAGCTATGACTGCAGCGAGAATCACTGTCACTGCAACCATGAGGATTATACCAATTACTGGCGATACCGCATCATCATTCCTTTTCGTAAACATCATAATTGTTGTAACACCTGTTTTCTGTCTCAGATAGACATAACAATGTATATCCGTTATTATTTTGTATTATATATGATTTTTTGCATTCTAATATTTAATTAATAGAATGTTAAATTCGATTTAAATCAAAATATCAAATTCAAACCGATTTTAACCGTCTATAATTTAGTTTTATTAAAAAAAAAGTTGAATTTAGAGGTAGGTATCAAGTAATACCTGACTTGATCCATCTACAAATCCGCCGACTACTACCATCTGGGTCCTGGCAGAGTATGCACCAGCAGTGGCGGGAACAAGGTTAATAGATGTACCAACAGGGATGTTGGGAGTAATCTTCAAAGAACCCATACCGGTCGTTACAGTGCAAGCCCCTGTTGTTGGAGTACATGTGGTAAGTGCGGGAGTAGTAGTCATGTTCATGTACACCAATGAACCCGCATCATTTCCACCACTATTCATAACAGTAATAAGATCTGAATTTACCTTCTGTGCTGTTATTGCGACAGTCTTGGTCTTGCTGACATTCCCCGACATTCCGAACACGAACGCAGCGATGACTGCTGCGAGGATCACCGTAATGGCGACCATCAGGATCACACCGATGACGGGTGATACTGCCTCATCATTCTTTCTTGTAACCATAGTTTCAAACACCTTTTGCATGCCCNNTTACAATTGTTTGTATATAAATTTAGCGTTTTGATGAAATCAGATTTCTGCACAATGTAAAGAAATCTCGAACTAAATAAACTGGTGATGAAGTTTAAAAAGGTTTGAGGTGGCTTTCTGTTTCCGATATATTCTGATCGATTTATATTGTTACGTCGTGAAAATTAAATTTTTATTCAATGGTCTTGGAACAATCCAAAAAAGATGATAAATCCATGAAGAATGATAAATCACCTGCAATAAGATTCAATCTAAAAATCCCTTACCTGAGCTCAGCCTCTGTGGAGGCTGACTTTTGTTCAAACCCTGCATTGTTTTGTTTGACGATATTTCTGGTAGCTGATCATTTGAATGATACTGCCTTGCATCGTCGCAATGCTAATCTTAATATATCCATTTATATATGATAGATTGAGGTATTTATGACGTATACAAAAAAGGCATTAATTGCGGTTTTGATCGTGTTCATGATGCTGATTATACCGGTACTTGCCAGGCAGGATTCAACAGCGGGTGAAGACCAGTACAAACTCAAAGATGAATGGAAAAACAGGCATATGGTTGTGGAGCAACATGGAGAACTGACACAGGTCGTGTTCATGGTTACGGTAGTTGGCGACGACGACCCTCAGGCCTATGAGTTGCTTGGCTACAAATGGCCCTCCTCCTCCATTCCCGTGAAATACACAATTAATCCGTCTACTCCGGTAAAAAAGTACAAGCTATCACAGTCCGCAATTGTAGATGCAGTGAAAAACTCCTTTGAGTCCTGGGATAACGAGGTTGACACAGATCTCTTTTCCAATACTCCCACGGTAAGCAGCGGAGCAAAGGCCAGCATTGGCCGACCGGACTACAAGAACGTTGTAACCTGGGGGACACTCTCTGACCGAAATGTCATTGCAATGACCAATATCTGGTATTACACCAGCACCAAGGAAATAATCGATACGGACATGGTATTCAACACCTATTACAAATGGGGAATTGATAAAGACGGTGAGGGAACGGTATTTGGCGTGCCAGCATCAACCTTTGACATCCAGAATATCGGAACTCATGAAGCCGGCCACGTATGCGGTCTTGGTGATATTTACCTTCCCGAGTATTCCGCCATGACAATGTACGGTTATGGATCTTTTGGTGAAGTTGGGAAAATATCTCTTGAAACCGGGGACATATCCGGAGTCAGGGCAATCTACCAGCCATAAAAAATATCCCGATTTTTAAAAGGATAAGAATCTCAATATAACACTTTTCTTTCGTAGTTGAATTTATGTTTTAAATTTTCATTCAGAATAAGCCCCAGCCGAGCACCGAGACA
>DADT01000078.1:6431-6595 GCA_002495065.1 Methanoregula sp. UBA471 | reverse complement strand
CGGCATGCACATGGTCACGACCATGCTCGGCGAACCGATGTTACCGGGGTTTGCCGGAAAGGGAATTCCCGGCGTAATCGCCGATGTGGTCAATAAGGACGGAAAACCTGTCCCGCCCGGAACCGGTGGTTTTCTGGTTATCAGGGAGCCCTGGCCCTCGATGC
>DADT01000078.1:0-6375 GCA_002495065.1 Methanoregula sp. UBA471 | reverse complement strand
GGGACTGCGGAAGTCGAGAGCGCGCTGGTTTCCCACCAGGCAGTTGCCGAGGCGGCGGTGATAGGGAAACCTGATGCAATGAAGGGCAATATCATTAAAGCATTCGTGATCCTCCGTCTGACGCATACACCCAGTGACCGGCTTAAAAATGAGCTCCTGTATCACGTGAGAATTACCCTTGGCCCGATTGCCATGCCTTCTGAGATCGAGTTTGTCCAGTCCCTGCCAAAGACCCGGAGCGGAAAGATTATGCGTCGGGTCCTCAAGGCAAAAGAGCTGGGAATGGACCCCGGGGACATCTCGACTTTGGAAGAGTGAACCGGACCCTTGGGAATATTACCCAACTTTTTAAATACTGTTTTGTGGCATTTATAAATATGAAGGTCAGACCAGAGGATTCGCTCAAGATTGAAAATATTGTGGCCTCCGCAAAAGTGACTGATTACCTGGACCTCCCGGAGATTGCATCGAAGATAACGGGTGCCGAATATAACAAGAAACGGTTCCCGGGTGTTGTGCTCCGCATGCAGGATCCAAAGATTGCTGCGCTTGTTTTCGGCTCAGGAAAAGTTGTACTCACCGGTGCCAAGAGCATCGACAGTTTAAGCAAAGGACTCAATATTCTTGGCAACAAGCTGCGGGAGCTTGGTATCGATATTCCCAAGAAGCTCGATTACAAGATCCAGAATATTGTTACCTCTGCCGATCTTGCAACACCCATCAACCTGAACAAGATTGCTGTCGGATTCAACCTTGATAAAATTGAATACGAACCGGAACAATTCCCCGGACTGGTCTATCGCCTTGATATCCCAAAAGTGGTGGTGCTTCTCTTTGGATCCGGCAAATTGATCATCACCGGTGGCAAGGAGCCCGAAGACGCGAAGAAAGCGGTCGTCAAAATTCTTTCCGATCTCCGCAGCCTTGGTTTGATATGATTTCATTCTTTTTATGGATTGTGTAACATCTTAACTTTTATATAATTGTATTTTATTATAGTGGGTCGTTAAAAAATCATTGTAGTATAAATACAATTCGCTGATTGCACAACAATAAGAGAGCCTATATATGGAGAATAAGATATTCCTGATTATAATTTCCCGAAAATATTCTGGATGTGATGCATGAGAACCGAGAATGTGATGTATTTCACCGAAAAAGAGGAGGAATTCGCCAACCTCCTCATGGAGATTGGAACCAAGAGGAACGTCGCCAAGGTGCTGGTGTTTCTGGCAAATACTCCGGAAGCAACCTCGCGTGCGATCGAGCGGGGCACCGACCTCCGCCAGCCTGAGGTCAGCATTGCGATGAGGTACCTGGTGGAACAGAGCTGGATTACCAGCCGGGAAAGCAAGGCAGAGAGCAAGGGGCGCCCGGTCAAGATATACGAGCTGTCCCGCCCGATCCACGAAATAATGGACAGCATAGAAAAAGAGAAGAAGAAGGAGGCGACCAACCAGCTCGCCCTCGTTCAGAAATTACGGGACTATATCCGCTGAAGTCATTATCTTACATTTTTTTGTATTCCCGACGATCACCGTTGTCTTTCCGGTAAAACCGCAGAACAACCCGCTCTCCACAATGCCCGGGATCCCTGCGAGGGTTGTTTCCAGTCCTACCGGATCGTCCAGGTTGTCAAATCTGCAGTCAACAATAAAATTCCCATTGTCAGTGATCACCGGCCCGTCTTTTTTAATGCCATCACGGAGGGCGGGTACGCATCCAAGGCCTCCCAGCCGGGTTATGACCGGGTGGACTGCAAAGGGAATGACCTCAACCGGAACAGGCGCCGACAGAGTCCTGACCACCTTCTGCTTATCGACGACAATGACCAGGCGGAGCCCGGCAGCTGCAACGCATTTCTCCCGGGTGAGTGCCGCTCCCCGCCCTTTGATAAGGAAAAGGCGTGGGTCGACCTGATCAGCCCCGTCGATGACAAGATCGGGCACCGGCTCCTCATCAAGGGTGGTCAGGGGAATACCATACTCAATAGCACGTCGTGCTGTCTGGTAGGATGTGGGTATACCCCTGACCTGCAGGCCTTCGCTGATGCGGCAGGATAACCGTTCAAGTGCGTATAAGACTGTAGAGCCGGTACCAAGTCCGAGGACCATCCCGTCCTCTGCCATATCTGCTGCCAGATAACCCGCCGCACGTTTGGCATCGGTAAGAGCCTGTACTGTATCGTCCATCAGCCTGATAGTTATCAGTTGACAATAATTAATACTGGTGATATTTGTCCGGCTCCCCTGTCAGGTCCCGGCGATTCGACAGACGTGCGGGCAGTTTACAGCCCCTGAGGAGATTTTCCCAATGTCAGGAAGACCAGAAAAAAGGGTCCGGAGAAACGGGCATGAACGGGAATGGTTCTCACCCAACCATGAAAAATTGTGAAAGAATGACAGGCATCCGCACCAGCTCCTGAGAGGCCGGTGGCGTTGAGAAGAACTTTTTTGAGGATTTCTCCTGTTGAGGATTTGCCATGAAATTACATCAAACCGATGTGAGTAATGGAGTGTATATTCCTCATAATTATTTGCGATGAACCCCGCCGCCCCCAACGGGGCGCCCCCGCGGCGGATCAGTGCCTGCATGCATGTTTGTATACACCGCACTGGCCCCGCCGTACCTCCGAGAGGCCCTGACGCGGGGAGCCCTTATAAAATTACAGGGTTTAATGATTTTCTTGGTTCGGGAGTGAACTCCCGTTCATGTGTGTCAGAGAAAAAAAGATGCTTTATTCAAGGAATATTTTTTGGCTCTCTTCAACTGCTGCGTAGGCGGTGCAGTCAAGGGTGATCGGGGTGATGGAGATATTTCCCCGGCGGATTGCGTGAACATCGGTCCCGTCTTCAGCATCGTCGAGGAGAGGTCCGTTGATCCAGAAATACGGGCGCCCCCGGGGGTCAAACCGTTTCTCAACGCCGGTGCTGAAAAGTTTTCTTGCGAGCCGGGTAACTTCGTATCCTCCCTTTACGACCGAGGGGATATTGACATTGATCACATCCGCATGCATGCAGAAGCCGTTAGCGAGGACCCGTGATACCACGTCACGAACGACACTCTTTGCCGCGGCAAAGTTTTGTCCATGGTACCGGGGGTCGTCGAATTTATCTCCCTGATCCTCGACCTGGAGGGAAAACGCGATGCTCTTTGTTCCCTGGTTGGAGGCTTCGAGGGCGGCACCGACCGTTCCTGAGGTCATAATTGACTCATAGGAAAGGTTCTCCCCGATATTGATCCCGCTCACCACGATGGTAGGATTGAGCTTCAGGGCATACAGGCCGATGATGACCGCGTCGGTTGGTTTACCTGCCACCGACCAGGCCGGAATATCGTTCATCAGGATCTTTGTCGCCCGCAGGGGTTCAAAGATCGATATCGATCTGCCGACTGCACTCTGCTGGGTGGCAGGTGCAACTACGGTAATGTCCGCTATCGGGGCAAGCGCTTCATATGCTGCCCAGAGGCCTACAGAACTCACGCCGTCATCATTGGTCAGCAGGATCGAGGGTTTCATTGCATTTTACGTATTAACCGCACCACTCAAATAACTCACCGATCGGATAGGGTAATTTCCTGACAGCACTAAAATATGGTGATGAAAGTCCTGCTTGCCGAATATACCACCGCTCACGATCCTCACCTTGCGCCCGAAGGTGCCGCAATGCTTGCCGTACTAACACAGAGTTTCAGGCGCTGCGGCTACGAGGTCATGGTACCCGGGAGCGGCGATTTTGGCGATGAGATCGACCGCATTGCCCCGGCATGTGACATGGGGCTCGTGATAGCGCCCGATCACCTGCTTTCACGCTATACAAAGATCCTTGAGGAGAATACCCATAACCTCGGGTGTGGTTTCATGACAGCCGCCCTGTGCGCCAACAAGGTGCAGGCGGAAAAGATACTGCGCCTGCATGCTGTCCCTGTGCCTGGCGAGGCACCGTCTGGGAGGAGGGTGGTAAAACCGGTGAAAGGATGCGGAGCCCTGGGCGTGAGGTTGTCGGAGGGTCCGGCCGGGACCGACGAATTCTCCCAGGAGTATATTGAGGGGGAACATGTATCCGTGAGTCTTGTCGCAAGCCGGGTTATCGGCGATGCGTGCCTGTATTTCTCGGGTAAACCCCCGCTGGTGCTGGCAGTGAACCGGCAGTGGATCGATATTGATTCAGAGGGAAGATTCAGTTATCTGGGAGGCGAGACCCCGGTCCACCCGGCACGGGAGGCAGAAATTATCAGGACTGCCAAAAAAACCGTGGAAGTGCTCGGGTGCCAGGGATACTGCGGAATTGATATGGTAGTCGCCGATAACGTATACGTCGTCGACGTGAACCCGCGGATCACCACCAGCCTGGTTGGCATTGCAGCCTGCATGGAAGAGGAGATCGCAGATATCCTCGTCGCGGCTTCTAAAGGGGGAGGTCCCGACCAGGTGCATCTTGCGGGAAGTGCCCGGTTCGATACGCAGGGAAGGGTAACCCGCGTATGATCGGGATAGATGTGGGGGGGGCAAACCTCAAGATTGTCGACGAGGAAGGTGTCCATATCCATTACTGCCCGCTCTGGGAACGGTCTCCCGTCACCCATATCCTGAACCGTTATGTAACCTCACCTGATGAGCCGGCAGCTGTCGTGATGAGCGGTGAGCTTGCAGACTGTTTTGAAAACAAGATGGAGGGCATCTCCTTCATCGTAGACACGGTCAGGAAAGCATTTCCTCTTGCCCAATTTTACGGGACGGATGGTGAGTTCCATGATCGCGCCGTCCCTCAGCTGGCAGCGGCAAACTGGCTTGCCTCTTCAGATTACCTCCGGAAAGAATACCCTGATGCCGTCCTTCTCGATATCGGGAGCACAACGGCAGATATTATTCCCCTGAACAATTTTGAGTCCCTGAAAGGACTGACCGATCTCCGCCGGCTCCAGAAGGGATATCTCCTCTATACCGGGATGCTCAGGGGAAATATTGCTGCCCTGGTGCGGTCAGTGACCCTGGATTCGGTGGAGACTCCGGTGAGTTCTGAGTATTTTGCAGCCAGTGCAGATGCGCATCTTGTGCTGGGTCATATCACCTCAGCAGAGTACAGCACAGATACTCCTGACAAAAAAGAAAAGACCCGTCTCGCCGCACTCCGCCGGCTGGCCCGGGTTGTCTGCGCAGATCTTGATGAAATCGGTGAAAACGGGGCATACCAGATTGCCGGACAGTTCTGGGACACCCAGAGGAACATCATCCGGGATAAGGTCAGCAGGGCCATGGATGATTCCTGCTCGACCTCGCTGCTGACAGCCGGGATTGGGGCAGCACTGCTTGCACGTGAACTTGGCGGGACTGATCTTTCCAGCCGGATCGGAGAAGCAGCAGATGCCCTCCCTGCATATGCAGTCCGGGAGGTGGCACTGCGTGGTTCGCTCCTCTCACGCGGTTAGCCCGGGGGAAAAGGTGCAGGTATGAAGAGGAGCTGGATGATTGCTGCCGGTCTGCTGGCAGGCTCACTGCTCCTGTCAGCGATCTTCTGGATGCTCGGGTTGCCGTTTTTCATCGCTTTCCTCGTTATCCCCTTCATCCCGTTGTTCGGAAAACGGCGGGAGGTCAGGCGCTGCCCGGTATGCGGATGGGAAACCACAGGCAGCGAGCGCTTCTGCCCCTTTGATGCGACCCCCCTCTCCGGCAATGAGAGAAGAGAGTGAAATCACCGACAGGGGAATACGGACCCCGAAGAGATCGGAGGTCGGGATTTCCGGATAGGATCCACGGGAATAATTCCGTATTGTCCCGCGATCGATGACTATTCCCACCTGTGTCATGAAGGCAGCCGCACGGTGATAGGGAATATTCGTCGAGAGCGTCCTGCACAGGTCGACAACGGGACTTCCGTGGCGGGTTCCCTTATAAAACGGTTCATCGGCAAAAGAAATCAACCCGCATTGACGGCAGCAGAACCGTTTTACCCGAACGTGAAGAGGATGCGGGATGCCTTCCCGGAGCATTACCGCGAACTGCTTTTTCCGAATATCGTAACCGGAAACCGGGCCACCACAGGCCGGACAGGCATCCCGGCTGTCAAACACCACTCCCTCGCATGCAAGGATACCACTCTGGATGATGTCAACGAGGAGCGGGGGAATGCGTAATTGTTTCATAGGTGCGCGTACCGGTAAAGCTGTTCCGCCTGAATTAAGTACAATTAATTGATTTCAGATTCAGGTTAAAGTCAGGATTATTATTGTATATCGTATATAAGCGTTGTAACCCACAACTATTAATCATTTTTTATCGTAATTTCACTACGTTTATATGGGGCAAAATCAAAATTTTTTTGTTCGAGGTTAGAACATGGAACTGAAATACGTACCAACCACGTGTCCGTATTG
>DADT01000026.1 GCA_002495065.1 Methanoregula sp. UBA471 | reverse complement strand
GGCCGCAGGTCCAACTGCCGCCGCTGCAAGTACAAAGTGCCCCGCCAGGCAGATCTAGCCTGTGGTAACTGGGGAGTTATCGGCGAAAAGGCCGGCAAGGCAACCTTTGTGGAAGTCTGCAGCGAAAAGGGTGCAAACCTTGTCAGCAGTGCCGTAAAATCCGGCATCCTCGCCACCGAGGCAGCCAACCCCAAGGGTCTTGAGATCCGCGGCAAAGTCGAGGGAGCCATGCTCAAGCTCGGCGACAAGTGGCGCAAGAAAGACTTCGAGGCCCTTGGCGATGGCAAAGAGCGGCTGAAGAAGATAATGACCGAGACAGCACGTTGTATCAAGTGCTACTCGTGCATCAGCGCCTGTCCCATCTGCTACTGCGTGGACTGCACAACCAAGAACCCGGCCTATGTTACTCCCGGTCAACTCCCGCCCAACTTCATGTTCCACCTCATCAGGTTCGCCCACATCGCGGACTCCTGCGTGAACTGTGGCCAGTGCGAGGAACTCTGCCCGGCAGAAATCCCGAACGCTCTCTTCATGCACGCCCAGCAGACCGAACTCGAAAAGATGTTCGGCCATGTGCCCGGCATCAACATGGAACTCCCGCTGCTCGCGATGGTCGAGGAAAAGGAAGAGCGCGGACGCCTCCACAACACCGGCAGCGACATGATTTACGAGAACGTGTTCAACCCCGTTCCAAAATAACACACTTTTTTTTTAAACCCAATCAGAAAAGGGCCCATTGTACGATTGCATACCATTGTGATTGTTGATATTCTGGATATCCCGCCAGATTACGATGATCTGTCCCCGCCTGATTCCAGATCCCTTGTAAAAACAGAAAACTCAAATCCTGCCTGAATACCCTGCGATGATTCCTGTCCTCTGACCGGGCGGGGTTCCATCTTTTTGGGGTACCATATCCGCCGCGGGGGCGTCCCTTCGGGGGCGGCGGTGTTCATCATAATGGAAATTACGTTTTTCTGGTTTTTGGTACATGCAGTTCCGCCACTGTATTAAGCAGATCGGCATGAAATTCTCGCTCAATCATCAGGGTTTGGGAATACGGGGACCGTGCCTGTCCCCCCAAACCGTCCCTTCGCTTTACGATTGTGTCGTATTACCTTCTTTGGAGTTATCGCTCCATGGGGGGTGCCACAGCGGCGGGGGCGGAGGCATTACATGCCGTTGCCCCTAAAGAGAGTTAAGAGAAATATTTTCAGGATTTCTATGTATCCGCTACTTTTTCCATTTAAAGACGGGAATTACCGGTTTTAACAGGTCAGGCTCCTCTTCCAGAGAGGATAACATGCTGCTTTTGGAAAACTGATTTCCTTTTTCATTCTTATACGTTATTGCAACTTTTATCTCTTCAACCATGGATGGCAGGGAATATTCATAGCTGACCTCTTCATCAAGGGATGGAATATCAAACTCGATATTCAGCGGTACCACTGCACCGTGTATTGTTTCTGCCCTTGCATTACCCTTGTTGGTGAGGATAACGGCCTTTGCATCCTCACTGAGGTGTATCGCGATATCCGGGTGACCCGCCGTGTCATGCATTATCATGAGAGACATCAGGAGCGTGACGAGAATAATCACTGCAATCCCTGCAAGGTAAATATTGATAAAAGCCAGAATCAGGGTGATAATTAATCCAACGATAAGCACTATCGTGACGTTTTTTTCCATAAAATCACTTGTATCCGCACCCTTTTTTGTTTAACGGTTTGTTGCTGGAATAAGTCATAATGCCCAAAGATTATTTTACAGCGCATACCCTGGATTCATCTTTTCGTAATTTTGCGGTAAGACATACGTAAGATCTTATCTTACAATGAAGTTCTAAGGTACATCTTGTGAAATCTCCGTAGTTGCGCGTTTCGCATAAACCCTGATATATCTCTACCAGAAAGGATATAATAAAGAACAATATCATTCAAATCTGGTGAAAATTCACATTTGTTAAATATAAATATTAAACAAAAATAGTTCACATGAATTCCAGCACCCTCACTATATGCGTCTGATTGGCAAACAATCCGAAAATTATTAATATTGCCCAAAAAAGAGTGTAAATTGACCTATACGAAAAGTGATTTAATACGTTGCTGGTATAGGTTGAAACGTTTCAGAGGTGTTTAAGAGAATGGTGTTTCATCCTCCGGTAGCTATCACTGCAAAAGCAGGTGATGCCGGTAAGTACAAAGTTGGTCTACCCGCATGGAACATGGTCCTTCGTGGATTCATGTCCGGCGCATACATCGCCATGGGTGGGGCCCTTGCAACAGTGTGCAGCACAGGTATTGCCTANNCTGGGAGCAGTGTTCCCTGTTGGGCTTATTATCACCGTGCTTACGGGCGCTGAGCTCTTCACTGGTGACGCAATGCTCGCCCCGATGGCAGCATTCATCCACAAGATTAGCTGGGCACAGGTCCTGACTCTGTGGGTCTTTGTCTACATTGGAAACTTTATCGGCTCGATTACCTGGGCATACCTCATGGCAAACGGACCGTTTGTCTCCTTTGATGCCGCTGGTACCGCAACGCTGACTGCATTCGGTACCCGGGCAATTGCCATAATGGGAGCAAAGACCAGCTATGTTGGTATGATGGGCTTCTATTCAGCATTCCTCAAGGGTATTGGCTGCAACTGGCTTGTCAACCTCGCTATCCTGCTCGGTATTTGTGCTGATGATGCGGTCGGTAAGTTCTTCGGTATCTGGTTCCCGATCATGGCCTTCGTATCGAGCGGCCTTGAACACTCAATCGCGAACATGTACTTTATACCGGCCGGTATTATGACTGCGGGTCTGACCAATACCGCCACAACGGTGAATTGGTTCAACATGTGGATGTCCAACCTTATTCCGGTTACGCTCGGAAACATCGTCGGAGGCCTGTTCTTCGTCGGTGTCATCTACTGGGTTGCATTCCGCAAAGAGATCGCAGCACTGAAGTAGATTAAAATTCAATAATCTTTCCGATGAAGATCGGAAACGTCGAAGTGAAGGTCTCAATCGTCGCAATTGCGGTGTTTGTGATCTTCACTATTTTTTTAATTGTTGCTTCCCTGTCCAGTCCTGAAGTCAGGTCACAGCTGATCTGGCTCGTTCCGGCACTGTTCATGCTCCTCGTTATCCCCACGGCTCTGAACTACATGAGCCGCAGCCAGTATGCAAATATCGCACCGGTCTACGAGGCAGAGGCAAAAACCGTCCGGATCAAGCTGATCAACGAGAGTATGATAGGAAAACCCGTACGGATTGAGGGTGTTGTTGAGCGGGTATACTACCAGTGGATGAACCGGCCCCAGTACCTTATCGCAGACCGCTCAGGCTCGATCTCGGTCAAGATGTTTACCAGCCCTGATGAGGACGTGAAGGTAAATGACATCGTCGAGGTGTTTGGTCAGGTCATCCACAGGTACATGATTACCGGCGACCCGGTGATTAATTGTGTCCTGATCAGGAAAATAAAGAAATCATAATCAGATAATCTTCGCAGTTTCCGGGATTTCACCGGGTGATTAATCCTTTCCAATGAGGTTTGTGTATTCATGGCAGTGTCAGATAATCCAGAACAGGAAAAACAGGCTGAAGAACTATCGCACCGCTGGCTGGAATATGCAGTTCCCCTTCTTTCATTTGGCGGCGCACTGCTTGCCTTCATCATCCTGGTCACCAGTATTCCGCTGGATTTCAGGATCTCTATTCTTGGGTGCGTCCTTGCTTCCTGGGTACTTGCGTACCTTGCGTGGATCCGCCCCAGAAAAGACATCGTCGCCCTGACAACCCCGCTCTATTCTTTTATCTTTATTGCCATCCCGACGGATGTTTTTTCATCGATGGTCCTTGAGGTACTGTATGCCGCCAGCCTTACCATACTGCTCGTACGGCTGAAGTACCGGTTCGGCACAACTGCCTCAATGGCGTACAGGCTGAAGGAACTGGCAGCCCCCCTCAAAACCTATGTCGCCCGGACCTCCGGCTCCTGTCAGGGGATTAGTCCGGAGAGCGGGCATTGTGCTGCGGTGATTTTCGTGCGGTTTGCCGAGGGAAATTACGGGGAGGCAGCACGGGAATCCGGAACCGCTGCCGGGCAGCTGGAAGGTGCCGGTACCAGCTCCTGCCTGACCCGTGCATTCAAAATCGTCCGGGAGCATGCAGCACTCCTGGACAAGTCCCTCCCCCGCCCGCAGACCTTCCTGACATTCTCTCCCGAGGACGCCGACCTGCTGGCAAAACCTGTATCTGATTCAGTGGAGAAGGACCCGGAATTTTATTCAACCCTTGACAATGCCCTGCTCCTGCTCTTCAGTGCTGCATGGAATACTTCCGAAAAGGACCGCACTCATCTGCTTGCGTGCGAGGCATTTGCACAAAAACTCATGAGTCCGGCATGAGTCCGGTTTGGCAAAAAAAATTGCAGGAAGGCACACCGTGGGATATTGAGCCAGTCCTGAAAGCAGGCCTCGTATCGCAATAAACTCCAATAATATTTCCCGGATTCAGAGTGATCTGTATGCCCTCATTTTGAACTGAAAATTTTTCCATCGTCATTGGTTAATTTTCATTCCTCTAAAAATTTTTGAAAAATTATTCCGGTTATAATGTGCTGTAATTATTCTTGTTTACATTTACTTATGACTCGTTCAGCCGTACCTGGAATCAGACCTTTTTGGACGACTTGCAGATGCAATGCACCAGTGCCTTGCGACCATTTATTCCCTTACTATACCAGTATGGATGGGGATATTCGTTGGACGGGAAATCTTTAGCTCCGGGTAGTGTGTTTCTTCTGCTAATTCTTGTGATTGTCCCCCTGCCCGTAACGGGGGCTCCAGAATATTCATATTCTTTTGTGCATCTCTCTGACCTGCATGATACCTACCCACCAATATCAAACCTGACTTTTTCAAGGATTGAAAGTCTGAAATCTCCCTACAATATAAGTGCAATCTTCATCACCGGAGATTTAACCACCGAATTTGATGGAGGTCCCGGTGACGGTTCCCAGTTTGCCAGGTACGCAAGCACAATTACATTCACATCGATTCCCATTTACGAGATTTCGGGGAATCACGATGTGAATTATGGAAGTGATTATACTCTCTGGGACCAGTACGTCCCATCAGGACCGGAAAAACATAACTATGGTTTCGTCTTCAATGATTTCAGGGTATACGGGTTCGGCTGGAGTGGTGAAGAATCTCTCGATGCAGCAGCAAAATCTGAAATGCAATCTTTTCTTGCTGACGATACGACAAAGGTGCCTTTAATTCTCACTCACCCCTACTTTGATTATCATACGGGGCTGAGTGGAGTGAGAGCCCCCATAGCGTATGATTTACTCGATGCCTTACCGGGAAATTCCATTATTCTATGCGGACACACCCATACTTCAGACCAGACCGGACTCATCAGGCAGATCGATTACGATGATATCTCCGTTATCGAGGACCTGATCAACTACCAGGACATGTGGGACTACAAAGGCGCACGGCTGTATACTATAACCACTGACGGAACAGGAATAACCGGAATAACCGCAAGTGAATTAATCCTCTATCCTGATATTACCATTAAAAATACAGCGTCCTATGACCTGACACCTTCATCGAGTACATCTGCACCGGTAGCTGCTTTCACCACGGACAAAACTTCAGGTACGGCACCGTTGACGGCAGGGTTCACCGATATCAGCACGAACAATCCCGTCGCGTGGAACTGGACATTCCGTAACGTGACCGGAAATAACACTCAGGTCCGGTTCAGCCAGGTAAAGAACCCTGTCCAGACGTTCGGGGCAGGCAACTGGTCAATTAAACTGGAGGCAGGTAACTCTGCCGGGTCGAACATCAGTACCCAGAAAACCTTCATCAACGTCAGTTCAGTGCCGCCGGTGTCCGCACCGGTAACCGGTTTTAGCGCTCATCCGGCCACCGGAATGTCACCCCTGACGGTCCAGTTCACAGATTCCAGTACGAACACACCGACGAACTGGGACTGGTACTGGTATGCGAACGAGACGAAATCGTCTGATCTCCAGAACCCGGCAACCACCTTCATTACCGGTACGTATTCGGTCCGGTTGTATACTTCAAACAGTGTCGGTGGCAGCTGGCAGAACCGGTCCGGGTACATCACGGTCAGCCAATCAACCGGGACGCCGGCGCAGGTAGTTTTCAATGCAATCTATAATTATATGCCGGACCAGTATCCTACCACCACCTGGACGGCAGCGAGAAACGGTGTTGGGAACGATTACAGTTCGACAACGAATAATATCTATTCCAAATATTTTACCGGAACATCTTCCAGCAACTACCTGGCAATGGTGCGACCCTATGTTACGTGGGACACATCTTCAATCCCGGATACTGCGATAATAACTTCGGTAAAAGTAACCTTATACGGTGCTGATAAGGATAGTCTTGGTACACCCGATGCCTCGATAATCGATTGTTTCCCGACAAATCCTGTCTCCGGAACCGTAACCGATTATAGTAAAACCACGTTTACCCGGCAGGCGGCAGATATCCCTTACACCTCATTTTCAACGAGTGGGATGAATAACTGGACACTCACCAATTTTACGGGCATCAACAAGATGGGATATACAACCTACATGTTTGATACCTCCAGAAGTGTTGACAACATACCTCCCACCTGGGCGGCCAATGCGCAGGGGGGATTTTTATATAGTTCGCTGACAGGTTCATCCGGGACAAAAAAGCCGTTTATTACCATCAGCTACACTCTTCCCGGAGTAGAAACCGCGCCGGTCACCGGGTTTACCGCGGATCCGACTTCTGGCACCTCACCTCTTTCCGTACAGTTTACGGATTCCAGCACGAACACTCCGACGAACTGGGACTGGTACTGGTATGCAAACGAGACGAAATCGTCTGACCTCCCGAACCCGGTAACCACGTTCACGACCGGGACGTATTCTGTCCGGCTGTATACCTCGAACAGTGGCGGTGGCAGTTGGCAGAACCGGTCGGCCTACATCACGGTAACTCCGCCGTCAGTACCCGCACCGGTTGCCGGGTTTACCGCGAATCCGACTTCTGGTACGTCACCCCTTTCCGTACAGTTCACGGATACCAGTACCAATACCCCGACGAACTGGGACTGGTACTGGTTCGCAAACGAAACGAAATCATCTGACCTCCCGAACCCGGCAACCACGCTGACGACCGGGACCTATTCAGTCCGGCTGTATACCTCGAACAGTGGCGGTGGCAGTTGGCAGAACCGGTCGGCCTACATCACGGTAACTCCGCCGTCAGTACCCGCACCGGTTGCCGGGTTTACCGCGAATCCGACTTCTGGTACGTCACCCCTTTCCGTACAGTTCACGGATACCAGTACCAATACCCCGACGAACTGGGACTGGTACTGGTTTGCAAACGAGACGAAATCATCCGATCTCCAGCACCCGGCAACCGTGCTGACGACCGGGACCTATTCAGTCCGGTTGTATGCTTCGAACAGCGGCGGTGGCAGCTGGCTGAACCGATCATCGTATATTGCGGTCACTCCACCCGTGACAGCACCAGTCACCGGGTTTACGGCAAATGCGACTTCCGGTATTTCACCATTAGTCGTAGGATTTACCGATACCAGTACGAATACACCGACGAACTGGGACTGGTACTGGTTTGCAAACGAGACAAAATCATCTGACCTCCCGAACCCGATAACCACGTTCACGACCGGGACATATTCGGTCCGGCTGTATACCTCGAACAGTGGCGGTGGGAGTTGGCAGAACCGATCATCGTATATTGCGGTCACTCCACCCGTGACAGCACCGGTCACCGGGTTTACGGCAAATGCGACTTCCGGTATTTCACCATTAGTAGTAGGATTTACCGATACCAGTACCAATACCCCGACGAACTGGGACTGGTACTGGTTTGCAAACGAGACGAAATCATCCGATCTCCAGCACCCGGTAACCACGTTGACGACCGGGACCTATTCAGTCCGGTTGTATGCTTCGAACAGTGGCGGTGGCAGTTGGCAGAACCGGTCGGCCTACATCACGGTAACTCCGCCGTCAGTACCCACACCGGTTGCCGGATTTACCGCGAATCCGACTTCTGGCACCTCACCTCTTTCCGTACAGTTTACGGATTCCAGTACCAATACGCCGACGAACTGGGACTGGTACTGGTTTGCAAACGAGACGAAATCATCCGATCTCCAGCACCCGGTAACCACGTTGACGACCGGGACGTATTCTGTCCGGCTGTATACCTCGAACAGCGGCGGTGGCAGTTGGCAGAACCGGACTGCCTACCTCACGGTAACTCCGCCGTCGGTACCCGCACCGGTTGCCGGGTTTACCGCGAATCCGACTTCTGGCACCTCACCTCTTTCCGTACAGTTTACGGATTCCAGTACCAATACGCCGACGAACTGGGACTGGTACTGGTTTGCAAACGAGACAAAATCATCCGATCTCCAGCATCCGGTAACCATGCTGACAACGGGGACCTATTCAGTCCGGTTGTATGCTTCGAACAGTGGCGGTGGCAGTTGGCNNNGGTTTACCGCGAATCCGACTTCTGGTACGTCACCCCTTTCCGTACAGTTCACGGATTCCAGTACCAATACGCCGACGAACTGGGACTGGTACTGGTTTGCAAACGAGACGAAATCGTCTGACCTCCAGAACCCGGTAACCACGTTCACGACCGGGACGTATTCTGTCCGGCTGTATTCCTCGAACAGTGGCGGTGGCAGTTGGCNNTTTACCGCGAATCCGACTTCTGGCACCTCACCCCTTTCCGTACAGTTCACGGATTCCAGTACGAATACGCCGACGAACTGGGACTGGTACTGGTATGCAAACGAGACGAAATCATCTGACCTCCAGCACCCGGTAACCACGTTGACGACCGGGACCTATTCAGTCCGGTTGTATGCATCGAACAGTGGCGGGGGCAGCTGGCTGAACCGGTCCGGCTACATCACGGTCAGCCAATCAACCGGGACTCCGACACAGCTGATTCTTATTGCAGTGTATAATTATATTCCGGACCAGTATCCCACTACCACCTGGACGGCAGCGAGAAATGGCGTCGGGAACGATTATAGTTCGACAACGAATTATATTTACTCCAAATATTTTACCGGAACATCATCCAGCAACTATCTGGCAATGGTGCGACCCTATGTTACGTGGGACACCTCTTCAATCCCGGATACTGCTACAATAACTTCGGCAAAAGTAACCTTGTATGGGGCTGGCAGGGATAGTCTTGGTACACCCAATGCCTCTATCATAGATTGTTTCCCAACAAATCCTGTTTCCGGTACGGTAACCGATTATAGTAAAACCACGTTTACCCGACAGGCGGCAGATATTCCCTATACCTCATTTTCAACGAGTGGTATGAATAACTGGACACTTACCAATTTCACGAGTATCAATAAGATGGGATATACTACGTTCATGTTTGATACCTCCAGAAGCGTGGATAACAAACCTCCTACCTGGGCGGCGAATTCAGAGGGTGGATTTTTATATAATTCAATAACGGGCTCATCGGGAACGAAGAAACCATTCATTACTGTCAGCTACACTCTTCCGGGAGGGTAGGATCGTACGTAACGATTGAGTTGCTGAAAAGTGAACGCAGTTACCAGGACGATATCACCCGGATCTGGAAATTCCGGATGAGTTCTTTCACATAATCCTTAAATTTGTGGATCCAGGTACTGACCGGTGATGGGATGCCGATCATGCTGGTGATCGCCTTAAAGAGGTTCCTGCACCTTTTTTATTTCTTTTTCAGGTCCGGCAGCCGCCTCATCGGACATATCTCTGCAGCATCCATATCACCCATCGCCCAGGCATACCGTTCCCGGATTGTTGCGGGAAGGTCCCGTTCCCGGATCGGTTCAAACCCGAACGAGGAATAAAAATTCACGAGCGGCGCAACTGCATACATGTACAGGACCTGATCGCCACACCCGTCAATAAGCGCCCGGATGGCTTTTTTTGCATATCCTTTCCCACGGAACTCTTTCCAGGTGAAGATACCGTCAATCTCGCAGCCATCCGGGTGCCGTTTGCAGCGGGCAACACTCACCGGGGTATCCTCCACAAAGACACAGAATATGCGATCGGTCCCCGGATCTGATTTTGTCTGGTGGTAGTCGATCCAGATTTTTTCTGCAAAATAAAACTCATCGCTGTGCAGTTCCCGTGCGTGGACCGTAAGGTGGATATCGGTATAGAGGACCAGTACCGGCTTTTTTGCCTCCTGTGCCACCTTTGCGGTCGTTGTGCCGAGCGGAATTTTC
The DNA here is from genome assembly GCA_002495065.1 of Methanoregula sp. UBA471. Taxonomy (GTDB): domain Archaea; phylum Halobacteriota; class Methanomicrobia; order Methanomicrobiales; family Methanospirillaceae; genus Methanoregula. Next base: position 9,858 of record DADT01000026.1, on the reverse strand, counting down.
TTCAGGTAATCCATTTTTCCGAACCGGGACATCATGATCAGGGATACCTGCTCTTCAGCTGAGACCCTGCAGATCTGCTGTGAAGGGTTGCCGAAACGGACCATCATCTTTACCCTGACTTCCGGGTGAGTCTTTCTGAGGATCTCCCGGGCCTCAAGAAGACGTTTTTCTACCTCCCTGACCCCGAGGTTCAGGTTCTCCTGGCGTTCGATCTTCCTGATGACGTGAAGGAGGATCACCTCAGCAACGCCGTCGAGCACTGCCAGATAGGACAGGGCACCTTTAGCAGGTTTTGAAAAATCGAGCGGGAAAAGAATCCTTGTGCAGATATTCCCTGCTGTATCTTCCGGAGCGGCAGGGGAGAGGAGCCCCCGTTCGGGAAAACGCATGACAAGGATATGTGTCCGCCCGCTGGAAAGCACTGCTGTACTGCCATGGCCAAGCAGGCTGCCCGAGAGCAGTCCTTTCCGGGCCCCCATAACGATTAACGATGGCCGCTCGGTCTCGGACGTCCTCAGGATGGCTTCCGGGATACTTTCTCCGCCGTTTTCCTGAAGGATGAGCCTGACCTTGATCTTCTTATCCCGGACCAGGTCCCGCTGGTGGTTGAGTTTTTCCCGTGTAGTGCCGATAGCGGATTCAAATGTATGGCCGGAATCTTTGCGGTCCCTCCCGTGGTTGTTGTTGTCCAGGATATGGAGAAGAATAATCTCCCGGACATTTTTCATCCTGCCAACACGGGCAACAATTCTGTCAGACTGCTCTGACAGATCGGTAGGAATCAGGATTTTAGCAAACATGACGGACGGTCCGAAATGAGTGATTCTTGTGGTTTTTTTATTTGTACCGGGCTGACATATAGTGTGCTGTCACTGCTATCCATTGAAAACGCGTAAGATTCAGGGTTTATTGGGATAGCAACGTTTTTTTCGGGATTGCTTATGGAATTCCCGAAGGTCATTCCAGGTTCTGATGGGAACGAATGCTTAACCCTTTTTCCTCACTGTGATCTGACCTGTCCACACAATTACAATAAAAAAAAGATTATAAATTTCCTGCACTATCATAGACCTGGCACAGGTAGCGTGCCTCAAACATGACGATGAACGGTGTCAGGACAAATGAGATCAGCCCGCCGATGATGGGGATGGCCATGCATATGAATTCAACAATCCCGACGATGATGATCATGATGATAAGGGCAAAGATATAGGAGAGCCAGCCGATCCTGCCGATGGTTGCGAGTATTGCACCGAAGTTGAAGGCTTCACCCATACTTCCCGTCCGGGCAAACCTGATCACTCCTATACACGCAATCAGGGCAATAAGGATCGCGACGATCACAAAGACCACGAATCCGACAAGAGCGGCTCCGATAGCCGCCAGGATTGCTTCCGGCTGCCCGCTCAGGATAGCAAAACCCAGCGGTACTATGCTGATTACACCGATGATGATCAGGGGTATGAAATAAATGATTAAAATCACCACGTACTTGATCCCGTCGATAAACAATGTCCCCCAGTCACTCACTTCCGGGGACGGTTTTTCCCCGCGAAGGATCTTCAGTGCATAGCCGAGCAGGGGCAGCGAGAGCAGGATTGTTGCGACGAGCAGCAGCAGCCACTTCATCCATTTTCCGACAAGTCCTTCCTGTGCATATTCGAATGATTCGCTGAGCATGTTTCCGTAATCCATATCTTTCACCCGTTTTCAGGATGTTTTTCCTGTTGGTGTTTTTACCTTAATAAATGTCCACAGGATTTCCCCCGGAGTGAACACGGAGTCAAAAAAAGGTGATTATCAGGAAAACCCGCTGGCGAGCCCGTCGGTAATTTTCGTTTTCTTCTCCCTGTTGAGCCCGCTGATGTAGTCCTCGAACTTGTGGATCCGGGTGCTGACCGGGAACGGGATGCCAATTGTTGATATGATGGCCTCGCCGCGGTCAAGGGTCTGGATCTCGATCTCCATCTTCGAGAGGTCCTGCTTTGCGCTGCCCATGATGATCTCCCGGTCACCCTTGTCGCCGAGGCCCATCACGACGAAGGTATTGATCTGGGCAAGGACCTTCGGGTCAACGTTCTTCGGCTGCTGGGTCACGACGCAGAGCCCGACGCCGAACTTCCGCCCTTCCATCGCACACTCGCGGAAGACCTGGGTTGAGGAGCCGCCGCTGGCGAGCACCCGCTGTGCCTCCTCGATCGTGATAAGCACCTGGTGGCTGGTCTCCTGGCGGTCATCGATCCCGTAGCCCCGGGCCTCCTTCCGGTGCTTCTCCATGATCATACGGGTGATGACCGAAAGGACGAAGAGCTCGCTGCGCTCCCCCATGTCCGGGATGTCGATAAGGACGACCCGGTTGTCGTGAAGGTTGTTCAGGATCTCGGGTATCGAGGAACCCTGCCCCCGGAAAAACGCGGCATTGCCTTTTGTCAGGTTGTCGATGTAGCGCTTGATGTTCCGGACCGGGCCGCCCATGGAGTTCCTGATCAGCCAGGCGAGACTGCCTTCCCGGACTCCTGCGGCCGCCGGGTCCCGGATGGGGAAGATCTCCGGGTCAACTTCGCTGAAGAACTCAATGACCTCGCTGCCCGGTGTGCGGGAGAGGGCCTCAACGATATCGAACTGGGGTGCCGAGAGGTCGTGGAGGATGGCGAGGTCGCTGATCCGGAAGTCATCGTACTCGAGGTTCAGCCGGTTCATCGCGTACTTCTTCCGGTCGCTCTCGCCCCGGATGGTGAAGATGGCGAGCCCTTCTTTTCCTTCCGTGTAGTGGACGAGGCCTTTTGTCGGTTCCCCGGTCGAGGACTTCCCGCCGTTGACATACTCGCCGTGGGGATCGACGATGAGGAGGCCGAACTTCTGCTCTTTCATGCAGGAGGCGCAGAAGGTCTTCATGAAGTTGCTCTTGCCCATCCCGGTGGTAGCAAAGACACCCATGTGCTGGGGGAGGACCTTTGCGGGAATACGGACGGCGACATCCTTGATCACATCCTGGCCGCTCCGCATCAGGCCGACCTCAATCTCCCCCATCTGGCGGGTGAGGAACATGAAGTCATCGGCGGTCGGGTCCTCGACGGTGGAGAACTTGGAGGGGATGGTGCGGGCCTTGTGGAATTTGCCTCCTGCGTCCACAAACCCGAGCGGCACGGCGTCGACCGAGATGAAGACATCCTCGCCAAGGCCGTAGAAGTTTTCGCTGAACGGGCGGGTGTCCCATTTGGGGTCGGCAAAGTTGCTGTCATGCGAGAGATCGGTGATCTTGGCAAAGAAGGTCAGGCCCTTGGTCCTGTCCACGATCTTCTTGATGTCCCCAATGTACAGCGTCTCACTGTGCGGGGCGATGAAGCGATAGGAGAGCACGCTCCTGCCGGTCAGCCGGAATTTCGTTTTGTCCACGTTATCAATATCGTTCAAAGTCACCATGTAAATCACCAAAAAGATCTTCAAAAATCCTGTTCTGCATGCCCCGTTTCGAGAGTCCGGACTTGATGTCCTGCAGTATCTGCATCACCAGTGGTTCGTCAATAATCACCGAACGGTGGGCATCGAGGAGCGGGTACGGGTACCCGGGGATCCTCCCGTCACCAGCACACGCAGCGAGGGCCTGCATTGTTGCCGCTGCCGCCTCTTCGCTGATCCCCTTCGGCAGCTCCATCTTCAGCGGCCTGCGGGCGTGCGGGTGGAGCGAGGCGATGTACAGCTCCCCGTGCCTTCCCGGGCTGTAGCCTGCATGGTCGGGAATATGTGCATCGATCTTCGCCCACCAGGGACCGGGGATACCGAGCTGTTCTGCAAGACCCGCGATCGCCGGGAGGAGCGGGTGCCCGCCACCCCATGTTGCACTGGTCCGCTTTGCGACGGCTGCAAGGAGGATCTTTCGTTCCTGTGCGATCCTTATAATATCGGCAAGCACGGGTTCGTGGTTCTGGCTGGAGACCCGCAGTGCCCCGTCAAGGAGGAGGAGTGCTCCTTCCGGCAGCACCCGGACCGTCTGCAGGGCCACCCAGTACTCCAGCGTGTCGCGGAGGATGGCGGATGCCCGTTCGGGATCGGCGTTGTCCAGTCCCTTGTGGGGCGGGGTGCCGAAACAGTCAGGGAAGAGCTCATCAAAGTCATGGTTGCGGTGACCCGGCCCGATGGTGACCAGCGTGAGCGGGGTGATGGAGCGGCTGGAGCGGACATTGCCGGAAAAGGTTGTCTGCACAGCCCGGATGGCGGCGATGGCGACACTTCCTCCTTCGATGATCATCGAGTTGCTCCCGTCAACTGCACTTACGATGCCAGAGGGACCTGCGGGAATGGGGTGAATATCATCTTTAGTAATCCCGGTCTCCTGTGCAAATTTCCGGGCGAGATCTTCCGGGACATGGTCTGCTATTTTCCCGATCGCCCGGTCCACCGATTCCTCGTAGGAGTCGTTCAATCTCCCATCCCCCGTACCCGGTTCACCGTTTCCTCATAAGACTCGTTCAATCCCCTGCCTCCCGTACCCTGCTTACCATATCAGTCCCCATCTCGACGAGCAGTGTATTGGAAAACTCTCCCTGCATTTCGGAGATGTGGGAGATCAGGATGATCTGCGGGAACCGCGATTCCTGCGTCCGCAGGGTGGTCAGGAGGTTGTTTCTCCGCTCTTCGTCCTGGCTCCCGAAGATCTCATCGAAGATCAGGATGGTGCTTTCATGCACGTTGTGGAGCTCGGCAAGGTACCGTGACAGGGCAATTCTCAGGGCAACCGCAATGTCGTCCTGCTCCCCGCCGCTGAAACGGTCAATGGTATAATCATCATCAATGTCCCGCACTAAGAGGTTGAAGTCCTCGTCCAGCAGTACCTGTTCGTAGCGTCCCCCGGTGATCTCACCGATGATCCGGCTGACCTCCCCTTCAAGCCGGCTCCGCACCACCTGCATAAGGTAAACGACATAGTCTGCAATGACCGTGCGGGTAAGTTTCAGGTGCTCGATCTCCTCCCTGATCTCCGCAGACTGTTTCTGCAGCTCTTTAACCTGTGCTTCGGTGCGCCGGTATTCGGCAATCTTCTCATTGGCATACTTCATGCGTTCGGTGGTCAGCGTGGTCTTTTCCGCGATTTCCCGCACCTCAGTGTCGATCTCCGCACGGGCACGCTCGAGCATCCCGCTCTTGTGCGGATCAAACGATGACCGCTCGATCCCGGCCGAGATCCCGTCAATATCAGCCTGTTTCCGGGTAATCTGCTCTTCAAGGTCCGTTGCCTGTTTTTTGAGGGCATCCACCTTTGCGAGTTCCTCCCGGACATCATTGAACCGGTTCTGCACCTTCTCCAGGTCGGCAACCTCCCGTTCGGTCCGAGTGAAGGCCTCCTCTTCAAACCTGAGGTCCCTGATCTTCTGCTCAAGTGCCGTGCACCCGGCCTCCTTTGTCCTGAGCTGGGTGAGCACATCCTTGAGTTCCGCCTCGAACGAGACCCGCATGGTGAGTTTTTCGGTAAGGGATCGTATCTCCGAAAGGGCCGGTTTCTGGGCGCTGATGGCATCCCGGGACTTCGTGGCACGCACCTGCATACCGGATACCTGTAACGTTTCGTGATCGATCTGCTGGACCTGACCCCTGAACTCCTCTTCGATGCTGCCATAATGGCTGCCAAGTTTTTGCCGGCAGAGCGGGCAGGTGCCCTCCGCACCGGCTTTTCTGATGATATCCCAGTCCGCCAGCAGTTTTTTCTTGCTGCTCTCAAGGTTTTTCAGCTGGGCAAAAAATGTCCCGATCTCATGGCTGACCCGTTCACTGAGCCCAGCAACGTGATGTTCAAGATCGTAATCCCCTGTCTCTGCCCCGATATCCAGGGCATTTCGTACCCGTGCGATAAGTGCCGCTCTCTTTTCTGCGTCTTTATCAATGGATGCGATACGTGCCTTCACCAGTTCAGCCCGCTTTTTTGTCTCGAGGCATTCGCGTTCGGCGGACTGTATCCCGGTCTTTGCCTGGTCGTGCTCCGCCTTGAGTTTTCTCAGTACTTCGAGTGCCTGCCTCTTTTCCGGGTAGGGAGCCAGCCGCCCGGTGAGCGTGTGGTATTCCAGTTCAAGCCGTACAAGCCCGGAGAGTTTCGACTTCGCGAGGTCCCGCTGTTTTTTGAGTCCGTCCCGTTCCTGGGACAGGGCCGAGTGCCTCACCCTGAGCTCCGTATATTTCGTCCACTGGTCCTGGTAGAGCCGGAACTCCTCGTCCAGCCCCTTTTTCCTCCCACTGAGATCACGGTGCTGTTTTTCCAGCTGCACCAGCACCTGCTCAAACTCTACCACTGATGCCTTCAGTGCGGCAAATTCCTCTGCATCCAGCCCCCGTTCGAGGGCCTCGAGCGTCCCGTCCATGCGCTGGAGCCCACCGCTCTTTTCATCGATCCGCTCTTTCAGGATCTTCTGGCTCTCGGTATTCAGGTAGTCGATGCCCAGCGCCCGTAAGAACCACTCCCTTCGTTTGCCGGGCGTATTTTCAAGCAGGGTCAGGAGGTCTTTCTGGGCGGCATAGATGGTATTCTTAAAATCCGCCGGCCCCATGCCCAGCGTCCTTTTGACCTCAGTCTCCACCTGGCTCACCCCGGTTGCCCGGAGCTGGCCGTCCTTGTGGAAGGTGGCATCGTGCTGCACGCTCTTTCCTTTTTTGAAGGTGCGGACAACTGTATATCCCTCCCCGCCCATCCGGAAGTCCAGCCGCACCTCGCACCGCTCCTTGGGTGAGGCAAACGAGGAGACAATATAATCCGGCGAAATACCGGTTGCCTGCACCCCGTAGAGGGCAAAGAAGATCGCCTGGACGATGCTTGACTTGCCGGTCCCGTTATTGCCAAGGATACCGGTGATCCCGTCATGGAAGCAGATCGTCTGATCACGGAACCGCTTGAAGTTCTTCAGCACCAGGCGGTCGATGATCATTCCCCGCCCTCCCGGTGCTGCTCCATCACCGTCTGTAAAACCTCATACCCGCATTTCCCGATATACTCCTTCTGCCGGGCAGTGAGCTGCTGTTGTTTTGCGGCAAACGAAGAAAATTCCTGCAGGTAATCCACAGCCCGCACGTCCTGCTGGAGCGGGACCGGCGACTCCGCATCAACTCCCTTCACCCGGATTTTCAGGTCAAGCAGTTGTTCCCGCACGGCGGCAAGCGATTTCATATCGATCCCCTTCCCGTGTTCCCGCGAGAGGCCGTCCAGCGTCACCTGTGCCATTGAATACGGGGGAATGGACCTCTCCACGATACGGCTGATAATTTCCCCGGTAATGTCCCCGGGATGTACCCCTTCGCACTTGACTGTGCCAAGGTCAATCATCGGCGTATGAGGAAGGTCAAGATGGCAGACCTCATGCCGCCCGGGATCCACCAGCAGACCGCCCTTCGTATCCGCAATCTCCCCATAGGTCAGGTACTCGGTCGACCCCGAATACCAGGCATTGTCCGTGATCTGGCACTGGCGGTGGTAATGGCCGAGGGCGATGTAATCGAATTTATCAGAAAGGATCGTGCTGTCCAGCTCGTGCTCGGCCACGGTTGCCAGCCGTTTGTCCTTGATCGCGGTTGCAAGCCCGTGGGTCACCAGTACATTATGATACCCCGAAGGAGCCAGCTCGATCTGGTCAAAGGCCGTGCGATAATCCTCCGGGCGGAGCATGTTGGGGATGAGGTGGAAGACCGTGTCGCCGATCTCCACCTTCTCGTACCGGAACTTGTAAGCCGCTGTTATTTTTGAAGAATGATAGGTGAGGACTTCATAGGGCGATGTTGTGTACCGGGTCTTCACCATGCTGTGGTTACCGGCAATCACGATGAACGGGATACCTGCTGCCTGGAGCCGGTCGAGTGCTTCGAGTACGGTTGTATAGGCCCGGGTCTTGGGTTTCACCACATCGAAGAGGTCGCCTGCATGGACGAGCAAATCGGGTTTTTGTAAGATGATCTCATCTATCGCTGTGAGAAAATTATCATAGACCTGTTTTTCCCGGAGGTTCATCCCGCTCTCGGGATCGAGGCGGTTGAACGCGGCCAGGCCCAGGTGCGTGTCGGCGATGTGGATGAGGTGCATTTTCGTTGATTTTTATTTGGTGTGTACTGGGATATAAGAGGGTGGGGGTGTGGGGGGAAAATGGAAGAAGGTGCCCGGAAGGATTGAAGGGAAACGGCATCCCCGGGTTCAACCAGACAACCCGGTCCAGGTTCACTCGTCGCACTGCCGGCTCGTGCAGAATCCCTGGGCACATTTCTCATAAAACCGCTGGTGGCACTCCTCAGCCGGCCAGAATTGGGATGCAGGCAGGATCTCCATGAGGATTGGACGGTCGCCATAGATTTTTCTTGTTGTCAGACTATCCCGGGACGTGAGTGCGGTCTTCCTCTGGTCCTCATTGTGGTAAAATATCACCGACCGGTACTGTGAGCCGGAATAACCGCCCTGCCCGTCGGTGCATGTCGGGTCATGCATAGTCCGGAAAATCTCCAGCAGCAGGTCGTACGTGATGACGCCGGGGTCATACACGATCCCCACCGCCTCCACATGCCCGGTGGTTCCGGTAATAACCTGCTCATAGGTCGGTTCGGGGAGCGATCCCCCGGTGTATCCCACGACCGTTTCGATCACACCTTCGATACGCCGGAAGGCAGCCTCGGTATCAAAGAAACATCCTGCGGCAAAGGTTGCCCGCTGGAGCTCGACAGGACTGGTCATCGTGCATATACTATGAGGCCGGGGTTCTTTGGTATTGCGATATGTCTGCCACATTCTTCGATACGGCATTTCTCAAATCCGTTTCCGGCACGATCATCATCCACCGGATCCCGGCTGCATGGAGACGTCGAAGGTGTCGGGGGATCACGAATCCTCCTGGTCCCGGGCTTCCCCATGCGACTGATCCATTTTCAGAAGACCTCTCCTTGGAAACAAGCATGCAGTCATCGCTCGCTGGCAGTATCTTCGGTATGTATGGTAAAGAGGGGTGTTCATAAACTCTCTTTTAGAAACAAAGGGGAGGAGGGATAGGTGAAAAAAAATTGCCGGGAAACTATTTTCCGTGTGGATAAAAAAATTTCCGATTCTGTTAAAACCGGGTGATGACGGGGACCTTCCCCCGGCATCACGGTGTCCGGCACTTCATGCGTTCTGCACCGGGACGAAATTGTTCCCAGCATCCATCAGGAGGGTCCGGGGCATTTCGATCCCGAGTGCCTCTTTGAGGACTTCTTCGACGGTTTCAACCGGAACGAACGTGAGTTCGCCCCGGACATCTTCAGGAACATCCTCGAGGTCCCGTTCATTCTCCTTAGGCAGGATTACTTTCCGGATCCCCGCCCGGTGTGCAGCAAGGATCTTCTCCTTGATCCCCCCGACCGGCATAACCGCCCCGCTCAGGGTGATCTCCCCGGTCATGGCAAGGAGCGGGTCGACCGTCTTTCCGGTGATCAGCGATGCAAGTGACGTGAAGAGAGTCACACCCGCGGATGGTCCATCCTTGGGAGTTGCTCCTGACGGGACGTGGATGTGGATATCGCTCGTGGTGAAGTTGAAGCTGTTCTCTGTCCGGGCGAGCCGCGAGCGGATGAGGGAGAGCGAGATCGTCGCCGACTCCTTCATGACGTCGCCGAGCTGGCCGGTCACGGTGACGTGCCCGGTGCCCGGCATGGCCGTCGCCTCGATGAAGAGGATGTCGCCGCCGACCGGCGTCCAGGCGAGCCCGGTGGCGACACCCGGGTCGGAGGTGCGCCGCTTGGCCTCGGCGAAGATGCGCGGCCGCCCGAGCAGCTCGTGGACGCGCTTGACGTTGACGGTGAAGCGCTTGCGGGCGCCGTTCGGGGCCTCGGCGACCTCTCGGGCGAGCTTGCGGCAGACGGTGC
>DADT01000042.1:58902-59069 GCA_002495065.1 Methanoregula sp. UBA471 | reverse complement strand
TCACGATTATGATTTACCTTAAGTTAGCATAAAATAGTATATAAATTGTTTGTTAATACCAATAAAAAATTCTGATACTAGGGATGTTATTTTTTGTCCATCTTCTTTTCGAGGATATCTGTCAGTTTTGTGATCCCGGTAAAATCCTTTTTCCGCTGGAATACCGC
>DADT01000042.1:49491-58880 GCA_002495065.1 Methanoregula sp. UBA471 | reverse complement strand
TCCTGGTTATAGAGCATCTCCCATGCCTGGACCTCGGATTTCTGAAGGGCATCCCGGTCAAGCGAACCCCTTACTTTCACCAGCGCGGCTTCAAAGTGTGCGCGGGTAACCATGACATTTCTGATCGCGTCTTTGCGCTCCTGCTCGGTGCTTATGCCCATCAGGACGATAAAATCACGCATCGCGGCCATCTTTGCCTCCCGGACCAGCGCTTCGATATCTGCCCCGACATATCCTCCGGTTTCCCGGACCAGCGTTTCGATATCAACGTCTTTTGCCAGGATATCACCGGTCTCCCCGCCAAGGTAGACCTCAAAGATCTTCCTGCGGCTTTCTTCATCCGGTGCCGGTACATAAATGTGGCGCTCAAGACGCCCCGGACGGAGCAGGGCGTCGTCCAGCATGTCCGGGCGGTTGGTCGCGGCAAGCACGGTCACATTCCTGAGCTCCTCCATACCGTCCAGTTCGGTCAGGATCTGGCTTACGACGCTCTCGGTCACATGCGACGAACCCGAATAAGTCCCTCGTTTAGGTACGAGTGCATCGATTTCATCAAAGAAAATGATGGAGGGGGATGCCTGCCGTGCCTTGCGGAAGATCTCACGCACGCCTTTTTCCGACTCCCCGACCCATTTCGAGNNCCCCTTCTCCGACTCCCCCACCCACTTCGAGAGGAGCTCGGGGCCCTTCACCGAGATGAAGTTGCACTCGCTCTCGTTGGCCACTGCCTTTGCAAGCAGGGTTTTTCCGGAACCCGGAGGACCGAAGAGCAGAATGCCTTTTGGCGGTTTTGTCAGGAGCCGTTCGAACACGTCCGGGAATTTCAGCGGCCACTCCACCGCCTCCCTGAGTTCCTGTTTGACATCCTCAAGGCCCCCGACCTGTTTCCAGGTGATATCGGGAACCTCAATAAGCACCTCACGCATCGCACTTGGTTCGACATGTTTGCGGGCCTCTGCAAAGTCCTCGTTTGTCACTTTGAGCTGGTCGAGCACTTCATTCGGGATATCCTCGTCCAGTTTGATCCGGGGAATGACCTTTCGCAGCGCATGCATAGCGGCTTCCTTTACGAGCAGGGCGACATCCGCACCGACAAAACCATGCGTCGAATTGGCAAACTCATCGAGCATGACATCATCTGCCAGGGGTACGCCCCGGGAATGAACCTGGAAGATCTCCAGCCGTCCCTTCTTGTCAGGAATGCCGATCTCGATCTCCCGGTCGAAACGGCCGCCACGCCGGAGTGCAGGATCGATGGAATCCGGCAGGTTTGTCGCCGCTATGACAATGACCTGTCCCCGGCCTTTGAGACCGTCCATCAGTGAGAGGAGCTGGGCGACCACACGACGTTCAACCTCGCCCTGGACCTCCGCCCGTTTGGGGGCAATTGAATCAATCTCGTCGATAAAGATGATTGCAGGCGCATTCTGCTCGGCTTCTTCAAATTTTCCCCGTAACCCTTTCTCGCTTTCCCCGTAATATTTGCTCATGATCTCCGGGCCGGAGAGGGAGATGAAATGAGCATCCACCTCGTTTGCGACCGCTTTTGCGATCAGGGTCTTGCCGGTCCCCGGAGGACCATACAGGAGTACTCCTTTCGGGGGCTGAATTCCCAGACGTTCAAAGATCTCCGGGTGCCGGAGCGGGAGCTCGATCATCTCCCGGACCAGCTGAAGTTCGCGCCCGAGACCACCGATGTCCTCATAGTGGATGTCCGAGGTCTCTTTTTTTCCTTCTTCGGCTTTGTAGGGTTCCTCCTTTAATTCAATCTCGGTATCGTCGGTGACAATGGCAATCCCTTTGGGCAGGACCTTGGCAATGACCAGCGTGATGGAATTCCCTATCACATCTATCCGCTGGGTCTGGCCTTCAAACACCGCCCGGCCCCGCAGGAGACGCGACAGGTACTGTTCGCCGCCGACCAGCCGGATGGGCTGAGTAGGCTGGATCACGACTCTCTTTGCATACTCGGCCTCGGATTTCCGTATCCTGACTTTTTCATCAATCCCGGTACTCAGGTTGCTCCGGATATTTCCGTCAATACGAAGGATACTGTACCCTGCATCATGCTGGAAACCCGGCCAGACGATGGCAGCCGCCTTCTTCTTGCCCAGGATCTCGATCACATCTCCCGAGACAAGCCCGAGTTTTTTCATCACCTCGATACTGACCCGTGCTATCCCCCGCCCCGCATCCTCGTGTGACGCCTCTTTTACCGTAACTTCTGTGAAATCCTTATCTGTCATCGTAAATTCTTCCTTATGTTCGTAATTTACCATAAGTTAGTGTTGTAGAGTATAAAAATTTTGGTGAATTTGATACCCTTCTGCTCATGCTGCCATTTCTCTCCCGCAAATACTTAATTGCAATGGGGTAATTGTAGCATAAAAATGCCGTTTTTTACCATTACTCAGCCCGGTAAACCAGGGAAACCTTAAACGTGTCAGACAGATGTATTGTCAACTATGAGATCACGGGATCTCATTGCCGTAATAGTCTTCTGTTGTATCATGACAACCGGGTGCATCCAGTTGCCCGGCATGCATATTCTGAGTAACACTCCCGATCCCATAATCGGCCAGTGGATTGGTGGGGAGCCGCCGGCCTCGGACCTTCATATCATTTTTTACGAAAACCAGACATTTGTAACCGTAAATTTCTATCTGAACCGCGAAAAAACGGTGGATAACGGCACATGGATAAAGAACGAATCCGGTCATTATACGACGCAGTCATTTACCGGTGAAACAACGGACTGGATGCATGACTCTCTTTTTGATGAAATATATTCAAGGGATTTACCCCTGAAAAAATATTACCGGTATAAAGGGTAAAACACTGGTATGAGGTGTTTCATTCAGGTACAATACCGTCAGCAACTGCCTTTGTTCTTTGTAAAAAAATTGACTGAGTAGAAAAGGGCATGAACGGAAAATGGTTCTCACCCAACCATGAAAAATTGTGAATATTCAACAGGCACTCGCAACAGGCTCTTGAGAAGTCAGGGCAGATTTTTCAGGATTTTGAAGCGCCGCGGGGGCGTCCCTCCGGGGGCGGCGCAGGTCATCTCAATAGCGGGATTGGCAATTCGCAGGAGTACTGGAGTTGTGCTACTTTTCATAAGAAACATGTATGAACAGGAGTACACACCCGAACCACGAAAATCATTAAACCATGTAATTTTTTGAGGGTTCCCCGCTTCAGTCCCTCTCCGGGGCACGGCGGGGCAGTGCGGTGTTTGCAAATATGCATATTGACACTGATCCGCCGCGGAGGCGCCCCGTCCGGGGCGGCGGGGTTCATCACAAATAATCAAGAGGTATAAAACATTCCATTACTCGCATCTGTTTACTTCAATTTGTAGAGGAAATCTTGCAGTTTCAACAGAGCCCAAAACATTCATTTTTCCGCACGGACCGGCATAATGACCGTCGTAATCCCGCTGTACTGCAACCGTCGCTGGATCGCAAAGGCGGTCTCGTTATGCAGTATCTTCTGGAAGGGATTTTCATGACGGAACACGATCTGCCCGGTGAAGAAGGTCGAGTTCGGGAATTCCTGTGCGATATTTTTGCACAGCGGAACTGCTGTTTCCACAACATCAGTTCCGATATCCATCCGGTAATCGGAAGCAAAGCCCATTTCCCGGGCAAGATCAACGTATCTGATAAGTGAATTCCTTGTTGATTCTGAAAGGGCCTTCAGTTCCGCAGTTCCTTTGAATGTTCCGGAATCCACGACAGCAATTGAGACAAAGATGAAATTTTCATATACGCCTGGAAAATTTTTCAGTACTGAATAGAACGTATTGACGCCAAAACCGTGAAAGCCGGTTACGAGTTGTACCGCGGTCATTTTATGGGGATTGACAGGATTTGTGTTCTTTACCCCGGTCGCGGGTATTACTTCCAGAAGTGAGTCCAGTTTTCTCAACCCTTTTGTTACCCGCTGATAATGCCCATGGATCAGGAAACAGAGACCCACGAGTGCTGATGTCAGCATGAGAGTAAGCCACCCACCCTGACCCAGCTTCTCGAAAAGGGTGATGGCAAGGATGGTGCTGCATAACACAAGACCAATGAGGTGAATGGGGATGTGGCGCTTCCAGTCCTTCTCTGTTGCACGGTTTCTGTAGAAAAACCGGGACATACCGAACTCCGAGATGGAGAAGGTGAGAAACACGTTGATCGCATACATCGTGACCAGGATAAGGACCGATCCCCGGGTGAAAATCATGACAAAGAGTGCTGACCCCCCCATGAGCAGGATACCGTTGGTCATCGTGAGGCGCTCCGACAGCAGCGCAAACGAGCGGGGGAGCCAGGAATCGATTGCCATATTTGCCATGACCCGGGGGCCGTCAATGAACCCGGTCTGAGCTGCCACAAACAGCAGGGCTGCTTCGGAAAAGATGATGATGAGGGCGATGAGCCCACCCAAAGGCCAGCCGCCGAAAATGCTGTTCGCGAGGACTGCGTTCAGGGTCTGGCCCGGGACAGGCCGGACATTCCAGAGAAGGTAGCAGGCAAGGAGGCCTGAGGAAAGGACGGCAAGGGAGACGGCCATATAGAGCATTGTCCGCTTCCCAGTCTTCACCCGGGGTTCGCGCATAATCTGCATCCCGTTGGCGACTGCTTCAATCCCGGTATAGGTGCCACCACCCAGTGAATACGCCCGCAGGAAAATTGCCAGCACCCCGATAAAACCGATCGCTGCAATATCGCGGGAAAGTCCTTCCTGTATTCCAATAGCAACCGGGGCGATCTGGGGGGCATGGGCCAGAATACCATAGCCCAGCAGCAGGGCATGCGCCCCGATGAAAACAAGAAAGATTGGAGCGAGTATCGTGACCGACTCTTTTACTCCCCGCAGGTTCATCTCAATCAGGATAAGGATGAGCAGGCAGGCAACCATGAGTTTGTACGGCTGGAACGAATACGGCAGGAAAGAAAAAATTGCTTCAGCACATGCTGCAATTGAGACCGTAATCGTCAGCATATAATCGATCAGAAGGGCACTACCCGAGACGACCCCTGCACGCTCCCCGATGGTATGGTTGGCGACAATGTACCCGCCCCCGCCGCTGGGAAAATGTTCGATGATGCGGCTGTACGCATACGAGATAATGAAGACGGTAAGCACTGTTCCCAGACCAAGGAATACCGCAAGATAGGTGTAATCACCAAGGGCGACGAAGGCCTCCGAAGGTCCGTATGAGGAGGATGAAACTCCGTCAGCCCCCAATCCGATCCAGGCCAGAAGAGGAAAGAGTGCAATCTTGTGAAATATGCCGGGATCTTCAACGTTTTTTTTCGCGCCAATAATTGCGTGCCGGGCACGGGCACGGATATCCTCCCAGTTCCACGAGTCCTTTGCCACCACGGTACCGCCTTCCGGCAACCGCTACAATCTCTTAACAAACGTGGGGATTTTTGCAGGTGCCACAGGGATAGTTCAGACCACGGCAAGGTCTTTGCATTAACACTTTTCCTTTAGCCGCAGGGTGGTTAATATGCTTCCGGGGTATGCCTGCTCTTTTTTTGTAACCCGGATGGAGAACAGATTTCATTATAAATTTTCAGACGGTGACACATCAGGATACAAATATTTTCTTACTTAGCGCAACTCAACTTTACTTGTTTCCATAACAAGCCAGATTTAGTTCAGAATTAAAAAACCGAGCCTTTATCTTGTCTTTATGGCAACGGGTATGGTATGAGTATTGTTACAGATGCCAGGAATGGTATCGTCACTGAAGAGATGAAGATCGTTGCAGCGCAGGAAGGAGTTACAGAAGACTTTGTCAGGCGCGGAGTGGCAGAAGGACACATCGTCATCCCCGTTTCTCCGTATCGGAAGGTCAAAATCTGCGGCATTGGCGAAGGACTGCGTACGAAGGTCAATGCATCCATCGGCACATCTTCGGATATTGTGGATATTCCCGAGGAACTGGAAAAGGCACGATTGGCAGAACTTGCCGGGGCAGATACCTTAATGGAACTTTCAACAGGCGGGGATTTCATCGATATCCGAAAACAGGTTATCGCCAGCACCGAACTCTCTGTCGGCTGCGTTCCCCTCTACCAGGCATTTATTGAAGCGGCACGGAAAGACGGCGCTGTCGTCAATATGAAGGAAGATGACCTGTTCCGGATAACAGCAGAACAGGCAAAACTGGGCACCAACTTCATGGCGATCCATACCGGTATTAACTGGGAGACGGTCAAGCGTCTCAGAAACCAGGGCCGGCATGCGGGACTGGTCTCCCGTGGCGGGGCATTCATGACCGCGTGGATGCTCCACAATGAAAAAGAGAACCCCCTGTATTCCGAATTCGATTACCTGCTCGAGATCATGAAGGAACACGAGGTAACACTCTCGATGGGAAATGGCATGAGGGCAGGCGCTGTTCATGATGCCACCGACCGTGCAGCGGTCCAGGAGCTTCTCATCAATGCTGAGCTGGCCGATAAGGCACATAACGAGGGCGTGCAGGTGATTGTTGAAGGACCAGGGCATGTACCTATCGATGAAATTGCGGCAAACGTCACCCTCATGAAGCGTGTGACCAATAACAAGCCATTCTACATGCTCGGACCTCTTGTCACGGATATCGCTCCCGGGTATGATGACCGGGTTGCTGCTATCGGCGCCGCAATCTCATCCTCACTGGGGGCTGATTTTATCTGTTATGTGACACCGGCGGAACATCTTGCACTCCCGACTCCGGCTGAAGTCTATGAAGGTGTGATCAGTTCACGGATCGCTGCTCATGTCGGGGATATGATCAAGCTCAAAAAGACCCGCCAGGCAGACCTCGAAATGGGACATGCCCGCCGCGACCTTGACTGGGAACGCCAGTTTGCCGTCGCCATCAACGCACCCCGGGCACGGGCGATCCGGAAGGAACGGATGCCTGCAGATTCCGATGCCTGCACCATGTGCGGGGATTACTGCGCGATCAAGATCGTCAACCGGCATTTCCAGTTTTGATCAATACTTTTTTTCTGGTCCTGTTCCATAAGTTGTATCGCCAGCATTATGGGATTGTAGTCATAATTGTAGAGAGCGATTACCCGGCATGAACAAATACTTCTCAACAATCTCTAAGATAAAAACAACACGGTGATGGACCATTCACATGAATTTCGGGGGCTTTATCCCTCTCTCAACGATAGACTGGAGAGGGCGGGCGGTCTGTACAGTTTTTTTCCGGGGTTGCCCGATACGGTGTTCCTATTGCCAGAACGAAGGTATTCTTACCGGAGAAGATTTTCGGGATCTGGAAGAGATCAAGGAGATGATTACCTCCTCATCACCCTATATCAGCGGCGTTATGTTTTCCGGAGGGGAACCAACAAGGCAACGGGAAGCTCTGGTGGAACTGGCCCGGTATGCAAAAGGGATTAACCTTGATGTCGGCATTCAGACAAATGGCCTGTTTCCTGACACGCTGGGGCAGTTACTTGAAGAACGACTGGTTGATAAAGTTGCACTGGACTTTAAGTCGCGCTTTGAAGGGTATTCAGGTCAACAGGAAAGCGGTTTTAATTTTGAAAATTACGAGAGAAATGTCCGTAAATCTTTTACTCTCTGTAAGAATGCCTACGCCAGAAATATTCTTACGGAATTCGAGGTTGTAATTACCATTTTTTACGAAAATGAAGAATACATTGAAGAAATTTCAAAACTTACTGGTAAGATACCTCTTGTCCTCCAGCAGGGTGAACACAAAATTTTACGGCTGACAACTCTCCCCCTGAACATGACAGAAGGGGAATACAGGGAAAGAAAGCGGCAACTCCAGGAAAATTATCATCCTCTGACATTGGATGAGATTAAACGGATTGCGGACAAACTGGGAAGAAAGGTCAGGATACGCACGCGCGAAGTGGGAGAAATTATCTATAAAGGCAGAGAGGGTCCATGAAAGTGATTGGAGTTGTCGGTATGCCCGCAAGCGGAAAAGGCGAGTTTGCGAGGATCGCGTCCGAAATGGGTATACCCGTTGTTGTCATGGGAGATATGATCCGGAACGCGGTGAAAGCGTCAGGACTGGAACCTACTGATACCAATTTCGGAGCCACGGCAAACCGGCTCAGAGTGGAACGGGGCATGGATGCGATCGGGCAGCTCTGCATACCGGAAGTCGGGCGCCAGACAGGCCCGCTTGTCCTCATCGATGGCATCCGGGGAGACGCTGAGGTGAAGCTGTTCCAAAAGGTTTTCCCCGGGTTCACGCTGGTAAGGATCGATTCTTCATTCGGGAACCGGTTGTCGCGGGTTGTGGCACGGGGCCGTTCGGATGATTTCCAGACCGCAGGGGAACTCTGCACCCGGGACGAACGGGAGCTTGGATGGGGTCTTGGCAGGGCTCTGGAACTGGCTGACCTCCGGATAGAGAACAACGGTACTCTCGATGAATTTTCTGTGGCCGTGCACAAACTCCTTGACGGGATCCGGAGCGATCCATGACACTCAAACCCTATTTTTCCTCATCTGCAAAGGTCTGGGAAGATATCTCCTGGGTGTATGGTATCGGGGATGCAGGATACGAGGGCTGGGAAATTGTCTGCGATGGCAACTACCGGCTCGATAACCCGGCCTGTTTTTCTAAAATTGAGGAGATGATCGCAGCTACAGGACTTACCGTGACGGTTCATGCACCTTACGGTGACCTGAACCTTGCCACGCTCAACGATCCGATCTGGCATGAATCGATACGACAGATCTGCACCTGTATCAAGCATGCATCAGAGCTCACCGACCGGGTTACCATCCATCCCGGTTACCTGTCTCCTGTCGGCAAACTGATGCCACAGAAGGTCTGGGATCTCCAGAAGGAAGCGCTCAGGCAGATTGGGAAATATGCACAGGAGCACTCCGTACTTGCCTGTCTTGAAAATATGATCGGTATTAAGGAATTCCTCTGCCGTGTTCCCGACGAGCTGATAGGAATGACCGAAGGAATTGAGGGCATCGGAATGACCTTTGATTTCGGGCATGCCAACACCATCGGGAATGTTGATAATTTTCTCCGGCACGTGGACAAAGCCCATCACATTCATATCCATGACAACAACGGCATGTCTGATCAGCACCTCGCACTGGGTGACGGGACTATTCCCTGGCCGGCAGTCGGAAAGACGATTGCCGAAAAATACAACGGCATTGTGGTCATCGAGGGACGATCAATTGAGGAGGCAAAGAAGAGTCTCGCGGTATTCAGGAGATATTTTCAATGAGCGGCGAGACACTCCAGGTCTACTTTCTCGGCACTGCAGGGGCGCTCCCGACTCCCCTGCGCAACCCGCCCTGTATCATGATCCGCCATGGGTCTGATACGCTCCTTTTTGACTGCGGTGAAGGTGCCCAGCAGCAGATGATGC
>DADT01000042.1:49253-49417 GCA_002495065.1 Methanoregula sp. UBA471 | reverse complement strand
TACGGCCCGGAATGGGTGCATGAATGTGTCACGATCCTCCGGCAGGTCGCGCGGTTCAACCTGAAGTTCACCCTGGAGTCTGTCGAACTGGGTCATGGTTCCTGGGTGCGGTTTGACGGCTATACGGTTACTGCATTTGCTGCCAGACACGGGCTTCCTGCGCT
>DADT01000042.1:0-49248 GCA_002495065.1 Methanoregula sp. UBA471 | reverse complement strand
TTCAATCGCGAGCGTGCAATTGAACTGGGTGTCCCTCCCGGCCCGCTCTTTGGCAGGCTGCAGCGGGGAGAGGCCATACGCCTGGGATCTGGTGATGATGCCCGTGAAATCCGGCCCGAACAGGTCATGGGCACTTCACGACCGGGCCGNNTCCTGATCCATGATGCAACCTATGATGAGTCTGAAGCAGTGCGGGGAGCAGAGTTTTACCATGCGACCGCTGCACAGGCAGGTGAGGCCGCAACGGTGCTCAACGCACGGATCCTCGCCCTTGTGCATACCAGTTCACGATACCCGGATGCTCAGGCACACATCGGCGATGCAAAGAAAAAATTTTCCGGCTCCATTATCGCTCCCGATGATCTTGATATGATTGAAATCGGGTTCCGGGATGAGATTTAGCCGGATTCTCAAAACTCCTTCATTATTTTTTTTAAATGAAAGTTGCAATGGCTTCGTAGAAACCATAAGTTTTCAACAAATGGTAACGCACCAATTTACGGAGGGGACAGTGCCTGTCCCCCCGAACCGCCCCTGCGCTTTGCGATTGTGTCCTATTACCTTCTCTGGAGTTATCGCTCCAGGGGGTGCCACAGCGGCGGGGGCGGAGGCAATCATGCCGTAGCCCCCAAAGAGCGTTAAGAAAAATATTTTGCGGATTTCTACTGAGCCGTTGCAATACCCTGTTAGTCACTACAATTGCACGGTAATAATGAGCGATCATTACCAGGGTAAGTGTTCCCGAATTCAGTTTGAAAAAAGTTCAATTCCCACTGAACCTGAAAAACGGATTAACATCAAAGGAGAGACGATCCTGTCCTCCTCTCTTGACATGCCCTGAGTCTGGGATAACTCTGTAGTTCCTGTCAGGGGATTCCTTCGATTGCTCTCTATTGTTCCTTCTTGAAGACTATCGCAAATTGGGGACGCCGCAGCGGCGGGGACGAGCCAATGGCGAGTCCCCGGGAGCGTCTGAAGTGAGCACGTAATATTCAATAAGAATGAGTTTTTGTCGCTTCAATGTGCTTTGCCCTGAATAACATGAAGGGACCGGAACTCGGAACTCATAATGGTACCACAGCAGGTATCGTAGCAGGTGATGCCTGATACCATGGACTTAAACGTCACTACACCCAATGATATTCCATCAGCTTTGGTTCGTTATGCAACGTTGCCGCATGGAGAGATCACCCATGCAGGCACCAGATACGCTTCGCTGTGTGTGGTGAGAAAAAAATATGGAAAATAACGATGTCATAGTCTATCGGCTCGGCGCAGGATGCGACCTCTCCGATGTGGAAGAAGGAAAGATATACCAGGCAAAAGTACAGGGTTTTGCAACGTTCGGGATGTTTGCCCAGATCAACGACCGTATCAAGGGTCTGGTGCACAAGAGCAATATCAAGGCAGAACATAAGGAACGGGATCCTATCCTCGTCAGGGTTCGCCAGATCCGCCCGAACGGCAATATTGATCTGGAAGAGGTCCTTGTCCAGGTGTATCAGGTGCAGAACGTCGACCGCAAGTCAACGACCGTGAATATCGCGGACCTGACGAGCAAAGTCGGAAAGACCGTCGCAATCGAAGGGGAGATCGCCCAGATCAAACAGACAAGCGGTCCGACAATATTTACTATTGTGGATGAGACCGGGACTCAGAATGCAGCAGCATTTGTCGAAGCCGGAGTCCGGGCATACCCGGAAGCCGAACTGGACGACATAGTCAAAATCATCGGCGAAGTGATGATGCGCAACAACCAGCTGCAAATCGAAGTCGATTCATTGTCAATCCTTCGGGATGAAGATGCAGCTGCGGTTAAAATCCGGATAGAAAAAGCGCTGGATGCACGATCGGAACCCGATGACATACCCCTGCTCGTGCAAAGCGAGGTCATGGAAAGACTCCGCCCTGAAATGAAAAAGGTCGCAAAAATAATCAGAAAGGCGATCTTCACGTCCCAGCCTATTATCCTTCGTCATCACGCTGATGCTGACGGGATCTGTTCGGCAGTGGCAATAGAGCAGGCCGTTGTCTCCCTTATCAGGGAGAGCGGGGGTGACTTTGATGCGGATCACTTCCTCTTCAAACGGGCTCCGTCGAAAGCCCCGTTTTATGAGATTGAAGATATCACCCGTGACCTTGATTTTTCGCTGAAGGACCATATCAGGTATGGTCAGAAAATGCCGCTGGTTCTCCTCACCGATAACGGATCTACCGAGGAGGATGAACCTGCATACAAGATCGCAAGCGTATATGACATCCCTTTTGTCGTGATCGACCATCACCACCCTGACGGCACGATAGACAAGTACCTCAAAGCACATGTCAATCCCTACCATGTCGGGGGAGACTTCGGTATTACGGCGGGCATGCTGGGAACCGAAATCGCCCGGCTGATTAATCCGAAAATCGAATCCCTCATCCGTCACCTGCCGGCAGTAGCGGGAGTCGGCGACCGGAGTGAAGCTCCGGAACGTGCCCTCTTCCTCGCCCTTGTCCGGGATCAGTATCCCGAACAGGCCTGCAAGGATATTGCCCTTGCCCTGGATTATGAACAGTTCTGGTTACGGTTCAATGACGGCAGGGAGATCATCAAGGATATCCTGAACCTGACCGGGAATCCTGAACGCTACCGGAAACTTGTGGCACTCCTGGTAGAAGGGGCAAATACGATGATCGAGGACCAGATGAGTGCCTGCATGCCCCATGTTGTCCCCAGAGTACTTGGGAACGAGGCGCATCTTTTCCTCATTGATGTGGAAATCCATGCGCACAAGTTCACGTTTCCCCCTCCTGGCAAGACTTCCGGTGAAGTCCATGACCGGCTCTGCCGGCAGCATGCAGGAAAACCGGTGGTAACCATCGGGTTTGGTCCGGACTTTGCTGTACTCCGGTCACGTGGGGTTCTCATGAACATCCCCCGTATGGTCCGGGAACTCAGGAACGAGATTCCCGGCGGGGGCATCAGCGGTGGAGGTCACCTGGTAGTGGGCAGCATAAAATTTGTTGAAGGCATGCGTGATGTGGTGCTCGAGGCACTTATCAGCAAAATAGGTGAGGCACAGATACAAAAATGAAAACTGCCACATTTTTGAAAGAATTTTATGAAATTTACTGCAAAATGTTTATAATGCGCATTAATCGCGGGCACAACATTCAGGGTAATCTGCGTGCCAGATATATTCTTTCCAGCCAGAAAACAAGTGCAGAGAAGCAATAATGACCTATACATAACCTGCAGAATCAGTTATATATAAATACCAAATGATCTAAATGAGATTTAAATGCTGAGGCATAACATGTCTACAACAAAGAAATTACGTGAAACGTATAACGAGACCCAGCACAAAATTGTTCAATACCTCAACTCAGGTATAACCAAGGGCAAGCACTACTTTAAATCAAAATATATTGCCAAGGAACTGGGGTTATCACCAAAAGAGGTTGGAACGAATATGGCGATCCTTGCAGATATCTGCAAGGAACTCGACATAATCCGCTGGAGCTATTCGAACAGCACGACGTGGATGGTCACGCCGAGGGCCATCTAAGCCCGGTATCTATTTTTTATCATGGCAAAAATCCTGGAATTTGAATCCGAGATAGAATTCGTCGCCGACATCAATGACTACAAGGACTGCCTGATGTCCCAGGACCCGACGCAGGATAACCCGAATTCCCTGTGGTTCAACATTGATATCCCGAAAGGCCACGTCGTGAAAGCCGGTGACCGTGTGCGGGTAACCGTGGAAAAGATCTGAAACCCGCCAGACATTCCATTTTTAAGCGGTTTCCGTCCGAGACAAGCGTTTTTTTGACTCTGCAGAAAGCCCGATGTTACATGAGTAATGTGTAATCAGGCTGCCACGGATTTCCACAGATATCAGATCTGGGGATGCAGCAGTCGTGGCCGGGGCAAAGATCCGAAAACTTCGATAAAATGATAATTTCACGAGAGCAGTTTTTGTAAATCTGTATAATAATCCTTTTAATGTTCGATTCTGCTTCTTCATTTGCGATGACCGCCGCCGCCCCCGAGGGACGCGCCCGCGACGGATCAGTGTCTATAAGTATATTTGTAAACACCGCACTGCCCCGCCGTGCCTCGGAGAGGCCCTGAGGCGGGGAGCCCTCATAGAATTACAAGGTTTAATGATTTTCATGAGGGGGGTGAGAACTATTCCCGTTTATGCCCGTTTCAACCGAGCCTGATTTCCAGAAATCTATGAAACTGGAGTTGGTCTATGTTCAACGGTCCGTGACTTGAGCTCAGGTGCAATCGCCTGTTCTTCACAATGGATAGAAAATGACGGGATTTTTTAGTACCGGATACCTGCAGATGTTCAGGGGAGGTTCACATGGATAGATTTCACGTTCACATTTTTATAAAATGACGATTGATGAAAGAGAAAACTCAAATGAGCCAGGCATACCAAGGTTTAAATCCCGGAGAATTTACATTTGAATAATGTTCGCACATGTCAGGTCACCTGCCTGCGGAATAGCTCTTCTGGTTCTTTTCCTATTCCTGTGCGGATGCGTATCATCGAGTATCGGCGATGTCGGCTACTCTGGTAACAACATTACTGCGAATATAAATAATCCGGATGAACCTTCAGATGCATTTGTACAGGTCACGATATACCGGGTGACGGGTCTTACCCAGCAGGAACATTCGGTAATTATGGGGGCGGCGAGATTAAAAACAGGTGACAATGCGGTCCTGATTCCGGCACCGCTCGCACCCGGAACCTATAAATTCAAAATGTACCTGATCCAGAATGGCGAACGGAAGACCGCGGTAATCCGGGATATTGTGGTGTAAGTGACGGGTCCCTGCCTGCAGGAACTGCTGGAAGCAGCCCGGGGCCTGATGCCGGCAGATACCATTTTCAGGAACGCACGGATATTCAATCCTTTTAACGGTAAGTGGGAGCAGGGCACCCTTGCGGTTAAGGACGGTCTGGTACTGGGCATAGGCAACTATTCAGGAATAAAGGAATACGATCTCGGGGGTTCATGTATTATCCCCGGGCTGATCGATGCCCACGTCCATATCGAAAGCTCGCTCCTTACACCCCGCGAATATGCCCGCCTGGTCGTCCGACACGGCACAACTACCGTTATCGCCGATCCGCATGAAATTGCGAATGTTGCCGGTTCACGGGGAATTGATTTCATGCTTGACCAGCGGGAGGGGGCGGATATTGATATTCTGTACCTTCTCCCGTCCTGTGTTCCTGCAACGCCAGAAGATGTGGGTGGTGCGATACTCACGGCCCGTGATCTCAGGCCATACGCAGACCGTCGTGGCATCCTTGGACTCGGGGAGATGATGAACGTTCCCGGCGTCCTTGCCGCAGATCCCTCAGTTCTGGAAAAACTCCAGCTCTGTTCTGTCCGTGACGGGCATGCTCCCCTGCTTACAGGAAATGATCTCAATGCGTATATCCTGGCAGGTCTGCAGAGCGACCATGAATGTACCCGGCTGGACGAGGCAGAAGAAAAACTCCGGCGCGGGATGTACATATTCATACGGGAAGGATCAACCGAACGAAATATTGCCGATCTTATCGACCTGGTAACGCCGGAAACGGTCTCCCGGTGCTGCTTTTGCTCAGATGACTGTCATGCCGGTACGCTTTTTGAGCGAGGGCATATCGACCATTGCATACGGCGTGCCGTGGAATGCGGGCTCAAACCGGAACTTGCCTTACGGATGGCGACGCTTTCAGCCGCAGAACGGTTCGGGCTGTCCGACCGCGGGGCGCTGACTCCGGGCAGGAGGGCGGATTTCTGTGTCGTCGATAACCCGCAAAGTCTCAGGGTAAAAACAGTCTATGTACAGGGAAAGGAGATTGCTGACCCCGTGCGTGTGCCAGTGCCACCCTTTGTCCCGGCATTCTTCTCCAAAATCCCCGGGGTCGATGATATCCGGATCCATGGATCTGGCAATGCACGGGTAATCGGGCTTGTCCCCCATCAGATTCTCACCCGGTCACTGCAGTTCCCTGTTTCAGCACGGGACATACCTGATTTCAAACGGGATATTCTGAAAGTGGTAGTCTGTAACCGGTACCATGAAACGGCGTGCGGTGTTGGACTTGTCCACGGCTTCCTGCTGAACAGAGGGGCAATAGCGTCCAGCATTTCTCATGATGCCCATAATATTATTGCCGTGGGAGCAAGTGACAGGGAAATCCTGCTGGGGATTAATGAAGTCATCAGGTCCCGGGGTGCGATGGTAGCTGTTGTGGGGGAATCAAAGACCGTACTTCCTCTCGATTGCGGAGGGCTTATGTCAACCCTGCCGTACGACAAAGTTGTCAAACGACTGAAGGATCTGCGCGACACCACCGAAAAGATGGGGTGTGTTGACGATCCTTTCATGTATCTGTCGTTCCTTGCACTCACCGTTATCCCGGAACTGAGGATCACGAACCGGGGACTGTTTGATGTCGGGGAAATGAGGGACGTCCCGATGTTTGTGGAGTGAGATCCGGGTAACGTCTCATCGCTTCCGGCACTGTTTTTCAAGTTTTGTTGATAAAAAAGTATGCAAATTAAAATTTCAATCCAATCGATAAAAAATCACAGCATTCAGAAAATCAGGAATTGACGGCTCTTTTCGTTCGATAAAGGATGAACGCCGCCGCCCCCGAAGGGACGCCCCCGCGGCGGATCAGATGAGATTGTTACTCCACAAAAACTTCCCTGGATCGCCATGTCCTCGGAGAAGTCCCGAGGCGACTGAGTCTTCATACATGATAATGGGCAGAAATACACATTCTTACTTAAAAACAATTGATCAGTTTTTAAAGGTGATTCACCGGAGGGGCAATCTCATGAGCCCAAAGAGGGATTTATTCAGATACATGGTTTTTCACGAACCTGAAAAATTCTGTAATCATCCATCTGCCCCGCCGTGCCTCGGAGAGGCCCTGAGGCGGGGAACCCTCACAATATCTATAGTTCCATTCTGAAAATGCCTTGATATTAGACCGACCCGTTGATCATTTCAGTAATCTCACATGGTTACTCAAAGGTTCCTGATAACCATTCAGATTCGGAATCAGATCAATGCAATTCCAAAAACAGCCGCAAGCAGGAGTATGAGAATTGGCTGGTGAACAAGGTATATAATGAGTGAATGCCGTCCCAGGAACGCAAGGGGCCGGATAAAAAATGCAGGGATACTTGGCAGAGAAAATTTCCGCACGCCACCCGGATAGAGGTATTCGCCAAGACCCATGCCTACGAGGACAATTCCCGTCCAGGGAAAGACCGGTTCGTAATCCACCGACCAGAAGGTTGCCGGGTGGACGCCGAGAGGCAGGAGCCAGACCGGACCGGAAACCGTTGTCAGGAAAAAACCGATTACGATGAAAAAAAGACCCGGAATAATGTTGAACACCTTAAACCGAAAGAAAAGTGGGGAGATCATGACGGAAATGCCAATCAGGTGCAGGATCCCGAATACGATGAACCCTTCCTTAAGGTACAGCCAGGTGCCCGCTGTGACAAGGAGTCCGAGAAGGAAGATACCGGCACCGCGACAGAGGAATTTTTGTGCCAGCCGATATCCTGATAAGGAAGCTGAAGCCCGTGCATGGCTCATAGTCAGGGATATTCCGACGACAAGAAGGAAGAGTGTAGCCGTTGAAAATGCAAAATATTTCCAGAATCCGGTCGAAACCTCAATGGGGGAAACCCCGAAAAAACTGAGATCGAAAACGGTGTGAAAAAGAACCATCATAAGTATCGCGATACCGCGGACCATATCGATCTCAGGGTACCGTGATACTGCATTCATGTACTCTCATCGGCACTGGAACGTCATATCTGTTTGGACGGGATGGAACGGGCTGGTTTCGCAGGTGTGCAATATTCCTTAAACCGGAGAATCAAAATAATCCTGTATCTCTATTCTCAGGATGGACACATATGGTCAAAAAAAGTGACGAGCACATCATTGAGGCGATTGGAAGGAGTCGCATTGTGATCAGGGACGGCAGGGTCGTTGAAGTCGGGGAGCCGCAGATTTCCGACTGTCCTCTGGCAAAACGATTCGCTCTCCCGATTCCTGCAATAACAAAAGGTGCCATAAAGGCAAACATTGAGCACCGGATACAGGCGTTCGGCATGTGCGTGCCGGACCGTGAAGTGTGGGATTCCCGTGAATTTGTCGGATTCGGGGCTTCGGAGTTATTAAGTTTCGGTCTTCGTGCTGGTCTTATCGATGCGGTTGTTCTTGCATGTGATGGCGCCGGTACGGTCATTGCGACAAAACCCGAAATGGTGCAGGGAATCGGGGGCAGGATGTCCGGGCTTGTGAAAACATCTCCCCATACAACGGTTATTGAGCGGATTGAGCAGGGCGGTGGACTTGTCCTTGACCGTGAGGATGCACGGATCGATCAGCTGGCGGGTGTGGCACTTGCAGTGGCAGAAGGGTTCCGGAACATTGCTGTCACGGTTGCGGACCCCGGGATTGCAGAAACAATTCGCAGGATACATCCCGATACCTTCATCTTTGCAGTCCATGTTACCGGGCTCTCCCGTGAAGATGCCGAAGTGCTCGTTTCAGCTTCGGACCTTGTCACCTCATGTGCATCCCGGTCTATCCGTGACATTGCCGGGGCCGCGGCCCTTCTCCAGGCCGGTGTTACGATCCCGATTTTTGCCATGACCCGGAAGGGGAAACTGCTGATTCTTGAAAAGATCCGGCAGTCAGACGAGCAGGTCCTGGTCAAACCAACCCGATTACCGGCCCTTGGCGATAACCAGCCCGATCCCCTCGTATAGTATACCAGATTATTATTTTTGGGTAAACCGCTTATGAAACACCAAAAATAACTATCATACTGTGACGTAAAATTGATTGATACAACTGAACTACAATAAATAAAATGTATTTTTTTTAACATACCCGAATCTGTATAAAAGGATCCACTTCTCTCGCATTATGGGGGGTCGCTACAACGGCGGGGATGAGGCATTGCAAAATCCACCAAAGAGTGTTGTGAAGGACAAATCCTGAGTGAGTTCCCGGAAAAAAATTGCCAAACCGGTAGTTTGCTCTAATTTTTTTTTACAGCAAACCTGGCAAAACCTGATACCATTCCAGTTGTGAAGGGATGAGCACAGGAAAATTGTTTTTCGTAAGTTTCTTTTCATTAAGTATGCATGAATGCAGTTTTATCATTAATCAGCCATTGGTTTGTCCCTTTTGACCAGAAATGCTATAATTGAGTATAGGAGAACATATAAACAAGTATATAATTTCTTGAGCTTTTAATCGAGTAAGGGAGATTTGCGATGAATGAGCCACCGTTGGATAGAAACGAGAGTATGATCGATATTTTCGTTTTAAGTATCAGTGAATCAATAGCCCCGCAGCTGACGGAGCATCTGGAAGAGAAAGGATACCGGATCACCCTCTTTTCTGACAGTACACGCCTGCTGGAAATACTTCATGAAGGAAAACCAAACCTCCTGATTTGCGATACGACGACCGTGGAAGACGGATTCGAGGTCTGTCGCAGGATAAAGGCAGATGGTGATCTCTGGGTCATCCCGGTCCTGATTTTTACCAGCGCATCCACACTCGCGGATCTCCTGAATGTCCTCGATTGTAACGCAGATAACTTCCTCGCGTATCCCTCAGACCTTCCTTACCGCCTCTCCTTGATAGATACCATGCTATCAACACCTGTGGAGCGGCAGACTCCCGAACTTATCAAAACGCAGTTCAAAATCAACCATGACGACCGGATCTACGTCGTTTCCGCCAGCCGGCGCAAAATCCTCGAGTTTCTCCTCTCCTCTTTCGAGATTGCGGTCAACAAGTCATCTGAGCTGTCTGAACTGAAGCTGGAAATTCAAAGGCTGACCGAATCTGCTGCAACTCTCGAAGAAAGTGTCACCGAACATACCTGTGTTATCGATCTCCTGACTGCCACTGTCAAACAGAAGGATCAGAAAATTGTCGCATTGAGCAGCGAAGGTACGGATAAGGAACGGGCCCTCGCTCAAAAAACTGCAGAGATCAGGACTCTTACCGGAAAACTTGAAGAGAATACGGCTCTCGTCGCCAAAAAAGATGAAAACATCCGTACCCTGCTCCGGGAAAAAGAGGAGATCGAATCGTTTCACCTCTCGGAAACTGACGCTCTCCGCCAACAGGTCTCCGGGTTGTTAACCAAGATCGACACCGCAAAAGTGAGATTAGACTCTGTCCAGAAGGAGTTCGAAGAAGAAAAAACCCATTGTATCTCGCTGGAGGCGAGCCTTGCGGAGATAGGCGCACAAAAAGATCTGGCAGAAAAGACCCTGAATTCGCTTATGCCCGAACATGAAAACCTGAAATCTGCTTTTAAAGAAGAAAAGACCAGGCGTGTCTCGCTGGAAACCACCCTCGCGGAGATGGGTGCCCAAAAAGATCTGACAGAAAGGAACCTGAATGCACTCATACCTGAACATGAAACCCTGAAATCTGCTTTTGAAGAAGAAAAGACCAGGCGTGTCTCGCTGGAGACCACCCTCGCGGAGATGGGTGCCCAAAAAGATCTGGCAGAAAAGACCCTGAATTCGCTTATGCCTGAACATGAAAACCTGAAATCTGCGTTCGAGGCCGACAAATCCCGGCTGAATTCTGCAGAGCAGGAAATCCGGGCATTGATGCAGGCCAGAGCACAATCCGAACGGGAACTTAACGATAAAATCACTGCTCTTGACCAGACCATCCAGCTGAAGGTTGCGGATCTGGCACAGCTGAAAGAAGAACTGGAGGCCGAGAGAAGCGGGCGGATTTCCCGGCAGGAACAGCTGGAATCACTCAGGCAGGAAAATGAACAACGGGAATCATCCCTTCAGTCCACTATCAGTAATCTTAATGAGCAGCTGGGCGCCCTTCAGGCAGAATACAGGACCGCCAGCTCCTCGCTTGAAACCAGAGAGAACCAGATAAAATCACTGGAAAGGGATCTTGCGGAATCTGTTGCGGAAAAGACAAAAACCGAAGAACAGGTGAGAACAACCCAGGTTTCGTACGATACGTCGGTTGCAGATCTGAACCAGGCACTCACGCAGGCTGCTGCGGCCCGTTCCGCACTTGAAGCGGATCTTGACGCCGCGAAGACGCAGGCCAGGACATATGCAGACGAACTGGCCCTCGTGTCCCGGGGGAAAGAGGAATCCGGACAACAGGTGAGTTCCCTGACGACTGAACTGGATCAGGTAAAAGAAGAACTCGAAAAGAAAGAAAGCCAGCTTCAGTCACTCAGGGAAACCCTCGCCGCCGCGGTCTTTGAAAAGGAAAAAACTGAAGATCAGGTTAAAACGGATATGGAGTCGTACAAAACGACATTCATACGGTTAAAACACGATCTCGACGAAACGCTTGCAAGCCGGCGAATGCTCGAACGCGATCTGGCTTATGCAAAAACGCAGAATATGGCTTATGCAAAGGAGCTGGCTACGGCCACAAGCGGCAGGGAATATTACGAACAACAGATCCGGCTGCTTACCGGCGAACTTGAACGCTTAAAGGGAGAATTTGAAACTGAGCAGCGCCTTTACCGGACCTCAAACGAAAACCTGAAAGCAGTCGAGCAGAACCGCCAGCGCTATGAAGAGGATCTCCGTAGCTCTTCTGAGGAGCTGAATTCGCTCAAAGCAAGACTTGAAGACGAACAAAAAAGCCGCCGGATCGCTGAAGAGAAGTCCAATATCGCAGTCCGGGAGAAGAAAAAACTGGAAGAGGAACTTCAGACACTGACCGAAGAGCGGGACAACCAGGAACAGGAACGGGCAAAAAAGTTCCAGAATCTTAAAAAAGATCTCGAAACTGTCTGTAACCTGCAAAAATCCCTGGAAGAAGAGGTAAGCGTCCTGAACGAGGAAAAGGTGAAGGCTGAGCAGAAGGTCCGGGCCCTCACCCTCGAGCTTGAACAGGCAAGAACTGCGCTTGCCGACGAATGGGAGGACCACATGACCAGTGACGAACGTCTTGAGGCTGCCGTCCTGGAACGACAGCGGCTGGAGCAATCCCTCTCGCAGGCAGATCAGGCCGTACCCGAGAAAACGGAGGTGCAGGAAATTGTTGCAAAAGAGCCGGTTCTTCCCGTGAAAATTGAGTCTGCACCCCATTCCCTGGAGCTGGTAAGTCACACCGAAGAACAAACCCCTCCATCTCCGGAAAATGAACCTGTTTCTCCTGAGTCTTCCGCAGAAGACAAACTATCGGGAATGGTCACCCGCCATCAGAATTTTTCCGGCATTGATGACCTTTTCGAAGAAGATGAACCAGCGTCAATGCCTGCTCATGAACCTTCACCAACGCCTGTCGTAACCGAAGAGGAGGTATCACCCGGGCTCGTATATCCAGAGGCGGGAAAAGAAAATCCGGAACCTGAAGGGGATGTCTCTGATGAATCTGAAGGGGTGGAAGAACCGGATAAGGATGTACCTGAAACTCAAACCTATGCGGATATGGTTCCCGGCCCTGCTTTCTCGTTTAACCGGAGGCAATGGCTGGGCCTGATCAAGTGGGCCCGTCATTCCGAATCACTTTCCCATGACCAGCGTCTTCAGATTATCAGGATGGGGCGTTTAATCCAGAAAAACCGCAGGCTGACAACAGAGCAGGAAGAGCAGGTTGGAGAAATGATCGCCCTTGTGCAGGCTCTCGGTTATAAGCCGATATAACTCTACAATAATTTTTTGGGTTTGTTGAAACCCAGAGTTTTCAAAAAATTACGAATCTCCTGTTTTCGGAAGGGAGAGTGCCTGCCCGCCTGAACCGCTCCGCTTTGTGAGTGTATCGTATTACCTCCTCTGGAGTTATCACTCCAAGGGTGGGGCCACAGCGGCGGGGGCGGAGGCATTGCATGCCGTAGCCCAAAAAAGAGCGGTAAGAAAAATATTTTGAGGATTTCCGATGAAAATCCCACAATTCCAGTAATTTCGGGAAGTGGCAATCCAACTATTGCGATGACCTGCGCCGCACCAAAAAGGGACGCCCCCGCCGTATCAGTGAATCATTGCTTATCTGGTAAAGGAAACGAGCCTGATCCTGTATTCCGTACATCTGGTGCACTGAGATTTTTGGTGTCACAGCAAAATTTTTTTGTTAAATCGTACACATGTATGTATGGGCACAGATACCGGATTCGAACTTTCGCCAAGGAAGGTCGACTACATCAAGTTCATTAACGGGAAAAGCGGTCCAGTGAAAACAAATACTATTGCCGACGGGTTCGGTGTAGACCCATCAACTATAACAAAAACGATGGCTGAGCTTGCCGGCGATGGACTTCTGGTTTACGCACCCTATCATGGGGTATCTCTTTCAGAAAAAGGAAAGATTACCGCACAATTCCTGATAAAAAGGCACAGGATCCTCGCCCTGGCCCTGACTCATTTTGGTCTTTCACATGAGCAGGCGTGTCGTGAGGCTTCAAGGTTTGAAAGCTACGTATCAAAGGATGCAATAGACCAGATGTGCAGGGCCATGGGACATCCGAACAAAGGCGTGTGCGGGGATATTACGCACGATGACAGTTGCCTTGAAGGATGAGCCGGTAAAAAGGATATCCCCTGTGAACGAGACATTCTCAATACCGTTTGTTGTCCCCTCCCTTCCGGACAGGGGGATAAATCCGATGGTGATAAAGTAATTTTTGGATACAACCCAAAATTCTCATAACTATTATAAGCAGAACCTACGAATTAGATTTGCAGGAAAGACCGGAATGCCGGGGGGAATTTTGATCCGGATGACACAAAGACATTACACAACGATTCTGACAATACTGGCCATGGCAATGGTTATTGCAATAATCGCAGGAAGCGGTTGCCTGACCAGCTCACCAGCGGTATCCCCATTAGATCCCGGTGTATCCGGCTCAGCAGTACCGGGACAACCGGGCCAGGAGGGCAAGGTTCAGGTAATTACGTCATTTCGCCCGTTCACGCTCCTGGTCGGACCCATTGGCGGGGATCACCTGTCGATAACCCAGATACTTCCTCCCGGGGCAGATCCCCATGATTATGAACCGACACCCAACGATGCCGTAGCGCTTAAAAACGGAAGGATCTTCTTCTATGCCGGGCCGTTTCTCGAACCCTGGGCAGCAGATCTTGCAGCCTCTTCAAACCCTGACATAAAACTCGTGACCTTTGCCGATGCTATATCGGTACCTGAATATGATCAGATGAAAAACCGATACCCCGGCTTCCCGGATATGACCCGGGACCCGCACCTCTGGTTATCACCCCAGCTTACCGGGTACTACGTAGCCCACGTCGCCCGGGAGTTATCTGAAATAGATCCGGAACATGCATCTGATTACCAGAATAATGCTGTGGAATTTGAAAAACGACTGAAGCAGCTCGATTCCGACTACACGACGGGGTTTTCAAACTGTTCCACCAGAACATTCCTGAGCTCACACTCCTTCCTTGATTATATAGCAGCGACGTATAACCTGACTCAGATCCCGATTGCAACAGGCCCCGATGCTCAGCCGTCAATAAAACAGATGGCTGCTATCATCGAAGAAGCGAAGGCACAGAATGTCAGGGGAATTCTCGTGGAGCCGGATGAAGCAGAAGACCTGAGTAAATCGATATCAGAAGAACTCGATATTCCTGTGTATTCCTTCACCACCATGGAGGTGCTCCCGTCGGGTCCCTCAAAAGAGGGCGATACCGATTATGTAACAATCATGGAACATAACCTGCAGGAAATGAAAAAAGCGATGCTATGCCAGTGATTCTTCCGGGAAGCGAAAAGGTCTGTCTGACCCTGAACAATGTCTGGTTTGCTTACGGGGCAAATCCAGTACTGGAAGATGTATCTCTTTCGATATGCCAAGAGGAGATCGTGGGAATTGCCGGGCCAAACGGTTCGGGAAAATCCACGCTCATGAAGATCATGGTCGGCCTCCTGAAACCCGATAAGGGCACCGTTTCATTTGCCTGCCATATCGATGAATGCGAAGGGATGAGCCCCTGCAGGCCCTGTATCGGCTATGTTCCCCAGAACCCGGTTATCAGGCAGGAACAATTTCCGGTAACGGCCCGTGAGATCGTTGAAATGGGAACGTTTGGCCAGATCGGGCTGTTCAGACGGATGAATTCCGACAGCAGGGAGGCGGTTGATAATGCTATCGCAGAAGCGGGTCTCAATCATGTGCAGTATGAGTTATTTTCCGATCTGTCCGGTGGTCAGCAGCAGAGAACCCTCATTGCCCGTGCTCTTGTCGGCAGACCGCACATCATCGCGCTCGATGAACCCACAAACGGTATCGATGCACAGAGCAAACAGGAATTCTATACCCTTGTCAGCCACCTGAATAAAGTGCACCGGATCACGGTCCTGATGATCCTGCACGATCTGCCCGATCTCGCAGCCCACGTTGAAAGGGTCATATTCCTGCAGCGGAAGGTGATCTATGATGGTCCCTCAGCGAGTCTGAATGCAGAAGGCCTGTGGAACCTGATGATAACAGCAGGAAAAATTACCTGAGAGCGGAACCATGGTCCTTGAGTTTTTATCCTACCAGTTCGGAGTCCGTGCACTGATTGGGGGGTTGATCATCGCAGTCACGTGTTCGAGCCTCGGGGTATTCCTCGTCCTCCGGAGGCTTTCCCTCATTGCTGACGGGCTGAGTCATGTGGCCTTTGGCGGGATTGCCCTGGGTTTATTTACGGGGATTTACCCCTTATACACGGCGGTAGTCGGCGTAGTTCTCGGGTCGCTGGGCATTCACACACTCGGCAGACTGCGAGTGGCCTCGGATGCAGCAATAGCGATCATGTTTGCAGCCGGGCTTGCCATCGGGATTATCATGATCAGTTTAACGCACAATGTGGCTGTTGATGTCCTGTCCTTCCTTTTCGGGACAATTCTCGGCATTAACCAGACCGACCTCTACCTTGCCGCAGCTCTCGGGGTTACCGTCATCGGCATTCTATTGCTGTTCTGGAAGGAATGGGTCGGGATCACCATTGATGCGGAGTTTGCAAGAGTCTCAGGCCTGCCGGTGTCGGCACTGGAGCTTGTTTTCACGATCCTGACCGGTCTGACCGTGGTAGTTGCGATGAGGCTCGTTGGCGTGCTCATGGTATCAAGCCTGATCGTAATTCCGGCATCCGCCGCGATACAACTGAAGATGCCGTTCAGGCAGACCGTGTTCTCTGCATGCGGCGTCGCAGTCTTGTCAGTTGTCGCCGGGTTGCAGTTGTCATTCATGTATGACCTTGCACCGGGGGGGTCAATTGTCCTGGTTACCATCTGTTTCTTTATCCTTGCCGCACTTGCAGCACGGCTGTTACCGAAAATCCCGAAAAAATCATCGGACGGAAGCTGGGATCATCAGTGCGACCGGTAATCCCGGGATATTTTGTTTGATAATTCAACCAGGCATCCCACCACAGGTGTTTACCCTTTTAGAGTAAGGATATCTGCGAATTTCCGATTATTTCCGATATGATGATTCGAGCTTTGCATGGCGATCTGATCATGTCCTTTTCCAGAAAATCATGATTATTTATGAATGTCACCCACCTCAGGGCCTCTCCGAGGCACGGCGGGTCAGTTGGTTTTGTGAGAATTTTTTGTTGCAGATCCACTGCGTAAGCAAATCGGCGGGGGGCAGCATATATCCTTTAAGGGTTATGGAGAGGTGCCAATTTCTGATTCATATCTGAATACTAAGTTCTCGAAATCCGGAGGCGAAATCTTGATCATGTTTTTTTTTCCAGAAAATCATTGACATTTGTGACAGTCCCCTGCCTCAGGGCCTCTCCGAGGCACGGCGGGTCAGTTGGTTTTGTGAGAATTTTTTGTTGTTGATCCGCCGCGGGGGCGTCACTCCGGGGGCGGCGGCGTTGCTCCTGAACAAAGGATAAAAAAACCAGTCCCACATTATCTTAGTACTGCGATTTTCATTATTCGGGGGAGGCACCCTTGTCAGTGGTCTCTCCAGACCTGTCAGAACACATGCTCAAAAAAAACCCGAACACCCGGAAACCATAGCGAATCAGATTCTGCCAGTCCTCCGTAACCAGAAGCCGGTTCCAAAATAAAGCATTACTGAGATCAGAATGGCAACTGTACCACCAAGTACAAAGCCGAAATCCCCGGCGGCAAGTGAGGTATACATCAACCGGCCAATAACATATATCGCAAAAAGAAAAAGGAAGAGCACCAGATAGATCGCGATAAGCCCGAGTACTCCCGAGACAACGAGATCATCCATGGAAACTAGTAGCATTTCCGTATATAAACTGCTTGGGATTTTTTTTTAATACCTCACTGCTCAAGATACGGGGAGAGTACCTGGTCATACAGCCTTTTTACATTCTCTTCTGTCTTCTGTACTGCGGGAAAACCCCGGTAGCAGGGCTGCTGTGCGATCCGGATATCAGCGGGCAGATCGAGCCGGTACTGCTTCTGTGAATGGAACCATCCCTGCTTTTCAGAGTACCATGACAGGTACTCCTGTTCGGTCTGGCCGGGGGTAGGGATGAAAAGGGCATGACGTTTCCCAAGTTCCGCCAGCTCCATCATGGAGGTGTAACCGGAACGACAGATGACGCAGCGGGCACGGTTCATGAAATGTTGCTTATCGCGGGTGGATGCATAGGGAATGATCCTGCATGAACCGGTTTGTTGTGGCAGTGCATGGGTTGACGGGCTTCCAAGCAGGACTACGCTGTTTCCCCCGAGGGTATGAATGCGGGGCAGCAGTATTTTCTCGAGCTGCGTCCTCTGGGGTTCCGGCCCGGAGATCAGGACCAGGTAATCGAGATCCTCCTCAATAGTACATCTGCGGGTGCTTGTCAGGATACCTGAGAAAAATACTCTTTTCTTTGTCGCCTCTGTTTGCGGACGTGACAGTTTCCCCGCAAGGGCGGTCTGGCCCGGAGGATTGTCCGGTACGACGATATGGCGGTATTTCCCGTGCACCAGTCCGTTCATGGCGGCTGCGAGGAGTTCTGCGGGCCAGAAGATGAGGGGGAGGTGGTAGTGGAGCTGGTGGGTGATGAAGACTGAGGGGATTTCTGAGGAGTAGACTCCCAGCCGGTTATCGCTGATGATCAGATCATAGGAATCCTGTGCTAGGATCCGGTCCAGGTTCTTTCGTTCATCCGAGATCGCCTTTAGCATGAGGGGGAAGGAAGCAACGAATTTCGGAAGAAAAAAACGGCTCTGGCTATACGGGACGGGATAATCGGGAAACTCAACCGAGCGGCATTCAGGAAATTCCTTCCCCAGGACAGCACGTGCGTTCCCGCTTGCGGCAATTGTTACCTCATGGTTATGGTCGAGCAGGTTCCTGATTACGGGGATATCCCGTGTTGCATGCCCCAGACCCCAGTTCAGCGGTGAGACCAGTACGTGCGACATCTATCGTTCCCCGGTATTCTCTAAGAGTTTATTTCCCGGGTATTGAAAGATTCGAACCGCTGAATGAATCAAAACCCGGCCGTATTTGTTATTTCCGGAAAAGCCTGTTTTATCAGAACTATTCCTGAAGTTCCGCAATGTTTTATAGGGAGTACTCACAACGTAGTTAGGCAACCTGCCCGTGGTTTACTGGTCTGGCATACGTTCTGACCATTCTGGTTGCTTCAATACCAAAAATTGCCTGTGTGACACAGCCCGGCAGTGTGCCTCCTTGGTAAGGAGGAAGTCGCGAGTTCAAATCTCGCCACAGGCTTGAATTTTAGAGGTCAGATCTTTCACTTTTTTTTATTGATTCACGGACTTTTTCTTTTTCCCTCTACCCCTCTTGAGGTCGCAGATATCTTTCATACCAGGTATCAGACACCTTGATGTTATCAGCCGAAATATGAATGCAAAAATGCAGAGAATTTACAAAAGGGATAATAATTTTTAAAAATGCTATAACCGGCGAGAGCAGAAGCCTGCCCCCATTTTGTTTCCTCATCCTTGGAAAAAGGTTTTCAAGAATTTACCTGATGTCACTACATCACCGTATGGGGTTGGCGATGTCTGAAAAAGTTCCTTTCCAACGATTGCAGGGAAAAGTCTCTTCTGCAAACCATCCATGAGGGGATTTTATCAGGGTAAAGGTCAGATTCACATATTTTTACCTGACCTGAAAAAACGGATACATGATTCGGAAAAAAAAAGAAAAAATGATCTCATCGTATAAAAATAGCATTCATAAATACCGTGTTGTCATACATATATACCATAAAAGGTATATGCCGTCTTATTAAACTGGTACACTTAAACGGTCTGTGCGGAAAATACCAAAAATTCCAAATTGTTTACTGTGAGGTAAGAAATCCATGAATAAGAGTGATGCTGAGGCACTATTGCGACAGGGCATCGAACTCTATGACCTTGGCAGGTATCAGGAAGCCATAGTCATGTTTGATCGTGCGCTTGCCCTCTTTCCCGATTTTTCAAAAGCCTATTATTTTAAAGGCATTGCTCTGTATGATCTCGGCAGGTACGAGGATGCCATCGATGCGTATGATCATGCAGTTGCTATCGATCCGATTGATACCAATGCCTGGTATAATAAAGCAGCGACCCTCGCCCAGATGGGAAGAAACGAGGATGTCCTGGAAACATGTGATCGGTTGCTGACCATCAAATGGGACAACGCCGAAGCATGGATCCTTAAAGGCATTGCTTTTTATGAGCTGGGGCGCTACAAAGAAGCAATCGGTGCATATGATCACGCACTGACCGTCGATCCCCGGCATGCGAAGGTCTATTATAACAAGGGAATTGCACTTGCCGATCTCACTATGCACTCTGAAGCAATTCAGGCATACGATAAGGCCATCGAAATCGTACCCGGTTACGCAAAAGCATTCTATAATAAGGGAATCTCACTCTACGACCTCGGGAACTATGATGACGCGCTGGTTGCATTCAATAAAGCGTTTGAAATAGATTCCACTGATATATGGGTCTGGTATTACCGCAGTTTTATTTATGCAAAGCAGGAACGTTTTGAAGAAGCTGTCGAATCGGCCGATACATTTCTCACGCAGGAACCGGGGCACGCTGATATCTGGGCTATAAAAGGGATTTCTCTTTTCAGAATCGGAAGATATGACGAAGCTGTATCAGCACTCGACCGGTCCCTTGAGATGAACCCCCTGGTGGCTGATGCATGGCTTCATAAAGGACTTGCATTCAACGCGATGCAAAAATATGCCGATGCAGTCTCCGCGTTTAATAAAGTGATAGAGCTCAGCCCGGGAAACACTCCCGCATATTACAACCGTGGAATTGCGTTTTCCCGTCTGCATAAGTACCGGGATGCGATGCTGGATTTTGACAGCACTCTCTCATTTGAGCCGGAAAATTCCGATGCGTTGTATCTGAAAGGAGTTGCCTGTATCAGGCTGAGCCGGTACGAGGATGCGCTGGCATCATTTAACCATGCTCTCCTGAAAAAAGGAGAGCATCCCGCCTCATTTTATTTCCGGGGCATTGCCCTGACGAAGCTGGGCAGGCATAAAGAAGCGATTGAATCGTTCGAACAGGCGCTTCGTCTGGATCCCGGATGTGCTCAGGCAGCTTTCCAGGGCGGAATTGCGTACGCCAGCCTGGGCAGGTATACGGAAGCAGTTTCTGCATACGACAGGGCCCTGAAGATCAATCCGGAGTATGGGGATGCATATTTCCACAAGGGTTTTGCACTCGCAAAACTGGGAAATGTCGATGAAGCCATCCAGGAATTTGACCGGACAATCAAACAGAATCCGGGGAATGCTCAGGCGTTCCACCAGAAAGGGCTCCTGCTCGCCAAACTCGGTAAATATCCTGATGCAATTGAATCATACAATAAAAGTATCGGGATCAAACCTTCGTATGCCCAGGCATTCTATGATAAAGGTCTTGCCCTGGCAAAGCTCGGGAAGTCCGAGATGGCAATTGATGCATTTGAACGCGCCATTGCCATCAACCCGAATTACATCAATGCCTATTACAACCTGGGACTTTCACTCATTCAGCTGGGGAGATATGAAGATGCCGTATATGCCTACGATCAGGCCCTTGAGATTGATCCGGCAAATACCCTCGTTCTCTATCAGCGCGGTACCGCTTATCTGCAAACCGGACATTATGCTGAATCGGTACTGGATTTCGACAGCGTACTCGGACAGGTACCGCAGAATACCGGTGCATGGTTTAACAAAGGTCTGGCTTTTTTCCACCTTTCACGATATCAGGAAGCACTGGTGGCATTTAACGAGGCAATCGAGCAAAACCCGGCGCTCACCGAAGGCTGGCTCCAGAAAGGAATTGCCCTCAGCAGACTGGGAATGGCAGATGAAGCCATCGCGTCATTCGAAAAGGTGCTTATATTAAATCCACGGCATGCGGACGCAGCGGTCCGTAAAGGAATTGTCCTGATTACTCTCTGCCGGTATGATGAGGCAATCTCAATTCTTAACCGTGCCCTTGAAGAACAGCCTGGCAATGACCAGGCATGGTACTATAAGGGTATCGCCCTTTCGTCTGTCGAACGATTTGAAGAAGCCATTCGTTCGTTTGACAAAACACTGGAGATCAACCCACGGTGCGCACGTGCACTCTATGAGAAAGCAAACGCCTTCTCCTACATGGGAGACCAGTCAGAAGCAGCAGATCTCTATGACCGTGCACTGGAGATCGAACCCGATAATCCGAAAATTATCTATCTGAAAGGTGTTGCTCTCTTTCGTCAGGAACGTTTTGACGATGCAATCGATGCATTCGAACATGCCCTTGCCCATGAACCGGAAAATGCTTCAGGATATTATTTTCTTGGACTGGCATATGCCGGAACCGAGCGGTATTTTGAAGCGGTAACCGCATTCGATCATTCCCTTGCCATCGACCCCTCATATTCCCTGGTCCACCATTTTAAGGGTATTGCCCTGATAGAGCTGGATCACTTTGAGGAGGCCCTTACAGAATTCGACCGGGCTATTGCACTCGATCCTGCCCATGTACCTTCCTATTATTATTCCGGGATTGTGCACCAGCAGATGAAACAGTATGGAGCAGCGGTCGGGGCATTTGATCAGGCGATTCTGCTGGATCCGGAAAGAACAGATGCACTGGTCAGAAAAGGAATTGCACTCGTCAAACTTGGAAAACATGAGGAGGCTCTCGGAGTATTCAGCAGCGTTCCTGAGGAATGTACCGGGGATGCGCTGCTCTGGTGTTATCAGGGTGTTGCCCTTGCGGCACGAGGGCAGCCCGAAAAAGCGCTCCAGTCATTCGATAAAGCCATAGAGATCAATAATGGTTGCACTCCCGCTTATCGCAGAAAAGGGATTGTCTTGTCCCGGCTGGGCAGGCACAAGGATGCAATTGCAGCCTTCGACAGGGCACTTGAATTAGACCCTGATGATCCGATGATCAGCTACCATAAAGGAATTTCTCTTTCCGGGCTGAAACGGTATGATGATGCAATCAGGTCCTTTGACAACGCACTTGAACTTCAGCCGGATTTTATTGAAGTTCATTATGCCATGGGACTTGCGCTGGTTCACCAGAACAATTATTCTCAGGCCCTGAATGTTTTCGACAGGGCTGCTGGAATCAATCCGCTCTACATTCCTGCGCTGTTTTACCGGGGAGAAACGCTCCTGAAGCTCAGGCAATACTCCGATGCAATCGACGCTTTTGATCGTGTCCTTGAGATTTCCCCCTATAATCACGGGGCATTATTCAGGAAAGGGATTGCCCATTTACATCTTTTACACTACCAGGAAGCTCTTGATACTTTCAGGGAAGCACTTGAATATGATCCCTCGCGTCCCGGATTATGGCTGAACAAGGGTATTGCCCTGGCAAATCTTGGTTTGCATGACGAGGCAATTGAGGCTTTTAATCAGGCCCTCGTGCTGGATCCAGGCCTTACTGAAGCAACAGTGCGAAAAAGTATCGGGCTTATCAAAATTCACCGTTTTGAAGAAGCGGTACTGATTCTTTCCCGCTCGGTTGAAGAACAGCCACGCGATGTCTGGTCATGGTGTTATCTTGGTATCGGGCTGTCGGCTCTTGAAAGATTTGAAGAAGCCGTTCATGCTTTTGATAAAACTATTGAGATCAACCGCCGATGCGCCCGTGCATTTTTTGAGAAGGGAAATGCCCTTATTCACCTTGGGAAACCCTTAGAAGCTATTGTATCGTACGACCTGGCGCTGGAAATATCTCCCGATAATCCACAAATCCTGTACCAGAAAGGGATCGCTCTTACCCAGCGCGAGAAATACGATGATGCCATCAGGGTTTTTGAGAAGTCACTGGAAATCGAGCCTGAAAATGCACAGGGATTCTATTTCCTCGGGGTCGCGTTTACCGGTAAAGAACGATACAGCGATGCCATAAAAGCATTCGACAAATCACTTCTGCTTGATCCTTCAAATCCATCAACGCATCATTTCAAAGGAGTCGCCCTTGTCCAGCGTGAACGCTATAGCGACGCGGTTAAATCCTTTGAGGCGGCCCTGTCCCTGGATGCGTCCGACGCCTCGAATTACTATTACCTGGGACTATCGTATCTTGAATTAAAGCGGTATGAGGATGCTATCGCCGCAAACAAAAAAGCGACGGAAATCGATCCAACGCTCACTGAAAGTTACATGTACCAGGGTATCGCCAACGCTGAACTGTCCCGTTACGAAGAGGCTGTTCCTTTACTGGACAGGAGCTTATCAGCAAATCCGTCGCTTATCGAAGCACTCATCTGCCGTGCAAAATCACTTTTTAAGCTTGGGCGGTATCCCGAAGCTATCGAGACACACGACAGGATTCTCTCGCTCAATCCGACGATAATCGAGATCTGGATGCAGAAGGGAGACGCCCTCTTTTCTCTTCAGAGAAAGCAGGATGCTGTCCTCGCATATTCAAAAGCCCTGGAGATTAATGCGAATTTCGCGGAGGCTTGGGTAAAAAAAGGCAATGCTCTCTACGATCTCCATAAAATCCAGGATGCTGTTTTTGCTTACTCCCGTGCCCTTGATATTAACCCCGCGCTTCGAGACATCTGGATGAAGAAAGGTGATGCCCTGAATGATCTCGGGCGAACGGAAGATGCAATCGTTGCATTCACCAAATCCCTGAAAATTGATCCCGGTCAGGTTGACGGATGGGTCAGAAACGGGAAGGCTCTCTTTGACATTGGGAGATACCAGGATGCTATCGATGCGTTTGATAATGCCATAGCCCTGGACCAGAGATGCATTGAAGCATTTCACTACAAGGGGCTCGCGCTGGAAAAGGTGAACAGGTTCGACGAATCGATCCATGCATATGAGATACTCCTTGAAATTGATCCCGGGAATCATGAAGCCCTGTACCATAAGGGACTCGCATTGGCCAGACTGGGAGATCACCGTGATGCCATCGAAGCTTTTGAAAAGACTATCGGGATCCTGCCTTCTTTTGCACCCGCATGGTATAACAAGGGAAAATCCTTGAACCAGAGCGGAAAATATTCCGATGCAATTTCTGCATTTACCCGCGCTCTGGAAATTGATCCTTCGTTCACTGAGGTCTATTATCATCTCGGATTTGCACTTTTTAAGCTGGAAAAATACGCTGAAGCCATTGAATCCTTCGATAAGAATCTCGAGAAGGATACGGGGAATGCGCAGGGGCACTATAACCGGGGTCTGGCACTTTCACGGCTTGAAAGATTCGAAGAGGCACTGGAGGCTTTTGATAAAGCCCTTATGTATGATCCTGATAATGCACTGGCTTTCTATCATAAGGGCAAGGCCTACATGGGTCAGAACCGTTACAATGAGGCAATCTTTGCTTTTGAAAAGACGCTCCAGCTAAAACCGAATTATGCAGAAGCACGGATGCGAAAAGGC
This sequence comes from Methanoregula sp. UBA471, assembly GCA_002495065.1. Lineage (GTDB taxonomy): Archaea > Halobacteriota > Methanomicrobia > Methanomicrobiales > Methanospirillaceae > Methanoregula. The sequence goes on along the minus strand of DADT01000042.1, from coordinate 24,372 downwards.
ATTGCCCTGTCTCATCTTAAGAAGTTCAGGGATGCTGTCAGGGACTTTAACAGGATTATTACCGATAACCCCAAAAATTACCATGCGTACTACCAGAAAGGAAGAGCTCTTTTCGATTCCGGAAACACCTCCGAGGCAATTTATGCCTATGACAGGGTGCTTGAGATTGAACCGGGTTTTGCGGATGCCCATTTCCATAAGGGTTTTGCCCTCCTGGAATTATCCCGGACGGACGAGGCAATTCAGGAATTTGATCACGCTCTTGAAACAAATCCCCAACTCGCAGATGCGCACTACAACCGGGGCGTTGCCCTGGCAAAACTGGACAGGTTCAGCGAAGCGGTTGTCTCTTTTGACAGGGCACTCTCCCTTAATCCGTCATATGCCCCGGGATTTTTCCAGAAAGGACTTGCCCTGTATGGCATGGGCTGCTGCCAGGAGGCGATAGATGCATTTGACCGCTCGCTTGAACTGGATCCGCATTCGGCGGAAGCAGCATTGCGAAAGGGAGTCGCACTTCACGACCTGGGTCGAAATGAAGAATCGCTTGCTGCCTGCGAAAAGGCAATAGAACTCAAACCGGACTTCGTCGAAGCACTTTACCAGAAAGGAAAAGCCCTGGCTGACCTGGAACGCTTTGAGCCTGCCGTTACTGCCTTTGGGCAGGCTGTTGAGCTCGATCCGGGTAATGCGCAGGTGTATTATGACCAGGGTCTGGCATTGATTCACCTTGGCAGGTATCCTGAAGCGGTGACCTCGTTTGATCGCGTACTGGAACTGATTCCCCATTTCGCACCAGCCTTCTTCAATAAAGGTACAGCCCTTTCAAATGTGGGTATGTATGACGAAGCGCTGTCCGCTTTCAACAGTGCCCTTGAAATGACCCCCGATGATCCTGAGACACTCTATCAGAAGGGAATTGCGCTTGCACATCTGGATGACCATGAACAGGCTGCTGCTGCCTTTAAGGCGGCAGGTACAATCGATCCCGGAAGGGCAGATACATTTTACCGGTATGGTCTGTCCCACGCGGTATTGGGACACCATGATGAAGCGGCCAGGGCATTTACCCGGGCCCTTGAAATTAATCCCGGTTTTACCGATGCGATGTACCGCAAAGGACTTGCCCTGGCCGAGCTTGGTGAATTCAGCGACGCGGTAAAGGCCCTTTCCAGTGCGCTCGAGGCTGAACCACGGATCGCCAATGCATGGCTGATAAAAGGATTCTGTCTTTTTGCTCTCGAACAATTTCAGGACGCACTCCTTGCTTATGCAACCTCACTGGAAATTGACCCGGACAATCCCCATACCTGGTTCTATAAAGGCAGGGCCCACATCAGCCTTGACAATTTTGATGATGCAGTTGCAGCATTTGATCATGCACTGGCTCTCGAGCCGGAATTTGGCGAAGCGTACTACTATAAAGGAATCGCACTGGTAAAAGCTCAGAAGGTATCAGAAGCCGCTGCAGCTTTCGAACAGGCAAACCGTCTGATGCCGGATTTTGCAGATGCGTATCTGCAGAAGGGGAGAGCGCTTTACGCTCTCGGACGCGACCCGGAGGCGACTGAAGCATTCAGGAATGTACTTATCACAAATCCGGATGATCTGACAGCATTGTACGGTCTTGCCCGGGCAACAGACCGCCAGGATTTGCCAAAAGAAGCAGTTACCGTATACACCCGGATTAACGAGCTGGATCCTTCGTGCGAACGGATATTTTATTACAAAGGTGCCGCATTCGTTCGTTTGCATCAGTATTCTGATGCCATTGAGGCTTTCACCCGTTCCGTGGCTCTCAACCCGTCCCGGATAGAAGCCTGGAAAGAGATGGGACGATCTTATTTCATCCTTAAAAAATACGACCGGGCAATAGAAGCATTCGATGCCGTTCTTGTCCTCAAACCTGATTCCGGGGAGATCCTTTTTGAGAAGGGGCTTTCCTATTCCCATCTCGGCCAACCGGAATCTGCCCTGGAAGCATTCAATGCATGTATTGGGATGGGTCTGGATAACTCCCGTATTTATGCTGAAAAGGGACTGGTGCTCTCCCGGCTCGACAGGTATGAGGACGCCATCGCTTCTTTCGATCGCGCACTCGAACTTGATACAACCGATGTGGTTTCCCATCTTGTCAAGGGTGAGATTCTTGAAAAGATTGCCCGGTATGAGGACGCAATCAGAGAGTTCGACGCAACTCTTCTCCTTGATCCGGAAAATACCCGGGCACACCGGAGAAGGGGGGTTGCTTTAGTAAAACTTGCCCGGTACGAAGACGCAGTAATCGCACTGGACAGGGCACTGGAACAGGACACCACGGATCCCGGTCTCCTTTCATGCAAGGGGTATTCGCTCTATAAGCTGTTCCGGTTCAAGGAAGCGGTTGAATCTTTCGGGAAATCGTTACGGCGTGAACCCCAGAACATTTTTGCACTTATACACCGGGGTAAAGCCCTGCTTCACCTCAAACGGTGGGAAGAGGCAGTCTCAGCATTTGATAAGGTAATCGTTCTTGACAAACAGCATGCTACCGCATGGTATTACCGCGGTATCAGCTATAAGCAGATGTCACTGTATGAAGATGCCCTTGAAGCGTTCGGCATGGCAGCATCTCTGGACGACTCATGTGCAGTTGCATGGTACAATAAAGCAGATGTCCTTTGTATACTAAAGCGGTTTAATGAATCGGTGCCTGCGTTCGATCGTACCCTTGAACTCAGCCCGGGTATGCAGGACGCAGCATACAAAAAAGGAGTCGCCCTCGAAACCATCGGGCGATACGAGGAGTCGGTCACAGCATTCGATCTGGCACTTGCCATCGGACCTGAAAATGGTTATCTCACCTACCACCGCGGGAATGCCCTCATGGCAGCGGGCCGCGACAAGGATGCTCTGGCCTCCCTGAACCGTTCAATCGAACTTATTCCGGACGATGCCGATATCTGGCTGGCGAGGGGGCAGGTTCTCTATAAGTTAAAGTATTTCAACGATGCCATTCTGGCATTTGATAAAACACTCGAATTGAAACCCGCCAGCGCTGATGCAGCATATGGCAGGGGTCTCGCACAGTCTTCCCTCGGGTATGACGATGACGCCATCAGTGCTTATGACAAAACACTTGCCCTGGACCCTGCCTTTACCGACGCAGCTTATAATAAAGGTCTTGCACTCTTCCGCACGGGCAGGTACAAAGACGCCATCAAAGCCTTTGATTATACTCTTGAAAATGTTCCGGAGCACGCTTATGCTCATTATTATAAAGGACTCGTGCTGAAAGCGACAGCAAAATTTGAAAAGGCAATCCGGTCATTCAGTCAGGCTTTTATCTATGACAGTTCCCTGACAGATGCGATATTCCAGTCGGGTCTCTCGTTTGTCAGCCTTGGAAAAAATGAAAAAGCACTTGATGCATTCGATACCGTGCTGGAAAAGGAACCGGATAATGCTCCTGCGCTCTATCAGCGGGCATCTGTTCTGGTGAGACTTCTTCGGTTTGGCGATGCACTTGGGGCACTCGAAGCCTCACTCAGCCTTGAAAGCGGTGTCGCAGATGTCTGGCTGCTCAAGGGGAGGGTGCTTTTCGAACTGGGACGGTTTGAAGAGGCGCTCGAAGCATTAGACAGGACTACTGCCCTTGCACCGGACAACACAACAGCATGGTACCGGAAGGGAAAGACATACATCGAACTCCAGAACCCGGAAGATGCAATTGTCTGCTTTGACCAGGTTCTTGAACGCGATGCGGCGTGTGCACCGGCGTGGCTGAGAAAAGGAAGTACGCTGCTCTCGCTCAGCAGGTTCGAACCGGCGCTGGATGCCCTCACCCGTGCTCTTGACCTCAAACCCGGTTCGGCTTATGGATGGTACGACCGGGCAATCGCACTCTCAGAACTCGGCAGGCACGAAGAGGCCGTCTCATCCTATGACAGGGTGCTTGCCATTAACCCCAGGTATGCAAATGCCTGGTATGACAAGGGTATCGCCCTGACAAAACTCGGCAGGGATCTCCATGCTGTCGAAGCTTTTGAACAGGCCACGACTATTGATCCTAAGTTTGTCAGTGCCTTCTATGACAAGGGGCTCGCGTTTGCACGGCTCTCGAGAGACCGGGATGCCATTGCATCATTTGACCGGGCAATCGCTGTTGAACCGTCACAGGCACCGATATATTATCACAAGGGTCTTTCCCTTAAAAACCTGGACCGACCCGATGAGGCGCTCCTGGCATTCGATGCGGCTCTCGAACTTGATTCCAGCAGCCACGAGACATGGTTTAACAAGGGTATCATCCTGGCATCCCTCCACAGGTTTGAGGAGGCACTCGGGGCACTCGAATCCTCACTCAGCCTTGAAAGCGGTGTCGCAGACGTCTGGCTGCTCAAAGGAAGGGTGCTTTTCGAACTGGGACGGTTTGAAGAGGCACTCGAAGCATTTGAAAAGACTACTACCCTTGCACCGGACGACACTACGGCATGGTACCGGAAGGGAAAGACATACATCGAGCTCCGGAACCCGGAAGACGCAATTGCCTGCTTTGACCAGGTTCTTGAACACGATGCGGCGTGTGCACCGGCGTATCTGAGAAAGGGGAGTGCCTTGCTCTCGCTCAGCAGGTCTGAACCGGCGCTGGAGGCCCTCACCCGTGCCCTGGACATTGAACCCGGTTCGGCCTTCGGGTGGTACAACCGGGCAATCGCACTCTCAGAACTCGGCAGGTACGAAGACGCTGTCTCCTCGTATGACAGAGTGCTTGCCATTAACCCCGGATATGCAAATGCCTGGTATGACAAGGGTATTGCCCTGACAAAACTCGGCAGGGATCTCCAGGCTGTCGAAGCTTTTGAACAGGCCACGACACTTGATGAGGAGTTAGTCAAAGCATTCTATGATAAGGGGCTCGCTTATGCCCGGCTCTCGAAAGACCAGGATGCTATTGCAGCATTTGACCGGGCAATCGCCATTGAACCATCTCTGGCACCAGCATATTATCACAAAGGTCTCTCCCTCAAAAACCTGAACCGACCTGAAGATGCACTCCTGGCCTTCGATGAGGCACTCGACATTGATTCCAGCAGCCACGAGACCTGGTTCAACAAGGGCATCATACTGGCATCTCTCCACAGGTTTGAGGAGGCACTCGGGGCACTCGAATCCTCACTCAGCCTTGAAAGCGGTGTCGCAGACGTCTGGCTGCTCAAGGGAAAGGTGCTTTTCGAACTGGGACGGTTTGGAGAGGCACGCGAAGCATTTGACAGAACGACGGTCCTTGCAGCGGACGACACAACAGCGTGGTACCGGAAGGGAAGGACCTACATCGAACTCCAGAACCCGGAAGATGCAATTGTCTGCTTTGACCATGTTCTTGAACACGATCCGGCGTGTGCACCGGCGTGGCTGAGAAAAGGAAGTACGCTGCTCTCGCTCAGCAGGTTTGAACCGGCGCTGGAGGCCCTCACCCGTGCTCTTGACCTCAAACCCGGTTCAGCTTATGGATGGTACGACCGGGCAATCGCACTCTCAGAACTCGGCAGGTACGGAGAGGCGGTCTCCTCGTATGACAGGGTCCTTGCCTTAAACCCCAGATACGCAAATGCCTGGTATGACAAGGGTATCGCCCTGACAAAACTCGGGAAAGATCTCCAGGCTGTCGAAGCTTTTGAACAGGCTACGACTATTGATCCTAAGTTTGTCAGTGCCTTCTATGACAAGGGGCTCGCGTTTGCACGGCTCTCGAAAGACCGGGATGCCATTGCATCATTTGACCGGGCAATCGCTGTTGAACCGTCACAGGCACCGATATATTATCACAAGGGTCTCTCCCTCAAAAACCTGAACCGTCCCAAAGAGGCACTCCTGGCATTCGATGCAGCTCTCGAACTTGATGACGCCAGCTACGAGACCTGGTTTAACAAGGGTATCATACTGGCATCTCTCCACAGGTTTGAGGAGGCACTCGGGGCACTCGAATCCTCACTCAACCTTGAAAGCGGTGTCGCAGACGTCTGGCTGCTCAAGGGAAAGGTGCTTTTCGAACTGGGACGGTTTGAAGAGGCACTCGCAGCATTTGAAAAGACTGCTGCCCTCGCACCGGATAACACAACAGCATGGTACCGGAAGGGAAGGACATACATCGAACTCCAGAACCAGGAAGGCGCAATTGCCTGCTTTGACCAGGTTCTTGAACACGATCCGGCGTGTGCACCGGCGTGGCTGAGAAAAGGAAGTACGCTGCTCTCGCTCAGCAGGTTTGAACCGGCGCTGGAGGCTCTCACCCGTGCCCTGGATATCAAACCCGGTTCAGCTTATGGATGGTACGACCGGGCAATCGCACTCTCAGAACTCGGCAGGTACGAAGAGGCCGTCTCTTCGTATGACCGGGTCCTTGCCATTAACCCCAGATATGCAAATGCCTGGTATGACAAGGGTGTCGCCCTGACAAAACTCGGCAGGGATCTCCAGGCTGTCGAAGCTTTTGAACAGGCTACGACACTTGATCCTAAGTTTGTCAGTGCCTTCTATGACAAGGGGCTCGCGTTTGCACGGCTCTCGAAAGACCAGGATGCTGTCGCTTCATTCGACCAGCTGATCTCAGTTGACCCGTCCCTGTCACCGGCATATTATCACAAGGGTCTCTCCCTCAAAAACCTGAACCGACCCGGGGAGGCACTCCTGGCATTCGATGCGGCTCTCGAACTTGATGCCGGCAGCTACGAGACCTGGTTTAACAAGGGCATCATCCTCTTCGATCTCATGAGATTTGAAGAAGCAGCCAGAGCGTTTGACCGGGCGATCGCTCTCGATAACAATGCATTCGATGCACATTATTACAAGGCACGTACGCTTTCAAACCTGAAGCAGTATGGAGAGGCGGTCATTGCATTCTCACAAGCGCTTGCAATTGATGACCGGAGCAGGGACGGGCATTTCGAACAGGGACTCGCGTATGCGATGCTCGGCAGGTATGAGGAGGCGGACGCTTCATTCTCACGATCTCTTGTTCTTGATCCTGATTTTGCCGAAGCCTACTTCAACAAGGGGCTTTCGCTCGAAAATCTCAGGAAGTACGAGGATGCGATCCAGGCATTCACTGAGGTACTTTTAAGGATTGGAGACTATTCCAATGCATGGTTCCATAAAGGCATCGCTTTTGAACATCTGGGCAAAGACGAAGATGCCGTTTCCGCATTTGAAAAAGCACGTCAGAACGACCCACAAAATATCACACTGCTCTTCACAGAAGGCTGCGCACTTTCGCGGCTCGCACGTTATAACGATGCGCTGCATATTTTTGATCTTGGCCTGACTCTGGATCCTGAAAACGGGCAGCTCCTGACCGAGAAGGGCCGGATCCTTGCGCTGGTGGGAAGGCATGAAGAAGCACAGGAAATTTTCGCACATGCCTCATCTGTCCTTCCGGACCTGTATGAACCGAGCTATTTACGGGGAATATCCCTGGCAAATCTCGGCAGATATGATGAGGCAGGACATGCATTTGACGCAGCACTCGTACTCCGGAATACTGACGGGGAGATCTGGTATGAGAAAGGCGTGGTACTCACGTATCTGGACCGTCCCGAAGATGCAATCGGTGCGTTCGATAACAGTATAACATACAGGCCAGATAATTACAGGGCTTATCTTGAGCGGGGCAGGGTTTTTACAAGCCTGGGTAAATTTGAGGAGGCGATCGATTCCTTTGACCGGGTGATTAAGCTCTCGCCGGATAGTACGAGTGCTTTATGCGAGAAGGGTATTGCGTTGTTCCACCTCGGTAAATTTGAAGAAGCACTGAGTGCACTGGGAAAAACACTCGCAGTCGAAGCAGGCAATACGGATGCCCTCTTCTTTTACGCATCATCGTTTGCCGAACTGGGACGATATGCTGAATCTGCAGATGTATTCGGAAGACTCCTTACCATAACCCGTGACGATGCGCAGATCTGGTTTGAGCAGGGTGTTGTTTATGCAAAACTTGGAAGTCACGACCTGGCCATTTCAGCATTTGAAAATGCCATTGCCCTGAAACCGGATTATTTTGAGGCGTATTACAGCAAGGCGCGTTCACTGGACACCCTCGGCCGGACCGCTGATGCAATTACCGTTTATGACCAGGCACTCAATTTAGACCAGAAACACACCTATTCACTTTTCTATAAGGGGGCCGCACTTGCTCAGATCGGCAGGTTTGCAGAAGCTGTCAAATCGTTTGATCGGGCGCTCGAGACTGATGTGTCCTTTGCTGAGGCATGGTTCAACAAGGGAAAGTCACACGCTTCTCTTGGCATGTACCGTGATGCAGTAAAAGCCTTTGACAAGGCACTCAGCATTGAGAGAAATTATGCTGAGGTCTATCTCCATAAGGGGTGTGCCCTTGCAAATCTGGGCCGCCATGAAGATGCCATTATCGCCTTTAACAAAAACATCGATCTTGATGCAGGAAATGCACAGGCCTTTTACAATAAAGGGTTATCCCTTGTTGCAACCGGGCGGCAGAAAGATGCAATCGATGCATTTGACAGGGTATTGCAGGTACAACCCGAATCTGTTGAAGCATTGCTGCACCGGGGTATGGCAATGGCAGAACTGGGCAGATATCATGAAGCGATTGAAGCATATGAGAAATCCCTCGTGACTGACCCGACCAGTGCTGACGCATGGTACCTGAAAGGGACTGCGCTTTTCGCACTGACCCGTTACGAAGATGCAGATGGTTCATTCAGCAACGCCCTGGAAATACGCCCGGATTACGTTTCAGCATTGTATTACAAGGGGCGGGCTCTCTTTGAACTGGGAAGAGACAGCGAGGCAGTAGTATCCTTCGAAAATGCACTTGCAGCCGAGCCGGCACATATCGAAGCACTCTACCACAAGGGAATTGCCCTGACCCGGCTCGCCCGGTTCGAAGAAGCAATAACCTCATTTGATCAGGCATTACGTCTCCGTCCCACCGCTGCATTTGCCTGGACCGGGAAAGGATTCGCCCTCTCTGCACTCGGGAAGGATCTGGATGCCGTAACCTGCTTTAACAAGGCACTGGCCATCGATACAAAAGACGCCCGGGCATACTATTATTCCGGGATTTCATTATCCCGTCTCGGCAGGTATCATGAGGCAATTAAGAGCTTCGAAGCTGCCCTGGCCCGCAACCCGAAGTGCATCCAGGCGTTCTATCAGAAAGGACAGGCCCTCATGAGTCTTTCGATGTACCATGAGGCAATAGGTGCATTCGACCGGGCAATCAGTGAAAAAAGCACCTATACGGATGCATGGCTCAGTAAAGGTATCGCTGAAGCAAACCTCGGCCGATACGATATGGCTCTTGACTGTTATGATCATGCAATCTCCAGTGAGGCACCATCAGCTGCCCCGTACCTGTACCGTGGTATTGCATTGATTCACCTTGGCAGCTACAATGAAGCGCTTGAAGCACTTGACAAGGCACTTTCCCTCCGGCAGGATTATCCGGAAGCCTTCTATTATCAGGGTGTCACGTACCTCAGGCTTGAACGGTATGAAGATGCGATAACCGCATTTAATCATGCACTTGAATTGAATGACCGGTATACCGAGGCATACCACCACAAGGGAATTGCTCTCGCCCGTACTGGTGACTATGATGCATCGATTGTGGCCTTCGATGCTGCGCTTGGCATTCATCCGGAAAATGAGGAAGCTCTCTATGAACGCGGGCGGGCACTCATGCACAGCGGTAAGCATGAAGAGGCAATTGCATCATTTGATCGTGCGCTCTCTTTCAGTCCCGGGTATGCGAATGCTGTCTATGAGAAGGGAAGGGCTCTTTTCATTCTCGGAAATCCTGATGCTGCAATCTCTGCATTTGAACGGGCTCTTGAGATGAACCCTGCCTGTAACCAGGCTTTGTTCTGGAAAGGGAGAGCTTATTTTGAGATGGGCAATTTTGAGGATGCGATACGGGCATTCGAGCATGCCATTGAGAACAACTACAGGACTGCTGACCTGTATTACTTTGAGGGTATGGCGTATGCTGCCCTTGACCAGCACAGGGAAGCAATACAATCATATGACTGTTCTCTGGAAATCGGTCATAGCGCAGTGACGCTGTCCCATAAAGCGACTTCCCTTGCCGAACTTGGAATGTCGAGGGATGCACTGGAGACTTTTGATAAAGCTCTGGAACAGGATGAAAATTCTCCAGAGGCATGGATGGGGAAGGGGAATGTGCTCTATGATCTCGGGAAATATCCGGAAGCACTCGCCGCATATGAACGATGTCTTGAGCTTGAACCAGAGAATGCCGTTGCCTGGACACGTCATGGGATGGCACTTGCCGCTCAATTCCAGAGCGAGGCTGCAATCGAATCATATGAACATGCAATAACTGCCGACCCCTCCTTTTCCATCGCCTACTTCACCAAAGGAAGTGCACTTATTGCCCTCGGACGGTATATGGAGGCTGTGGAATCGTTCGACACGATGTTAACGATCCAGCCTGATTTTGTAGATGCATGGATCTACCGGGGACGTGCATTACAGGAACAGGAAAAGTATCAGGAAGCTCTCACGTCGTTTAAACATGCGCTGGAAATCGATCCCGGGCGCAAGGAAGTCTGGGAGGATATCGGGGGAGTACTCGATACTATAGGTAAACATGAAGAGGCAAAAATATGTTATAAGAAAGCGGGCTGATCATTTTCTTTTTTCATCGGTCTTGTTACATTGGCCCGGTTGAAATTTCTCACAATATTTTTCTGGAACGCTCTTTTTAGGCCACGGCATGTAATGCCTCCGCCCCCGCCACTTATTGAACCCCCTCTAAAACAATAATTCCAGAGAAGGTAATACCACACCATCACAAAATCCAGAAACGGTTCGGGGGGACAGGCATGGTCCCTTCCGATAACAGGTGCTTTTCAATTTTGTTGAAAACTCAGGGTTCTCCAAAGCCGTTAAATTATATTTTTAATATACCCTCATGGTTATGAGAAATTTGCAGCTCTTTTCATGCATTAAGGATGAACCCCGCCGCCCCCGACGAGGCGCCCCCGCGGCGGATCAGTTGCTGTAAGAATTTTTTTTTTTAAAACACCGCACTGCCCCGCCGTGCCTCGGAGAGGCCCGGAGGCGAAGGAGCCCTCATAGAATTACATGGTTTAATGATTTTCATGGTTCGGATGTGAACTCCCGTTCATGGGTGTTTCAATAAAGCCCTATGCTTATAAAATAGGTGATTCCTCATTTGGTGCCACCAACTTTTTTTCCTTCCAAAAAGGATATCCCTTGAAATACCGGGTTAATAAGGAAAATTCAAATCGTAACGTGAGATTTGGTAATACAGTACTATCGCAATAGGGGGATGCCCTAGTGGCGGGGGCAAAGCCCCCAAGAACGTCTTCATTTTTTAAAAATAAGAGTTATTTCTGACATGTTCTTTGGGGAAAATATCGATTGGTGGTTTTTATTAAGGAATCACCAAAAATAATTTTTTCTTATGGGGAAACTCACACCAATATAGGTTCAAACCCGGCCCCTTTTTAAAATTGACAGGAGATTTGATGCCAGTTTATTTCTATTTCACGATAATCATCCAAAAAGTCAGAAACAAAAAATAAAAAAACTTTTTAAGATAATCTCGCCCCGAGCGATGAATAGAGCGTCCCCTGAACATATACGCAGTATTCCTGGAAAACCAGGTCCCGAAAAAACCAATGACCGTTACCTGAACAGGTCATGCAGGTGAAACCTGTACTGGCCAAGTTTTCCCTCAAAATTTGATGCCCCGATAACCATGACCCTCCCGGTTTCCGTGGCGGCGAGTATGCCCGCCTTCATTGCGGCTCTGATATGAATTTCACTGATGCCGTTTATTACAATCTCGTATACCGATCCTACCCCTTCAGGTACATTCGAATCGCTAATTTTTCCTTTCAGGGTCGGGCACCATACATGATTTGTGCTCGCCGGCATGGGAAAACGGTAATTTTTACTGCCGATCTTCGAACCACTTGCAACAATTCCTCCTGCAAAACTGGTTATGACGCCCTTTAACCCCGCGACAGCATCAGCTGCTGCTTCAATACCGGAAAGTGCCGACTTCTGGTTCTTTCCCATGACAAGAAAATTGCCCCCTGCTATTCCCTTTACGGTCCCAAATCGTTCTTCACCAATATAGTTTCCCTCCATGATGGGGATCTTCCAGCATTTTCTGCCATTGATGCTGCACTGCTCCTCGTAGGTGTCCCCGAAATAGTGCATACGGATATAGAACCGTGATCCGGCTTCAGGAAATCCGTCATAGGCCGATGCTGTAGGAGCCGGGAGGATACACTGGGAAATCCGGGATGCGACATTTGATTTCATGGTCTTCTTGTCTGAACAGATTAGGATGGAAACACCGGCCCTGCCGTCAGGAGTCTCTTTTTTTGAAAGATACCCTTCAATCCCGGCTTCACAGGGACACCCGATTTTTGATGTCGCAAATCCTGTCGCTTCAACTGCCGCCCTGTACGCCCATTCCCGTGTTGCTGCGGTAATAATAACCCGGGAAAGCCAGATCGGGAATGCCTCTGCATAGGTATCCAGAATTTTTGTGCCGTTGATCTCCGTTGTATCACTCTCCATCCGGATACACAATACCTTCTTCGGTTATGATATAATCCATGGGGATATCATTCTCGTCAACGGGCAGATTTTCATATTCCTGGCAGGCGAAGGCGATCCCGATTTTTCGTAAATTCGGATGTTTTGCCAGGAACCGGTCATAATACCCGGCTCCGTACCCGATTCTCCGCCCGGTCCGGTCAAAACCATGCATGGGAAGGATGATCGTATCCACGTCACCACCTGTCGCCGGAATCTCACTTCCTATAGGTTCCGGGACACCAAACGTGCTCGGGACAAGAGAAGAGAGATCTTTCAGATAAGAGAGTCGCAGACTGACATCTTCTTTCACAATAATAGGTACGACAATCGGATTTCCACGTTCAAGGAGGGAAGTGATAAGGCGTGTTGTATGTACCTCTTTTTCCTTTGAGGTGTACACCATTACAGTTTCTCCATTCCTGATCAGTGCCAGAAGATGGTGACAGATCCTTGCGCTTTTATTCAGCCTCTCTTCCGGGGTCATTGCATCTTTGCGCTGACGCAGGATCTGCCGTATACTATTCTTCAGCTCCCTCATTTGCAGTAGTATATCCCGTGGATATTTATTGTTTTTCAGACATTATCCTCTCAGGTTATACCCATTCCACTATGCAGGTTCGATTGACAGGCAGACGGTGTAGATCCGATATTGGACAGTAAGGCAAACGTTATTCGGTCAGGACAAGGACGCGACGGGTCAGACTTTTATGGACTCGTTGCTCATGACGCTGGAGAATGGTCATATGCTGTCCTGCAATATCAGAGATATCCCGGTGAGTAACTACAACAGCCCTCCGGCCATGCTTAATCACGCGACGTATCTCTTCAAGTGCATCAGCATACAGGTTGTCCATGGTGTCGGTTTTTCTGATACAGACAGACTGACCGTAGGGGAAATCCGTTACCACTGCATCGAAGGATTGACTGAAAAACGGAAGACGCGTTGCATCTGCAAGCAGGAGATCTGAGTTGGATATATTCTGCCGGCTGCCAGCCGCCATCAATGGGTCAAAATCACTGCCCACGGAACGGATACCAAGCATCTCTGCTTCGATCAGGATACCGCCGGTTCCACAAAAAGGATCAAGCATGATGTCCCCGGCCCTCACACAGGCCAGGTTGATGAGGGTGCGGGCCATTCTTGGCATCATTACTCCCGGGTGGAAAAAATCCCGTTTCCCGGGATTCCGGGTATCGAAAGACCCGCGGTCGATTGAAAAAAGCACTTTTCCAAAATAGCAGCGATCCTCCGAAAGTACGGCTCGGTATTCGACCTGAGGTTTTTTTAAAGAAACGGGACCGGTGATCCTGGTACCTATCAGGCACTCAAACTCCCGCTGTGAACAGGGATTTCTTTCGAGACAACCCCCGTGAACCTTTTTGGCACGTCCTGCAAATGACAGCCGGGTTTCAATGGCAAGCTCTTTGAGCAGCTCTTCGAAGGCCGGGATGGTGGGTTCGCACTCGCCAAGATATTCCGACACCACCTGTGTCATGGCAAGCCGGGTCGCCAATTTCGGATCCACTGATTCTACAACCGCAACCTGGAGACGTCTGTCGAGAACCTTGCCTATGCAGTCAAGTTCGGCAAAGGGCAGTGTCGGATTTTCACCGGAAAGCTCGAAGAGCAGCCTCATCCTGATCTCATTTGTCACCTTCATTCAAATAGGTGCGCAGGCGGAGATACGATCATACTACTTACAAAATATCATCACGAATCGTGGTCTGTGTGTTAATTGAATATTTTCCCATTCGACCGAAGTCCTGACGAGCTGTCAAAGCGCCCTGAAAATTCATGTTATATTAATATCGATCCAACCCCTGAAATTTTTTATTTTTAAACGATATTTTCGAATTAATTTTATGACTGAAATTGAAATTAAAAAAAAGTCACAGGAATTTTCGTGCATCATTTGTCGCATGATGGAACCTGTTGCAGGTCTGATGCATTATGGGGTCTGCCAAAGCCGAGAGGGCAGAGGAATTGCAAACGCCGCCGGAAGCGTGATAACAATGTACTGGAGGATTAATTTATGAAGATTTTACGAAAAAATCAGGGGCTGAAACAGCACTTTACCCCCTATTAATGCGCCGTCCGGGATGTAATTTCTCTCAGTTATTGGGATGCAACCCTGATCCGGTTTGTTCCTCATCAGGCATGAGCAAAAAAAATACCTGAAAGACAGGTCTGGTTTACTTTTTACTTTTCTTCTTGCCACCCATTATTCCGGAGAAAAAACCGCCCGCACCGCTGCTTTTACCTTCAAGCTCGGCAAGTTTCTGGTACAGGTCTTTCTGCTCGCTGGAAAGAGACCTGGGTGTAACAATTTTTACCCTGACCAGCAAATCGCCAGGCTTTCCACGGCGCTTTACGCCTTCGGCTGCGATTTTTAATGCAGTATTGAACTGGATACCAGAAGGGACTTTCAGCTCGATATGACGCTTGTCTATCGTTTCGATCTCGACGGAGGTCCCAAGCACTGCCTGTGCAGGACTGATTTCAATAATCGTCTCGAGATTATCCCCGTTCCGGGTAAACCGGTCATGGGACTGGACATAGACCTCGATGAACAGGTCGCCATTGGGTGCACCATAATCTCCTGCCTCGCCATACCCTTCCATGCGGAGGCGCATACCATTATCGATTCCTGCAGGTATATGGACGGAAACATTTCTTTTCATCCGCGAATGACCGGACCCATGACATACCCTGCAGATTTTTTCCGCGATTTTTCCCTTCCCGTTACACTGGGTACAGGTCGCCATCCGGACAAACTGGCCGAACGCTGAATGAGCGGCCTGCCTCATCTGTCCGCTGCCCCCGCAACGGGGACAAATATTCAGTTTTTTCGTTTCACTTCCGGTTCCGCCACAAGCGGAACACGGTTCGGTGTGCATCACTTCGATATCGCGGTCCACTCCGGATACTGCATCTTCCAGCCTGATCTGGATGCGCATAAGCAGATCAGAGCCGGGCTGCGGACCTGAACGTCGCTGACCGCCGCCAAAGAAATCAAAGATATCGCTAAAGCCGGAAAAATCCGCACTGAAACCTCCGCCCCCGAACCCGCCACCACCGGTATACGAGCCCTTCGAAGCACTGGTATAGGTTTCATGGCCCATATTGTCGTATTGTGCTTTCTTCTGATCGTCGGAAAGCACGCTATACGCTTCGTTGATCTCCTTGAATTTCTCCTCAGCACCTGCATCCTTGCACACATCGGGATGGAATTTCCGTGCGAGGTTCCGGTATGCCTTTTTAATTTCTTTATCGTCAGCACTACGGGGTATGCCGAGGATATCATAGTAATCTCCCGTACCCATCGGTGCTCACTCTTCTTTTACGTTATAATCGGCATTGACAACATTATCTTCAGGTTGTTTATCCTGCCCGGGAGATGCACCCGTTCCTGCCTGCTGCTGTGCGGCCTGATCTGCCTGCATTTTCTGGTAGAGTTTTGTAGTGGCAGAGTAAACCGATTCTGTCAGTTCTTCCATGGTCTTTTTTATGGACTCAGGGTTGTCTTCAGTCAGTGCCTTCTTTACCTCGGCAACACCTTCCTCAACTTTTTGTTTATCTGCGGGTTCAAGCTTATCGCCACTTTCTTTCAGCATCTTTTCTGCCGTGAAAATGGCAGTTTCAGCCTGGTTATGCAGTTCAATCTCGTCACGCTTTTTCTTATCCTCAGCTTCGAACTGTTTGGCGGCATCCATCATCTTTTTGATATCTTCTTCGGTGAGTTTCTTATCTCCCTTGATCGAGATCGCCTGCTGGTTGCCGGACCCAAGGTCCTTTGCCGAGACGTGAATGATCCCGTTTGAATCAATATCAAAGGTGACTTCAATCTGGGGTATGCCACGGGGGGCAGGAGGGATCCCGGTCAGCTGGAACTTGCCGAGGGTGAAGTTATCCTTTGCAAGGGCCCGTTCACCCTGCACTACATGGATTTCAACACTTGTCTGGCCATCCGCTGCTGTCGAAAATATCTGGCTTTTGCGTGTCGGAATTGTCGTATTGCGTTCAATTAATTTGGTGGCAATACCACCCAGTGTCTCAATACCGAGGGTAAGAGGAGTCACATCCAGGAGGACGATATCTTTTGTTTCACCGGTCAGAACTGCACCCTGGATACCTGCTCCGAGGGCAACGCACTCATCAGGATTAATACCCTTGTCGGGTTCCTTGCCCAGGATCTTTTTGACCGTCTCCTGCACGAGGGGGACACGGATAGAGCCTCCAACGAGAAGGACATGGTCGATATCTTTTGGCTCAAGCCTTGCATCGCTCAGTGCCTGCTTAACAGGGCCAACAGTGGATTCAACAAGGTCCCCGATGAGCTGTTCAAGTTTTGAGCGGGTGAGGTCGATGTTAAGGAATTTCGGACCGTTTGAATCCGTTGTTATGTAGGGGAGGTTGATATTTGTGGACTGGCGTTGTGAGAGCTCAATCTTTGCATTTTCTGATGCATCACGCAGTCTCTGCATCGCATACGGGTCATTGCGAAGATCCACTCCTTCCTTTTTCCGGAATTCCTCGACAAGGTAGTCAGTGATGCGTTTATCAAAGTCATCGCCGCCAAGGTGATTGTTACCGGCAGTCGATTTCACTTCAAAGACACCGTCGCCAAGGGTCAGGATCGAAACATCGAATGTACCGCCCCCGAGATCATAGACAAGCACGGTTGCATCCTGTTCCTTGTCAATACCGTAGGCCAGTGCACTTGCGGTGGGTTCATTGATGATCCGCATAACATCGAGGCCGGCGATCTTCCCCGCGTCCTTGGTCGCCTGGCGTTGCGCATCATTAAAGTAAGCCGGCACAGTAATGACTGCTTTTGAAATTTTCTCACCAAGATATGCTTCGGCATCGATCTTCAGTTTCTGAAGGATCATTGCCGATATTTCCTGAGGTGAGTAACTCTTATCGTCAATTTTTATTTTTTCTGTTGTCCCCATTTTTCGCTTGATCGACTGGATGGTCCGCTGGGGATTTGTTACGGCCTGGCGTTTGGCAAGACTCCCGACCAGACGCTCTCCTTCTTTGGTGAACGCAACGATGGATGCGGTTGTCCTTCCTCCTTCTGCGTTCGGGATCACGATCGGCTTTCCTGCTTCCATGATCGACATACATGAAAATGTTGTTCCCAAATCAATTCCCAGAACCTTCTCTGTTACCATTTTTATACCTCCTGGTCTTTCTGATTTCCTTTTGAGACTGCTACTTTTGCGTATCTGATTACCTTATCATTCATCCGGTATCCACGGGCTATCACATCTATCACCGAACCCGCGGGTTCGTCAGACACAATATGAGCGACTGCTTCATGCTCCGCAGGATTAAATTGTTTTTTACATGGATCTACAGGCGTTATCCCATTACGCAATAACCGGTCATGAAGAAGCTGGTGGATCTGATTCACTCCTTCGCGAAGATGGGCATCATCAGATTGTAGTGCCCGTTCAAAATTATCCAGTACTTCAAGAATGTCAACAGCAAATCGTTCAATTGCCAGAGAGACAAAAAGCTCCCTGTCGCGTGCCGAGCGCTTTTTGAAATTTTCAAAATCAGCTGCAAGACGCAGGAACTGGTCATTCAATTCAGCATATGCGGTCTTCTGTCTTTCCAGCTCGGCTGCACACGATGGACATTCCGTCAGGCAATTTTCTCCTCCCTGATCAGGTGCTCTCTCTTGTCCTGTACTGATTTCTGCGTCGTCCATAGTACATCCCGTTTGATGTTCCATTATCTATTGTATTGTGGTTCTATATAAATTTTGATATCATATTAATCCAAATACCTGTAAATATCACCCAGTTTGACGAATGGGGCGTAAATTTTTAATTGATTTTATTTTGGGGCGATTTCTTCCGGTAGATCATCAGAATTACGTGCATATTAAAAATAACTGTTACTCAGAATTCCTTTTTTCATATATGAAAAAAAAATCACGCACAGGATACCGTGACCACGATTCCGCGGTTCCTGCTTATTCCGGATTTTTTCGACAATTCCCATAGTATCTTTCTCAGTTCAAATCATTTCAGGAAATGATAACGGAAGGAAAAACGGGAAAGCCGGGGTTGTCCTGGCTACCATGACCATACTCATCCTTCACCCGATATGCACGCTGCATACATTTTTCTTTCCTGTTATGCATACACTTCACCATGAAGTGGGCACTACTCTCGGTCTGGGACAAGACCGGTATCGTCGAGCTTGCCGAGGAACTTTCGCGTCAGAAATATAATATTATGAGCTCAGGTGGAACCGGAAAAGCACTTGCCGAAGCCGGCATGAAGTTTACCGAGGTTTCCAGCTATACCGGTTTTCCCGAGATGATGGATGGCCGGGTAAAGACGCTCCACCCGAAAGTGCACGGGGGTCTCCTGGGCAGAAGGCAGATTGATGACCTGGTGATGGCTAAGCATGGTATTAACCGGATTGATGTCCTCGTTGTAAACCTGTACCCTTTTGAGAAGATGGCAGGGCAGCATATGGATCTCGAATCATTGATCGAGTTTATCGATGTCGGCGGCCCTGCGATGATCCGGGCAGCAGCAAAAAATTTCAAAAATGTCACGGTTGTTGTAGACCCTGAGGATTATCCCTCGTTAATTACAGCAATTCAGGGCAATGAACTTTCTCTCGATCAGCGCCTTGCTTTCGCAAAGAAAGCGTTTGCCAGAACGGCAGCCTATGATGGTGCAATCAGCAACTACCTGTTCAGCCTCAGTGATCCGTTTCCTACCACCTATACGGTTCAGTTCAGTCATGGCAGAACACTGCGATACGGCGAAAATCCGCATCAGGAGGCTGCAGTGTATGGAGAGGAAGGTATTGCAGGAGCCATACCCCTTCAGGGAAAGCAGATGTCCTATAACAATTATCTTGATGTTCATGCCGGGGTGGCACTCCTCCGGGAATTTGAAGATCCTGCTGCTGTCATTATAAAACATAATAATCCCTGCGGCGTCGCTCTCGGCGCAGACATAGCCGGGGCCTACATCGATGCCCGTGAAGTCGATCCCGTTTCTGCTTACGGATCTGTCGTCTGTTTCAACCGTGAAATCAATAAAAACGTAGCTGAAGAGATTGCCGGAACATTTGTTGAAGTCCTCGTTGCCCCGTCATTTTCTGAAGAAGCCCTTGCCATCATCAGGAAAAAGGAAAACATGCGTGTGCTGATTCTGCCGGAAAAATCCGGTTCTGATGAAATCCGATCGATTGATGGAGGAGTCCTTGTTCAGCGAACGCCCCCGTATCAGGAGCACTGGAAGGTGATCACCGATCGAGACACGACTCCCGATGAGCTGAGGGCGGTTCAGCTTGCCTGGAAGGTGTGTAAGCATGCCAGAAGCAATACCATCATCTTTGCCGATCAGAAGCGTACTCTCGGGATTGGTGCCGGTCAGATGAGCAGAGTGGATGCTGCAAAGATTGCAGTCGGGAAAGCCCGATCATCGCTGATTGGTTCTGCTGTTGCTTCAGATGCATTCCTGCCATTTGCAGACACTCTCGAAGTTGCGGCTGAAGCAGGGGCTACAGCACTTATACAGCCGGGCGGATCTATCCGCGACAAAGAGGTAATCGATGCGGCGAACAGGCTCCATATGGCGATGATTTTCACCGGTGTCCGATACTTCAGGCATTGAGACTCATCCAAATTTCCTTATTCATTGTGACAGAACCTTCCATAAAATTGTTGCAACTACCGGGCTGTCCTGCAGGAAAACCTGACAACAGGTTCTGAACTGATAAAAAAGTGTAAGGGAAGGAATGAAATCCACAGTGCCCGGCCAGTCACTGGACGGTTACTTTGTCAAGCCGCTTCGATCGATACCGGTTTTTTATCTTGTCAGTAAAAAACGTCCCGGTCGACTGGGCGCTTAAGAGATTTGCATAGATTTGGGAAGGAACATTCTGATATTGATAAACCAGCCCGGAATGAAACTCAATCTCCAGATTTTTTAATGTATTATCGTAACCAACACTTTTCAGGTTACAGGATTGAACGGGTTGTCTTTCCATACTATCACCATAACTTATTGGCGCTGTCAACAGATAATAGTTGGTAATAATATAATTCTGGAAATTATTCAAAGAAAATTCCGACATGATGGCTCCACGGATCCTTAAAAAAACGAAAGCAAAAAGCACGACAGAATATCCTGCAATGACCCGCTCAATCCGGTCTGAAGTCTGCACAATGAATTAATGCTAAATATTTCCCAGACTAACATTAAGTAAAGATGGATGAAGCTGCTGAGGTTTCACGGCTGCTCGATATCCTCGGGAACAGGAACCGAAGGAGGATCATCGGATTGTTACGTCAGAAACCCTGTTTTGTGACCGAGATCTCTGAGACACTGATGATCTCGCCAAAAGCAGTAATTGATCATCTCCAGATGATGGAGCGGGAAGCAATTCTTTCCTGCCAGACAGATGACCGCCGGCGGAAATACTATTATCTTGCCAATGACATTCTCGTCGACATCAGCCTCAAGCGAACATCTGTGGCTGCAGAAGATGAAGATGCCGGCGACGAAACTGAACGGATAAAAACCTCGATCAGGATGTTCGGGCAGATGATCCGGGCTCACGATATGATTCTCTCCAATCTCGAACAAATCAGCCATGATATCGAAATGAAAATCAGTGACCTTGCCCGAAACCATAAGGATTTATTCACCAGCGATCGAGAGATTATTGTAATAATCGCACTGTCCCATGACTCACTTACTCTCGATGAACTGGAACAGGTCACCGAGTTGCCCCCAAAGGACCTAAGTGAAATCCTGAAACGGTTCGAGCGTAAAGGAATAATCGGACGGACAAAAGACCTGTATACACTCCGAGGCGTACATGCAGAATGATCCAAACAGTCCTTATGACGATGTTTTCAATAACCTCGCAAAGATCGTTGAAGACATCGTTAAAAACATGCCAGACAGCCACAATGCACGAATCATTGGATACACGATAATCACCCGCAATCCTTCGAACGGAGAACCGGAGATCTTCCGACAGGGTCAGCCTGGCAATGATGAAGAAATCCCTTACGAAATCGTGGAATCTGACGACAGGATTTTTATTACCGTTACGATACCGGTTGATTCAAAAAATGCTCCCCTCGTTGATATCCAGCCAACAAGCGTAAGGGTGGATATTGATAACCGGAATGTATCGGTCATGCTCGATCATCCCATAGACAGGATTCACAGTTATTATCGTGTTCATCGCGGCATCATGGATATAACCCTGAAAAAAGTCAGTACTGTATGATTTTTTTGGGGTACCCATTCCGATTCCCTATTTTCACGATCTCATGTTCATGGTGAACCCTCACCGATGAAAAATCCGCACAACCAGAATGAGGTCTCCCGCCTCAACGCTTCTTCGAGGAATGGCGGCTCTGAAGGATATCGGAAATTTACCTGCTGGATGATCAGCAGCGGAAACGTTCCCCCGGACGCAATGGCGTTCATCACCCTCTGTTTCAAAAACTATTCCAAAACGGTGAATTTCATAAAACATTTATGAGGATCACCCGCCTCAGGGCCTCTTCGAGGCACGGCGGGTAAGGGAGATTTACTTCGGATTTTCGCTTGATAGAAACCGTGAGTTACAACAAATTGTAAAGCACCTGTTTACGGAGGGGACAGTGCCTGTCCCCCCGAACCGCCCCTTCGCTTTGCGATTGTGTCGTATTACCTTTTCTGGAGTTATCGTTCCAAGGGGGGTGCCACAGCGTTGGGGGCGGAGGCATTTCATGCCAGTAGCCACAAAGAGCGTTAAGAAAAATATTTTGAGGATTTCTTCTGAGCCCGGATTTTAGTTATTGATCCGCCGCGGGGGCGTCCCTTCAGGGGCGGCGGCGTTCATCATAAGCAGGATACCAGAGAACCCGCTTCTCTATGATATCATGAGACAATGAATTCCTATGCCCCACGCTGTAGTGCACTAATCAGTATTACATCTCAACAAACCGGTGAAAAGAGGATCCAGGAACAATCCTGGCTGACAGTTGAATCGAAAATCGCTTGCCGATCAAAAATGGGAATGACACCTGCCTATTCCTGAGCGACCTTCTCTGAACTACAGAAATCCCCTCCATTAGACCTTGACAGGAAAATCTGAGGGGATATAAGGGGTAATGGATTTCTTTGACGAACGCATCTCGTGGAACTGGCGGAGTGAGACCGTAATATCCCGGGTAAAAGCAAAATATCCTATCTGGGTATTGCGGCAGAGCTTCATCGCCATATCCATGAGTCCACGTGGATCCGGACGCGCCTCACCCAGCCAGATATGGAAGATGTTCCCCCCATCAACAATGGGGAAGAATACATGCTCGATTTCCATACGTTTGGTGAGCGGGACATTTGCTCCCGGTGCCACATGGGTTCCATTCGTATAGTATATGGGGAGATCACGGCTCTTGCCCAGCATTTCCAGGCCTTCTTCGATGTCACCTTTGATCACGTTTACTGCATAATCGTGATACCGGCGATCGAGCAAATCGGCAACCGCAAACCTTTGGCCGGTCGTCTCTGCAGGCGTGCGGGCAAGGGCAATGGTCATGTTATTCTTTGCGGAGAGTTCGCGACCGTACAGCTCCATCTCAGTCATCGCACGTATGGCAAGCCTGAATGCTTCTTTTGATTCGTGGAGCTGCTTACCCGTGTGGTGCTGCACCATCTCATTGACACCGACGACACCTATCGTATAGACAAGTCCTTCAAGTTCGACAGCAAGTGCGCCACGTTCGCCCGTGTTCGGGTCCTTTGGGCGCTGCATGGCAAATGGCATCCGGCTGTTTGCCCGGATGAGGTCCATCCATCGGCGTTTGATCTTGAAAATATCCACCGCAACATCCATGAGCACCTTGAGTTCAGCAAAAAGACGGGCATCATCTCCTTCTGCATTGTATGCCGCACGGGGGCAGTTCACGGAAACAACCTGCCAGGAGCCCATCGAGAAATGCCTGCCATCCTCAAAATACATCTTTTTATCAAAATCCGAATCCTTGTCTGCCACCGCAGAAAACTGATAAGCACAGCACTGGTAACAGGAAATCCCTTTACCCGCTCCGCGGTACGCGGGGAGCTGGTTATCGTAATAGGGTGTTCCGAACTTCGAAGCGAGTTCAAAGGTCATCAGGTATAGTTCCTGAAATGTCGGAAGATCAGGGTTTTTCGCGTTGAACTCTTCGCGTTCGTTCATGAAATCCGGTTCGATGGAGATCTCGGGCTTTGGGAAGTTGAAGGGTTTGCCCCAGTAATCCCCTTCGAGCATTACTTCCATGAGCGCTTTAAAGAGCAATCGCACCTCACGCTCGAACTCACCGTACGTGCGAAGAGGTGCTGATTTGCCGTCCCAGATCTTTCCTTTAAAAATGCATGGCTTGTCCTGCCAGAGAGTCGGTACACCTGGTGAGAGCTGGATTGAAGAAAAGACGAGCTGTCCTCCACGGGCTACCATCATCTGTGTCATTTCATAGACAAACATCTGCATGTTCTGTTTGATCTCGTTATACCCCATCCCCTCCATATACGGTGCCAGGAAGGTGAGGAAATTGTAATAACCCTGCCCACCGGCAAAATTAGTCTGGGCGGATCCGAGTGCTTTTACCGCATGGAGAATTGCAACCTCCGGACGCTTCGCGGGACCGGCCACCGAAGCCTTTGTCCCATTGCCGTCGGGCATCAGGCCATAATAGAAGAAATAGCGCAGGTCCCAGTCCTGGCAGA
>DADT01000005.1:124666-124851 GCA_002495065.1 Methanoregula sp. UBA471 | reverse complement strand
TCGACGCTGGCAGTGGCCGTATCAAACATTTCCTTCTCTACCGGAATCATCCGCTTCACTTCTTCACGGTCATAATAATTCCCTTCGGCATGCAGGATAGTAAGGGCAAGAATCTTCCGTGACCGTATGGCAAAAAGCTCCTGCAGAGTCTCTTTTATCGCGAGCGTTTCTTCGATCAGGGAACG
>DADT01000005.1:115043-124637 GCA_002495065.1 Methanoregula sp. UBA471 | reverse complement strand
GTCTCCCGCTCAGATAGCAGGATGCTGCGCAGATCATCAAGACCCCGTGGCCCCATTATCCCCCTCAGGTAATTTCTGCCATGCCGCGGCAGCACAGGAATACTGCAACTGCTTCCGGTACTGTAGAGATGCCTTTTTGGAGTTCATAAGTACTTCCGAGCATTGGCATCGTGAGCGGATGTGCAATGTCAACCCTGACATCCCGCAGGGAGAATACCACTGCATCCATGAGGGGATTAAAATCGGAAAGATTCCGGAGTTCGACCGGCTGCACCCGCATTCCGCTCCCCCCATGCAGCGAGGTGGGCATCCGGATGAGTCGCTTTGTATCGGTTGTAACCGGCTCATCTGCAAGAGCGGCCCGGGAAAGGAGCCGTTTTCTGAATTCTCCCTCCTGTTGCGAGAGGATCGCATTAATGACACGGTTCTTTAAAATCATACTCGTCGGATGGCGTTCAATCTCTCCGGTAATTTCTTCACGCCTCTTCAGGAAGGTGATGGCTGATTCCCTGCCAATACTCTCAATAGCGGTAAGATGTGCCATTGCGTCTCCTTCTGACAAGGTTCCAATCCAGCGCAGATATTCAAGGAGGGTTTCCCGGTATCTCCTGTGCCAGCCGGGTGTTGTGGGTTTTTTGCCTGCAAGCATCGCAGCAGGGTCGATCCCGATAGCACAGACGTAGTCTATCAGTTCCCGGCGTTCCGCACTCCCCCATCCGCGAAATGCGATATCCTTGACATGAACATGGTATCCCCGGCCACCGGAAAAGACAAGTTCGATGGTCTTTGGATCCATACCGAACTCGTCAATGAATATTGCAATGAGTTTCTCTGTCTCCTCTTTGACCCTGGCAAGCATCTTGTCATAGGGGCCCCGCATGATATGATCTGCATCAAGATCGAAGATCAGATCAGCCCCGCACCAGCCTTTATCCGCCATAGTACCGGCATCCGGTTTCTCGTAATACGCAGTTGAGTAGTATGCATGCTGTGGAATGAGATTTTTGATATACTGGAATAACTCATCCCGGCCGGAAAAACCAATATGCCTGCGCATCCGCATTGCATCCGAATGGGGATTGAAGAGTACGAAACCCCATTCCCGCTGCTCAAGCGAGGACGGCGCGACAAGACCGGTTTTTTTATAATAATCCGTGAAACGCTGTCGGAGAAATTCAGTTGTCGCCGGGTTCATGGCAGCTCCCTGATCATATAGGGTCCTTTGCGTTCATAGCCCTGTCTCCGGTAATAAGGACGGACCCCGATACCGCTCATAATTGCAAGAGAAGTAAAACCGGCGTCAGATGCAATCTCCTCGGCGCGGGCGATGAGAACTTTACCAAAATTCCTGTGCTGCCATTCATCAGATTCGGCATCTTTTCCCACCTGGACAAGACTGCCGTAGACATGGAGTTCCCGCATCAATGCGGTATTCTCAAGCAGGAGTGTGTACGTGGCTGACGGAAAACGGAGCCGGGTAAACCCGATGAGAGAGTCCTCAGATACCGCAGAGATGAAATGCTCCAGTCCACCGCAGCATTCATACATAAGGTCTCTTATTTCCGATTCGGCAAGGGCCGGAAGTCTCCCGATCTCCCTGCACCGGATACACCGGCAGCGTTTGCCATGTGCCTTCAGCCGGTTCTGGGCAAGCTGACGGAAATTTGAGTGCCGGGAACCTGCGACAATCAGTTTCGCCGGAATATCACGCTGGATTCGCTGGAGCCGGGTGTACTCCGGAATAAGAGACTTCGCGTATGCGACAAGATCGATCAGGTCCTCTTCGTTATAAGGCATATACAGCCCCCGCTTCCAGTGGTCTTCGATCTCGGATCCCGGGGTGACCAGGGTAGGATAGATCTTGAGAAAATCCGGCCTGAACCGAGGATCAGAAAAAATCGTCTCGAACATCTTTTTGTCCTGGTCGATACTCGAGCCAGGAAGGTTGGGCATCATGTGGAAACCCACTTTCATACCAGCATCACGAAGGATTGTGTTAGCTGCAACGGTATCGTCTACACTGCACCCACGCCTGTTGTAGGAAAGGATGGCGTCATCCACATGCTGTACCCCGAGTTCAACTTTGGTTACGCCAAGGTGCAGCATCCGGTCTACGTGTTCGCGACGGCACCAGTCCGGGCGGGTTTCAAAGGTTATTGCAACACAACGGATAGCGGATGTTTCATTGTCAGTCTCAACGGTGGCAAAATCCGGTACTTCCGCAGCTGCCATACCACCGGGATACGTGTTCATCGCTTCAATGCATCGTGATACGAACTCCTCCTGGTATTCCGGTGTACGTGCCGTCATCGTTCCGCCCATCACGATAAGCTCCACTTTATCTACCCGGTGTCCCAGCAGTTCGAACTGCTCGAGCCGGGCGTGCACCTGTGCAAATGGATCGTAATTATGTTCCCTTGCACGCAACGCGGCGGGCTCTTCTCCTGTGTAGCTCTGCGGGGATTTAAACGGATGATCAGGTCCACCGGGACATGGCAGACATTTGCCATGCGGGCAGGGTGCAGGCGATGTCATCACGGCAACAGGAGCTACCCCTGACAGCGTACGGGTCGGTTTCACGAGGAGGATCTTGCGGAGGATCTCCCGGTCCTGAGCGGAAGCAAACGCGAGGAGTGCGGAGTTTTTTGGAACTGCCTGCAGCCCGTACTTACGACAGATGTCGATCTTTACTGCAACGATCGTCTCTTTGCCAGGCTGAAGGGTGAGGATACGGGAGATCATCTCCCGGAACGCCAGCGCCTCATCCATGACAATTAATGTTCGGCTGCAACTTTAGCAGATGCAGACTCTGAAGAATAGTTCACCACAGGCAGACGGTGCCCGTGAATATGGGTAACAATCTCATCTCCAAGGGTGAGAAGAGCATCCTTGTGGGCTTTCTTATCCTTGTGAATATGAACCGGGGAAATTTCAAGAGAATTGTAGCGGTCAGTTTCGATTTCTTCGCTGGTGACGCCTTCATAGTATTTCTTGATGTGAATCATCAGCATGTGTAAATGCAGCAACTCTTCTTTTTGCACACTATCACCTTCTCCAAGCTGATTCTTTTTCTTGTGATGCACATATACCTTTTTGGTGATATTTATATCAGGAAACCTGCGGGCATCAGGATCGCTCGTTGCGCTGGCAATTGGGGATGCGATGGGTGCGCCCCTTGAAGGATCTGCCCAACCCAGCGTGTGGGTGACCGAAATGCTTCCCGGCGGGCTGCATTTCCGAAAAAAGGGTCAGATTACCGATGACACATTGCAGACAATGGCAGTTGCAGAATCGCTGGTCGCATGCGGGGAATTTGACCAAAAAGACCTTATATCACGGTTGATTTATGGATACGAAATGCGTCCGGAATGGTATGGTCCAACATCTTCTGCATTTTTCGAGCTGGTCAAATCCGGCACCCTGCCGCAACCCGCAGCAGGGATCGTGCACAAACGCCAGCGCGGCAGCCGGAGCAACGGGAGCGTTATGCGGGGATTTCCCCTCGGCATCCGCTACCCTTCATCGAAAGTGTATGAATTAAGTCTCGCATGTTCGCAGGTTACTCATTTTGATCCGGTCGCAGCACACTGCTCAGCATGGCTGAACGTAATGGTGAGCGATATGTGCCGCGGCGTCCCACGTTCTGCGGCATACCGTCATGCCCGTTCACTCTGCACCCAGGATGAAGTGCATGCAGTTCTTGGAAATTATGAGAATTATCCGGTGGATCCATCTCTTGATGCCGTACTCTGCTCGCATGCGGCACTTGTCAGTTTCATGCAAGCCCGGACCCTTGAAGGGGCGATCCTTTCTGCAATAAACCTGGGGGGAGATGCAGATACCGTAGGTGCGTGCTGCGGAGCACTTGCGGGTGCATACTGGGGACTTGGTGCTGTTCCCGGGCGTTGGAGAAAGGAACTTGAAGGTTGCGAGTTTATACAGCACCTTGCAGAACTCCTTTGGAATTCCGCAGAACAGTCCCGGTAAAAAATACGCATCTGTTGGCTTTGCAGGAACCCTGAGTTTTCAACAAATTGTGAAGCACCTGTTTACAAAGGGAGCAGTGCCTGTCCCCCCGAACCGCCCCTGCACTTTGCGATTGTTTTGTATTACCTTCTCTGGGGTTATCGCTCCAGTGGGGATGCCACAGCGGCAAGGGTGGAGGCATTCCATGCCGTAGACCAGAAAAGAGCGTTAAGAAAATATTTTGAGGATTTCCTATGAAAACGGATATGATGCCGATGGGCCTCAAGCATTTAATAGGAAAACGGAGCTCCATTTTCCATATTAAATTAAACAGATGTGAGAAATGGATTGTTAATTCCTCATAATTATTTGTGATGAACCCCGTTGCCCCCGACGGGGCGCCCCCGCAACGGATCAGTGTCTATAAGCATATTTGTAAACACCGCAATGCCCCGCCGTGCCTCGGAGAGGCCCTGAGGCGGGGAGCCCTCATAAAATTATAGGATTTAATGACTTTCATGGTTCGGGTGTGAACTCCCGTTCATGTATGTTTCTACTGAGCCCATCTATTGTGATTTTCCGGGTATCAGTTCACTTGAGAGGGGACTCGGTATTTTTATTTTCTTCAGGAGAACTGCTTTCACCATTGTCTTTTAAGGTCGATGGCGCCGGACTGGTATGAATATCGAACTCAGTTCCACATCGAGGGCAGACGGTAGTATGGCCGGAGTTATGAGAACATCTTTTCTGGACACTCTGCGCAAAACCGGCGGCAAGGACACCTGCAGGGAGGGCGAACAATCCGATCGCTGCAAGTGCAACGAGAGAACCGATAAATTTCCCGAGGGGTGTTATCGGATAAACATCACCGTATCCTACTGTCGTCAGGGTCACTACTGCCCACCACATGGCATCCATGATGCATGAAAATTTATCAGGCTGTGCCTCACGTTCGACAACGTACAGGGCGCTGGATGACAGTATCAGGATGATTAATGCCATGACTAAGGCGATGATTAGCTCCTCTTTCTTGGACTTCAGGACATCAGCAAAAGTTTCGAATGCGTGAGAGTAACTGCCGAGTCTTAATACCCTGAATATTCTTAGCAGTCGCAGCAATCTGAGAAGGCGGAATTCTATCGGGATGAGTAACGGGAGGTAAAAAGGGGAAATTGCTATCAGATCAAAAAGGGCTAATGGGGATAAAGCATACCGGATTCGTCCTTTGACTGGGGAAGAATACCGTGGATCCCTGACGCAGACCCAGATTCTGAGGGAATATTCAATCGAGAAAACAAAAACGCAAAAAAAATCTATTGCAAAGAACCAGGGTTGGTACTCAATAAATAATTCATATTTTGTTTCAAGAATAACCGCAATAACGTTGAGCAGGATCAGCGAAGCAATAAAATAAATAATGAATTTCCGTGCCCTGTTATGGTTCGCCGGAGATTCGAGCAGGAAGTATACCTGTTCCTGAATTCTGTCGTACATCCCCGGTTGAAGACCCGATGTACCTTCCGTCATGAATAACTGAAGGTCTGGCTATGTGATCGTATAAATACTCGCTTGCTTTTTTGGTGTGATAAAATCGTCAGGACTATTATCAGGAGATGACGTCATGGCCAGAAAAGAGCCGTTATATGTTATTCAGGAGGAAAATTCATTCACCTTCCAAACGGATGCCGGATGACCGTGATTGCGGTCAAATCGGAAGGGTTGCCGGGTGAATGTGAACGAGTCTGTTCCTTAAGTGAGGCATGAGTAAATTACCCGGGTTTAATGTCGACAAGTTTCAATGCCCGCCCTTTCGGACAGATATCAGAAGCATTTCCAAGTACATCCGTAACAACATACTTTTCGCCGTCCACTACCCCATCCGGGCGGCAGAGGGAATAGCTCCTGCAGTCACTCTTGTTGCAGGAGAGGTCGACCTTGATCTTTGAATTGACGATTGCCATATCCGCATTAATCAGAGCAGTGACCGGTGCCTCCATAACCTCAACTGCTGTTGCCCCATCCAGATGGACCATGCATTCATGGTGCGTTGACCGTACCGATACGATACGGTATTTCCTGCCAACCTGGAGGTTATTGC
Organism: Methanoregula sp. UBA471; assembly: GCA_002495065.1. Lineage (GTDB taxonomy): Archaea > Halobacteriota > Methanomicrobia > Methanomicrobiales > Methanospirillaceae > Methanoregula. Next base: position 118,573 of record DADT01000005.1, on the reverse strand, counting down.
ACGCCTTTTTCACCTTGCAGGAGTTACAGTCGGCAGCTTCACCTTCATAAATAAATTCGACACCCTGTTTTGCAAGGACTGTTCCGACCAGGGTTACCTTTGTTTTTATCTCGGACATGCTGACCACACTCACTCCATGTAGAGCATCTGCACGAGATTCTGCGCAGATTCCCTTGTTATCCCCATATCGAATATTGTGAAGCGCTCCGGACGGATAGTTTTTGCCATGAGGAGGGCCTCGACAACTATTGCGTCATCTATGCCAAGTTCGCGGGGCGTCACCGGGGCTCCGATACTCCTCAGCGAGTTGCGGATACCTCTCCAGTCCCCGCCATGGAGGTACATGGAAATGATTGTCCCGATCCCACAACTCTCACCATGAAGCGCCTTTCCCGGGGCCAGCTTGTCAAGTGCATGAGAGAACTTATGCTCACCTCCGCTTGCCGGGCGGGAAGATCCTGCGATGCTCATGGCAACCCCGCTGGACACGAGCGCCTTTATAACGAACCACGCAGACTGCTCCTGGTTCGGTTTGATCAGGTGGGCGTTGCTCATTAATATCTCAGCCGTCATCTTCGATAACGCAATTGCATACTCGCTCATAGGTTCCCCTTTAACCCGGTGAGCAAGCTCCCAGTCGAGAATGGCAGTATAGTTCGAGATCACATCTGCACACCCTGCGGCAAGGAGCCGGTGGGGGGCAGCAGCGATAATCCCCGTGTCAGCAATAATTGCAATAGGGGGCTGGGCATCCAGCGATGCATGTCCTTCACCGGTAGGCACTGATGCGCGGGATGAGGCGATACCGTCATGAGATGCTGCTGTAGGGATGGAGATAAACGGGAGATCGAGATTGTATGAAACGATCTTCGCAGTATCGATCACCCGCCCCCCGCCAACACCAATAACAAAGTCCAATCCCTCCGCAGCTTTTTGTGCCTTCCTGATGACAGGGATGCTGATCTCGTTTGCGAGGAAGGTCTTGACGGTATAAGATGGTCGCATGATATTCCGGATAGTGTTCCCCGCAACACCCATTGTACCTTTCCCGGATATAAGGAGCGCAGATGTACCAAGTTTGAGATCTTCGCAGACCGAAGGTATCTGCCCGAAAACATCGTGACCGATGACAACATCCCTTGGCAGCTGCATCCATTTGGATTTGTCAAAAACCTTCGGTTTGAGTAATTTTATTGCATCTGCACTCATTCTGATCATGGATGATTAGTGATTTCATATACAAATACTACATCGATCCTATACGATACGAGCAACCCTATAATGCCGTAGAAACACTTACCTACGCACTCATTCTTATCATTGCGGTGTATTTCATTTACCGCTGGTTTAAAAAATCCGGATTTCCTCTTGATGGTCCGTTTGTAATGGCTACTCTCCCCTACATCATATTAGGGGGTGTGCTCCGGGTAATCCAGGATTCCCGTATGATCCAGTCTGATCTCCAGTTCCTGATCGTCACCCCTCTGATTTATTTCGTGATATTTTTCTACACGGTGACGATTCTCGTGATCTCGCATTATCTGGAAAAACGGGGCTTGTGTAAGAATTATCTCAGGATATATGCCGGTGTTGGAATCTTCTCGGTATTCTGTGTCGCGCTGGTCCTTATTGCATGGGGAATGACGCATACCCGAATCGATCTCTTCGTCCTGACTGTTATCCCTCTGATGGCGACGGTTGCAACCCTGCTGGTCTTTGCTTGCATGCGTTACGTGCTGCGCTGGCAGTATGTGACCGATCCACTCTATATCACGCTCCTTTTCGGGCAGTTGCTGGATGCCAGTGCCACGAGTTTTGGTATAGACCTGCATCCATCAGTGCAGTATATCGAACAGCATGTGGTTGGATCGGCCCTGATTGAATGGACGGGTACAGCATTTGTGATGTTTCCCTTAAAACTGGTCGTGCTCTTCCCGGCGATCTACATTATGGAGATGTACCGCAAAGAGGCAAATCCCGCATTCTGGCACCTTGTCCTCCTTGCAATGATAGTAGTCGGTCTTGCACCCGGGATACGGGATATGACCCGGATGGTACTCTATGTCTGAATCGCCGTTAAGAAATGCGATAATAATCACGATACTCCTCTTTTTTGCAACGATCACCGTTGGCTGGGTAGGAACGATGCAGAACCCGCAGATTGGGGAAGATCTGATGAAACTCTTTGAAAAAGAGATCGCCGGCCAGATCATGGGAAAAGATACTCCGGAAATCTTTGTCAGGCTCTTTTTCAATAATCTTGAGGCATGCGTCCTCCTTTTCCTGGGAGGCGCATCATTTGGCATTCTTACGATATTTATCCTGAGCCTGAATGGCATTTTGATCGGTTCTATCATGGAGATCGTGCACAAGGATCATTCTGTAGTTTTTGTTGCCGCAGCAATCCTCCCCCATGGTATCTTTGAAATCCCGGCGTTCATCCTTTCTGGTTCATTTGGCATCCTGCTTGCCCAGTCGCTGATAGCTGAATGGTATAACGGGGGAGACGCTGCGGAGGAAGCACGTGGATTTGCCCGCCTGTTTTTGCTATACGTTATACCTCTTGTGCTTATCGCCGCATTTGTCGAGGCTTTTATTACACCGGTTATCATACATTTAGTAGCTTAGAGGAACTGGTTCATGGACGATGATGCGGGGGCCCTGCCGTTAAAAAAAGACTTTTCTGCATGGTATAACGATATTTTGTGGCGGGCTGAGATTATGGACGTCCGCTACCCTGTCAAGGGATTGTATGTATGGTATCCCTACGGGTTCGCGATTCGCAAATTTGTATACCAGAGGCTCCGCGATCTCCTTGACCGCGATCATCAGGAAACACTCTTCCCCCTCCTGATCCCCGAACAGGAATTCATGAAAGAGGCAGAGCATATCAAGGGTTTCGAAGACGAAGTCTACTGGGTGACACATGGGGGGACTGTCCCGCTTGATGTCAAACTTGCGCTGCGCCCGACCAGCGAGACAGCTATCTATCCTATGTATGCCCTGTGGATCCGCTCACATGCTGATCTCCCGGTCAGGTATTACCAGATTGTAAATACATTCCGGTACGAGACAAAACAGACCCGCCCGCTCATCCGCCTCCGGGAAATTACATCTTTTAAAGAGGCTCATACGGTTCATGCAACATGGGAGGAAGCAAATGTTCAGGTCGAAGAGGCAATACGGCTCTACCGGGAATTCTATGATGGTCTCTGCATCCCGACTCTCGTCTCAAAACGTCCTGACTGGGACAAATTTCCCGGTGCAGATTTTACCATCGCTGTAGACGCAATTATGCCGAATGGCAAAACACTCCAGATCGGGACAGTGCACCACCTCGGCGATCATTTTTCCCGGACTTTCAATATCACCTACGAGGATAAAAACGGTGAGCAGAGACTCGCCCAACAGACCTGTTACGGAATCTCAGAGCGCTCAATTGCTGCTCTGATCAGCATGCACGGAGATGACAAGGGGCTTATTCTACCGCCATGTGTGGCAACGGTCCAGATCGTGATCATCCCGATCAC
>DADT01000005.1:107478-115037 GCA_002495065.1 Methanoregula sp. UBA471 | reverse complement strand
GATATGCGTCCGGGGGCGAAATACTACTGGTGGGAAATTCGCGGAGTTCCGCTCCGGCTTGAACTCGGTCCCCGCGATCTTGATGCGGGAAAAGTCATGGCAGTGAAGCGTACCGGGGGAAAGGATTCCATCAGCCTGGCATCGGTGAAAGGAGACACAGCTCGCGTGCTGGGAGAGGTTACCGATGCACTGCGTGCCAGGGCTGAAGAGCACACAGAGTCCCACCTCTCTCCGGTTAATTCGTTGGATGCCATCAGTCCTGCACTCGATGCAGGTAACGTTGCAGTTGTGAACTGGTGCAGACAGAAGGAATGCGGGGACGTTATTGAGGAGAGAACAAATGCGAGTATTCTTGGTACCGAGGTGCGTTCGCAGTATGTATCAGATACGGGAGGCCCCTGCATTGTATGCGGGAAGCAGGGGAAGGCTACACTGGTTGGAAGAGCTTATTGAAGAGCCTGAAGTTTGAAATTTCAGGAATATGATATTTTCATGGTCGAATAATCCCATCGGACTATTCAATGCCTTGTTCAATCTTTTCGAGAGAAAAACCGGATGAGGAATGAGTGCTCTCCGCATCAGGGCCTCTCCGAGGCACNNGCACGGCGGGGCAGTGCGGTATTTACAAATATGCTTATAGACACTGATCCGCCGCGGGGGCGCCCCATCGGGGGCGGCGGGGTTCATCGCAAATAATTATGAGGAATAAACATTCCATTACTCACATCTGTTTAATTTATTTTCTTCGGAAATTCTCAGAATATTTTTTTTAACGCTCTTCGGGGGCTACAGCATGTAGTGCCTCCGCCCCTGCCGCTGTGGCACCCCCCCCAGGAGCGATAACCCCGGATAAGGTAATATGACACAATCGCAAAGCACAGGGGCTGTTCGGGGGAAAAGGCATCGTCCACTCCGTAAACAGGTGCTTTACCATTTGTTGAAAACTCAGGATTTCTGCAAAGCCAAAATAACGTACCTTTCAGATGAGATTTTGGGATATATTGTGTTATTCTCAATTTGTAATAAAAAATTCGACTCCTGATGTGCGCGCGCCATAACGCTGGATCGATTACAAAAACTAAAAAAAGCCATCTCCGATGCGCCACTGTACTTTTGGCCTCGAGTCGGAAATGGATAGGCACATAACCTGACAGATCAGATTTTTCTGTCGGAGGCGCTTTTGCCGTGGGGCAGGAATCGGTTTTTGCGATGTACGGCAAAATGGATTCTCTTTCCGTTTGTTTCATCTTCCGGTAGTTCCGTTCCTTTTTTACTGGTGGAGCCTATATTTATTACACAATCATCCTGAGGCAGTTGACGTGAATAAGAATCCCAGCGACTCCGGCGCTGCATATCTGCCCGAGAGATACAAGCAGCAGATTGGAGCCAAAAAGCGACGGCGCTTTCTCAAAAAAGCCGCTATTATGTTTGCAGTCATTGCAACTGCTGTTGTGATATATCTGGTACTGAGCGGAGTCCTGGTAAACACGTTGAACCAGTCTCAGCACCCGCTTCCCGGAACAGTTGAATCATCCACGGAAACATTGCCCCGGCCTTCATCAGCTGCATCCCAGACAGCCCTGTCCCGGAATGGAACAGGGTCTCCTTCCACCATCATAGGGACGGATGTGCCCGCTCAGCCACTTATTGGCATGCTGCCGTTAGATGATGCAATTGCCTCCCTGCACAAGGACTATCCGGAGCCCCCGTACACTCTCATCAGTGTGAACCTGACGGACCATTATACAAACAGGAGCCTCTACGAATTCAGAATGAAGCAGTCTGATTTACCGGCAGCAGATTCCGGATTTTTGGTATTTATCGATGCCCATACCGGAAATCCGTATATTCCGGGACAGGAAGTTGCCAGGATCTCTACCGATCAGGCAAAAAATCACATCCAGGAAGCTTTTCTCATTCCCGGTTCTGACAGTATCCGCATAAGATATGACAATGGCCCGGATTCAGCAGGAACCTGGCTCTTTACAGTTCAGCGGGACAACAGGACAATTATTACCGGATCTCTGGACCCGGATACAGGTCAGATCGTGTCATTCTCCCGTGCTGTAGTACGACAGGGCAGGCAGGCAGATCCCGTACTTGACAGCAGTGCCGCACGTAAAATTGCAGACAGCTATATTATTGAACGGAACGGGGCACCACTTCCGATCAATATGAGCGACGCCCGGTATGAACCGCTGGGATTTCCCGATGAATCAGTTGCCGGGCTCTATGTTTTTGTGTATAACCGCATCGTTCAGGAGATACCCTGCGATGATGATGGAATTACCATTTCAGTTGATTCAGTAACCGGAGAAATTACAGAATATAACCGGCGCTGGAACTCTCCGGATAATGCATTTTCTGTTGCTGTTGATCCCCTGGTGAAACGCTATGAAGCAATTTATCTGGTCCAGCAAAAAGCCCGGGAGATATTCCCGGAATCTGTATCCGGTCTCAGGATAATTTCTGCAGAAATCCGATGGAAAGACATGCATCAGCCGGGAAGCATGCCCCGGCCGGGCAGCATTTCTATTTCCTGGAAAGTACAATTTGATGACGACATCATTCGTACACAACAGCAGCCTGTACCAGCCACAGGATGGATTGATGCCCGCACGGGAAAAATCCTTGATTTTTATTACCAGCACTGATCAGGTGTAAAAAAATATAGTTGGCTTTGATGTATGATTGCATAGGGGTTGATATCCCTTTCTCTGGAGTGAGATTTCGTGCAAACGTTCCTATTATCGGAAGTACGGGGTTTTGATTTTAGTGTGCTTTGGTATATGCATTGGATGGGTCGGTGACACACCGAAAATCCATTGTGTATCACCATAGAATATACAATAATGCCAGTTGCTCATAAATTCCCCAAATCATGAGAGTTGATTAATTGAACCTGTGAGTTGGATCAATGAACACAAAGGATTGAAGCCGACATGGAAGGAATATAAACCGTCATGCCCTTAATAATTGGATATCACAGGGTGATGGGAAGAATATGAGATACACCTTTGGAGAAGCGTTATGAATACCTCTGATAAGTCTCCGACTATTATTATTCATGAGGATGCAGATTCGCTGAAGGAACTTTCGGAGTATCTGGATGTCCTCTCAAGCAGCGCACGTCTCAGGATATTGAAATTTATTGAGAAAAAACCAAGGGATGCCCGCGCAATCTCAAAAGAGATCGAGACCAGTTACGAGAATACCAAAAAACATCTGGATAAACTCCTGAGTATCGGGGTCATTAAAAAAGAGGCCGGACTCGGTGCCCCAACATCTAAAGGCATTCACCCGGTCTGGGAATATTCGATTGTACCTGGCGGACTGGAGGCTATCATACGAAATCTTGGCCTCTTTTCCAACACCCAGGTGCAGATTGTCGGGACTGAAATTTCCAGTCGGCTCGATAAAGTAAAAAATACCCTTTCAAAAGAAGTCCTGGGAAATATCCCGACAGCAATGGTTCTGGGGGGCCCTGATGATGGCAAGATCTTCATGCTGAAGGACGATCAAATCCGCATCGGACGAATCGATTCTGAGAAAAAGACAGGTATCACGCATGAAGATGATATCGTCCTGTCTGAAGGGTATACCGCTGTGACCCGCGTCTCAAAGCCCCACGGGAGATTCATCCGTGAAAATGATGGATGGTATATTGAGGACTGTGGAAGTACGGGAGGTACCCGGATCAATCACCAGCGGCTGGAGAAAAATACAAAAATCAAAGTTCATGATGGAGATCTCATCGAGTTGGCGAAGGGTATTTCCGGGGTTAAGCTTCTCATAATTATCCCACAGGGGTAGTTAATTATGTCTACACCACTTAGATCATAATGTAAAAGAGATACCACCGGAATATTTTGGTGTAAGTAGTGTAAGACAAAAAATTCTGCTCCCTGTCAACTATGATTCCAATCCGCCGAATTATCTGTTTATTCAGTATCCTTGCTCTTTTTTGTGTCGCAGGAATTCACGGCGCAGATGCTGAGGTCCATACCGTGGCCCCGATGGGTGCTGAATTCACCAGTATTCAGGCAGCAATTGACTGGGCATATCCTGGAGACACAGTCAGAGTGCAAAGTGGTATCTACACTGAGGAAATCCGGCTCGATAAAAAAATTGCCCTTGTTGGTGTCGACAACGGAGGAGGAACACCAATCATCGATACCGGAAGAAGAGGAAATGCCATTGAAGTTCGTGTCGATGGATGCGTAGTTGACGGGTTTGCTATCAGGAACAGCACATTGTTCAACGGCATCCGGATATCATCCAGCAACAACACCATCAGGCAAAACACGTTCTCAGACAACGCAAGGGGAATCCTCCTCCTGTCAGCAATGAAGAATACCATATACGGCAACACGATCACCGACAGCAACGACGCCGGGATTGCATTCGAGGCATCAGGCAGCAACCTGATCGAAGAAAATATACTGATAAGAAATACAGAAGGTATCGCTCTTGACGAGTTTTCCCTTTCCAACCGGATTTTCCGGAATAATTTTGACAACCCCCAGAATGTAGATTCAAAAAGTGCAACTTCGGTATGGTCTTCACCATTCCCGTTCAATTATACCCATCTTGGCCTAAGAAAACAGAACTACATGGGCAACTACTGGGGTGATTACCGCGGAAAGGATACAAATGGTGACGGGATCGGGGATACTCCGTATGGTATCATGATAGGGGCGAACCCGAAAGCGATCATTGAATCAAATCAGAACATTATTGATGCGTTTCCCCTCATGGATCCCAAACAGTATTACCACGATCTTCTCCCGGTCGAAGGAGGGGTGTACACTCCGGAACCAATACCAATACCTACGGGGATTGGAATATCCCGGACGGAATTGCCGACAGCGACCCCATCCGAAGTAAACCTGACATCAGCTTCTTCCACACCCATATCTCCTGAAGAAACTCCCGAAGGGCAACCAACAGGAATCCTGATGTTTGAACTCGTTGTGCTGCTGATTGCCGGGGTAGTGGTATTGATCATATTCAGGCTGCTGAAGCGCAACGAGAATGTTCAGAAAGACAGGTCACAGGACCGGGAAGCACTCGCCAGGCAGGTGGACTCCGGTCTTCCGGATACACGTTTTACTCCCGGAATAATACCTGCGGCGGATTCACCGGGCCCGGTTTTATCCAAACCTTATCCCACAGCCGGGGAGCAAAGTACGTACTTCCCGAAAGAGCTGGAGAGCAAGTATACCGAGATCAAATATATCGGGCGTGGCGGGATCGCGTGGGTTTTTTCTGCCCGACGCAAAACAGATGATATTAAAGTTGCAGTAAAAATCCCCATCAGTTTTGATGAAATTACGGGCAAATCGTTTTTGAACGAGATTGCCGCATGGGAGACTCTGCGGCATCCCAATATCGTCGAGGTAACAGCCGTCAATATCCTCCCGGTTCCCTATGTGGAAATGGAATATGTGCCAAAAGCTCTGGAAACCGTCGAGAAACCATTACCCATCTGGAAGGCCGTTCATATTGTCAGCGGGATTGCAGACGGATTATGGTATGCTCACAAGCATGGCTTCATCCATCGGGATATCAAGCCCCATAACATCTTACTCAACGAGGAATTCGTCCCTAAGATTACCGACTGGGGGATGAGCAAGGTGCTTTCCACAGAGTTGAAAAAATCCAGCATTGCGGGGTTCTCATTGGCTTATGCTGCCCCGGAACAGGTTTCCCCCACAGAATACGGAAGGACCGACGAACGGACGGATATCTACCAGTTGGGAGTTGTTTTCTATGAGCTGGTAACCGGCTCGGTTCCGTTCGGCGGGGAGGGTATTGTCGAAGTTGGAAATGCCATTCTCAGAGAGCAGCCGATCGCCCCGTCTGAATTTAATGCTGATGCAGCAGCAGTTGAAAAGATCATTTTAACCTGCCTGAAAAAAGATCCGGCGCAACGTTACCAGACTGCTGAGGAACTGCTCGCTGCCCTCCATGCATACCTTGATGAGGATGAGAAATGACCGGGTTTTTTAAAGCGGGTAAGTCAGATTATAAAGGGATTTTCATGACAGAAAGTGAAGATAACAAGTATGAACCTGCAGTATGTGCTCATTGTGAGGGAATGGGGTGTTTGTACTGCAACAAGACAGGTTGTGTACTCGTTGCCGCACCAAAACGGCAATGCCTGCATTGCGAGGGAGTCGGATGCATATACTGCGGGTTTACAGGATGGAGAAAACCAAAAGGAAAATATGACTGATTTGGTGACAGCTATTAAGAAAATTTTCCCTCAACCTTGCGGGGGATCACACATTCCTCGTACCGTTTGGCAAAGTACCGGTCGGTCATACCTGCAATAAAGTCCCGGGCGAGCTCAGCGAATGTAGCAGTCCGAAGATAGTTTTGGCTGATCCAGTTTGTATCGATAAAATCTGTGAAAATTTTTGCCCCCTTTGTCTCATTTTCAAGATCATCAAGGCATGTCCCGAACAGGGTCGCATACATTCGCTTTACTTTTTCCCGTTCAGATGTAAGTTTACGGTTCTCATAGATATGAATCCGGGAAAATGCCCGCAGGCTGATAAGAGCCGCTTCTACATCATGACTATACGAGATACAACCGGTATTTTCGGTGTCACTGTGCATAAGGAGATCATAGATCAGCGTATTGATAATTTCCCTGTTGGTAGTACCAAGAATTTCCCTGCACTCACGGGGGAGCCGGACTGCAGGTCCAATCAACCCAACCTCCCTTGCGTCCTGCAAATCCCTGCCGATATAAGCAATAGTATCGGCGAATTTCACTACACAGCCTTCCAGTGTCATAGGGGGTTTTGTCCGCCTTCCTTCTGCATTATCCTGCACTTTTTTATCAAATGCCAGCCAGTTCGGGCAGGGTTGCGGAGAGATTTTTACGTCATCAGATTCCCCGTTATGGCACAGGATGCCATCAAGCACCTGCATAGTGAGATCACAATCTTCAATCTTATCGAGGAACTGCACGCTCTGGACATTGTGGAAAAACTTTCCGATACCATACTGCTCACACAATGCGGACAGGCAGTTCTCCCCAAAGTGCCCGTAGGGGATATGTCCGATGTCATGGCCGAGTGCGACTGCCTCGATAAGATCCTCATTCAGACGGAGGCAGCGTCCGATCGTTCGTGCAATCTTGGACACGAGCTGGACATGAATAACACGATGGGTAATGTGGTCATTTTCTACGAGTGAGAAAACCTGAGTCTTGTCAATGTACCGGGTGTATGCCCGCGTATGGATGACCCGGTCCGTATCACGGGAATAGGGTGTACGGATATCCTCTGCCTTTCGGTTGTGCCTCCTCAAAGCATCAGCACTGATTGAGGCAAGAGGGGAAAGGAGCGATTCGCGTTTGGCAGTAATCGCGCGGATAGACGATTCGAGTCCTCCGTCGAGCCCTGAACCTGGTTTACTCATACCGCACGTCACTCTGTAGTTGATCCTTTTAAAAGTGACGAAAAACGGCTTTGTGGAAACCCTGAGTTTTCAACAAGTTGCAATGCACCTGTTTACTGAGGGGACAGTGCCTGTCCCCCCCGAAC
>DADT01000005.1:0-107426 GCA_002495065.1 Methanoregula sp. UBA471 | reverse complement strand
CTCATAAAATTATAGGATTTAATGATTTTCATCGTTCGGGTGCGAACTCCGTTAATGCACGTTTCTACTAAGCCCGAAAAACAAAGGAACACGTGAAAACCGGGGATAAATCAGGAGCTCCCCGCGATTCTATCGTCATCTCCCGTAGGTTACATACGTCTCGCCATACTGGACAACATGTCCTTCCATCGCTTTTACGAGCTGTTCCTTCGCAGCCCCTGCAGCCAGCGGAAGATCAGCATCCAGTGCATAGACTTTAAAGAAAAACCGGTGAGTCTGACCGCGTGGTGGACACGGGCCATTATATCCAATCTTTCCAAAATTATTTTTTCCCTGCACGGCCCTGATCGGGAAAGTCACTACCGGCGTTTTGGGGATTTTTTCCGGGATCATCCTGACCAGCTCCATATTCCATGCGATCCAGTGAACGAAACCACCCCCACCCGGAGCATCGGGATCATTGACGATTATGGCAAGGGATTTGGCAATCTTAACGTTCACCCCTCCGACATCAATTTCCGGCGATATGTCCTGGCCATCGCAGGTGTAATCACTGGGGAGAACTTTTACTGAAATTTTTACCTTGAGTTCTTCCATAGGTTCAGACCTCCACTAGTGGGATGGTATACACGTGGCATAATAAAAGTGATGCAAAGGTCACAGGACGACACCGTTCCCCTCATCATCGTGAACAAATTGCGGCAGTCTCACCAAACTGGACTACATGTCCCTTCATCGCGTTGATAAGCTGGCGTTTGTCAGACCCGGGATCCAGTCCGAGCATCGTGTCCAGCCCGTATACCTTGAACTGGTACCGGATCATCTGGCCAGGGGGGGGACAGGGGGCTTTATAGCCGATAGTCCCATAATCATTCACGCCCTGTGTTGCAGGAATCGGGGCAGTGACAATGCCTTCTGCGGGAATATCTTCGGGGATTATTCCAACAGGGGGAATATTCCAGATGATCCAGGGGGTAAATGAACAGCAGGATTTTTCAAACGGATTGAACACCATCACAGCAACTGAGGCAGCCTGCAAGCCTTTGAGGGTGAGGCGCGGGGAATGATTCCCTCCGTCACAGGTAAACATCACCGGGAATTCAAGAAAGTCCATCGAGACGACGACGTTTTTCATACTACGACCATGACGTGGGATACTATTAATCTGTAACTGCTCAAAACATGTCATCAATCGCTGAGCATGGTGCGATAAATCTGAAGGTGATGCCGGATGAAGAATATTCAGAAACAGCCGATGGAACTGATCCCTGTTGGTGTAATACATACTCCGTTTGAAACCCTGGAAAAAGCCCCGCATCAGGGTAGATTTTCTGAAACGGAATGTACTATTGAGATTTCAGACCGGTTTTCTGAAGGACTGCAGGATATCGAACATTCACCCTTTCTGATTCTGCTTTACTGGCTTGACCGCGCAGATCGTACAGCTCTGAAGGCAATTCCCCCGCACGATCCCAGCAGGCAGGAACATGGTGTGTTTGCAACCCGATCCCCCAATCGCCCCAACCCAATCGGGATTTGCGTGGTTAAGCTCCTGCACCGTGACCGGAACAGGCTGATAATCAAGGGGATTGATGCACTCGATGGAACCCCTTTAATCGACATCAAACCCTACTCCGCGGGCATTGACTGCATAAAGGAATAATCACCTGTTTTGCAGTAATCTCCACATCTTTATGACATGTGGGGGACAACTGATGAGAGTACAGAAATTATATTTTTCAAGAGGCTTCCATGACAAAAAAGAATACAAAGAAAAATACCGCTGATAATGAGGAGTGCGAAAAGGAGTGTTCCAGCTGCCCGACAGCTTCCACATGCGCCTCTGCTCAGAGTGGGCAAAACCTCCCGAAGAGATCTGACATCGATGTACGACATGTCATTATGGTCCTCTCAGGGAAAGGCGGAGTGGGCAAATCCACTGTTTCTGTGAACCTCGCGTACTCACTGTCAAACCATGGCTTCAGGGTCGGGTTGTTGGATCTTGACATGCATGGCCCCAATATTCCTAAGATGCTGGGTATCGAGGACCACAAACTCGCTGTGATGGGTGAACTGATTGAGCCCGTTCATGTTACCGGGAAACTCTCAGTTATGTCCATGGCGTTCCTCCTGCCTGACACAAGTACCCCGATAATCTGGCGTGGCCCTATGAAAATGGCTGCGATACAGCAGTTCCTGAAAGAAGTAAACTGGGGTACCCTGGATTATCTCGTTGTCGACCTTCCCCCGGGAACAGGTGATGAAGCACTCACCATCGCACAGATAGCACCCAATCTCAGGGGTGCAGTGATCGTCACCACCCCCCAGGACGTTGCAACATTGGATGCGCGGAAGTCCGTAAAATTTATCGAGAAACTGGAAATTCCTGTTCTTGGAATTATCGAAAACATGAGTGGTATGATCTGCCCCCACTGCGGGGAAGAGATTGATCTTTTCGGAAAGGGTGGAGGTAAGAAGATAGCAGAAGAACTCAGCGTTCCCTATCTTGGTTCAATTCCCCTTGATATCGACATGCGCAAGGCAGGGGACGAAGGCCGCCCCTTCATTATACGGCGCGGTGACAGTCCGACATGGGCATGTGTTGACAAAGTAATGGAAGCTCTCATCAGGGTCGTTGAGGGATAACGAATGGACTTTCAGCGGATTTTATCAGGAAAGGAAACTCAACTCCCGATCTATTCCGGAGTAATCGCCTGTCTTGAAAATCCTCTGGCATTCCCCGACCTGCTCGAGCCAATCTACCGGGAAGCAATGAAACTTGACGATGACACCCTTGACAGGTTCCGGTTCTCACTCCTGCGACTTCAGATCTATGCAGATATACACAGGAATGAAGATCTCGAAAAAGCCATGCACATCAAGTATGTCGCGCAGGTGCTTGAAAAAGTAATTTTCGGCTCGCTGGTCATGGAGCAGGAAGATCTATCCGCTGCCTGACTTCTGCCCCGGAACAAAACCTTTTATCGATGAGCACATGCACTGGTGATACCTATATGTGCAGACCCGATCAATACTAAAAACAACCAATAATCCAGTAACAGTTTTCAGATCATATCCTTATCAGCAGCAATTCGGAACAAAAGAGACCATGACATCACGTATGCAATCCCCTCACACAACCTGCCCGGGGTGCCAGGAAGAAGTTTTTCTTGACGAACTCGTTGCAGGAAAATGTCCGTTATGCGGGTGTTCACTCGAGGATTTTGACGAGACATTCGGGGAATACGAAGGAATCCTCGACCGCTCTGACCTGTCGTGGCTTATCTTCAATTACTTTGTCTTTAAGAAATTTGTCGACCTTGGAGTACCGCCCCATCAGATCATGGAATTTGTCTCTGCTTATGAACAGAATGCTGAGAAACCACCTGAAGAATGGACCGAAACAGGATTCCGGCTTGAGATTCCGATGAAGACCTGGGACCGGATCAAACCCAAGCATTGTGCGAAGTGCAAAAGGATATTCGTCAGCGGCGGAAAAAAATCAATAAGCGGGGATATGCGCACGACTCAGCTCAGGGATGAATACAGGTGTGACCGCTGCTGATCTCTCCCGCATATTCATGAATTCTTCAATAGTATTACAACAGGGCTCTTGTTGAAATCCTTAAAATATTTTTCTCAAGCTCCTTTTGGGCTACGGCACGTAATGCCTCCGTTCGCCGCTGTGGCATCCCCTCCAGGGGAATTATTCCAGAGAAGGTAATACAACACCCTCACAAAGTGCAGGAGCAGTTCCGGGGGACAGGCACTGTCTCCGATAATAGGTGATTCGCAAGTTTTAGGGTTTCCCATGAAATTATATTAAACAGATGTGAGTAATGGAATGGTTATTCCTCATAATTATTTGCGATGAACCCCGTTACCCCCGATGGGGCGCCCCCGCGGCGGATCAGTGCCTGTAAGCATATTTGTAAACACCGCACTGCCCCGCCGTGCCTCGAGAGGCCCTGAGGCGGGGAGCCCTCATAAAATTACAGGGTTTAATGATTTTCATGGTTGGGTGAGAACCATTTATATTCATGCCCGTTTTAACAGAGCCTTACAATAGTTCTGTTTTAAGAAAAAAGACAAGGGCGATTAATTCTTTTTTATCCTGCAAAGAACGCCCCATACACCGATAATACCAAGCGCTGTTATCGCGAGGATCCCTGGTGAGGGTGACTGGGGTGTATCGGTTGGATAGGGAGTAGGTATACTGTTGGTTTGTTTCGGGGTTGGAGTTTTAGTTGTCATTGTTGTGACGGTCGTTACCTGTTCGGTTGTTGCCGGAGTTCCTGTTGCGGGAGTCGTGAGCCGGACATTGTCGATATATCCCACAGCAAATACGTACATCGCACCATAATCACCTTTGGAACCGAGATAGAGCCGGTTCATCCCGTGAAGATTCTCGCCCGTGTTAATGAAATATCCCCATATCTCCTTTCCGGTCAGTTTCTCATTTACTCTCATGCTGAGGATTTTATGATCATCATCGTAATTTACCGTGACATGGTACGTTTTGTTGAGCTCGTACTTCACCGTGGGACCGCTGTATGCCGCTGGTCCGCTCGACAGGGTGTCTCCGGACTGACTGTTCATTTCCATTATCTTATTGCCGGGTGTGACCAGATGGAGCCACATGATCCTGCCGAATTTGGCATTGGTAAATTGTGTAAGGACATTTGCCCCTTTTGAGGGATCCATCTCGGCTCCTGACAGGCCGAACCGGAACGTCGCTCCCTCGTCCAACCGGGTAAGTATGAGATCGTAGTCAAAAATAAATGAACCTCTTTCGTAATCAACTTCCGTATAGGCATAGCTGCCGGTACTGGGTTCAATCGAAAAACGGTACATTCCCATATTCGGATCCCAGAAATTGGTAGTCGGATTATTGGTTACCCAGTGGGGATCTGCACTAAACGAAGTCTGATAAATTACATTGACAGTATTGTCATCGGAAGCGGCCTGCAGGGGGGATATCAATACCAGGAGGCAGAACGCGATGATCAGGTACATAAATTTTTTTCGAATCGTCATAGGATTTCTCCAGTATGGTCAGTTTCTGATGGTAAAACACGCCGATCCCTCCTTTCGGTCATGATCGAAAGGACAGCAAAACCAGCATAAATATACTGTACATATACTGCCGTGTATTTCTTAAAAATATCGAACGTCCAGTAAGAAAATTCAAATAAATTATCCAGAAACGTGTTATTCTTAAACGATTTCCTCCGGTGGAATCACCGGATTCATTAAAGGTTATCAGGTTCTCTCCCGAAAAACACCTTTTCTAAAAAGAAAATCTTCCTTTTCTTATAGGCCCGGAATGGTTCTTTGAAAAACACTATATTTATCTTTAAAATCACGCAATATTAGAGAGCATAAGCATACAGGGCGATAATAGTCTAGCGGTAGGACAGGAGCTTCCCAAGCTTCTAACCCGGGTTCGATCCCCGGTTATCGCATCGGTTTTACAAAAAGATGGAACCCGAACGCTGCGCAATCCGGATTATCGCTGAGAATCGAAAAGGTGTCCTGCGGGATATTGCGACGATAGTTGCTGAGCATGAAGCAAATATCGTCATGATAAACCAGGAAGTCTTCGACTCAGGACCCTTTTGCGGCATGGCAGAACTCTATTTCGAGTACGATTTTAACTATGGGGGAGACCGCGAGGCGCTGATCGCAGATCTCTGTCATATTCCATCAATCAGGGATGTCAGGGCATACCAGCCGTTTGGCCATATCTTCGGCTCGCGGGTCATCATAATCGGGGGTGGTGCCCAGGTCGCACAGGTTGCGCTCGGTGCAGTAAACGAGGCAGACCGGCACAATATCCGCGGCGAGCGGATCTCGGTGGACACCATCCCTCTTGTCGGTGAAAGAACGCTTGCCCTCGCTGTTGATGCCGTTGCAAGGCTGCCCCGGGCTTCGATACTTGTTCTTGCCGGCTCAATCATGGGGGGGGAGATTTCCAAAGCAGTTGACCGGGTCCGGGAAGCAGGAATACCGGTCATCGCGCTGAAGATGGCCGGAACAGTGCCTGAACATGCTGACCTTGTGGTCACCGATCCCATCCAGGCTGGGGTTTTTGCGGTAATGCATATCAGCAGCAAGGCGGTCTTTGATATTAACCGGGTCCGCGGGCGTGAGTTCTGATGGATATCATCGATAAAGCCGTTTCAGTGCTGATGCATGACGGGATAATCATTTATCCTACTGAAACGGTCTACGGTCTGGGTGCCGATGCATTTTCAGAAGAGGCAATTTTGAAGGTCTACGAGGCAAAGAGACGCCCCCTGGGTTTGCCCATTTCCATTGCCGTTTCGGATTTTGACATGCTTACCGCTGTTGCCCGTATTGAGCCCTGGATGCAGGAATTTATTGAAACATTTCTTCCTGGCCCGGTGACAATAATTTTTGTTGCAAAGGGAGTGGTGCCGGACATCCTGACCGGGGGTACCGGCATGATAGGCATCAGGATGCCGGCACATGAAACTGCATTACAGATCATCGAACGGTTTGATGCCCCCATCACTGCAACAAGTGCGAACCTTCATGGTGCGAAAGATCCGCAGATCCCGGATGAATGCACAGTGCCGCGTGAACTCTTTATCGATGGCGGGCACCTGTCAGGCATACCCAGCACCGTTGTAGACCTTAAAAATAAGAAAATTTTGCGCAGAGGGGCCCGGGCAGAAGCGGTCGAGGCATTCCTGGCAAAACTCTGAAGGTATTATGTTGCCCGTACGCCTGCGTGATTTTATCGAGGATATCGATGGCTGGCTCTATGCGGTCTCGACCTATGACAATACTGAGAAGGTCGGTTGCGTGCTCCGGTATGTTCCGGATACCCGTGGAGAACGGGTAAGCCGTTCAGGTACGCATTACAGGAAGTTCGATTTTGAAGATGCCTATGCGTTTATTGCACATCACAAGCCACAGTATTCAGACCTCGTTCAGCGTATCCCGCACCGCGATGTAAAGAGAGTCTTTAAGCCCGAACTGGAGATTCCGCAGATCGCCCGGAGCCACCCGCGCGTTCAAAAACTCCTTGACCTGTTCGGGCTTCCCGCAGGTACTATCGGATGCACCGGATCACTTCTCTGTGGGCTGGAAATCGAGGTTTCCGACATTGACATGGTTGTATACGGAAAACACTGGTTTACTGCACAAAAACTGGTCAGGCAGGGAATTCTTGAAGGTAAAATGGAGGGGCTTTCCCCTGAAATGTGGCGTAAAGTCTATGAAAAACGCAGACCTGAAATCTCGTATGACCAGTTCGTACTCCACGAGCTGCGCAAATGGAACCGGGGCCAGATTGAGGGCACCTACTTTGATATCCTTTATACCCGGTCGTACGACGATCTTAAAAGTGCACCAACCGGAAGAGGGACAATAATGGGAAAAAAGGTGATAGAGGCTACGGTCACGGATGCATCGCTTGCATATGACAGCCCGGCAGTATACGAGGTGAAACACGATTCAGTGAGCCGGGTCCTTTCTTTCACGCATACCTACAGTGGCCAGGCGCTTGCCGGTGAGACGATTGAAGCCTGTGGAATTTGCGAGCAGCATGGAAATGAAATCTGGCTTGTCGTCGGGACCACGCGTGAAGCACGGGGGGAGTATATTATTTCGCGCACGCTGGTGGACAAAGGATTACAGCAGATCTGACAACCGCCGCCCGGTGCTACGCTCACACTTCTCCCTGAAGGAACATCGGTTGCAGGGGGCGTTGAGGGGATGACGGGGTAATTCTCCTCTCTGTATTTCCCGGATTTTACGCAGGGCTGCAATGACCTGTCTCCTGTCCCGTGGCTGGACGGCGTGGAATCGCGACACACCGTCAGGGATATACTCCACATTCCCACCGGAAATCTCGTTGCCGGTCATCTCCCCGATACAAAATGCGATGCCGGCGACCCGCAACCGGTCCGCGGCATACGTACCAAACGGCATGGACCCGGCTGCGCGTATAATGGAAAAATTACCGTCATCAAAGATGCGATCCACCATGCCAGCCATACCATGTTTCTCTGAGAATACCCGCACATCCGACTGAGCCGCCGGTTTCCATCCGGTTTTATTACAGGAGGCAATGCAGGTTTCAAGAAATGGCCGGAGTGAAGAATCGATACCCGGGCAGACTGACTGCACCTCCTCCCATATCACATCCGGTTCAAGAGGCTCTCCCAGGTGATAGGAAATCTGTTTGCAGATCATATACCGTTCGGATTCGGCAAAGTGATGATTCTGTTCGTAATAAAACCGAACCGGACATGCATTCACCCGTACTACATCCGAAATCGCTATATGTTCCTTAAACTCCTTCAGGATTATTCCTCCTGCAGAAATATGCAGCTCCAGGGATTATACTTTTTCAAATTTCCTCGCCGAAAAATGAGTGATCCAGGTCCGGATTTGTTAATTGCCAACCTATTTCATGCAGGTGAAGCAAATCTGATCATCATGACAGGACAGGAAATATCGGTTAATATTCCCCCGTCACTCGATCCGGTATACAGCAATATGATCCAGATCGCGTACAAGGACGACGAGTTCACCTTCATGTTTCTCCACCAGCTCCCGCAGGTGAACCAGGCACGGGCGAAGGCGATTGTGTCAATAACTCCGGCCCATGCAAAAAACCTTCTCGCGGTTCTGACAAAGACGGTCGCTGATTACGAGTCAAAATTCGGTGCCATCTCACCCCCGAAAGAGGCTCATGGAGCCGAAAAAGTCACAACGCTGAGCGGGTATTCCTGATACACATATTTTATTACGGCAAGGGTCGATATTGTGAGGTATCGCGCCGCCGTGGCTTAGCGGTATAGNNATTCCCTCCGGCGGCTTCAGAACAGCGGTTTGCAATCCACTCTTATTTTCCTGGCATTTTTCAGGGATAGTTCAAGCCGGCCGTTTCAGGAAATTGAATTGGTCGATGAAATTTTTCACATTCATAAAAGTGAGTGGGCAGGGGGGATCATGCTTCTACAACCCCGCCTCTGCCTCAATCTCGTCAAGCAGTTTACGGATCTGTGCGATCCTGGCTTTTAATGTTGTAATGTCATCCGCCCCGGATCCTGCATCCAGGATGCCTGTTGTCCCGCGCCACTGGATAAGCACGTTCTGCAAATCCGGCCCAATGTAGGTAGTACCACTCCTGGCTTCGACGAGGCCGACCAGCGTCTGTTCACCGCTCGGCGTGATGACCGGGATGATCCAGATCTCCTGACCGTCAATGACATACATGATCGGCTGGACAACCTGCAGTTCAGGCGCCTTGGCAACTTCGGGATGCTGGTGGACGTTCTGCGCTGCGCCCTGGTCGTTATAATAGCCCGGTGTTTCATGGAACGTAAACTTGCCGGTCCTGACGTCGGTCAGCATGTACCCGACCATGGACGTATCCGTCCCGGGGTTTGATAGTGTGCCGAACCAGTAGAGGTTGCCGTCGTTCCCGTTCACGAGAAAAACATCAGGTTCGTCAATACCTGAGAGTATCTTGACATCACGCTGTCCGAGGATAGAGTTCCACCAGCCAAGCTGGTAGCGGCCCCACCACCCGATCCATTCTTCGGTTGTGGTCTCGCTCCACACGCGCTGGATCCATGCAGGCTGTTCGCCGAGGCGGTAAAAGTCCACGGTACCGCTCACCGGGTCTATGGTGGCAACACCGACCGGTCGTTCCCCGATACACCCATAGAGCATAGGTTCTGCGAGCTGGACGACATACTTCGGTTGCATCTTTTCATCAAGCTGGAACGAGGTTTCCATCTGCAGGTACTCGGGATGCTGTTCCCATACGCGGCGGTTGACCTTGTTCCCCAGAAGGGCACCGCGTGTGTAGATCATGCGGTTGACAGACACCATCTGCGCTTCGGCTTTCGGGTCCTCGGCGTGGACAATAACGTAACCGCCTGAGCCTTCATCCGCATACGACCATGCTTTGATAAAGAACCCGGCGTAATCGAGCGGGGTGATCCAGACAAGGGTGCCATTCAGGGTCTGGATATCAGGTTCAGCAATCTGCGACTTGTACCCGAGCGAGCCGATGACCTTGTCACTGCGCCACTGGGCGGTCTCGTAACTGACCAGCCGTATATGGCTGCTGTTGATAATTTCGGACGGGCCGCGAGCAACCGTCACGTCAGGTGCCGCAGCCAGCTGGGTAGCAGTCAAGGCGGAAAGAACGGTGATACCGCCCATCCAGAAGAGTATGATCACACCCAGGGCAACACCCGAGACTATCGCCCCGTTCTTATAGTTGGTAAGGGCGCTGTTCAGACTAAGGGCTATGGCCGCGTTGACCGAGAACCAGAGCAGCAGGTTGAACCCGGTGAACGGGAGCTGGATGAGATACAACAGGATAAAACTGCCGACCGCACCTGCTAGGGCATAGCACGCTCTTATTTTTATATACTGATTTTTGACTGTGTCCGGCGACACGAAGAAATAGAGGAGCGCGGTGATGATCACCACACTGAGGAACACAGGATTCATACCTGTACCCCACCCCCTTTTGTCAGGTACCTATGGCCGGCCTGAAATTCCGAATTCGATCCTGCCGCATTTGTGACCGTCAGGTGAACGGCATACGTACCTGTGAGCATTCTCATCGCTGAAAATATGCTAAAACAGTGTATTAATGATATGTCCCGGTTTGACCTGATCCCGTGCAGAACGCTGTTCCATCAGACATCCGCGTTCCGGGGTTGATGGCAGACAGAGTTACCCTGGATTCTTTTTACGGGGATGCCCGGGATCGTTCATTGCCCCGCGTCCGGGATCAAGGGCGACGGCCTTATCAAACGAGGCATCTGCTTCCTCGTGCCGGCCAAGATATTGCAGGGCGTGTCCACGGGAGTACCACGCGTCGGCATCATCAGGTTTGATGGCGATCACGCAGTCATACGAGGCGACCGCTTCGACATACCTGCCTAGGGCTTCGAGTGCAACGCCGCGGTTGTACCACGCTTCGGCATATTTCGGGCGGAGGGCTGTAGCCACATTGTATGAAATGATAGCTTCGTCATGCCGATCGAGATCGCTCAGCGCAGACCCGTGGTTGTACCACGCTTCGGAGTACTCCGGCCGCAGGGAGACTGCGGTAAAATACGATTTTGCCGCGTCTTCGGGGCAGCCGAGATGCATGCACGTGTTCCCGCGGTTGTTCCAGGCCTCGGCATACTCCGGCCGTAGGGCAACCGCCCGGTCATACGAGACAAGAGCCTCGGTATGCTGCCCGAGCTGTGCCAGGGTATTTGCCCGGTTAAACCATGCACCGGGAAGATCCGGGCTGATGGCGATCACCCGGTCGTACGAGGCAAGGGCTTCGGCATACCGCCCGAGGCTCATGAGCACATTCCCCCGCATGTTCCACACCTCAACGTCATCCGGGCAAAGAGCTGTTGCCCTGTCGCAGGAATCAAGGGCATCCAGGTCCCGGCCAAGGTTCGTGAGGACCCACCCCCGGGTGTGCCAGGCTTCGGCAAAATCCGGCCGGAGGGCAACAGCCCGGTCGCAGGAGTCAAGGGCCTCGGCATTGCGGCCGAGATGCCCGAGCACCCACCCGCGGTTACTCCACGCCCGGAAGTAACCGGGGTCCGTGGCAATCGCCGTATCGCAGGAATCGAGAGCAGCATCAAAATGACCCAGGTTGCCAAGGGCGGCCGCACGGCCGTTCCATGCACGGGTGCAGCCCGGGTCACGTGAAACTGCACGGTCAAACAGCGCGAGTGCTTCTGAATACAGGCCGTGGCGGAACCGATCCACCCCCTCGGTGATGTAGTCCTCTGCCCGTTCTTCCATGTATTACCCTGTCCTGCCCGGATTATCACAATTCCGATCCATAGCTGGACAAAAACCTTTGTGCCTCCCGTCCTGCCCGTCACGTGAACCTGTTTTAACCGTGAAAGCCCGGGCATCCAGGGCTTTCCCCTTTCAGCTTGAGTGCGATCTCTCCCGGTTTTTTTGTATATCGGATTAAAACGGCCTGATCTCCCGTGCCTTTTCAAACGTTTCAAGTGCATCAGATGCTGGTTCCAGAGTTACGTCACATTGTATGTCCTGACCTTATGCGGGATCGTGTGTTTACTCACGACCAGAGAGTTTATTGGTCTCTGCAGGGCAACCGGTAATGATGAAGAAAAAATATCTTATCGTTATTTTATTATTGTCAGTGGTTATCCTTGCGGCGGGGTGTACTGGTCCCGTTTCACCGGGCGACACGTTACCAGAAACTACAGTACCTATGAGTCCCGTATCCACTGTCCTGGTCACTACTTCCACAACACAGGAAACCCCGGATGACACGATATCATCCCCCTCCCTTCCTGAAGTCGGGGTCACCACCGTGGCGACTACACGGATTGCATCCGATAACCCGTACCTTGAATATCTCAATATCCGGAAAAGGACCTTCGTCAACCCTCTCCCCAACTGCCTGATGAAGGATGCCTTCCCGTCACAGGCAAATGACACCGGCTACGGTATAACAAAGGTCAAGCCATATCTTTATGCCATTTCAGAGGACGATTACGAACATTTCCTCCGGAGATATACTGAAGGAGGGACTGAAAATACCCGGCTCAAAACGCTTGGAGTATGCCAGGGATCTGCCACCGCAGAGCCCACCTGGAACTTTGTGGAACTACGCATCGTCCTTGATCCAACGAATTTCAGTCCTGCGAATTATACAGTTACCCCGAACATCTGGTCAGACGGCAAGATTGTCGCACGGTTCCCGACAACCCAACGGCTGGTCATCGGAGAAAAAGTGATCCTGACAAGTTACATTCCCATCAGAACGGATGAAATAGATCTGATTGATACGGTCGCGGTCACCTACACCCGGCCCTGATTTTTTATTATATGACACCCAAATGCAGTGCGATGAAAAATACCATCCGATCAACGAAAGAAAACCTTATCCTGGGGGGGAAAAGGGCTTTTCATTCTTGGTGCAATCCTGTTCATTACAGGGCTGATACTAATTATGTCCACAATGGATGGCATTCTTTTTTCTATAGCTGGTTTCATTGCCACATCATCCGGCCTTATGGTCATGAAGAAGCCGGAATATATCCTGCTGATGATTGGCTTGTAACCTCAAAGAAGGCCCCTTGCTAAGAAGGACCAGTCTCCAGGTTGAGAAACAAGATAAAGGGTTTCCATTTTTTGGCTTTTCACCCAGCTGTCATAGAAAAGATCAAAAATGGGGACCGACGGGCTCAGTAAAATCCTCAAAATATTTTTCTTGAGGTCTTTTGGGGGCTACGGCATGTAATGCATCCGCCCCCGCCCCTGTGGCACCTGCACTCGAGCGATAACTCCGGAGAAGGTATTACGAAACAATCGCAAAGCGAAGGGACGGTTCGGGGGGACTGGTACTGTCCCCTCCGTAAAATGGGTGCTTTACAAATTGTTGAAAACTTAGGGTTTCTCCTGAAAATTCCACAATTCCAGTAATTTCGGGAAGTACCATCCCGTTGCGATGACCTGCGCCGCACCAAAAAGGGACGCCCCGCAGCGCTTCAATTACTGGAAACTCCGACCCGGACCTCTCAAGAGACCCTGTTGCAGGATGGCCATTTTTCATGGTTCGGGTGCAAACTCCCGTTCATGCCCCGTTTCTACGAAGGCCGACTAACACCCATTTATTAAGATCTCATCTTCATCTTGCTCTTCCGGACTAATTCCCTGAGCTGCCTTGCCGCTGCTGTAATATCCGGACTCCCGACAACAGCGGAAATTACCGCAATTCCGTCCGCTCCTGCAGCAATTACATCATGCACATTTCCGGTGTTGATACCCCCGATAGCGATGAGGGGAATTGAAACATTCCGCTTTATATCCTGCAAGACCTCAAGACCATGACCAGGTCCGGCATTATACTTCGAAGCTGTGGGAAACACCGGACTTATGGCGAGATAGTCTGCTCCTTCCTGTTCGGCATGGACTGCTTCTTCAACGGTTCCTACCGAAACTCCGATAATGAACCCGTGAGGTGCGATCTGCCGGGCAACACCGGCTTCGATATCATCCTGTCCCAGATGAACACCATCCGCATTACATGCTAGCGCGATATCAAGCCGGTCATTCACGATGAAAATGGCCCCCTTTTTCCTGGTGATTTCGCGGATAATACGGCCGATCCGTAAGAGATCCCCGGACCCGCACTCCTTATCCCTCAACTGGATTACATCAGCACCGCCTGCAAGAGCCCGCCGTGCTATTTCTGCGTGGGACAAACCACCTGCGATCTCTTCATCGGTTATAACGTAGAGGTCAAGGTTCATGAGGGGGATAATTATTTCATCACAATTTTCGCGCAGGATGCAAGATCTTCGGGAGTCAGCGCAGCCAGTTCATCGAAAAGTGCCGTTTTGAACGAATACGGAGCATGCGTATATGCTGCTGCCTTCTCTCCTGCTATCCCGAACGTTGCGAGTGCTGCTGCGGATGCCATGACAGGATCATTGGTTACTGCAGCAAATGCCCCGGTTACGGATGCTGCCATACAACCGGTACCGGAAATGCAGCCCATCAATGGATGCCCATTTCCGATGAGAAGCACGCGTTTGCCATCAGTAACAATATCAGTTGCCCCGCTTACAACAACCGTAATGCCCGACAGGGCGGCGAATTTCCGGGCAATTTTTACCGGATCTCCGGCCATCCCGCCGGAGTCCACTCCCCTGACACTTGCTTCTGCTCCAGCAAGAACGCCAATCTCCCCGGGATTGCCTTTGAGGATAGTTATCCTGAGTTCATCGAGGAGGCGCAGGGCTGTGCTGGTCCTGAACCGGGTTGCACCGGCTCCGACAGGATCCAGAACAATTGGTATTTTGAGGTCATTTGCCATACCTCCCGCAAGAATCATGGATTCTACCTGTCCCTTGTTGAGCGTGCCGATATTCAGGACCAGGGCACCGGCGACAGCCACCATCTCGCAGACCTCCTCCGGGGCATCAGCCATTACCGGAGCGGCACCTGTTGCGATTGTAATGTTCGCACAATCATTGACCGTGACGTAATTTGTTATATGATGGACGAGCGGGTGCTTCTCACGCACGTCGGCAAATATATCAGAAGATTTTTTATTTTTCATCAGCGTTCACCGTCTTCATTTCTTCGCTTTCTGAACAATACTATACCAGAAATATTGGGGCGGGGAATTATTAAATCGTGCCAGATGAAGAGCAGGAACTCAGGAGAAGGAAAAAATAAAAACCGGTTTCTTTCTGCCCTTCAGATCAACCCGCGAGTTCTTTCAGGATCGCGATGAGCATGTCGATTTCCTGCTCAGTGTTATATAATGCAAGACTGGCCCTGACTGTTCCTTCGGGTAATCTGAGCCGTTCCATGAGCGGCTGGCAGCAATGGTGCCCGGATCGCACCATAATGTCAGCAGTCTCATCGAGGTGCTGGGCAACTTCATGCGGGTGGAACCCGTCTAAGGTAAATGAAACAACGCCGATACGAGGAACCTGCGGGCCGGGGGTGAATACATGTATGCCATTAATCCGGACCAGCCCGTCAATTAAACGGTTCGTAAGCGCCTCTTCATAGTGCCTGATCCTTTCCATACCAATCTTTTCAAGATACTCCACAGCGGCTCCGAGGCCTATTCCTCCACCGATATTCGGTGTTCCCGCTTCGTACTTCTGGTAACCTTCCGACGTAGTAAAGCCCGTCCCGGATACAACTTCCACCATCCCGCCCCCGAACTGTACCGGTTCAAGCACGGGCTCTTCCATCCAGAGCACGCCAGTACCGGTCGGCCCGAGCATCTTATGGCCGGAGAATGCAAAAAAATCGCAGCCAAGGTGCTTTACATCAACGGGCATATGGGGAACTGACTGGGCACCATCGACAAGCAGGAGGACCCCATGATCATGACAGATCTTTGCAATCTCCGTGACTGGGGTCATTACTCCGATAACATTCGAAGCGTGAGTAACGGTAACGAGCCGGGTCGAAGGAGTGATCATATTTTCCAGGGCAGCGAGATCGAGCGAATAATCTGCATGTATACCGATCACATCGAGCCCGACACCCTGGCGGGCAAGATTCCTCCACGGTAACAGGTTTGAGTGGTGTTCAAGGATCGTGGTGATCACGCGATCTCCGGATTTCCAGGCAAGACCCTGTGCAACCATGTTGATAGCTTCAGTGGTATTTTTCGTGAATACCGTGGTCCCTTCGCTTCCGCCAATGAACTGCGCTATCTTCTCATGGGCATGCCAGTAACGCTGCGAAGCAATCCTGGTAAACCGGTGTACACCCCGTCCGACATTCGCACGGTACTGGTGTTCGAACCCGACCATTGCATCAATGACCGGATCGGGTGAAAAGCTCGTAGCTGCATTGTCCAGATATATGATATCCCCGAGAATCGGGAAATCCTTCCGGATCTCGCTGACCGCAAAACCGGACCCGGCCTGTTTTTCCTTAAACGTTTCCATTGTTTTCCCTGCCATGGGATCAATCTTCTCCTTGCTAACCCTCGGTTGCCCTGACTTCAGGGTATAATCCTCATTGACGGGAATGCCCTTTGATTTGCATAATTCCCGCATTTTCGGGGGCAGCGCGTGCCAGCGCCAGAGGCCCCACGTGCAAAAAGCACCCGGAAGCCCTTTTTTATCGGCCCATTTTTCGAGGAATGCGTCCCNNCCTTCTGCCACCAGAGGTAGAGGAATACCTCCAGTGCCCGCCAGTTCCGGATCGGGGAAATATTGAGCTGGAGGGGATTGGCCGGGTTCTGGCTTGTTTCGTCCAGATCAGCCCTGTTCCATGATTCATACCAGCGGTTTCCCTGCACGGTGACACAGGGACCGATACCGGCCAGGTAGAGTTTGAGCGGATGCAGTTTCAGGAGCTTGCAGCACCAGCGGTGATCTTTTCCCGGTGGCCCGGCCTTCTCAACCGCCTGCCAGAAATCCCCTGCTTTCTGAATGACTTCGACACCCTGGGATCGTACAAAATCCACCGTTTCAGGAAACTCTATGCCGGTGTCGATGAAGAATGCACTGGTCACACCGGCCTTTCGCGCAATGTGGAGGACTGCAGTACTGTCCTTACCACCCGAGAACGAAACATTTGCCGTCGGGCGATCATGAATATGATGTTTGATGCTGCGGATGGCGTTCCGTTCGAGGTTTTTTAAATGATAACGGTTCTGCTCGACAGCGACGTCCCAACCGGGATTTTTGGGAGTACCGGGTATAATGGTAAGGAGTTCCTTTACCCTGACAGAGCCGTCTTTTACCACACCGGTCCCGTACCGGTTTTTATATTTCACTATTACGGTGCCATCCGGTACCGGGGTTTTAAGGGGGATCTTTTTACCCCCGATCCGTCCTTGTTCTTTCCTGGCATCAGTTTCGAGGTCGAGATCAACGATTCCCTGCTTTACCGAGGAAAGGATGTACGGTAATGCCTCGGGAGCAATATCGAAGCAGAATTTTCTTGAGACGGGATCGAACGTAAGCCACCCGAACCGTTCTCCATGCATGATTACAAGATCCGCACGATCGATACCACCGGTCTTGTTCAGGAGGAGAATTTTTGCAAGCGGGACCGGACCGAAACGTTCGGACACCAGGTTTTTGACAAGCGCTGTATCGGCTGCAAGAGCCGGGCGTACATCAAAAGGCTGGAGAAGCTCGATCCTTTTTCCCTCTCTTCCACATGCACAGCTCTTTGCAATCAGCGGCACATTGCAGTCTTCGCACCAGTAGAGTATCTTTTTTACCGGCGGTTCGCGCATCACACACATTGATTGAGCGGTTCAGAAGATAAGAGAAACGATGGGGGATACTGATCCTGTTCTCATTAGCGACCTCCTGAATGGCACACAAACCTGGTGTCAACGCTAAAGTATATACAAAAGGAATCCCGAAAGAACATTGGTGAAGGAACCATGGTGAAGTTAACCGCTGAAATGAAAGAGGCATTCGGGAAGATGAAAGTTTTTCCGGTTGCCACTGCATCAAAAGACGGGAATCCCAATGTTATTCCCCTGGGAATATCGTGGCTGATGGGCGATGATACCATCTGGTTTGTGGACAATTTCATGAACAAGACACTCTCCAACCTTCGGGTAAATCCCAAAATCGCATTCTTCATCTGGGGACCTGAGATAAAGGGCTGTTACCAGGTCAAGGGCGTTGCTGCTCTCAAGACAAGCGGCAAGGAATACGACGAGATGAAAGCCATGATCAACCAGAAGAACCCTGCTCTCCCGGCGCGCTCGCTTGTTATTGTCAAGATTACAGAAATCTTTGAATGCAAACCCGGCCCGACAGCCGGCTCTAAAATTCTCTGATTTTCTCATTTTTGCAGGATATTATGCATCGATGATGAACGAAACGTTAGTGGTATCTTTCACGGTCAATACTGCCAGGACCCCAAATCCATACCAGGATTTGGCTCGGGAAGATTGGATTTGAACCCGAAATTTGCCCGGATTGCAAAAATCCCCTCAAAACAGATATTCTGCAAACGGATGATTATGGAGATCCCCAAATTTGTTAAGTTTTCGGATATCCGGAAAGGGTTGAGAAGGACAGACGGAGCTTAAGGTAAACTGAGGTTTTAAAATTGATTTTAACCTGATCAGATTGCGCCTTGGTAGAAACCCTGAGTTTTCAACAAATTGTAAAGCATCTGTTTAGGGGACAGTGCCCGTCCCCCCGAACCGCCCCTTCGCTTTGGGATAGTGTCGTATAACCTTTCTCTGGAGTTACCGCTCCAGTTGGGGTGCCACAGCGGCGGGAGTGGAGACATTACATGCCGTAGCACCCAAAAAGTGTTAAGAAAAATATTTTGAGGATTTCTGCTAAGCTCAGATTGCGCCTCTTTTTAAAATCTGATAGTTATAAGGGTTATAATTTTACAATTCACTCATCTTACCGAAACGAACACGTCATTGCTGATTTTTGTTGTATCATGGCGAAAAAATAGGGGTATCTGACGGTTTTGCACTTTATTTTGATCCGGGCTTTGAACCCGGCGCGGCGGCTACCACTTTCAGCGATTCGACAATCTCGGGGATCAGCTCGGCAGGAATCCCCATTACCATCTCTCCGTCTTCAATACCGGAAAACTTCCGGGAACCATCGCATCCCAGTGAGAAGTTTACCTGCCCGTTTAAGTACGTCTGGGCACATGCATCGGAACACACCGACTGGATACCTGCGAATTGCGCATTGATCCGTCCGCCTATGCGGAACAATACACTCTGGGCGAGTTTCAGCATCGCCCACGGGCTTGCCACAATGAGGACAATCTGCGGATCAAAGGGTGTTTTTTCAAGAGGCGCATACAGTGTGGCATAGGTCTCCAGGGTCTGGAGATGCGGAACGCGGTCTATGGTCCGCTTGCAGGCAGCAGAACTTTCAAATTTTCCCAGCTTGAAGTAGAAATCCCCGGTCTTCAGGCTCTCGGTAAGTTCCCGGAGGCCCAGCGCCCATGCCCCGCCATTACATTCATGTTTTCCAGCGGTTGAAAAGAAAATCCGTCCTTCCTTTCTTGCAAGGCCGATCATGGCACAGTGACGTATCGTCTTGTCAAGTTCCTGCATTCCTGCGGGGATATCTTCTTTTTTTGTCGCAAACCTGAATGCTACTGGTGATCCAGAGAGTTTCAGGTAATTTTTCAGGGTTTCGGCTGCATCAGCATAGTTTATCGGGATTTTCATCGCTGTTGTCATACAAATAACCTCATAATGATCAGGTAAATTATTCTTTATCTAGACCATATGATGTGAATTATTTAAATATAGTGCCCGCTTTTCTGACTCTTTGAGAAATCATTATTCATAGCGGTCTTGGGGGGGCTTAGCCCCCGCCACTGCGGCCTCCCCCGATGTGATATCCATGGAAATCCACAGGAATCTGAATAACCGTTACTCATGAAAGCCGGGTTTAACAGGGTCAGTTTTTTGGTAAAAGGACCGAGTTTTTCTGATCCTGTTCTGCCGATATATCAAGAAGAAGAAAAAAAACGGGTTCGCTCTCCTGACTCACAACCCATAATATTCGAGCAGAAGCAGAAACCCGATCATGAACCCTTCCATCAGGATTATCACGATCCACAGGTTCAGGTTCAAAAGCTCGGGAACCGTTACTGCCGGAAACTTACCCCACCTTAGAATACGCGTCTTTACCAGCGGATAAATTTCTGCAAAGACGCCGGCACCGATCAGCAAGCCGACCATCCCTCCAAAAAGGGCATCGAGCGCTCCCGTTCCAACCGCGCCGGCAACCGTTCCCGGACAATACCCGAGGAGGGCAAAACCGATTCCAAAGACGAGACCGCCGATGACATTGGAACCGACTGATCCTTCCGCTGCATGCGACTGTACGTACCCGAAATCTCTGAGCAGGTGAAATCCAATCATGCCGACAATAACTGCAGACAGCATCAGTTTCAGAACCGTGAAATCAGTGAGAAGAAGCTGCCCGGTAATTACGTCATAATCAGTTGCCCCACCTTTCTGGAGGAGAAAACCAAAAGCAATGCCGAAGAGCAGACCAAGGAGTATCTGTGCTATTTTGTTTTTGTGGAGTGTAACAAGCATTCTTTTCCCTCCTTATGCACCGATGACCCTGAAGATGAACAAGGCCGTGGCAATCCCCCCGATAAAAAAGCAGCATGCCGTAATGATACTGGCAACCGAAAGCTGAATTGAACCGTTGATCCCGTGGCCGCTCGTGCACCCGCCTGCCCAGCGTGCACCAAGACCCAGGAGGACTCCCCCGGCGAGGGCGACCCCAATACGGATCACCGGGTCATACCGAATTCAGCGCCCCAGATACCGGGAACCCACGACAGGTGGAATCTGCCTGAAAGGAATGACGAGATGAATGCACCAATAATTATCCCGGGTATTATCATGAACGGCCAGTCCACCTGGGGAATGATCTCGCGGTAATATTCCATTCTCGAAATACGGTCAGGATTGATTACTTTCCCGATCATACCCCGTGCCTTTACAAAAGCTGTAGAACACCCCAGAGGCCGATCTGACAGCAGGAATGCAAGGCAGCTCAGGATTCCTATACCTGCACCGGCAACATAAGGTGACCACAACGCATCGGTGAAGAATTCAAACATGGCACTACCTCCTCTACAATCGTAAAGATATATGCATGGTCGTAAGAATAAAAGAATAAAGGTTTTTCGTGATGGTCATCCTGCAAAGAAGGATGCAATGAATGTGATCTGCCCATAATCCAAAAGTGCACGGAATTGTAAAGCAGGAAGTCCGGCTAAGTTCCAGATTCCCTGCCACCGGACTTCCCAAAAAACGATATCTCCGGACTGGCACTTACCGCAACATCGTGGAAGTTGTAATGGTGTTGTGGGGTTAATTGCACAAGGTCCTCTTCTTTCGACAGATTTTTTGTGTTTTTCTCATATCCCCCGTGACAATTGTAGACCGATTAACAAAGTAAACGTCACTTCAGGTGAATAGCAGGATGCAGATTCGTCTTTTTCAATCCGGATCCAGGATGGACCCGGGGAGAACTCCTGCCTTCAGGTCCTGATGCTGATGATCTGCACCGGGCAGAGATCTGATGCATCCTGTGCACAGGCCTCAAGATCTTCAGTTGGGGTTCCTTCGGCAATATTCCCGTTAATCCGGAATTTTTCAATGATCCGGCTGAACGAGTCATCCGGATCCTGTTCAAACAGTCCAGGGCAGGCCTCCCAGCACGAACCACAGCTGACACAGGTACCTCGATCAATAGTCACCTTCATACTCTATTCCATTCTCTGATTACCGGTCGATGATACATATAGGTACTGACTGTGCCAAACGAACAGCCGCTGAACAATCGACCTTTTCTCTCTGCAGTGGAATGAAGATCATCCGGATTTACTTGAGTGTCAAAACAGATAATTGAGGTAATCCTGAAATTCCTAGTATTACTCAGAACCGGCAGTTTTTACCATCAGGGTACCTTTTCCCCGGTTCGCGATATCCCCTCGGTACACGTCCGCAGTGATGTTCCATTCGGGAATCACCCGCCGCTCAACCTTTTCAAATGTGGGGATCATCTCATGTACCCTGCCAAGAATTACGCACGTACCATCTTTCATATTGGCACAGGGGCGGGTTGCGTCACCGTCAATGATCAGCTGACCGCCACGCATTTCTACACCGGGAAAATCACCAACGCTGCCATGGACATGCACCTCGCCCCCTGCAAGATATTCAGCGCAGAAATCACCGGCACTGCCGAATACTTCTACCCTTCCACCCTGCATTCCTTTCTTCTCACCGCGATATCCTGTTGCACAATAATGGCCGGCATTGCCCCGGCAGAGGATCGTCCCGCCCCGCATCTCGCGTCCAAGCCAGGCATCTGCATTTCCGAGGATCTCAATGGTTCCGCCACTCATGAAATTTCCGCAGTGCATCCCGATATCCCCGCTTATCAGGATGCTGCCAGTGTCCATGTATTCACCCACCCGCTTGATCCGGGACGTGTCACCCTTTAAAACGACCTCAATGTTTTCCGGTGATACTGCAGTACCTTCGACAAAGATCCAGAAGAGTTCTGAGAGCGTGCGCTCCTTGTTGCCCTCATACACCAGAAGATCGGTCCCTTTCAGGAAATTGCGGGGAATAATCGCTTCTGCCTCTATGGGGATGTTTGGCTTTTTCCGGACTTTGCTCTCCAGGATCACCCTCATGAGAATGCCTCCGTGTCCACCCGCCGTCCACGGGGTAGATACAGGTCCTGTACCGGGTAATTGCTCATCCTCACCGTGTAGAACTCCTGGAAGCGACGAATAAATTCAGGGTCGTTATCCACCCTGATATCTTCGGGTATCAGGGCATTCGTCCAGAACGTGGCATTTGCCCCGTCAACAATAATCTCCCCGTCCCGTGATACCACACGCCCCCGCTTAATCGTGAACCGGGTCTTCTGGAAACCTTCGACTACCTTGCGGTATTCACGGGCAGGGTCGACAGAATCGGTCCTGATCGGGTAGATGGCAATATCGGCTTCCGCACCAGCTCCAAGGTGTCCTTTGCCCTGGTTGACAATCCCGAGTGCCTTTGCCTGCCCGGCCCGGGTCATAACAGCAATATCATGCCAGTCCATCTCCCGCTCAAGAGCGAACAGTGAAGTTCTCCGCTCGGTGTCTGCATGGAGGGTGGCACACTCCTCATCGCGGTACCGCTTACTCATCAGGAGCCCGATCACCTCCGGGTACTTCACGAACGGTGCGCCGTTGGGGTTATCTGTTTCAAGCAGGCACTGCCACGGATTTTTTGTAAGGAGCGCCAGTTCAAGACCGATTGCCCACATGATACAGTTGACCGCGCTCTTCTTGGAGTACGTTACCGGAATGATGCCGGATCCGGTTTCAAGCTCAACATCATGGTTACTCCACTTGTTGTGATGGAGACAGTGGAGATTGAATTCCATAGGGCCGTCTGCGGTCATGGTCATGGTCCGGCAGAACATGATCTGGCCCATGTCCATGACAATCTGGGGTTTGCTGTTGATCGAACGGGTAATGTCTTCTGCCTTTGAACAGATGTTGCGCCATGTCCCGCCACCGTATGCATGGAACTGCACATGGGTGGCGTAGAGGGTCTGGCGGTCGGGATTCAGGTCGGGGACAAGATCAAATGTGTCAAGCGTGGTCTGATAATTCCCGGGCTTGCCGAGGTTATTGCAGTGCAGGTGGACCGAATGGGGAAGCCTGAGGAGTTCGTTTGCGCGGATCATGGTGGTGATGATCTCCGAAGGTGTCACCTCAAAATGCGGGACTTTTTCATGGATACTGGTCAGGTCCTCACCCCAGCCCCATGCCTCTGTTCCACCAGGATTGGTGAGCTTTATCGCGTAGCCTTTCACTGCGTTCAGCGTCCAGCCGACAATTGCAGCTGTTTTCGGTATGTTTTTTTCCCGTACAGCATCCATGACTGCCCAGTTACCATCGAAAAGAGTGTTTGCCAGCATGTCCTGGTGGGGTGTCGCCGTGAACTCTTCGTGGGTGTGCCTGGCTTCAAGCGGTGCCATTGCACCCTCGAGCAGGGTTGTGTAGCCCATTGCGCTGTAACGGTAGCTGTTCCCGAACGTGGTGGGGACGTAATATCCGCTGGTTACATGCATCCTCCCGTGCCGTCGTGTCCTGCCCGCCCGCATATCCTCCGGGCTCATGTAGCGCCCGAAGTTCACCTTGGTACCGCAGACGTGGGTATGCGAATCAATGCCACCGGGAAGCGTGAGGCAGCGGTGTGCATCGATGATCTCAGCCCGATCGGAAACCGATTCAACGATCCGTCCGTCGCGGATCGCAATGTCCATGATATCACCGTTGATACCCCGGATCGGGTCGATAACGCACGCATTTTTCACTAGTATCTCGTTCATGGACCCAGTTCCCCGTTTAAGCGGTCATAGATCTTTTTTAAGATTTCTGCGTCATCCGGATACCCGCGGTCGATCACTTTTCTCAACCGTATAGGAACGCCGTCCATCCGGTATGCGGTTCCTGCGGCATCAATACCTGCTGCGGTACAGGGAATCTGGATGCGAGAGAGAGCCGTTGTTGCATTCACGTGCGGGTCAATAAGGACGGTCGGGATTTTTGCCAGGTGCTCAGCTGCAGCACGGGGAAAGTGTGCACCCGGATCACTTGCTACAATAAGAGCGGCGTCGCATTCTCCTCTCCGCAGGATGTCAACAGCCGTTGTCTCGCCCGGATTGTAAAATGCAATACCCCGGGCAAAATCAACGGCAAAAGGATATCCGGTCATCCACGTGAAGACTTCATTGGAACCGTAGACATTCCCATGTCCCCTCATGGGAGAGATAACAAATTTTGTATGGCGGTTGAGTTCATCGGTAAGTTCGATGGCGTTCCTGACATTCTTGTATTTTCCCCGGCTCATGGTCAGACCAAGACCAAAAAAAATCGCACCAAACTTTGCGTTTGTGCAGATCCCTGCAATCCTGATCAACTGCTCCTTTGCAATACCGGCAACTTTTTTGGGGATGATGGATTCTTTCCCTCTCACAATGGCACGCAGGGCTGAAAGGACCGCATAATCACCCCCGGGTTCGATCTGCACGAATTCATCTGCAATACCACCGGAATCATTCCTGCGGGTATCGACAACAATAATTGTGCGTTCCCGCTGGGCATCAGGTACAAAAAAGCCCGTGGCAAAGGTAGTATACCTGCTCATATGGCGGGGGTGGGCCTCGATCGGGTTGCATCCCCAGTATATAATCACGTCTGCCCGGTTTTTTACCTGCCCGAGAGTACACCCGGGATGG
Organism: Methanoregula sp. UBA471; assembly: GCA_002495065.1. Classification (GTDB taxonomy): domain Archaea; phylum Halobacteriota; class Methanomicrobia; order Methanomicrobiales; family Methanospirillaceae; genus Methanoregula. Next base: position 82,107 of record DADT01000005.1, on the reverse strand, counting down.
CCGACTTCCTGGATCGCAAGGATAGACGGGCCGTGGCACACGGTGCTCGTGTTATCGATGACAGCCCCGATGCGTTCGGCAATATGCACGCCCACACTCTGTGTTTCTCCATGGGTACTGCTCCACCCGTACAGGAGAGGGCGGTCAGAATCCCTGAGGATATCGGCGGTCTCTTTAATTGCATCAGCATAGGGGATTTCCTCCCAGCCGCTTGCTGTACGCCGGATCGGGGCCGGTAACCGGGTATCATTCATGAATGTCGCTTCGGAAAGGGAGCACCCGTTCTGTACACGCAGGATCCTGTCTCCCTCAACCTCAAGTTCAAGGTCATCGCAGAGGCAGCCGCAGAATGGGCATACCACGTCATTAATGATCATAACGCATCCCCCCGATCTCTTCCATGAGCTCTCCGACACTCAGTACCGGCTCATCGGTCGCCTCGACATCTACCTTCTGGTTTTTAAAATCGGGCATGCCTGTGCCATGGGTTTCTGACGAGATGATATGGTTGGCATAGGGACCGATTGTCATAAAGATCTCCCCCCGCGCAACTCCGTCAGAAGACCGGGCGGTGAGAACGACCTGCCCAGCGGGTGATGAAATACGGACCCGTGCCCCATCCTCTATTCCCAGCACCAGCATGTCCACGGTATTGAGCAGGCAGGCAGAGGCAACGGAACGGTACTCCTCAGAGCCCTTATGCTCAACAGAAACACCCTGGGACACCGATCGCCCGGTGTTAAGAATACAGTTCACGGCGGTCCCTCGTGTACAGTCTGCTGGGTTCCTTCAAGGATCCGGGCAATCCGTATGGCATTGGTAGGACAGGCACCTTCACAGGTCTTGCAACCGGTACATTTTTCCTCGTGGATTACCACGACATCCCCTGCCTGCACCTTCATTATAACCTCGTCGTTCGAAGAATGTCCCCCTGCACCCATCTGGGCATCGGCAACCTTGTTGACAGGGCATGACGTGCAGCAGTTCCCGCAGCCGGTACAGAGTACCGGGTCGATGACAACACGGAATGAGAAAACAAGAGACGTGCCTTCCCGCTCCATGGTCTCAAGGATCCTCCCGCTTTTTAACACCCCGTGCGGACAGGCCTCAACACAGAGCCCGCAGCGGATGCAGTGTCCTTTATGGATCCTGGGCATCCAGCCTTTCCCGACATGCACAACTTCAATAGCTCCCGGTGCAGGACACGCCATCATGCAGAAAAGGGCGTGCTGGCAGATCCTGCCGGTAGGCTCCGGGAATCCCCGGAAGTAGGAAGGAGTGGTGAGTGGTGCGGTCTTTGCAAACAGGAACTTTTTGATCCATGCAGTCCGGCCGAACTCTTTCAGGTACCAGATAAGTGAAAAACCCATGGTTACCGCTCCGTGCATGCAATGCAGGGGTCTGAAGAAACGAAGGTTGAGGTGACATCAGCTATCGAATCAACTCCTATGATCATCTCATGGCAGCAGGCCTCGATGTTCATGATGGAGGGAGTTTGTATCTGGATCTCGAGAATCCGGCCGAACTCATCACTTTTTATAAAGTATGTCAACTCCCCCCGGGGTGCTTCACCACTGTACCTGGTCTCCCCGGCTTTGCAGATGCCCCCGCCCCGTATAATTCCGGCCGGGAGATCCTGCAGGCTTTTCCTGATCAGACTGATACTCTGGGCAACCTCATCGAACCGGACCATAATCCGCGCGTAGTTATCGCAGTCTGTACGGCTGACCGGCACAAAACCGAGTTTCTGGTACGTAGGATGGTTAACGCGGCAGTCAATCGTGATCCCGCTCGCCCGGGCAGTCGGGCCGACAGCATGAGCCCGCTGTGCTGCTTCCGGTGTCAGGATCCCGACACCCCTGCTGCGCAGGGCGATCATCGGACCATCAGCGAACATCCCGGCATACCTGCGAAGATCCCTTTCGATCCGGTCAAGCGATGCCTGCAACAATTCTGCGTTCTCAGGAAGGATATCGCACCGGACTCCGCCGGGAATAATGTATGCACAGGTCACACGGGCCCCGGTCAGGCGTTCAAGCTCATCCATAACCTGTTCACGGAGGTCAAGGAGATACATCCCGAGCGTCTCGTGCTCGATGGTATAACAATACGAAAAATTGGCAAGAAGATGGCTCTGCATACGGTCAAGTTCATTTGCAATAACGCGGAGATTGGCGGCTCGCGGGGGGACGGAGATGCCGCTGATCTGTTCCATCGCCTCGATAAAGACCATGTTGTGGATCACCGAGCAGATCCCGCAGACACGTTCTGCAAGGAACATAACCTCCTGCCAGGGGCGACCTTTCATGATCCGCTCGATCCCCTTCTTCATATACCCGAGCTCGACCTCTGCACTTACAATACGTTCCCCTTTTGCCTCGCATTTGAGCCGGGCGGGTTCCTTAAAACAGGGGTGAATCGGCCCGAGAGGTATATTGACATCCACGGTCCGCTTCATGGGTGTTCTGCCTCCCAGTTGGCAAATACCGAATCGCGCACCGAGAGGATCGCCTGAAGGATCTCGGTGGGACGTGGCGGGCAGCCCGGCACTTCAGCGGCGATGGGGATATGCTTTCTTACCGGCGGATCAATAAAGGTTTCCCTGCGGTTGAATACGCACCCTGATATCGGGCAGTTGCCGATAGCAACAGCTGCTTTGGGATCGGGGATCTTCTCCCATACCATGGCAAGTTTCTCCTCCCATCCGGGTGTATAGGCGCCTATGACGAGGAGGACGTCTGCCTCCCGCGGGTTATTATGGACAAAGATACCGTATTGTTCGATGTCATAGCGGGGTGCAAGGCAGGCAAGCACCTCGATATCACAACCGTTACACGAACCTACATCAACATAAGCTACATGAATCGATCGTGCCCTGACTTTGTTCTTTATCCGCTGAAGAATGGTCATCTTCGCAATTCCTCCAAAATCCGCACCCTGCCATAGGCAAGAGCATCTTCCGTGGCACTACCTGCATGTACTCGGTCGCTCACTTCACGGAAAATGTGTTCCATTGTGACATCAGGAAGGATCTTGAGGTAAAGGGTATATTTCTCCCGTCCAAGGGCACGTGCCAGCGGGTCATCACGGTCGGCATGCGCATCGGCCATTTCAGCCCGTGCGGGAAGGTTTTCCAGCAGCATCATATCAAGGTGCTCGATCAGGTATTTTCGCAATTCCTGAACCGGGATATCCAGTTCCCGAGCAATCCCTCGCACCAGAGCATCATGGCGGTTTGCCACGAGAATACGGTATTTCTGCGGCACCAGATCTTTTTCGTAGAGATAACTGGTCACAGAACACCCCCGAACTTCAGGGTGGCATAGACCAGGAACAGAAGCACTGCCGCCCAGAGTGCAATTATTTCCGATATGTGGAGCCGGTGTTCATCGTGGATCAGATAACAGGCTGTTGCAATGGCAAGGACCAGTGCGACAATGATTCCTCCAGACCAGATTGCCGGCCGGTCGATTATCTGGGCAACGGTGATGAGGACATACAGTACTCCTCCGAAGAGGATCGCTTCCCGGATCATGGATGCACCACCACCAGGACAATCGCTGCATAGACCAGCATCATCCCGGTTACCATCATCTGGATGGTCACTGAATCGAAGGGGGACATCATCGGTGTGATCGCGCAGGAAAAGGCAAGGAGTACAATGAGGATAATCATCCCTGCAAGGAGCCACGGCAGGGTCAGCGGCCCGATAAATACCGTGAGGAAGACCGCGAGAAGGACATAGGTTTTCAGGCCGTTGCAGACTTCGAGCCCGGCACGCCATATACCAAAATGCTCGGTCTTGTACCCGCTCACCAGCTCCTTTGACTCAACAATCGAAAAGGGACCAAAAGGCATCTTGGAAAGAATCACCAGGAACATTGCACAGGCTACGGGAAATGCGGTGAAAAGCAGAGGACCGGATACCTGCTGGTACTGGATGATAGACGAGAGATCCAGGGAGTGCGAATATACTCCAATAACCGCAACACTGACAAAAAGGGGGATCTCCGAGGCTGCAGAAATGACCGAACGGACTCCCCCATACTTGCCATAAGGTGAGCCCGAAGAGAGCCCGAAACCATGCTCAACGATTTTGTGGAGCATATAGATACCCAGAATGACCAGCAGGCTTCCGCCACTGACCAGCACATAAAAGGCTGCAGTCCAGATACCGATGGCGATCAATACAACGCCGACAAAAAGGGTGGGGCTTGCAGTATTTGGAATCCACGTGGTCTTGAAAGAGAACTTGAGCATATGCAGGATCTCCTGCCAGACCGGCGGGCCCGGCCTGCGCTGTATGCGGGCGATGAGTTTCCGGTGGATTCCCAGGAGGAGCAGGCCAAAGAGGGTGGCAAGGACAAGTTCTGCGATCATTTCAGTACCCGATGAACGGGATGTCACCTCCAGATTGTCCTGCCATCCACCAGAAAAACAGTGCAAGAACCGTGACGGGAAATGCCGGGACAAGCACAGCTGCACAGACTGCGAGCGGTATCGACCCGGTGAAGTATAAACCCGATGTGATCACGCAGATTGCTGCCCCCACCCAGAAAATCCGTGCTACCGTCGTTTTTTTCATTCTCATCTACCCCAGCATTACAACTTCAACAACCCGTAAAAAAATCAGGAGCGAAGAGAGCGAGCACATAATTACGTACGGGGCTCCGGGAGCGCGGAACATCTCTGCTTTTGCTGCATAGAATGGTGCCATCCCTTCCCCCACCACACCGGTCACGAGCATTGCCTTTGCAACCAGAGGGACAGCAGGGAGCGTCCCTTTCATCAGCTCGATCATCGAGAGTGAGCCTGTCGCCGCCGCGTACACCGCTGCACCGGCAAAAAGGGGAACCGTCGCAGAGAGAGCGACCAGTCCGTACTGGTACGCAGCATCCTGAACATGGGGGCTTTTAACGGCAGCGACTATGCCAACATTGGTAATTCCGACCATCGCAGTAAAAAGCGTAAAATTGAATATATCTCCGGTTACCATCGCACCCATTGATGCAAGACCGCAGGCGATGGCCATAAAACGCCGGAACCGCATTTCGGAGATACTGATATCCTTGGTGCGGTATGCATCACCTCCGAATGCGATATCCATCTGTCTTTCCGGGCGGCTGATAATAGCAAGCAACGTAAATGCAAGGGCCAGGAGAAAGAGCGTGATGGTGTAGGGCGTGAAGTACACGAGTTCATCGCCGAATTCGAGAATATAGTAGGGAAGCCCCCCAATGAAATCAGCCATGCTGCTCCCCCCACATCGTACCTACAAGGGACATCTTGACCGTTACTTTCAGGAGGATTCCGATAGCAGCTCCCATGAGTGCGACAAACCAGAAGCCGGGAAGGAACATAAAGATAAAGAAAGCAAAGATCCAGAGCGCCCACGAAATGCCGCTGGCCATTTCAAGCAGGTTCAGATCCTCACGGTAACTCCGTGAGATAAAGAGGACAACAAGACCGAGACCTGCCACTGCACCACCGGTGAACCCTGAGAGGATCATTCCATATACAACGAGGAAGATTGAAAGAATCATGGGTGCGTCTGCCTTTTTTATCACCTCAATATCCAGTCCCATGATGGGATTTGACCTGATTCCTTCCTTCGTGCAATAGATCTGGGAGAGGGCGAGCAGTTCGGCGATTCCGACAGTAAGACCCGGAAGGATCAGGGCTTCTGCAAGGTCGGTTCCCAGAAGCGCGATAATCCCAAGTGACAGGATTTCGATAAGGTCGATGAGAAGCAGCTTATGGAGGTCATCGCGCTCCCGCGCAAGCGCAAGGAAGGCGATGACAGCAGCAATCATGACGATGAAAATCCCGTAGTTATAGTGCCCCCACATGGCTATACCTTCCGGAAAATATACGAAGCGATGGCAAAAGCAACGAACAGGATCGTCGCCTCCACAACAGTATCGAGTCCTCTCGTATTGTAGAGGATTTCATCGATAATTCCTCCCGGATGCGCAACAATGGTAGTTCCCATGTGGTGTGTGACCTGTGACAGCCAGAGGGAGAATGGGGTCAGGAATGAGGTAACAAGCCCTGCGGTTGGAGAATTGTCCGGATACTGGTCGGCAATGGTTACCTGAGTGAACGGGGGCCCCCCCCGATCGTACGGGTCAAGAGTGCTGTTGCGGTCAATCGTTTTTGGATAGAGCTGACTATCGCTATATTGGATGGGCAGGAGCAGGATGCCTGCCATGAAAAGGAACATACAGGCGCCGGCAAAGAGTGGCATGATGTTCTCATAGTTACACAGGAAGTGCGAGATCCTCCTGATGATCATGCCAACGCCTCCCTTTTCTGTATCACGCGGACGTAAATAAATGTCGAAAGAACTGATATTACCCCGAATGTGAAAAGCGCCAGCGCTTCGTTATACGATAGCATGATGAGTAAAAGGCCGAAACCAGGAATTTCGAGATTGATTAGCCGTGTTATGTAATTTCTGGGAAGGGGGAACGCTGCTGCAATAGTTCCCGCAACAAGTATGAAAAGACCGACAACAAATTCCGGTTCAAAACCAGATATCATGAGGGTTCTCTCCGCTGGCAGGCCATCAGGATAAAAATTGTGGAAAGCGGGGCAATGAGGGCAAGTGCTGCAGCTACATCAACGTATCCGCGGTCTATAATGAACGGGAAAATCCCGGCAATCATAACAGAGAGGGAGATTAGCTTATTAAACGGGTCGCGCCCGAATATGGCAGAAAGGGTGCCGATCAGGACAAGTATGACACATCCTGCCATGACAATCTCATCCATTGCGTTTCATTCCCCCGGCCCAGGTGCTCGCGATAGCATTTGACTCAAAGGTAGATCCCACAAAAAATGCCGCAGCTGCTGCAATGGTAACCGGATGTGGCAGCAGGAGCGCAATTATGCCGGTAACTCCAAACGAGACCACATTCAGAAACGGGAGTTTTCGCATGGTATTACCCTCTGTGATCAGACGCAGTGCGGCATACACTGCGATGAGTACACAGACATAGATTGCGATCATGCACATCCCCGCAACAACCGGCACCTGATCTTCCAGAGCCGTGAAATAAGCCTGCTTGCATACACTGAAGATATTCCCTGGATGGTGAGGATTGCAATCACCATGCCGGCAATGAAATCTGATGCTGAAAACCATCCGGACTGAACTGCTCCGAAAACGATGAAGGTGGCAGTGATACAACCGGTGGTTCCGGCATAGCCGGGATCGTAGCAGATGCGGTTACCGATATACACGAGCAGTGCAGCAAAAAGGCCACCGGGCAGACCTGCACAATATACCCCGCAGCTCGCAAGGAGGGTCCCCGCCGATGCATCGGGTGAGGATACGATATTGCCCATCATATACCCCCCGTTGAGGTTGCCGCCGCCTTTCTCGACCTCCTGCGCAATCGCGGTTGCTCCGGAAACACCACCGCGTTCCGGTAATCTGAAGATCAGATCGATGGTCATGAAGTTGAACCAGCAAATGAGAGCAGCGATAAGTATGCGGATGGGTTCATCAAGCATGGGATGCACCGTAAAACACTGGCTAACACTGTAGATCAGAGGGAAAACGGATAAAGGTTCTGATATTGATGAATTTTCTTCCTCTTTGGTTACAATCGGAAGAACAGGGTATTGTCAGAGTGATACAGGGATTTTGGGAAAGCGGCTGGGAAAATGCGTGTGTGCTGCATTCAGGAAAAGAACCCGTAACAGATAAGATTCCCGGTATGTTGTTCTGAGCTGCCCGGGAGGGATATTGTTCTCCAGAGGAAATTTGCAACCGGTGAAACTGAGGGGGTCGGCCCATGAATCGGGATCTCTTACAACCGGGAGGAGGATGAATTCCCCGCTTCCGGATTCTTTAAATTGTATTTTTCTTTTACAAAATACCCGACAGCATCAATATACCAAGCACAATAAGGAACACACCGATCATGCCCCGCATCCAGCGTCGCCCGCCCAGCCGCATGGTTTCGATGGTATCAGCTGATACTCCGGCGTAGACCACGAGCAGGATCACAACAAGCGGTAGTACAAAAATCGCGTTGTAGAGCAGCAGGTAAGGCAGACCGGCACTGAGGGTCATGCTACTGCTGAGCATCCCGAGAATGGCAAGGTAAACTCCGCCGGTGCAGGGAAGTTCGACGATGCTGACCAGAGCGCCAAGGAGAAACGCGGCAGGAAGCGTGGCCTGCGTGACGTAATCCTGTATCCGGTCTTTCTGGGAGGCCGGGATTGAGAGAGTTGGGATGGCTTTGTCCCGTACCGCATCCACAACGTTGATGATCCCGGCAATAATCGCAATAATGGCAGCAATCGTCGCAACAATCCCGGCAATCCCTGCCTGCTGGACGAGGGCAAATAACCCGAGCCCCGAGAGGAAATATACGACGAAAACCGCACTGATGTAGATGAGACCGGCAATGAGGACCCGTCTCCTTTCCCTGAGTGAGACAAGGTACGTCAGCAGGAAGATCAGTACCGCAAAAGCGCAGGGATTGATGCTGTCGATAAGAGCTGCAGTGATTACAGCCGGAATGGTAAGGTCAATAGCTTTACCGGGCGAGATGTCATGCGGGGTCCCTTCCCGGACAGAAAACGTTTCCGGGCAGACCGATTCATGAGAAAGGGTATACAGGATCTCTTCTTCGAGATTATCGCGGATAGTATTCTCCCCGATGAACGCTTTGTCACTGATGAAGACTGCGGGAATCCCATCGCTCTTTACTTCGTAACGGGCAACGAAATCCCGGTACATCTCCTGGTTGCTCCCATTGAAATAGATCTCGAAGGATTTGACCTGGATTTGCGGATATTTCGCTGACATCTCATCGATGAAAGGCTGGATACGGGCACAATGGGGACAACCGTTCCCATAAAAATGGTAGACACAGATGGAAGCGGTAACACCGTCTGATGATAAGGGAGATATCAGAGACGGCGTTTCGTTGCAGGGTACCTGGATATCGCATACATCAGCAGCAGCTGCACCTGAAGGGACAAAAAATGCAAGTAGGAGGATGCAGAGAATTATGCGGCAGCTGACAGCAACGTGCGATTTGCGCATGAATACCTAGTTTTACCCTGCTCATTGATAATTCCCTCCCTTTAAATCATACCTTCATGTCCCGGACGGTTTATTCTGCATCGTCTCACAAGAAAGATAATCCCCCCGGCAGCTATGTTGAAACGGTGATGAACGGTGTTCGTACCCGAACCATGAAAATCATTAAACCATATAAATTCTATGAGGGCTCCCCGCCTCAGGACCTCTCCGAGGCAGGGCGGGGCAGTGCGGTGTTTACAGCAATACATTTTAGAAACTGATCCGCCGCGGGGGCGCCGTCGGGGCGGGGTTCATCGCAAATAATTATGAAGAATAAACATTCCATTACTCACATCTGTTTAATTTATTTTCATGGGAAATCCTCACAATATTTTCCTTAATGCTCTTGGGGGCTTGGTGTCGGATTTACCGCGTTGGCCGGATATCAGTCACCTTCCGGTTGTCGTCTCATTTAATCTTACATTAAATACGACTGATTCTTTCCCTTTTCTCTCCCTGGATAGGCGGGAAATCATTCCTCCTCCTGAAAAAATGGTTGTTCAGACCGCCTCTTTCCACTGGCAGTAGCAGTGCCGGAAATCCATGAGCGCTGCTGATGCGCAATCCTTGCAGATCCGGGCAGGAGCTGCAGCGGTTTCTTTATGAAGGGCAATGATGTTTGTCATCAGCGTCGCCGTAACCGGTTCACTCGTGAGGAGACACGGGTAATCCGCAAGCCGGAGCATTGCCGATGCCCTGACAGTAATTGCACACGCTGGATACGCATACCTCTGCGGGTTCATCAGCACCTCATTCCTGTGGATGGGGGAGAGGTCGACATCGAAAGCTCCCACCTTTGGTTTCAGCATGCCGGGTTCACCGTTCTGTGCCCTCCTTGCTTTGTCCAGGTGTTTCCAGCCTCGGTAGATCATATCCATGAAGTCGCAATTATGCAGTTCCGCGGCCGCTCCGCGTGTGGGATAGAGCTGCACGTAGTTGTGCCACCGTTTGGTGAGAAGATCCACTATCATTATTGCATTGAAACCATCAAGTTCGAGGAGATACTCTGCAGCACAGGCCGATGCACCGGTCGCAAGCGAAAGAATATCATACTCGTTTCTGTACCGGGGCACCGCATTCCTGAGGTTCAGATCCATGACCTCAGTTGCCGCTTCTATGGTTGCCATGATCACATCGTCCTTGCACATGTTGAAAGTGGACTGCGAGATGTGGTGAGCGATATCCCCGACACAGTACGCGGGTATCGTAACGATGTTGGCATAGTGGACGCCGTCGTCAATCGCTGCCTTCACGGACGCCTCGATCTTCTTCCGGTATCCTTTCATGTACTTGCGGCAGTCGAACGAATTCATACCCGCCGTATCCATCAGCTTTGCCTGTGTTGCTACCGGCTGGTCATAGACATCCTTGAGCATTGTAATCTCTGCCTTGACGGCATCAGCAAGGGTTGCACCTTTCTCGGTTTCGTGGGCAAATACTTCCCCAATCCCGTATGAGGTGTTCATACCCCACGACTTTGACGCGAGGATTGCCTGCTTGTGGGCGACCGGGATGTTGACGGTCTGGAGGATCTGGTTTACGACGTTGCTCGTGCTGCCGGGTATGAGTGCAAAGTCAACAACGCAGGTAGGCCCGTAAAACCCGGAATAGCGGCGTGCCGACTCTTTGCCAATCAGCGCTTCCGCTTTGCCAATCGCTTTTACGAATTCCCCGACGCTCTTTTTAAATGCCGGGTCCTCATCATAAAGGATCTCCATAACGACCGGTGTCTGGTAATGCTCCACAAAGGGATCGTCCTCAGGGCGCACGGTCTTTGTCAGCCCTTCAAGGACTTCGAAATGCGCCTTAACCGAATCGGCATGCAGGGAAAAGACCGCTTTCGACTGGTTCCCCGCTGCCTTCATCTTTTTTACGGCATCAAGATACACCTTTGCATCGTCGATGACAAATGCCTGCCCCCGCTTCTTTTTTACCATGCCGACATCTGCCCTCTGGGCAGCCATCGCCTCATCAATCATCTTATCATACAGTTCCTGCATGTTTCTTGTCTCCTGGCACCAGTGGTCTGGGAGGTGCCTACTAAAAGACAATAGGAACATCCTCTTCTTAATGCCTTCAGTAAGGACAAAGAGGATGATGAACCTTTACCGGGGTTATGATACTCTCCACGACTGGCTGCAAAAATTTGAGACATTTTCGTCCCTTTCCTGTCTTGTGGGGACTGATGCCAGCTGCAGGCGGGCTGCATGGTCAGGAAAGCAAGAATTGTGCTTTCAGGAATCCCGGAAGGGAACGAAAAAGACATACTTATAGTAAGAGGGAAACAAAGCGAATGGTATGACGATTACCATTTTGCCGGTCCAGGGACTGCCTCTGATCCATGCCGGTGACGACCTGCCGGCCCTCATCGCCGAACGCTGTACGCTGGAGGACGGGGATATCGTGACCATCGCTTCGTCAGTCTACTCAAAATCGAAGGGATATTCACGGTATCTTTCGGAAATCACGCCTTCTGAGAGGGCGCGGCGGATTTCAGAAATGACCCACGAAGACCCACGGTTTCTCCAGTCTATTCTCGATGCTTCAAAAGACGTGATTCTTGAATACCCGTTTATCCTGTCTGAAGTGGCCGGGGGACATATCGGGGTTCGGGCTGGGGTCGACCAGAGTAACATCGAAGATGGACAGGTGATCCTGCTGCCACCGGACCCGATGAAAGCTGCAGATGAAGTCCGTGAAGCGCTGAAACATATTACCGGAAAAGAGATTGGGGTCATCATCACCGATACGTGCGGGAGAGCGTTCAGGCGGGGCCAGACCGGCAATGCCATCGGCTGGAGCGGGATGCCGGCCATACGGGATTTCCGGGGAGATAAGGATCTTTTCGGGCACGTGCTGAAGATCACCGAAGAGGCCGTTGTTGATGAGATTGCCGGGATCGGGAACTTCGTCATGGGTGAGAGCAACAACGGAGTTCCTGCTGTTGTGATTAAGGGGTGCGGGCGCTGGACCGGGCATGACGATCTCTATTTCCATGTTGAAGAGGACTTTATCCGAAAAGCGCTGACAGGGAAAATACCCCGAAAGACAGAATGATCTTTTTTTTCTCTTTCAGAACTCCTGTCTGATTCAAAGTCCGTTGCTTCGAAACAAACTGGTATATACTTCTTTTTGGAAATTACCAACTATCTTAGCGAGGGAATGATACCTCATGACGGATGAACCAAAACCCATCATTATCCAGGAAAGGCTGGAGGTCTGCGAACTTGACCGTGCCCATATGGCTCTCCTGAACCCTGTCCTCATCGGGCAGAAGACAGAGGCCCGGACGATCGATGAGAACGCAAAACCAATGCTTGAAATGACAATGCGGGAAGGCATCGAGACCGTCTGGGACCGTTTCGAAATGCAACAGCCTCCTTGCAGGTATTGCGAATCCGGGCTTTCCTGTGCCCGGTGCACCATGGGTCCCTGCCGCATCATCCCGCCTCATCGCATCCGTGGGGTCTGTGGTGCTGACGCTGATCTTATTGTTGCCCGCAACCTGCTTGACACCATTGCGACCGGCGCAGCAGCTCATTCGGATCATGGTCGTGACATCGTCGAGACCCTTTGCCTGGTCGGGACGGGAAAAACCAGGGACTACGGTATTGCCGACCCGGATAAGCTCCGGAAACTCTCTGCCGAATTTGGCATTCCGACAGACGGTCAAAGTGCAGAGAAGCTCGCCGCCGAACTCGGCAACGCCATGCTTGAAGAGTTCGGGATGCTGAAAAACACGCTCCAGTTCCTCGGCCGTGCCCCAAAAGCTACCAGGGATGTATGGAATACTATAGGGATCAGACCCCGCGGCATCGACCGGGAAGTGGTGGACTCCATGCACCGGATCCAGATGGGGGTAGGGGCAGATTATACGGGCATGCTGCTACAGGGTCTCCGCTGCAGCCTTTCGGACGGGTGGGGTGGATCGATGATGGGGACTGAAATATCCGATGTCCTTTTCGGTACTCCATCTGTACTGAAATCCCGCGTCAACCTCGCTGTCCTGAAAGAAGACCACGTGAATCTCGCGGTTCACGGTCACAACCCGGTGCTGTCCGAGATGGTGGTGAAAGCGACAGCTGACCCGGAGTTATTGGGGCTGGCTGAAAAATACGGTGCCAAAGGGATCAACCTTGTCGGCCTCTGCTGCACGGGAAGCGAGTTGCTGATGCGCAAGGGTGTGCCTATGTCAGGAAATCACCTTAACCAGGAACTCGTCATTACTACCGGTGCTCTTGAAGCGATGATCGTTGATTACCAGTGCATCTTCCCGTCACTGACCAGAACAGCAAGCTGTTTTCACACTCTTATCATATCCACAAATTCCAAGGCTGCAATCCCGGGATCGTACTTTTTTGATTTCCATCCGGACAACGGCTACCTGACTGCAAAAGCAATTGTCAGGATGGCAGTTGAGAACTTCAGGAACCGGAACCCAAAACGGGTCCTGATTCCCGGAGAGCCTGTGCCGGTAATGTCCGGATTCTCAAACGAAGCGATCAAGAAAGCGCTTGGTGGTACATTCAAGCCGCTTATCGATGTAATCGCAGCGGGCGGGATCCGTGGCGCGGTTGGCATTGTGGGGTGCAATAACCCGCATGTGAAGCACGATTACGGGCATGTAACCCTTGCAAAGGAACTCATAAAGAGAAATATTCTCTGTGTTGAGACCGGCTGCGCGGCAATTGCATCGGGAAAAGCCGGGCTCCTGCAGCCGGAAGCGGCTGCACTGGCGGGTGACGGCCTGCGGGCGGTCTGTGAGTCTCTTGGGATCCCCCCGGTACTCCATATGGGTTCCTGCGTTGACAACTCCCGCATCCTTGTCCTTGCTGCAGAACTCGGTAACGCGCTCAATGTTCCGATCCACAAATTGCCCATCGCCGGCGCTGCACCCGAATGGTATTCGCAGAAAGCAGTATCGATAGGGGCATATTTTGTCGCGTCAGGTGTTTATACCGTGCTTGGCGTTATGCCACATATCTCCGGCAGCCCTCACGTTGTTTCGCTCCTGACAGAAGGTTTGAAAGGTGCAGTGAACGCCAGCTTCGCTGTGGAACCGGACCCGGTCAAGGCATCCGTACTCATATCTGACCATATCGAACGCAAACGGGTCGAGCTGGGGATTTGAGTCCACGGATGAAACCCAGGACCGATCTCATATCAGGTACCGGCACGGTGAACAGAACAGGGCGCGGTATACGGATTGTGATCACGGGGAAAGGAGGAGTGGGCAAGACCACAATCACCGCCCTTCTCGCTTATATTTTTTCACAAGAGGGATTGAGGGTCCTTGCTGTTGACGGTGATCCTCAGCGGAACCTTGGGGTGACTCTTGGTATTCCACCGGAAGAGGCGGGTCTGATCGTCCCGGTTTCAGAGAGTACCGGTTACCTCAGGGAAAAGACCGGTGCGGGGCCCGATGTCTCTCCGGGAGGGCTCCTTACCCTTAATCCGGACGTGACAGACGTCATCGATCGGTTCTCAGTCCCTGTTGCCGAAAATCTCCGCCTCCTCGTGATGGGTGGGGTACGACAGGCAGGATCGGGATGTCTCTGTCCGGAATACACGCTCCTTTCTGCAATATTCCGTCATATGCGTCTCCTCCCCGATGAAGTCGTCCTGCTGGACACTCCGGCTGGCATGGAACATTTTGGAAGGGCTGTTGCAGACGGTTTTACCTGCGCAGTGGTGGTAGCTGATCCTTCATACAATGCTCTTTCTGTTGCGAAGGAGTCGTCAGAGCTTGCACAGCAGCTAGGGATCAGGGAGGTTATCCTGGCAGTGAACAGGGTTGGCAATCAGGCAGATGCTGAAAAAATACGTGAAAAAACGGGTGGTTTTCCAGGAGTTTCCCGTTTAATTTTTTTACCCTTCGATTCCGGAGTCGTTCACGAAGAGCCTTCAGTCAGTTCACTCCTTGCAGGTGAATCCACATTCATCAGGAGAGTCCGGACACTGGCTGCAATGATCAACAGCGGTGTGCAGTCCGGCCTACAGGACTTTGAATAACAGCTGTAATTCGGAATCGAACACGATTTTATGGAAGTATTATCCCATTCGGCGATAAACATCCCGGCTGGTACTTATGTCAGTCAAGGGTTTTGAACTCATTCCCATGAAAGTGGAGAATCACGATGTTTTGAATATGATCGCAACATAACGGGAGATCATCGCTGGTACGGTCATAACCAACCCATGAAATGGACACACGTTTCGTTCATGATCAGGAACCACCGTTCCAGAATGCCAACAATGGATAGCACTCTTTCCTCCAGGCCCTTAATGGAATGAACGAAACGTTTATTTTAGTCTCGCACGACATGGATTTCGTGCGGATATCTGCCACGGTCTCACCAGTGTGAGATTGAAGGATTATCAGCATTGGGAGACGTGACGTGATCCTCTTTGCAGGATTCTGCGAAGAAAAACTGGATCGGGGGCGGGAAAATACTCCTCACCCTCATTAATGGAGATGTATTAACACAATGACAAACAATGACCAGACAAGGGAAAGGGCATGCGATGATACAACGTGCACTGAAAATTGTGCCACCTGCCCATCTGCACACAAACAGAGTGCCTCAAAAGGACTGCCCCCGAAAGCGAAAATCGATGTGAAGCACGTCATCCTTGTCCTGAGCGGAAAAGGCGGAGTTGGCAAATCGACTGTTTCCGTGAACCTGGCATTTGCCCTTGCCAGCCACGGAAAGAACGTCGGTCTGCTCGACCTGGATTTCCACGGACCAAATATCCCCAAGATGCTGGGCATCGAGAAACAGCATCCGGTTCTCCTCCCAACGGGTATAGAGCCTGTCCGTGTCTCTGAAAACCTTGCAGTCATGTCAATTGCATTCCTGCTCCCTGACACGAGAACCCCGGTTGTATGGAGAGGGCCGATGAAGATGGGGGCAATCCGGCAATTCCTCGCAGACGTCCGCTGGGGTCTGCTCGACTATCTCGTGGTCGACCTCCCGCCCGGCACGGGTGATGAGGCACTTACAATCGCTCAGATTGCACCAAATGTAAAAGGGGCTGTGATCGTGACGACACCTCAGGAAGTCGCGGTCATGGATGCGATCAAGGCAGCCAAGTTCATCGAACAACTTGATATCCCGGTACTTGGGGTAATCGAGAATATGAGCGGGATGATCTGTCCCCATTGCCACGAAGAAATCAATCCGTTCAGCAAAGGCGGCGGGAAGAAAGCCGCAGAAGATCTTGGTGTCCCATATCTCGGCGGCATTCCTCTTGACCCCGAGATGATGGAGGCCGGCGATGAAGGCAGTCCCTTCATTCTTCAGCACAAGCATTCCCCGGCTGGTATGGCAGTCGATGCGGTGATGGAGAACCTGATACATCTGGTTGAAAGTTAAATGTAACCGGTTCTTTCTGCAGGAAAGAGCGGTCGCGAACCTGATCAGATCGCAGAGAGGATAAGGAGCTTAACCTCTCATTTATTTCTTTTTACATCAACCTCTGAGCAGATGAATCCAGTGAAGCCCCCCTCCAGAACATTTCCAAATCCACAGACCCATGAAGGTTTATTCTCTGCTCATACATCAAGGGCAGACCATTTCACTGAATCCGTTATCCGTGAGATGACGCGGTTATCCCTCCAGTTTAATGCGATCAACCTTGCCCAGGGTTTTCCTGATTTTCCCTGCCCCCCCGAACTCAAGACTGCCGCATGCGAGGCTGTACGCAATGATGTCAACCAGTATGCGATCACGTGGGGGACACGGGACCTCAGGGAGGGGCTTGCACAGAAAGTGAAAAGATATAATGGGATGATCTTTAATCCCGAATCTGAAATCACCGTCACCTGTGGTTCAACGGAAGCAATGATGGCATCCATGCTTGCCGTTATCCAGCCCGGTGATGAAGTAGTTGTCCCTGAACCATTTTATGAGAATTACGGTCCGGATGCGCAGATCTCCGGTGCAGTTCCGCGCTTTGTGCCACTTTCAGATGATTTCTCGATCGATGAGGAGGCATGGAAGTCCGCGTTCTCAAAAAAGACCCGGGCAATTATAATGAATACACCTAATAATCCTACAGGAAAGGTCTTTTCGAAAAAAGAACTCGCCTTCATCGCTGACCTGTGTAATGAGTACAACACCGTCGCGATCACCGACGAGATCTATGAACACATCCTCTACGATGGGAATAAACACGTCTCGCTTGGATCCCTGGACGGGATGCAGGAGCGGACGATCACAATCGGGAGTTTCTCCAAGACCTACAGTGTCACCGGCTGGCGCGTCGGGTATGCCCTCGCGTGTGCCGGGATAACAGAACGAATCCGGAAGATCCATGATTTCTTAACAGTCGGAGCTCCCGCACCTTTGCAGCAGGCCTGCGTGACTGCACTACTGCTGCCTGAGACCTATTACCGGAATCTTGTAAAAGAATATGACCGGAAAAGAAAGATACTTTTTGAGGGACTGCGGCGGGCCGGATTTACCTGCCAGTTGCCTGAAGGGGCTTACTATATCTTCGCGGATATTTCTGAATCCGGTATGAAGGATACTGAGTTCGCACGCTTCCTCGTTGAGAAAATAGGGGTTGCAGCAGTTCCCGGCACCTCATTCTACCATACGGGCGGACAGACAAAACTCCGGTTTACCTTCTCCAAGAAAGACGAAACGCTGCACGAGGCGTGCCGTCGCCTGGAGCATCTCGATTTTTCATCGATTCATACGAAGTGACATAAAAATGGCCTTTTTTATTTTGTAGAAACGGGCATGAACGTTGAATGGCTCTCACCCAACCATGAAAAATTGTGAAGGTACAAATAGCATCCATAACAGGCTCTTGAGAGGCTAGGGACGGAGTTTTTGAGGTAATTGAAGCGCCGCGGAGGCGTCCCTCCGGGGGCGGCGCGGGTCATCGCAATAGCAGGATTGGCACTTCCCGAAATTGCTGGAACAGTGTAATTTTCACAGGAAAATTAGTTTTCAAAAATTTTTAAAAATACTGACCTGTCCCCAGTAACTGCTTTAAGGATGAATGGTCGTAGTTCCCTTTCCAGGAGGTATCGCGTTTATGGGGAATATCTCCGTTGGGAATTAAGACCAGACATCATGCATGATTAAAATGTCTTTATTATCCTGATCCTTTATATGATGACTGCTGCCCCTGTAAGGGCGCCTCCCCGCGGCTGATTATTAACTTGAATCTAAGAAGAACCTCCCAGCCCGCTGTGCACAATGCCGCTGAGAGACCCTGATCCGGGTAACCTCATCAATACCAGAATTTCCCCGGAACGTAACGTTCTATTTTTCAAACTGCCTCACCGCTTCCGGGAGACAGTGCACAACACCACGAATTCCCGAAACCGTCAGGGTCATGAGTATGGCATCGATCACTTCTTCCCGCGTTGCACCCGCTGCTTTAGCCATGGGAATGTGAGCCCTGACTGCCATGTCGTCTCCTGTCGCAGCTTTCATGGCAATGTAAATCAGCTGTTTGGTTTTCCCGTCAAGTCCTTTCGATGCAACCAGAGACATGATGAGCCCATTGAATGCCGCTGCGACTTCCGGTGCTTCTTTCTGGAACAGTTCCATCGGGTTGGTATCCATAGATAAGTCCTCAATCAGTTGTTGATTATTGAGTTCATTAACCTGCGTCCTGTGAGAAGAGAAAGAAAGGGGCTCAGGAGAAATCCTCAAAATATTTTTCTTAACGCTCCTTTTTGGGCTACGGCACGTAATGCCTCCGCCCATGCCGCTGTGGCCCCCTCTGGAGTGATAACCCCAGAGATGGTAGTACGAAATAATCGCTAAGCACTGGGGCGGTTCGGGGGAACAGACAAGGTCCCCTCCGTAAACAGGTGCTTTACAATTTGTTGAAAACGTAGGGTTTCCTGCAAAGCCAAAAAAAGCTACAAGGTAATACGGCAGACAATCATGGAAAGGGATGGATTAAGGCGTAGATCAGATGTTTCCCACGATTTTCCATCGGCCTCAGTTAATTATCAAAATAAAAATGAATTTCCGGCATTGCACCTGCTTCTTCTTTTTTAAAATGGAGTAATTACCGCGGTTCTCCCGAACCATGACCGTGATCGCCGGGAACCCACCGTCCCCCGTTTTTCGTCAGCTCTTTTTTCCAGATCGGGACACCTGCCTTGATCGCCTCAATAATATACCGGGATCCACGGTATGCTTCTTCCCGGTGCCCCGCAGAAACAATGATGATCAGGATATTCTCTCCGACAGAAAGGCGCCCTATCCGGTGGATGATATCGACATGCAGGAGATTGAACCGCTCTGTTGCATCACCTGCAATCTTTTCAAGTTCCTTTGTTGCGACATCCTCGTATGCTTCGAGTTCCATCTCGGTGATATCGTCATCCCTGACAATACCATCAAAGACTACCACAGCACCCGTCCCGTGCTTCTTTGCTGCCTTGATGAGGTTCCCGATATCAACATCTTCCGTCTGTATTGCGATCATGGTTCACCTCGTTTATCCACCTGCAACCGGAGGGAAGACGGCAATATCATCCCCATCGGCAACAATATTCTCTCCAGCATCCGCAAGGTCAACACGCCTGGCGTTCCGCATCACGATCACGTATTCGCGAAAGTGTCCGTATTCATCGAAGATTGCCTGGTGACCTTCGATATTCTTTTGCGTGATCTGCTTAACCAAATCTGGGAGGGTCGTCTGCTCAGCAACCTCAATAATAAGTTCAGTTCCGAGCAGTTCCCTGAACCTGGCAAAAAATCGTACTTTGACGTTCATTATTTGTTCTCCGGTATTTCGCTCATGGAACCGCACGCGGTGCAACGAGGATTTCTTTCCATGCAGATTTCCTCTGCATGTGCCTGCATCCCGTCCCAGATGAAAAGTCTGTTTGTCAGGAGTTCTCCGCTTTTTAAGAGATACTTCAATACTTCAGTCGCCTGGACCATCCCGATTATGCCCGGAGTTACCCCAACTACGGGGAATACCTCCTTTGGAGGGGCTTTTGGAAAAATACAGGCAAGACATGCCGTTTTCCCCGGAATAACTGTGGTTGCCTGGCCATAAAACCCGGAGATTGCCCCATGGAAAAGGGGAATTTTTTTCTTTATGGCGATATCATTAAGGAGGTACCGTGTCGGGTAATTATCCATCGCATCAACGATGCCGTCGGCCTTTCCCACAAGACCTGACGCATTCTTTTCTTCAATGGTGGTATCAATCGCCCTGATCTGAATATCCGGATTTATCGCGTGAAGTTTCTCTTCAGCAGACTCCGTTTTTTTCCGACCGATATCACGGTCATTATGAAGGATCTGACGGTTGAGATTGGACTGGTCCACGACATCCCTGTCAACAATCGTCAGAGTGCCGATACCGGCAACTGCAAGATAAAGGGAAACCGGTGATCCCAGTCCACCAGCACCGGCAATAAAAATATGTGCCTTTTTGAGCCTCTCCTGCCCCTCATCTCCAAAGAGCATCATCTGCCGTTTGTATCGTTCGCGTTCACGTTCTGAAAACATGGTTCACCAGTTCGCCCCGGGCATCGTCAGGGAAGACAGACTAATGGTCACAGGCAGGATCTTCCCCATGATAATGTACATGAGGATTTTTCTCAACCCATGGCTCAAGTCCGTGCTTCTTCCGGTAATCATTGATCGCATTGTGAATGCCCTCCTCAGCTAGCACGGAACAATGCATCTTTATCGGGGGGAGACCTTCAAGAGCCTCGGCAACTGCCTTGTTGGATACCTCCCAGGCTTCTTCAAGGGTCTTTCCCTTGACAAGCTCTGTTGCCATGCTGCTTGAAGCGATCGCCGCCCCGCAGCCAAAGGTTTTGAATCTGGCATCGGTGATGATATTGTTCTCGATTTTCAGGAATATCTTCATAATATCCCCGCAGACCGGGTTCCCGACTTCCCCCACCCCATCGGGGTTTTCAATCTCGCCTACATTGCGAGGGTTCTTGAAATGGTCCATCACCTTGTCACTGTACATCGCAGCCACCTTCCTTCCCGCTTTTATGGTATAACGGAGACATATCCCTCAGGCGGGATACAACCTTCGGCAGGACTTCAAGAACGAAATCCACGTCCTGTTCGGTGTTGATGTCCCCGAGGGTAAGCCTCAGCGAACCGTGGGATATTTCCACAGGAAGACCCGTGGCGAGCAGGACGTGGGAGGGCTCCAGCGAGCCGGATGTACATGCACTTCCGGTGGAAGCACAGATGCCTTCATCGTCAAGCCACAGGAGCATGGATTCCCCTTCGATGAACTCAAAACTGACGTTGATATTTCCCGGCAACCGTTTCTCCTTATGACCGTTGAGATAAGCGCCGGGAATTTTTGCAAGAATGCCCTGTAAGAGCCGATCCCTCATCCCCTGTATGCGCCTGTTGTGCCCATCAATATCTGCCGTGGCAAGTTCAATGGCTTTGCCAAGACCAACAATACCGGCAATATTTTCTGTCCCGGCCCGCCGTTTTCGTTCCTGGCCTCCACCATGTATCAGGTTGTCAATCTTCACGCCTTTTTTGATATAGAGGGCCCCGATCCCTTTTGGCCCGTAAAATTTATGGGCGGAGAGGGAGAGCATGTCAATGTTCTGTGCCTTCACGTCCACCTGCACGTTTCCGATAACCTGCACAGCATCGGTATGGAAATACACCTTATGATTATGGGCAACTGCCCCGAGTTCGGCAATGGGTTCGATAGTCCCGATCTCATTATTGGCAAACATGACAGAGACGAGGATCGTCTTTTCCGTGATCGCTTTTTCGAGATCTGCGGGATCTATCATTCCATATCTGTCAACCGGGAGGTATGTCACGGTAAATCCTTCCTTTTCCAGATATTTGCAGGTATGAAGAACCGCATGGTGTTCGATTGCGGATGTAATAATATGATTACCCTTCTTGCGATTGGCAAACGCAACTCCCTTGATAGCCCAGTTGTCGGATTCGGTCCCCCCGGAAGTAAAATAGATCTCGTCGGTATCCGCGCCCAGTGCCTTTGCAACCTGTGCCCGTGCAGCGTCAATGGCTTTTCTCGAATCTCCTGCTATGCTGTATATTGATGAGGGATTACCAAAATGTTCGCTGTAGTAGGGAATCATCGCTTCCAGGACCTCTTTTTTTGTGTAGGTGGTCGCGGAATGATCCATATAGACGATGCGTTTTTCTCCCATGATCGTACCTGGCGTGACTGTTTTTCTAATATAAGATGTATTTGTTGCCTTCACATATCTTTACTTATTCTGCCATACAGGACAACTCTCAGGTCGTCTGATAATGGTACTACGCTCATGTCGATCTGCCTGCAGGTATACGATTTATTCACAATTGTGAATGCAATGTATTATGTCACAATTGTGATAACTTAAACGTTGTGATGAGATGGAATCCCCCTGCCAGAAAATTGTATGGGATGTTCTGCCTGCAATCCGGGCGGCTATCGCAGTAGAGCTTGTCAGATACGGAGTATCCCAGGTTGAAGCGGCGCGTATGCTGGAGATTGCACCCTCGGCAGTTTCCCAGTATATTTCAGGTAAGCGGGGATACCGGATCGAGTTTGAACAGGAGGTGAAGAAATCCATCGGACTGCTTGCGCAGGACCTGAAGGATGGCAAACAGATCAACCTTGTCAGGAGAACCTGTGACATCTGCCGCCAGTTACGTGAGGGAGATGAGAACCAGTGCGGAAGGTCTCCCGATTCTTCACGGGAACCGTGCTGCTCCTGAACGAATCCAGAAAAAGAATGTAATTTCCGATCAAATTCCGGTAGTTTCACGGTATGTCACCATGACGCAAAGAGATAAACTCCAGATCCTTGAAGAAAATATCAGAAAACGTGGGTCGATGCTGGTAGCTTTTTCAGGAGGAGTCGATAGCACCCTTCTCGCGGCAGTATCTCTCGCAGTTCTTGGAAATAAGAGCCATGGCATTTTTCTTGACAGCCCGGTCGTACCCCGATCTGCACGGGAACAGGCATGTCAGATTGCCCGTGAGCTCGGGTTTGATCTGAAGATTATCCACGTCCCGCTGCTGGAACATGAACAGTTCCGAAAAAATCCGGCTGACCGCTGCTACTTCTGCAAAAAGATCTCTGCAGCCTTCGTTAAACAAGAGGCAGCAGAACTCGGTCTTGCCTGCATCGCTGACGGGATTAATGTCTCAGATATGGGTGAACACCGCCCGGGACTTGCTGCTTCTACAGAAGAAGGGATCATCCATCCGTTCATCGAATCCGGGATTACCAAACAGGATATCAGGGAAATCGCCCGGGACCTCGGACTCACGGTATGGCAGAAACCATCGGACGCCTGCCTTTCATCCCGGATACCCTACGGTGAAGAAATTACCGGAGAAAACCTCCGCAAAATTGAACATGCAGAGGAGTTCCTCACAAATCTGGGATTCGGACAGCTCCGGGTGCGCCTGCATGGCAACAGTGCCCGGATCGAAGTACATAAAGAGGATATGGGAAAAATACTGGATATCCGGCCTGCTCTGGTAAAGGAATTCAAATCGATCGGGATTACCTATATCACACTTGACCTTGAAGGCTACCGGAGCGGGAGTATGGATGAGGTGGTATGACGGGTAATATCACTGTCATATGACTACTTTTCAAAGATGGGCCGGGATGATGAATTCACCTGAAAAAATGTACCGCATGCTGCCTTGTATAAAGGCTGACGGCAATACCTTCGAAAAAGTGCTTCATGAGGTCGTTGAAGAAGTACCCATTGCCCTTTTTGTCAACGGCAGGCATGCCATGACAGCGATGATGAGCCCCGTGCAGCTTGAGGAATTCGTGACCGGCTATCTCTTCACTGAACAGATCATCAAAGGAGTCGATGAGATCGAATCCATCAGGATAGAGAAGAACCGGATCAGTGTTATCACCAAGAACCTGTTCAAAGTGCTGGGGCCAAAAAAGACAATCCTTTCCGGCTGCGGGGGAAGTGTCTCGTTTATTGATGCAGAAAAACTACCAAAAATAAAATCCGATTTCACCATTACAACAAAAAGAATTGAGGAGTCGGTCAAGACCGTCATGTCATCAGATCTTCACCGCACTACCGGGGGAATCCACGTTGTCGCATTGCTGACCAGTGATGCTGTCCTCTCGGTATCTGAAGATATCGGCAGACATAATGCAGTTGACCGGGTGATAGGACACGGTCTTCGCTCCGGCATCGATTTTTCGCGTACTTTTATCGTTTCATCAGGAAGGATCTCATCAGAGATGGTGCGCAAGTGCCTTATTGCAAATATCCCGATGATCATCTCGCGAAGCGCCACGACGACCCTCTCCGTAGAAATCGCAGCAAAGACCGGGCTTACTATTGTCGGTTTTGTCCGCGCGGGGAAAATGAATATCTACTCGCACCCGCAGAGGATTTCCGGAATGGAAGCAGTATCAGGTCTTTCATCTTCCCAGTGACCGCAGAAGGAGACAAACCTGACAGAGATCCCCGCTCGAGGGATCTCCGCAGGTTCGGCAGGTGCGGAGGGGGGCAGAGAATAAAGGGCCTGCGCAGGAACGTTCAATCTTTTCTTTACTCTCCATAAGGTGGAGCATGGTACCGGGATGCCGGTATTCAAAATCCGACAATATCGACCTCACCTCCCGTCGCAACGCATAGCGGGTGTACGGACATTCCGGCAGTTCGTTCCATGCATTCTTCAGCACAAGGTACGCAGCGATCTCCTTTTCCGAAATGAAGGAAAGCGGCTTGATCCGGGGAATAAACCTTCCTTTCGAATCAGCTCCGGAATTCCGGATAAGACGGGGCAGGTCGCCCCTTAGGGCGTTCATAAACACCGATTGTGCCTCGTCATCAAGATTGTGGCCTGTAGCAAGCTTTGTTGCACCTGCCCTCTGTGCTGCGACCACCAAAGCCTTTCTTCGGAGGATACCGCAGATACTGCAGGCCAGGGTTTCCCTGCCTTTGAGCAACACGTCAAGCGAGTCCCCGAACAGGTCAGGAAATGCGATGCAGTGGTACTCAATCCCGAGACGGTGTGCAAGGTCTTCTGCCGCCTTCACTGTTGCTTCACGGTAGCCGGCTATCCCCTCGTCTATTGTTATCGCAATGAGCTGCACATTCTGCCAGGCTGGGAGGAGCCTTGAGAGGAGGAGGAGCAGGGCTGTGCTGTCCTTGCCCCCGCTGATAGCAACAACAACCCGGTCCCCCTCCATGATCATCCGGCGGGTTTTTATCGTATCGGTGACCCGCGATTCAAGGTCAGCCATGAAATGGACGGCACACAGGTGACGACGGGCATCCCGCTGGAATACAACTGCAGGTTCATCACACCGGGAACAAAGCGATGCCCCGCGAACTTTCTGATTCACTGATCAGCCTCCGTGTGCTATCCGGATAACCCGGATCTCATCCTCGTCCCCTACGACCGTATCCTCAGATATCAGATTCCCGTTGCGGGACACCAGTACGTCCAGGGGGTTAATGCCCGCTTCAAGCAGTATCTGTTCAACGGTAGCCGGGCAATGTTCGATGATCCGCTCATCATGGTCTGAAAGGATAAGTTTCATGCGCTGTCTAATGGTTCGTGAGCAGGTTTCTTAAACATCCCGTTCGGGAAAATGGGTGACAGATTCTCCTGACTAAGCCAGGAGACTGCGTTATCCACGTATTTGATACAGAGGATGAACATATACAGGTACGGAAGTGTTCAGGTGGGGACAGGACATTTGTTAATCCAGGAAGAAATTCTTCGGCTGAAGGAAGAGCGGCATGCGATTATTCTTGCACATAATTACCAGCCTGGTGAAGTGCAGGATATTGCCGATCTCACGGGCGATTCACTTGAACTTTCACGGGCCGCTGCCACCATGGAAGGCGACATCATTGTGTTCTGCGGTGTAGACTTTATGGCTGAGACCGCTGCCGTCATCTCTCCTGGTAAGATGGTCCTGTTACCCGCACAGGACGCCTGCTGCCCGATGGCTGAAATGATCACCGCTGGCGAACTGAAGCTTGTGAAATCGCGGTACCCCGATGCCTCCGTGGTCTGCTACGTGAATACCACCGCCGAGGTGAAAGCGGAGAGTGATATCTGCTGTACCTCGTCAAATGCGGTAAAGGTGGTCAATTCAGTTAAGGAAGATCGCGTACTCTTTGTGCCCGACCGGAATCTGGGATTGTATGTCCAGCGGTTTACCAAAAAGGAAATCCTTCCCTGGGAAGGATTCTGTATAGTCCATGACCGGATAACCCCGGACCAGGTACACAAGGCACGAGCTCTCCATCCCGGTGCAGTTGTCCTCGTGCACCCTGAATGCCGCCCGGAAGTGATCGATCTTGCCGATCACGTTGCAAGTACTTCGGGAATTATCCGGTATGTATGCAATTCTGTTGAAAAGGAGTTCATCATAGGTACAGAAATCGGCATCCTGCACCGGCTCGACAGGGAATGCCCGACCAAAAAATGCTTTCCCCTGTCGCAGGCAGCAGTCTGCAGGAATATGAAAAAGACTGACCTGAAAAAAGTCCGTGATGCACTTATTTCCCTCCAGCCCCGCATTACGGTACCGGAAAAGATCGCTGATCGTGCCCGGAAGGCGATCGAAAGGATGCTCGCGCTCTGATATTATTCTGACGGCGGGATTCTCCTTCCCGCCATGAGTCTGTTGTAAGTTTCTTCGCCGACACATTCCTTTGCGTATTTACACCACCGGATGCATGACTCAACATCATTGTAAACGATAAAACCGCACCTGCTGCACTTCACTGAGATATCGTTGGAGAAGATCTCGACCTCCCCGCCGCACTGCGGGCACTTTTTCAGAGCAAGCGTGGGGGTCCTGAGGTTAACCGTTCCCGGGCAACGATCGAGCATACAAATCACTATTACCTGATCAGTTCACAGTTAATTCAATTCTCTTCATCCATCATCCCACCTGGAACCAGGATCATTTGAAAGGAACGTGGAATGACAGGTATCGACCGGTTATGGCAGGTGTGGCACAAGGACCGTCTTTGCCATAAAAAGGTATCCTGAGTTCCATACAAAGATGTAATATCCTCTATCACCAAGTAACCGGCAACCGATGGCAGAAAAAGAACTTCTTTTGACAATAAAACAGATGGCCGCTTCCCGACCGGCATTTTTATTGTCCGAGGTCCTGCCCAGCCTCGATACGCCACTACCGATCCACGAGCTCATCCGCAGTATTTCATCCCACCTTCCGGCCATGGGACTCGTGGCAAAAAAAACCGGTGATGATTTTGAGATTTCCCGGATCACTCCTGTACAACCCTACTTCCTGAACCATGAGGAGAATAAACGCCAGGATGCATTTTTTGCTGCAGGAATGATCCCAGGCCTCCTTGCGCAGAGTATAGAGCGGTATATTACCAAAAAAACAGGAAAAGAATGGAGCGATCCGGTTATCATCCAGCGTCTCCGCCGGGCAATTGTAGCCCAGAAAGACGATTACTGGAAACCCGCACATAAACGGTCGCTCCACTACACGAAAGGTTACAGTGTCCTCGGTTATCTTGCATATCACTTTCCGGTATATTTTATGCAGACACAGCACCTGCTCACAATGCTTGCGCGTGACGGCCTCCTGAAGAAAAATATGAGAATTCTCGATGTCGGGACCGGGCCCGGGGTTGTGCCGCTTGCCATTGCAGATTTCTATACCCGGCTTGATGACGCACGCGCGACCATCTGGTCTCTGGAGAGATCCGAAGAACATATTGAAGCGTTCATCGATCTGCGAAATGCCTTTGTCCCCAAAGGGGGCAGGGTGTCCATCAAGCCGCCGTTGAAAACCGATATCAGGACAATCGACTGTACTGCACTCCCGGGTACGTTCGATTTGATAATTTTCTCCAATGTACTCAATGAACTCGTTGATGATGCAAAAGACATCCGTAGTGATATCGTCACGCACCTTTCTGAACGGCTTGCCCCTGACGGATCGATCCTCATTATAGAACCTGCAGACGAGGAGAATGCGACCCGGATGCGGGCTCTTTCCATTGCGCTCCTGAAAAAGGGGCTCTCCATTTTCGGGCCGTGCTCATTCATCTGGGGTTCGACATGCACTGCCCCGCACTGCTGGAGTTTTGAGACCGCGCCGGCAATCAGACTTACCCGTCTGATGGAGACACTTGCCCACTGCGAGGACTCATACCGTTTTGTGAACATAGATATCAAATACAGTTACGCAGTCCTGAGGAAGGACACGCTGAAACGGGGATCATACTCCCTGTCGGCCGGATCCAGGTTTCTCCGGTTTTCCAAGCTGCACCTGCATGTCGGAAAACGGATCAATGTCGCCGGCGTAAAGATGTCATGTGAACTCGGGGACGCCCGATCCCACGTTTTCAAGCTCTGCGACGGTACGGCAAAAACCCCTGTATATGCAGTCCTCCCCTCCTATCATATCACCCCGGAAAATGATATGATTACATCAGCGCCCTATGGATCAGTCCTCGAACTGCGGAATGTCCTGGTGCGGTATAACAGGGAGCATGACGCCTATAATCTGCTGGTCAGCCGGAATACCCATATCAGTCTGATAAATCCCAGGAAAAAATAATACCGGTAAACCGGGTGATTTTCCAACTCCTGCCTGCACACAAGAGTTTTGTGCTTTGCTCACAGAAGAATAAAAACAGATCAGAGCGCCGGATCTCTGAGCAAACCGGGGAACAGCCGTGTCACTTTCAAAAGGATGTGTCCTCTGCCACGAGGGTGCAAAGATGGTACTCTTTGTTACGGGACGATGCCATCGCTCCTGCTGGTACTGTCCGCTGTCCAGTGAACGGAAAGGGACCGATACGGTATATGCAAATGAACACCCGGTGGATGTCCCTGCCCAGCTCATCGAGGAAGCGGAGAACATGAGTGCCCTCGGAACGGGCATCACAGGTGGGGAACCGCTCCTGTGCCTTGATAAGGTCACCGGGTATTGCCGGCAGCTCAAGGATCACTTCGGTACCGGGCACCATATTCATCTCTATACGGCAAAAGCTCCTTCAGAAACTGAACTTTTGCAGATGAAGGGACTTGTTGATGAAATCCGGCTTCATCCACCCCGCGAATGCTGGAATACCATCCTTGACACGGAGTACATCCGGTCGGCAAAACGGGCAAGGGAGATGGGGTATGCAATCGGGATCGAAGTCCCCGCCCTGCCCGGTCTTGAACTGCTCATACCTGCTCTGCCGTACCTGGACTTTCTGAACATAAATGAACTCGAATGGGGCGATACAAATGCCTTCGAGATGCGGAGCAGGGGATATGAACCTGCCGATGATCTGCATAATGCAATCCATGGGGCACGGGAATGGGCAGATGAACTGTGCAGGCATGAGAAGGTGCACTGGTGTTCTTCTGCATTCAAGGACTCGGTGCAGCTGAGGGAAAGACTGAAGCGCATCGCAGAGAATACTGCGCGCCCGTTTGATGAAATTACTCCTGACGGAACCATTGTATACGGAGTACTTGAACCTTCAGTGCATCAGAAAGAGCTTTGCATACAATTCTGTGAGCAGGTTCTCGAGCCGGGGAGTTTTGAGACCCGCGGTGACCATCTTGAAATGGCATGGTGGCTGCTTGAAAAAAATGCCGATGAACTGCCCGGAAAAAAATACGTGATTGAACGGTATCCGAACGATGGAATGATAGTCGAGGTGACACCGCTGTGATCCTGCGCCCGCTCATCGATTCCCTGTACGAAAGGCAACTCAAGAGGCAGTGCCGCCATGTGCCAAACCATATCGCCATCATCCAGGATGGAAACCGGCGGTATGCGAAAATGCTGGGAATTGATACGCCGAAAGGGCACCGTGCAGGAGCCGACAAAACCGAGGAGATGCTTGACTGGGCACACGAACTCGGCGTCAGGCATATTACCCTCTATACCTTCTCTACCGAAAATTTTTCCCGGAAAAAAGACGAAGTCGCGGATCTTTTCGCCCTGTTTAAAGAAAAATTCCTCAAAATCCTCCATGATGAACGGGTCAGGAAGTACAAAATCCGTGTACAGATGGTAGGAGACCGGTCGATGCTTCCTGATGACCTGCGGGAGGCAGTGGACAAAGCGGAGAGTGCAACACGGGATCATACCGGTTTTCACCTCAACATCGCCCTTGCTTACGGGGGGAGAAACGAGATCGTGCTTGCCGCCCGTGAAATCCTTTCAGAAGTACGGGAACGCAAGGTGAACCCGGAATCAATTGATGTCCGGATGGTTGAGCAGCACCTGCATGAAGGGAAAGGAATCCCCCCGGTCGACCTGATAATCAGGACCGGAAACGAATACCGTACCTCAAACTTTCTCCCGTGGCTGGCAAACGGACATGAGTCCGCAGTATATTTCTGCGCCCCCTGCTGGCCGCTTTTCAGAAAAATAGATCTGTTGCGTGCCATCAGGATTTATGACCAGAGGGTTTCTGCAAAGGGATAAAGACCAAATAATTTTTTTAAAAATAAAAGATCGTATACTATATTTCTGTTCACAATCAGATGCACATCGGGGAAAATTATGTCAGGTAAAAGTGATCCGGGCGACCAGTGGAGACAGACATCAGTTGTCATCCGATCTGACATCTGGTTAAAAGCTGTTGAAATGGGGCTTGATATCAGCGATGAATTGAACCAGAGACTTGCCGTTCGTCTGGGAATCGAATACCGGCAACAGCAACCGGCCGATCGTCTATTGCCGGAGAGTGTTGTCTCCGCCGCAGAATCCAAGGTGAAAAGCGGTCCTGAATCACGGCAAAAACTGCAAACACCCGTCCTTCACCCGGTAATCAATGCAGATGATCCGGCAGCCGCTACGAAAGTAAGAAAGGCGAAACGGCAGCTGCCGCCAGAACCCGTTCAGGTAGTTCCGGTTCCTGCAGCATCACCGCAGCCGGAAACGGATCTCTCTCCGGTACAATCGGTTCCAAAGGTGCCCCGGAAAGGAGAGGCAAAAAAAGGTGAACCCAAGAGGAAATCAAAGGATGAGGTGCTGAAGAAATTCGTCATAACAAGGATTACCCGGGTAGATGCAGATGATGCCATAGTATCAAAAGATGATATGTACGAGGCATTCACCCGATGGTGCCGGGATCATCGCGTTACTGCGGTTCCTGAACGAAAAGTGTTCGCCACCCTGCTTAAGAACAAATTTGCCATCGCAGAAAAAAACATAGGCGGAACCTCATGCTGGGTGCATGTCCGGTTCGGATAATCCCGTTATTTCCCAAACCGTCTCACGCGCGACTGGTAATCCCTCATCACCCGTAAAAAATCCACTTTCCTTATATATTTCCAGTTAACATCCGAGAAGAAGAGTTCAGAGTATACCGACTGCCAGATGAGAAAGTCCGTTAGGTGATCTCCCCCGCTCTTGATCACAACGTCAGGGGTGTACTGGAAAGTAAGGTAGGATTCAAACGTTTTTTCGTCGACGTTCTCCGGCCTGATATGGTCCTGCGCCATCCTGCGGATACAGGCAGTTATTTCCTCTCTGCCGCTGTTTCCGATCGCAACAACAACATCCATTCCCTTCCCTGAGGTCTCCTCTTTGTTGCCGACATGAAGAATCAGGTGGGAGATCGTCCCGATTTTTCTCACCTCGGACAGGTAACGGCTCAATTCTTCCGGGACAGGTGTACTGATGTGGAATGTAATGCCCTGTATTCCTTTTCCTGCTGAAGGATTGCGCTTAAGGATGTATTCTGACACTTCAACGCACCATGACGTTATAAGTGCCAGTTTCTCCGGAGCATCTGCCAAATCCTGCCCGCTGATCATAAAACATACATGCCCCGGCAATTCGGTTATCTGACGCTTCAGCAGGTACTCGTAGAGCCAGTAAATCATCGCGATCCCATGGTTGCGGATTAAAACTATGTATCAGTTTGTTCTTCTCATTTGTTTACATCTTTTTATTTGATTGTTCGCAATTTTTGCCGGGTGGATTTTGTTCACTCAGTGGCTTACAGATCATGGAATGCCGGCCTGGTGTCTGTCCCTGAGGCCGACTGAGCTGACCAAATCAATAAAGTTGTCAGCATACCAGATATAAAGAGAAGAGAGCATGCGTACTTCGCTGCGGGAAGACTACCTCGAAGCCATACTTATACATACCGGAAGGTATTCTCATCCCCCGACTGCACAGGACCTGAGCGAGGTGCTGCATATCGATAAAGGAGAGGTCAGTGCTCACCTGCGGGAACTTGCAGACAGGGGAGATCTCCGCCTGAGTGATGATGGCAGGATCGTGCTTACGGATCAGGGGACAACGACAGGAAAGCAGATCATAAAAAAACATGAGACACTCCAGTCTTTCCTGAGCGAGATCCTTGGCATGGACAGATCATCCGCATCAGATGAGGCATGCAGGATAGAGCATGCCGTATCTGACGAGACAATCGATCGTCTTGGTGATTACCTCCGCTCACCGGTCATACAACCACCTGCCGGCGATCGGGCAAAACCGGTGCATTCCTGCCCGCGAGGGCATCAGGGACATACCAGCTGCGGATACGCCCGGTCACTTATGGATTACGAGGAGGGCCAACGGCTCATCGTACGGGATATTCTTGGACGGGGGTGTTCCAAACGCCTGCTGGATCTCGGGGTGGTCCCGGGTCAGCTGGTAGTCATCAAGCGCAAACTCCGGAACGGGTCGATTGTCGTGCAGGTAAAAGACTGTGCTGTTGCGCTGAGTCCGGAGAATGCCTCTGCGATCTGCGTGGAGCGCATTCCATGAAGATCGCGCTCATCGGCAATCCGGGAGCAGGAAAATCCCTGATCTTCAACCAGCTTACCGGCCTTGGTGTCGAGGTAAACAAGTATCCGGGTTCTGCGATAGAACTGGAGTACGGTAACGTATGCTACAAGAACGAGAAGATAGAACTGGTCGATCTCCCTGGCATCTATAGTCTTGATGGTGATTCTGAAGAAGAGGTACTTGTCCGGCGTTTCCTGGAAAAAGATGGCGCTGACAGTCTCATAGTCGTTCTCGATGCCACAAAACTTGAGCGGAACCTGTACCTGCTGACCCAGATAGCAGAGTATTCGCTGCCGATGGTTGTTGTCGTGAACATGATTGATATCGCAGAGAGTCAGGGGCTCATCATAGATACCGCCAGGCTCGCAACGATCTTTGGTACCGAGGTACTTCCTACCGCTGCAGTGCTGGGAAAAAATATTGATCGCATCCTCCCGCTCGCTCTCTCATCATCACAGTCCCCGGTCCTTGGTGTGCCCTACGATCACCATATCGAAGCTGCATTGAGGAGCCTCGAAAAAACAATGGGCACCCCTCGCAGGAAAAACCTGCTTGCCCTCCAGGGCACCGGTGACGATGCCGCGCTCCGTGACTCGGCTGGATCCATCGCGACCGAGATAGAACAACGCCACCAGATGTCCGTAGGACAGATTATCGCGACAAACCGGCATAACTTTGCCCGGAGTGTTGCTGCAGAAGTAGTAAAACAGAGCCCGGAGAAAAAACGATTCGATCTTGACAGCATCCTTACCCGTGCATTTCCGGGGATCCCGATCCTCTTCCTGATCCTCTTTTCCCTGTTACTCTCGGTCTTTGTTATTGGTTCCTGGATGGAAAGCCGGATCGTCGGGGGGTTTACCGAATTCATCCTCCCCCCGTTCGCAGCCCTCGGGCTGCACCCGCTTGCTGAGAGGATCGGTTATTCGGTCCTTGTCGCTATGGAAGCGGGTCTTGGGATCGCATTCCCATTTGTTTTTACCTTTTACCTCGGTCTTTCTTTCCTTGAAGATACCGGTTACATGACACGTGCAGCATTTCTCGCCGACCGGTCGATGCACCGGCTTGGTCTTCACGGGGAGGCAATCATCCCCATGGTAATTGGATTCGGCTGTGCAGTACCAGCGGTGATGAGTCTCCGGATCTTAAAGACCCGCCGTGAACAGACGATTGCGGCATTTCTTATCATCCTTGTACCCTGCTCTGCCCGGACTGTTGTCGTTGCGGGGATCGTCGCCGCTTTCGTGGGTATTATCTGGGCGTTTTCCATATACCTCATTATTTTTATCCTGATCATTATCACCGCCATTGTCATGTCGCGCCTGACACCGGGGGAACAGTTCGGTATGATCGTCGAGATGCCTTCACTGAGGAAACCCCGGATACAACTCGTCATAAGGAAATCATGGTTGCGGATCAAGGAATTTTTGTTTATCGCTATGCCCCTGTTAATCGTTACAAGTGTTTTTCTTGGACTTTTCCAGTATTTTGGGGTGATCGATATATTTCAGTCCCTGGTCGCACCGATTACGGTCTCCCTTCTCGGTCTTCCCGAATATGCATCGACCGCACTCCTCTTTGGGATTTTCAGGAAAGAACTTGCATTTGAGACCCTGGCAGTGCTTTCGGGTACTGCCGATCTGGGATCGGTCATGACCGGGGTCCAGTTATACACGTTTGCAATTGTCAGCATCCTTTTTATCCCGTGTATATCGACCGTTGCTGTCCTCTACAAGCAGCTGGGAGCAAAAATTGCTATCCTTACGTCAGCATATTCTCTTTTCCTGGGGATGCTGATAGGAGTCCTTATTAGCCTACTCATGAAATGATCAATCCATTTGAGGACTATCACCTGATACACGTTGCAACATGCGATGTTGTTGTACAGGAATCCCAGTACGTAACGTGCAGATCACTATGCGACTGGGCCGGCTGAGCGTGGTGACTGGCAGGATACCTGAGTCTCTCAATCACCAGGGATTGAAACAATGCTGACTTTTATCGGCCTTGGACTGTATGATGCGAGTGATATATCAGAAAAGGGACTGATATGCATCCGGAACGCGGACCATGTCTATCTGGAGATCTACACCTCACGGCTGATGGGTGCATCGTTTCAGGAACTTGAGAGACATTACGGAAAACCCATTCATCTGCTCCTGCGTGAGGATGTAGAGCAGTCTCCCGATGAAATTCTGCTTAAGGCTAAAACCGATCGTGTGGTTTTTCTCTGTGCCGGCGACCCGATGGTTTCTACAACCCATGCAGATCTGCGGATGCGGGCAGCTGTCCGGGGAATCAGGACCTCGATTATTCATGCTGCTTCAATCTCGAGTGCAATCTGCGGCCTTTCCGGTCTCCAGAACTACCGGTTCGGGAAGTCCTGCTCGGTCCCCTTCCCGCAGAAGAACTGGTTCCCGACAACCTCCATTGATGTTATTGCACTGAACCTTTCCCTGCGTTTACACACCCTGGTTTATCTCGATATCCAGGATGAAAGGTACATGACGGTGAACGAAGCCATTGCCATTCTCGAACAGCTGGCAGCAGGAAAAAAGATGCATATTCCACTCTATATCGGTATTGCACGGGCAGGGTCGGCCGATCCTCTGGTGAAAGCAGGGACTGCTGATACCCTGAAATCCATCGATTTCGGTCCGCCCCTGCATATCCTGATCGTACCGGCGGAACTGCATGACATGGAACGCTCGTACCTGGAGATGTTTGGCGGTTTATGAAGATTGCAGAATGCCAGTGCCTGTTGACCGCGACGCTCTCTCTGGCGCGTATTCCCGCACCACAGGACACTCCGTTAAACAAAATTGCAGCATCTGTCCTGGAAATGGCACGTGCCTATGAAAGCGATGGGGCCCTGTTTTCTGAAACGGGAGATTATGTCAATGCCCTTGCCTGTTACTTCTATGGGTTTGGCTGGCTGCATTTAGGCCTGTCATCGGGGCTGCTCAGTGGTACAGGTGCTGCCGTATGTCCCTTTGCAGGGCCGGCCGAACTGCTCCCGGAGCGGTACAGGGCACAACTTCAGGAGAAGTCCGTTCGTTACGCACGCCTCCTGGATATGGCCAGGTCCTCAGTCGAATGCGCTCCGGATCCGGCTACCAGGAGCCATGACTTTGCCCTACGGGTTCTCTGCATTGCTGAAATTTACTCCCGCTATGGAGGTCAGCTCCTGAGGTCCGGTGTATACGAGGAGGCACTTTCCTGTTTCAGTTACGGGCACGGATGGCTCGATGCGGGTGTTTCTGCCGGACTCTTCCGCATTATATCCGGCCGGGATATCTTCTGCGTCTGATCACAGGAAGTGTGCCGTCTGACATTCATTAATTATACACGTCAAATGAATTCAGCTTATAAAAAAGTTTATACTATGTTCAATAATCTGTAAAGATACCAGGTACTCACCATTGTGTGCACATGAGGGAGGGAAATCAATGGAGAAGTCGCAGGTAAAATGGCTCTATATTTCAGTCGGATTTTCCCTCCTCGTCCTGATTATTATCCTGTATTTTACCATAAATGAAAATACGGTCCAGTACCTCAAAGAGATCAACCCGTTCTTCCTTCTCCTGGCATTCCTGACTCATCTCCTCACCATGTGCTTCTGGGCATTGCGCGTCAAGAAGATGTCAGGATCGCTCGGTTATCCTATCGGTTTTGTTTATAGCCTGAACCTTGTTTTTGCCAACCTGCTGGCATCTGCGATAACTCCTGCACAGGCCGGGGGGGAGCCGGTGCGGGTGCATGAACTTTATCGGGCAAATGTACCTCTCGGGGATGCAACGGCTGTGGTAATCATGGAACGGGTGCTTGACGGTATCGCTCTTGCTGCCCTTGCCGCATTTGCCATGGTCGTCCTGACAGAGCAGTGGAAAAGTCTTGGGGCGATCTCAGAGGCAATGGTTTTCATCACTTGGATCTTCGTCGTAGGATGTCTCTTCCTCTTTTATCTGGCGGTCAGGCGACCCGATGTTGTAAAAAGAATTGTAAACAAGATTGCCCGTTTCTTTACCCGCACGTGGGAGAATGCAAAGATTGAGAAATTCGTCAAGCGCGCAGACGTGGAGATTGATAATTTCAATACTGCAGTCATCAAGTTTGTGAAAAGTGCCAAGGGGGGGTTGCTTTGGGGGATGCTGTTTACCCTCCTCTACTGGGTCTCTGAAATTGTTACCGCTTCGCTCATCCTTCTTGGTCTGGGGCAGCCGCCCCTGTTCCTGGAGTCCTTTGTGATCCAGCTCATCCTCGCAATCCTGATGATGATCCCCCTCACACCGGGAAGTTCTGGCATTGCAGAAGTCGGGGCAACATCGATGTATGCCCTGTTCATCCCGGCATCCATTGTGGGTATCTTTGTTGTCATCTGGCGGATTGTCCTTTATTATTTCAATATCGCGCTCGGTATCCTTTCAAGCCTCATTATCGTCCGTCGCGAAGCAAAATACAGGAAATAAACACAATGACACTGACCTTAACTCTTATCTCTGATGACAACGATCATTGTGCAGAGCGATGCCATTAGTCAGATGCGAAGTGAAGGGCGTTTTTGTCGCCGTGAATGACGAAACCACGGTCCCCCTGGTCCTCCTTACCAATGGAAGCAGGCACAATCTGCCAATTTTTATAGGGCTCTGGGAAGCAGTATCCATCAACAGCGCGAGGAACCGGGAAGTACTGTCAAGACCTTTTACTCATGACCTCTTTCTGGATCTCCTCAATAAATTTTCCATCACCCTGCATTCCATGCAGATCGACAGCATTGAGGAAGGAGTTTATTATGCCCAGCTCACGCTTTCGTCAGGTAATCACCGGGAGCATATTGACTGCCGGCCAAGTGATGGTATTGCACTTTCGCTCCGGGCCGATGTTCCGATATTTGTCGATGAAGAGGTCCTTGTATCCGCCGGCCAGAAGGCTGAAGATCTGCCCCCGATGACCGATCTTTCTACCTTCCTGAAAAAATGATGTCTCCGGGTTATTTCCGACGCCGTTTAAGTTCCTGCATAACTTCAGACAGATCGATGTCTGCTGCGCGTAATGCGACAAGGAGATGAAAGAGAAGATCCGCGGCTTCTTCTACGGTGCGTTCCTTCACCCCGTTTTTTGCGGCAAGGATGAATTCTGTCGATTCCTCACCTACTTTTTCCAGCACCTTATCAATTCCCTTGGCGTCTGCAAGCAGGCGGCTGGTGTAGGATTCCCCCGAAGGATTGTCTGCCCGTTTCTGGATTACGGACCAGATCTCTGCGATGATCGCAGGATCGATGCTGCCCTTCATGTATCCTCTGTAAGGAGAACTTCCCCGATATCAAACCCGAAAAATCTCCGGGACAGGATGCGCGCTTTTTCGATATTGCATCCCGCCTTACCGATCGCAATACCAAGGTCACTTCTCTGTTTCACGAATACATTCACCGGTCCGTTTTCCGGGCCCTTCTCTATCCTCACTACCTCAGCCGGCTTGAAAATGTTAACAATGAATTCATCCGGTGATTCGGCATATTCCACCATCTCGATCCTTTTACCCAGGACATTCTGGAGCCGTTTGATATTATCCCCCTTCTTCCCGATCGCAAGCCCCATATCCCCCTGCCGGATTACGTAAATCACCCGGTCAAACCGGTCATCAATCACGCAGTCAAGCGCAGTGGATTTCGTGAGAATTCTTAATTCCTCAATGTACCTTCGCTCTTTAAAACCAATATTTCGTTCCATATCAGATTCATTCCTATTGTATCCGCAATTTTCTGGTATTCGAAATTTCAGATCCTATGGGTATTATGTCAGGCAAAGCCAGACCCGGGCAGTGTAGTTTAAGGAAGATCACACACTGCTAATGTAAAAAAGTTGTGAATAGATTTCAAAAGATTAGCGGATTGAGTAGGTGATGGTTACCTGGGCGGTAACGGTGACGTCACCCGGCTGGATGGGTGTCGGGACTGCGGATTTTGTTATCGACGCCTCTGCACGGTATGTATCGTAAACCACCGGCATATATCCCTGAGAGATATCAGCACTTTGTGTTCCGGTGATAGTGACTCCCAGCGCAGCTGCAACAACATCCGCATCTGCCCGTGCCAGGGTCACGGCCTTTTTCAGGGCTTCTGAACGGAGCGCCTGTGCCTGTTCATCAGACAGCATGAACTGGATCGAGTTCACCGTGTTGACTCCGGCTGTCACCGCTGTATCTATGACATTTCCTGTCTGGTTAACATCCTTGAGAGTAACCTGGAGGGTGTTGGCGACACGATATGTCGTGATCTTCGGGTTCAGCAGTCCGGTAGCGTCTTGGTACACCGGATAAATCGAATATCCTGTTGTTTTCATCTGGTCTTTGGGGATCCCGGCAGCGACAAGTGCATCGATGACTGCATTCATGCGCACTGCATTGTCCGACTGTGCAGTTTTTACATTCGGGTTTTCTGTCTCAACGGCAAACGTGAGGTGAGCACGATCCGGAGTTCCCGTAACCGAACCACTCCCGCTGACATGGATGACATTGATGTTTGCAGCATCTGTCGTCTGGGCTGCAGCACA
Organism: Methanoregula sp. UBA471; assembly: GCA_002495065.1. Classification (GTDB taxonomy): domain Archaea; phylum Halobacteriota; class Methanomicrobia; order Methanomicrobiales; family Methanospirillaceae; genus Methanoregula. The sequence continues at coordinate 42,707 of DADT01000005.1, read as the reverse complement.
ACCGATTACTGCCATCGTGACAAGCGCAAGTGCAGTTATGAATATACTCAGTCTTCGCTTCATGATAATCGCATGATCTCAATCTGAAAAAAGTTAAAGCTTGCTTTGACTGCGAAAAGATTGGCAGTTATCAGTGATGACCTCCTTACCCCCAAACTACAATATAATTGAGCACGTATAGTACGCCGATTCAGCATGGGAGCAACAATCGTAGAAAAGATTTTTTCACGGAAGTGCGGCAGGGATATACGGGTAGGCGAAGTTGTGATGGCCCCGGTCGACGGGGCAATGATCCACGACATTACCGGCCCGCTTGCCATCCGGAAGTTCTACGAGATGGGAGGTTTGCGGGTTTTTGACCCTGAACAGGTCATCATGCTCTTTGACCACCAGATACCGGCAGACTCCATTCCTGCTGCAGAACACCATGTCTATATGCGAAAATTTGCAGCAGAGCAGAAGATCCACAACTATGATATCAACGAGGGGGTCTGTCACCAGGTCGTCGTCGAAAAGGGACGGGCGGCGCCGGGCGAGATTGTGGTAGGCGCAGATTCACATACCTGCATGTATGGTGCAGTCGGGGCATTTGCCACCGGTATCGGCTCAACGGACATGGGATTTGTCCTGAAATTCGGTGCGCTCTACTTCAGGATTCCGGAGACGATCAGGGCAGAAGTGTCAGGAAAATTCCAAAAAAGAGTCGGGGCAAAGGATCTGATCCTCTCCATCGCTTCTGACATCGGCGCGGACGGGGCTACCTACAAAGCCATCGAGTTTACTGGTAAAACCGTCGCAGAACTGGATATGGCAGGGCGGATGACCTGTTGCAACATGGCAATCGAGATGGGTGCAAAAGCAGGTATCGTTGCGCCTGACAAGATTACCTGGAAGTATATGAAGGAGAGGAGAGCCATGAAACCATTCTCCCTGGAAAGCGACGCTGACGCGGTCTACGCGGACAAACGCTCGTATGATGTCTCGGATCTGGAGCCCCAGGTAGCAATACCCCACAATGTTGATACCGGGGTTCCTGTCGGCAGGGTTGCCGGGACACCTGTCGATCAGGTGTTCATAGGTTCGTGCACGAACGGGCGGTTCGAGGATTTCCAGGAAGCGGCAGAGGTGCTGGGAAAGAAGAAGTTCAGTCCCCGTGTACGTGTCATCGTAATCCCGGCTTCCCGGGACGAGTACCTGAAAACCCTGCAGGCCGGTCTCATTGAGAAGTTTGTTAAGGCAGGCGGGCTGGTAGAAGCTCCCTGCTGCGGACCCTGTATGGGTGGGGCATTCGGCCTCCTGGCACCCGGGGAGGTGTCCCTGTCGACGTCAAACCGTAACTTCAGGGGGAGGCAGGGGAGTACGGAAGCAAAAGTATACCTCTGTTCACCGGCAACTGCCGCAGCAAGTGCGATCAGAGGGGTAATAACCGATCCGAGGGAGGTCTGACCATGAGAACCTGGAAATTCGGCGATAATATCGATACCGATGCGATCATACCCGGCAGGTTCCTTACCATCTATGATCCAAAGGAACTCGCAACCCACGCCTTTGAGGGGATACGGGATGAATTTTCCCGGAAGGTCAAAGAGGGGGATATAATAGTCGCAGGGCGGAATTTTGGCTGTGGCTCTTCCCGTGAACACGCCCCCCTTGCCCTCATCGGGGCCGGTGTGAAGGTTGTCGTAGCGCAATCCTTTGCAAGGATATTCTTCCGGAATGCGATTAATGTGGGGGTGCTGCCGGTGGTCTGTAACAATGCCGATCAAATCCCCGATGGTGCATCCGTGAAACTGAACATGAAAGCAGGTAGTATCGAGGCAGATGGAAAGCGGTTCGATATCGAGCCGGTACCTGAGTTCATGCAGGGTATTGTAAATGCAGGCGGGCTGGTTGAGTATGCAAAGAGCTTAAAAGAGGTGCCGGTATGTACAGGATCGCATCAATAGGCGGAGACGGGATAGGCCCTGAAATCGTATCCGAAGGCAAGAAAGTACTGGATGCCGCGGGTGAACGGTTCGATTTTGAAATCGAATGGACCGACTTTGATATTGGCGCTGACCGGTACCTCTCCCGCGGGGACCTGCTGACCGAAAACGATCTGGAGGGGCTATCGGAGTATAAGGCAATCTATTTCGGTGCTATCGGGGACGAGCGGGTCCGGCCCGGCATCCTGGAAAAAGGCATCCTCCTCGCACTCCGTTTTTATTTTGATCAGTACGTCAACCTCCGCCCGATCAAACTCCTCAAGGGGGTAGAAACCCCGCTCGCGGGTAAGAAACCTGCTGACATCGATTTTGTGGTAGTACGGGAAAACACCGAGGACTTTTACGTAGGAATTGGATCAAGGTTTAAAAAACACCAGAAGATCGACCTCACGATTGCCCGCGAGCTCTATTACGCAAAGTTCGGACTGGACGTCGAGAGCGATGCGGAGGAGATCGCATACCAGATAGGAGTTGTAACCCGTGAAGGCACGCGCCGGGTCCAGGAGTATGCATTCGAGCTTGCCAGGAACCGGAAGAAGAAACTGACCTCGGTCGACAAGGCAAATGTGCTTTCAGATGTATACGGCCTGTGGAGGGATGTCTTTACCGAGACTGCCAGATCCTATCCGGATGTAACCACCGAATTCAACTTTGTCGATGCGATCACCATGTGGTTTGTCAAAAATCCCGAGTGGTTTGATGTTGTGGTTACTCCCAATATGTTCGGCGACATCATCACGGATCTGGGGGCCATGATCCAGGGAGGACTGGGTCTTGCACCCGGCGGCAACATAAACCCAAAGGGTACCTCGATGTTTGAACCTATCCACGGCTCTGCACCAAAATACAAGGGGATGGATGTCGCAAACCCGATTGCCACCATATGGGCAGGTTCGCTCCTGCTCGATCATCTGGGGGAGCACGAAGCTGCCGCTTCGATAATCTCGGCAATTGAGAAGAGTATCCGGGACGGCGTTGTGACAAAGGATATGGGGGGCTTAGCAGGTACTTCAAAGGCCGGTTCTTATATTGCCGGGTGCGTAAAGAACGGGGAGTAACAGTTAAGATACAATTTTATTACTCCATTGGAGGATTCCTGTTTTTTCATAATTTGTCGGGTCTGTTGAAACCCTAATACTTCAACAAATTGCGAATCATCTATTATCGGAGGGGATGGTGCCTGTCCCTCCGAACCGTCCCTTCGTTTTGCGATGGTGTTGTATTACCATCTCTGGAATTATCGCTCCAGAGGGATGCCACAGCAGCGGAGGCGGAGACATTACGTGCCGTAGCCTAAAAGGGCATTGAGAAAAATATTGTGAGGAATTCCCATGAAATTAAATTAAACAGATGTGAGTAATGGAATGTTTATTCCTCATAATTATTTGCGATGAACCCCGCCGCCCCCGACGGGGCGCCCCCGCGGCGGATCAGTGCCTGCAAGCAATTTGTAAACACGCACTGCCCCGCTGTGCATCTGAGAGGCCCTGAGGCGGGGGAGCCCTCATAGAATTACATGGTTTAATGATTTTCACGGTTCGGGTATGAACTCCCGTTCATGTGTGTTTCAACAGAGCCAGTTTAATCTGTTTTACGGTTAAATGGCCTCCCGCTACGCTGTGTGAAGTCTCAATGGGTCTCTGAATCCCTCTTTTTTACGACTGAAGGCAAAGATAATAATAGCTTTCGTTGAATTCCTTATACGGAATGCGGGAGGTTTTCGACCGATAATGGAGCAGAAGGCCATATCACCATACCATCCGGTCAGTCTTGACCTGGAGTACCTTGCCGGCAAGGCATTCGAACATTACCGGGAAAAGCACCGAAAGATCGTCTTGCATCTCAGCCCATACCAGAAAACCCGCACCCTCAATGATTTCAAAGACCATATACGGTATCTCCAGGAGTCCCTTGCGATCAATAATGAGGCAATATTTACCGACTATATCGGCTGGGCGCGTTTGGTATATGCGACCCGTCATCTCCCTCCGGATTACCTGCCTTCAACTCTCACTGCATTGAACGAAGTACTGCACCAGGAGCTCCCGCTGGATTTCCGCACCAGAACCGATAATTACATTAAAAAAGGAACCGCGGTGCTGGGGCAGGAGCTGGCAGATATTCCGCCGTTTATTACGAATGAAAATCCGTTGTCTGCTGTGGCACAATCCTGTCTGGAGACCCTGATTACCGGGGATCGCGAAAAAGCCTGGGCAGGTATTGCACAGGCGGTTACTTCAGGGGTCCCGGTCCGTGATATCTACCTCCGGGTTTTCCAGCCGGTTCTAGGGGAAACCGGGCGATTCTGGCAGATCGGAAAAGCCGGTATTGCACAGGAGCATTACGTGACGGCATCCATCCTGCTGTTCATCTCCAGGTTACACGACCAGATCCATCCTGCCGGCAGCACAACAGAACGAAGAGGCAAAACCCTTGTTGCGGGATGTGTCTCGGATGAGCTTCATGACGTCGGGATTCGTATGGTGGCAGACTTTTTTGAAATGGACGGCTGGAACACGTATTACGTCGGTGGAAATACTCCTGCACAGAGTCTGATTGAAGCAGTCCGCGACCAGCACGCTGACGTTGTCGCGCTCTCCTCGACCATGGCTTTCCATCTCCCTGTTGTCCATTACCTTGTCCGCTCCCTGAGCGCAGATCCAGGGACACGGGAAGTAAAAATAATCGTCGGTGGCTATCCGTTCAACATTGTTCCCGACCTCTGGAAACAGGTCGGCGCTGACGCATATGCGGGAAACGCGGATGAAGCGGTCACCGCAGGCAATGCGTTTTTCAAATAAAACCTGCCACTTGTCCCATACCCGCTGCAATACTTTCCAGTGATCCATGGCGGTCAGGACTATTTTACTTTGGTTAAAGTGTTAATTCCGTCCCTGATTTTTCGTTCTATCTTCAGTAAATAATTCTTCAATACAGGGTTATCGCGCACCTGGGGGCTTCGGCAGTACCTCTTCCCCCCGCTTCTGTGACGACCCCCTGGGGCGATAACTCCAGAGAAGGTAATACGGCACAATCGCAAAGCGAAGGGGAGGTTCGGGGGGACATGCACGGTTCCCCCCAAAAACAGGTGCTTTACAATTTGTTGAAAACTCAGGGTTTCCCATGAAATTAAATTAAACAGATGTGAGTAATGGAATGTTTATTCCTCATAATTATTTGCGATGAACCCCGCCGCCCCCGACGGGGCGCCCCCGCGGCGGATCAGTGCCTGCAAGCATATTTGTAAAAACGCACTGCCCCGCCGTGCCTCGGAGAGGCCCTGAGGCGGGGAGACCTCATGCGATTACCTGATTTAATAATTTTCATCGTTCGGGTGCGAACCCCGGGTTCATGCACATTTCTACAGAGCGTGCTATGAGCCCCAGGGCTCATAGATGAGCATGAAAAACGAGCGTATGGAATCCTTCATTACTCAGTTCCTGAAATAATTGATCAGTTATAGGCAGATAAGATCAATTTCGGCTTAGGTTCAGAACCTGTTACAGAGCTTGGTCGTGGTCATGAATAGATGAGTGTGCTCAGAGCACGGATACCAGATTGTATTTATTGTGCCACTTTGCCTATACCAATCAAATCTCGTAATGGTGAAGGCACCCTGTATTCAGATGTGAATATGTGTCATTTCTAGCAGATGCTATTCATAATCATCGGATGTTTTTCATACCAGCCGGTTTTAAGGGCTGAATTGGAACATCACCCTTTACTTATACTGCGGCGGTCAACCAGGCGTTTTGGCCTTCCTTTGAGCCTGTGCAATTCGAGGTCCCCTGCACCAACAAAATCAAACACGATGGTGAACCGGTGATCCGCATAGCATTGCGCCAGCTCGCGCCGGTGTTTCAGGAAACGCTCCACAAACCGATCTTCGATTGCCCGCCTGTCTGATGGATTCAGGTCGACAGATTCTACCCGGACCTTCATCACGATCTCGTTTTGTGATTCAGCTCCCGATATAAACGCTTCATATTCCCCGTTGAGGAACTGCATATTGTCGTGCTGGAATACTCCTGCTTCCACATCCACGCGGTTGATCGGGTTTCCGAAGACCCGGACCGTTTCGGCTTCTCTCTGGGGATTGACAATCCGCATATGTGTCCTGCCACAGGCACATGGCATCTGTGAAACAACGGAAATAATGTCCTCGGTATCATAATTGAGAAGAAGCGTGCCTGCCTTGGAACCGACCGGCAGGAGCGTGGTCAGCACCCCCCGTCCGCAATTGCCGTCAAAGACAAATGCTTTCATTTCAGGGTCGTAGATGTCAAGGTGTACGAGATCTTCGGGGACGTGGAGCCCGGCGAGTTCTGAGCATTCACCACACATCGTCCCTTCCGTGCTCCCATAGGTATTGTAGACCGGGCATCCCCACGTTTCCGCAAGGTATGCACGGGATTCATCAGCAAAGCTTTCTCCCCCGGCGACAAGACGGACAATGGAGCTCTCTTCTGGCTTTACCCCCTCATGTTCAAGTCGCCGGTATAGCCGGAGGAGTTTGAATACACTCCCAACGATTGCCGTGGGGCGGTAACCACTGATCACCCGTGATGAAAAGTCGCATTTGCCGAACGGGATGATCGTCATCCCCAGTCGCTGCGCCGCGAGGGTCATGGTATTTGCTCCCACGTTCATGCCATATGATGCACAGACAACTACGCGATCCTCCGGGCCAAACCCCTGAGATACAAAACTACGGGCGTATTTCTCCGCATACCTTTTCCAGTCGTCCCAGGTGAGAAAGAAACTTTTGGGAGTCCCGCTCGTCCCACTCGTTTCCTGGATGGTAAAAATGTTCTTCCAGTCCGTCGACAGGAACTGGAAATCGGTGGTACCCGGTGGCTGATGCTCGCGAATGGTCTTTCCGGAAATGACAGGAAGTAAAAGGAGATCTTCATGAACCCGGATCTCATCCGGGTTGATTCCATTCTCACGGAACCAGTGCCGGTAGAACGGGGAATGTTCATGTGCATACTGGATTGTATACCGTACCCGGTCATCGATCAGCGCATCGAGACTGCTCCGGTCCATCGTTTCGATCCCGGGATTGTAGTATACCGGCATAGCCAATACACAAAGATGGTGAAAAAAAGGTTTATAGATTGTGTCACTCCCTTGACCGTTAGGAGGTATTGCAGGTAACCTGCATCCTCATCCGTTGTACCGGATTCACGTTGTGTGCTGGCACAAGAAACGTCACACCTGAAAGAACAACCCTCACATAAGCGGTCGCCTTAACCCGGGCATTAAGAATCTCAGGTTTGTGGTTTTGAACAAGACGTTAAATGACCTAATACTTTCTGGTATACTCTTCCTTTGTAAACCAGAGTGTCAGCTCAGCGTGATTCACACGCTTGTCCTGTTCCTTTGTGCGGTTTCCTATTTCTTTTTCCAGGCCCCGGTTTTTTCATCCTTCTCATATTTTTTTTTTACCGCAGCCCAGGCGACCTTATGAGTTACCTCTTCAAGAGGAGCGCCTCCTCTTCTTTTTTTCGGGTCTGCATATTCTTCCCAGGCATGGTTAAAAGCTTCGAGATAAATTTCCTGCGCATGTTCGGGCAGATGATTTCGGATCGATTCAGGTAAATCCCCGATACTTTTGTACGGCATGATGTTCCCAAAGCCACTACTTTGAAGATGAACTATAAAAAATTACAGATAGTCCCAATTAAACCGTTATTTGAGAATATCTGCGACATGAAAATCAATACCGGATTACCGTGTTCACGGTGAAAAGTTCATTCTCCTCATTGTATATGGATTTTCGGGCTCTGGTGAATTCCAGGCATCCTTTTAGGAAAAAAGGCTCTGTTGAAACGGGCAAGAACGGTAAATGGTTCTCACCCAAATGAAAAATTGTGAAGGTACAAACGGAATCCGCGGCAGGCTCTTGAGGGGCCAGGGGCGGAGTTTTCAGGTAATTGAAGCGCCGCGGGGGCGTCCCTTTTTGGTGCGGCGCAGGTCATCGCATTACCGGGATCGGCATTTCCCGATAGTACTGGAATTGTCAATTTCCATGGGAATCCTCACAATATTTTTCAACGTTCCTGGGGGCTGCTGTACGTTATGCCTCCGTCCCCATCGCTGTGGCATCCCGTATAGCAATTACTCAGGAGAAGGTAATGCAACATTATCGCAAAGAGAAGGGGCGGTTTCGGGGGGGGGACAGGCACTTTTACCTCCGATATTAAGTGATTTCCAATATCAGGGCTTTAACAGAGCCAAATAAAAGAGAGATTATTACCTTTACTTGTTCGGGAATTATCGCATACTGGGAGCTAAAGTAGCAGGATGAACCCCCTGGAGCGTTCAGGTTTTTTTGAACATTCCTGCAAGGCCATTTTAAGAATTGAAAATCGGGTGAAACCGGTAAATAGTTCCCAGACTGGTGACCAGGAATCAGCACCTCAACCACCGGCCCTGAAGAACAACCATTCGTTTTTTCCCGCACGTTTGAACCTGACAAGGACGTAGGGTCCGGTTATACGATGTCCATGAAGAGTAACCTCGATCTTATCAGGATCCCAGTGTTTCGTATCATAGGTTCCGTTATCCCATATAGAAACGGTACCTGCACCATACTGACCCTCCGGAATAGTCCCTTCGAAATGTCCATAATCGAGAGGATGATCTTCCACAGCGACAGCAAGATGTTTCTCACCGGGAACAACCGGGATTCCTTTTGGTACTGCCCAGCTCTTCAGAACTCCTTCCCGCTCCAGCCGGAGGTCGAAGTGAAGCCGCCGTGCGTGATGTTCCTGGACGACAAAGTAATTGCCTCCGCCCTCCGTCATCACCGTCCCTTCCGGCTCTCCGGTTACGGAAAAATCCCGTTTCTTTTTATACTCCTTAAGTTCCGGTCCTCCTCCGGATCCCGGCTGATGATCAGCATCTGGTGATCCTGTCTTGTCTGACCTGACTTTTCCTGAAATCCTCTTTGCTGTGTCTGCGTGAGTAGCCTCCGCTCCCGTTTCAGTCACAGCCGAAGGTACCCTCACTTCACGCAGCTGGTCTGTTGAGCATTCTTCCGGTTTCCTGTCCGGGCGCATCCTGATAAAGCGGGGTATCCGGAGTTTCTTATCCCGGGTTACCATCTGGTACGCCACCTCACAGACAAGGGCGGGTTCCAGCCAGATCACCGGTTCTGCCTTTTCCACCCCGGTCAGTTGTGGCGTGCTGGTCTCCAGTGGCGAAAAGGTTTTTAAAAGCTCTTCCAGGTCCCGGTCAGAAAATCCCGTTCCCACTTTGCCAATATAGACAAGCTCCCTGTTTTCATCACCGCTGGCAGGAGGGACTGATAGTATTTTCTTCGGTGTAGAGATCTTTTTTCCCACGCGAGTGTTTTCTCCCTGTTCATACAGTCCCAGGAGAAGAGCTCCGAACGTGGGGCCACGACCACCCTGCCCCGGGGTATATCCGGCAATCACGCAATCGCACGTTTTCTCTGCCTTTATTTTGAGCCATGCGCCGCTCCGCTGCCCCGGCTCATAGGGACTGTCTCCGCGTTTTGCCATCACTCCCTCGAGTCCTCGCGCAATCGCTGCCTTATAGTAATCCTCACCCCGGGCTTCGACAGGGACAGAAAGGATGACATGCGGGCCTTCCTTCACCGATTTTTCCAGGATTTTTCTCCGCTCGCTGAAAGGAAGGTCCAATAACATTTTTTTATCCCTTTCAAGAATGTCGAATACAATATAGGTGACCGGATTTTTGACTTCAACCGGAGGGGATCTTCCGGTCCCAGCCTGCAATCGCGGCAGAAGGGCCTGTATGTCGGGTTTCCCTCCGCGCATCACAACAATCTCGCCGTCGAGCACCGTATGGGGCGCCAGGTTCAAGAGTTCGGCAAGTTCCGGAAACTGTCCTGTCAGTTCCCGGTCATTCCGGCTTCGTAGTGAGAGGTCCTCACCGACATAGGCGATTGCCCGGACGCCGTCCCATTTAATCTCAAAATACCATGCATCGCCGTTAAACGGGCCGTTTGCAGTTCGGGAGAGCATCGGCTGGTATCTGCTCTTCATGGGTGTCCTCGTGCCATCGTCATTACTTCGCAGAGAGAGTCGAGAGTGTTTCTTTGAGTGCCTGCATCAGTTCTTTTGCTTCTTCGGGATGTGGTTCCACATACACCACCTTCTCACCTGCGAGCTTCTTTTCAATAAGACTCATTACTGCTTCCCGGTACCGGTCGTGGTAATCGGTCATGGAAAAATCCCCAGAAAGATCGGTGATTATCCGTTTTGCGAGCGTAAGCTCGGCCTCTTTGGGAACCGGAAGACCTTCCAGCGTTTCGAACGCACGGGGTAAGGTAACTTCGTCGGCATACCGGAGGGTGGTCAGTACAAGCCCGCCTCCATACGCGTGCACCACGACGGGATACTCTTTCGTGCGGAGGGTGATGGTGCCGATTGCTGCCCTGCCGAGGTCCTGAAGAGCAGTACGAAGAAGATTGTATGCCTCCTCACTCCGGTCAGGAGTCAGAATATAAGAAGTCTCGAAATAGACCGGGTCCAAAGAAAGGTAAAAGACAAATTTCTCAATCCTGATCTTCCTGTTCGATTCTGGCATGATCGCCTTCAGTTCCTCGGGTTCAAAGATCAGGTATTCACCTTTCCGTACCTCATATCCCTTTACCGTCTCTGCCCAGGGAATTACCCGGTCGTCCTTTGTGCAGACCCGGTCGTACCTCAGTGGCTGCCCATCCGCTTTATGAAGCAGCCTGAACGAGACCGAAAGGTCCCTGACCATCGTATGAAGCCTGACTGGTACGTTGACGAGTCCGATAGTGATGGTGCCACTCCAGAATGGTCGTCCCGCCTTGCCCTGCTGCTGCGTGCTCACCCCAGGGTGCGGGACCATGGGGGCTGCAGTCTTCCCTTTTCTTTCGCTTACTTTTTCCGATTTTTCGGGTACACCCGCCATTTTACCCGCAGGTACGATCCGGGATTTTGTCTTAACCTTGTTTCCGGATACTTTTTCAGGGGGATTACCTGCCGATTTTCTGCTTGTTGTCAAAGATGTCCCTCCATGGTTCTTCTTTTTTTGAAATCACCGTCTTTATATTAAAATCTTCGGCCCGTACCCCTTTTCTGAGATCATCCCACTGCAGCGGCATGGAGACCGTGGCGGCCGAAATCCCACGGAGGCTGTAAGGAGCAACCATGGTTTTACCCTGTGCGTTCTGGAGATAATCGACAAAGATGGTCCCCGGATCCCGCGACCGGGGGAATTCTGATACAACATGGGGGGTATCTTTTGCAATGTCTTTTCCGATACGGTGAGCAAATTCCCTGACTTCACCGAACCGGTAACCAGCATGGATAGGGACCACGATATGGAGGCCTTTTTTACCCGACGTTTTGACATAGGTCACCATCCCGGCAGCTCCAAGATGTTCACGGACAACTGATGAGACATCTATCACCTCATCAAACCCAAGCGGGGGTTCCGGGTCGATATCGAAAAGGAGGAGGTCGGGGGACTCATAGGATCCGGTTTTTGAAAGGGTGAGATGAATTTCGAGAGAGGCGAGGTTTGCAAGCCAGATCAGCGTATCCAGATTGTTGCACACGACAAAATTCACTTCGCGATCTGCAGTTTCTGAAAAATGAGTAAACAGATGGACAAAGTCCGGAGTGCCCTGAGGTGCATCTTTTTCAAAAAAATCCTCGCCGCCGACCCCCCCCGGAAAACGGTGCATGGTAACGGGCCTGTCAGATAAAAATGGAAGCATTCGTGGAGCCACGCGGATATAGTAAGCGATTACTTCTTTCTTGGTAATTTGCATCGAGGGATACATGATTTTATCAAGATTAGAAAAAAGGACCCGGGTAAGATCGCTGATTGTCGTTTCTTCCGACCGGGTCCCCCCACTTCCTGCCATCGGGAGGAAATTGTCGTTCTCTATTGAAAATAGTATCTCACTAATACATTCCGGCGAGGTCAGCACAACAGAGAGGTGTTGATCCTTTTACCGGCAAACTCTGGAGTGGTACTGCCCTCATCAATTTATAAAAGTCATTTCCTGTGATTATCGATGATCCGGATGATGGGGTTTCCAGATGATACTGAGAGATCTGCAATACGGAATTGTCCGAATATTTGTCATAGGAAAATATACTCTTGTCAACATAACGAGAGGATATTACCCGGCACCTGTGAACATGTTTATGCCTCCCTCACCACGGATCAATAACAGAAAATCTGCTGAAATTTTCCCCCAAACTATCCTGATTGGAAACCTCAAAGAGGGAAACCTTACTGATCCAGGGCGTTGTTTTTATGTTCTGGTTAATGACTGGCAGCATCAGCAGGTTTTCGGAAAGATTTGCAGTTATTCGGCTTTGTTGAAACGGGTATGAACGTTGAATGGTTCTTACTCAACCATGAAAAATTGTGAAGGTTCAACTGGCACTCGCAACAGGCCATTGATAGGCCAATGTCGGAGTTTTCAGCTCATTGAAGCGCCGCGGGGGGCGTCCCTTCGGGGGCAGCGCAGGTCATCGCAACGGGATTGGCATTTCCCAAAATTGCTGTAATTGTGGAATTTTCAGGGGAAATCCTCACAATATTTTTCTCAACGCTCTTGGGAGCTACCGCATGTAGTGCCTCCGCCCCCGCCGCTGTGGCATCCCCTCTGGAGCGATAATTCCAGAGAAGGTAATACAAAACCATCGCAAAACGCAGGGGCGGTCCGGGGGACAGGCACTGTCCCCTCCGAAAATAGGTAATCCGGAATTTGAAATCTTATGATTTCCCATGAAAATAAATTAAACAGATGTGCGTAATGGAATGTTTATTCTTCATAATTATTTGCGATGAACCCCGCCGCCCCCGAAGGGGCGCCCCCGCGGCGGATCAGTTTCTAAAATGTATAGCTGTAAACACCGCACTGCCCCGCCGTGCCTCGGAGAGGCCCTGAGGCGGGTAGCCCTCATAAAATTACAAGGTGTAATGATTTTCATGGTTCGGGTGTGAACTCCCGTTCATGCGTGTTTCAACAGAGCCGGTTATTCATCTTCTTTTTCCCCGGTTTCACGCGAAAAAATGGCGCGGAAATAACCCAGCGGACCTTTTGGTTGTGAGGGCGATCTGTACGCAGGTGTTCCAGTGCGCTTTTTGACACCTTTATAATCCCGGATGAGGAATTCTGCCTCGGCAAGACCTTCTTCCACCTGAATTTTTTCGGTGACATCTACCATTGAACCAACAATCGCTATTGTCTTACCGTTCTTCACCACCGGGATCTCGTTTACCTCAACCCTGATAATATCTCCATTACCCTTCACCATCTCAAGCCGGTAGGGGGGTTCGCGACGCCCGGAAGTAATCGCCCGTATCGTCCGCTCGAGACCTGCGGCATTCATCGGGTTATCGGTGAGGAAATCGGTCCACGCTCGTTTACCCGAGCGCGGGGGGCTTTTGAGTACCGAGCGGATACGCGGGCTTACATAGGTGAGGAGATGGTCCGGTGAATGCGAATAGTACATCCGTTCACCGCTCTCAACCACAAGCATCAGTTCCTCGTCTTTCTTTTTGATGGCCTTTAGTTCATGTCGGATCTGGGTGATATCGCGGCCGGTGGCAACGATAGACAGGACCGAATTTCCATCACCGACAATGGATTTTGCAGACCAGCTGATGCAGCGCAGGCCTTTGGGTGTCTGTATCCACTGCTCGACCGTACAGGAAAACGGGGGACGAAAGAGCTTCACCATCTGTGTTGCGATCACATCAGAATAGCGTTCACCGGTAACCGGCATGAAAACACTTCCAATAAGATCCTCCTTTGACTTCCCGACACTATTGCAATACGCAGGATTCACAAAAAGAAGACGTCCTTCCGGACTGAATCTGACAACGAAATCCTGCTGATGGTCGACAAGATCCTGGTAAAAATTCTCCGTCTCTGCCATGATTGCTACCCCGGTGTGGGCTGTTGAAAAAGGCGTCCCCGGGTTTAAAAAAGGAGACTCCAGCTACCTAAAGATCATCTGTTGCAGGACTATTAATGTTGTACGATACGATCAGATCCGGGATCGGGTGAGAACCTCATACAACTGCAGATATACGTTTTTGATCAAGGGTGACTTTTCTCATCTTCTGTGAATGCAGAGCCTCCGGTATTTTCATGATGAGGGCAAACCGTTCTTTCCCATACATCACGTTGCCAAGAGCACGCAATGACACCGTAAAACTGCCCCCATTGAATATATCTATATTCAGGGCTTTTCCGGATACCGATACCTGACCCAGTCCACTGGTCGCACCAAGGTAATAATTCCAGTTATGGGTGAGGTCCTCGACCTGCACAAATACACGACCGGAGATGGCCTTTGCCAGATCTGCCCGCCGGATAGCATACCGGATGGAAAGGATATGCAGTTCGACGATCTCGTGCATAGTTCCCTCGCAGTCAGATGCTTTGTACCCGGTCCTTTGCAGATATCCAGCTTTTTCCATCATACACGACCACCTTTCTGTCGTAGAATGGCGTTATGCGGGAGGGTATATAATCCATTTAGTCTGCGCGGGGCGAAAGTGATAACCCGTTGGAAAGTATCAGCAGAATCCGTACGTCGCCGGATTCACCCTTCACTCATTTCCCCCGGTCCATACAGGCATTCAATACATTCTCAATAAAAGAAAGGCTGCCGCTGATGCCGGTAACCGGGTGCGGGGCCAGCTTCACTATTCCTCTTACCGGAGGGGTGAGTCCGACAAACGCCGGTTTTGGATCCACGGATTGTTCAAACGAGGACCCGATGACAAGATCCGGATTGTAATGCCGGATAAGATCCTTCACCCTGGAAAATCCCTGGACACACCCGGCCTTTGGAGAAGCGGCTCCGGGTTCGTTGCGGGAACCGATATACAGGACTTCTGCATCAAGGTAATGCTTCAGGGTATATGCCGCAAATGTTGCATAAGAAAAACCAGCGAATATGAGTGTTTGAGGGGGGTCAAATCTGCGGAGAAATTTGTCACATGCCCTGACAATCCTCTCATCTTCCCGCTCAATTTCCTTAAATACCGGATCGGGATCCGCGTACGGAAAGATCGAAGATACTTTGGTCATGGTTGCTTTAATCTCTTCAAATCCGAGTGTGCCTCCCACCCACTCCCCGACCCCACTTGAAAAATCCCTGTTTGTCCCGACGGTATAGGCAGCGGCGTGTCGTACCTTTCCCAGATGGTCTGAGCAGAAAATGGTGCCGACAGGTACAGAAGCGTTTCCGAGCAAACGGATAGTTTCTCTGACGTTTCCCGTGGAGAAAGGATCGAAAAGGCACACCCCGTCAATATTTATCCCCGGTGTTTCTGCATCAATTGCAGGAACCAGGGCAGAAAGCGCTTTTTTATACCCCACCTCCACATCTCCGGAAAAACCAGGGCTGTCAACAAGGACTACATCATAGTCCCGCAGCATCGAGCGGATGTCCTCACCGAGTATCGCAGGGACACAGGTCATAACCACCGCGATCTTTTTACCACATCCCGAAAGTCCGTCGAGGACTTCATGGAGTCGCTGCTCTGATCCGAAGATCACGTCATTTTCCAGGAGAAATGTGCCCTGGAGCGGCGCATGAAGAAGGGTGGCAGGATAATAGTAACATCCACTCGATCCATGGATTACCACTGTGACACCCTCAAAACCGGCAAGACATGCAGCCGCCCCGGTCATCGCACACGGCCAGAGGGGGTTTTCACATTCAGGCATGGATTGCACGCCTCCAGCGGTGCAGCATATGCCTGACCCCGTTCGTCCCGACAGGAGGCGATAACTGGAGCGGAACGGTGAGACTGCCCGGGTCAATGGTGATACCAAAGTGCCCTGCAATTTCACGGGCAACAGGGAATGTACCGGAAGCCACACCGGCAGGATCGAATGAGACCGAAGTACCGGCGATGTCTTCAAATTCGGTGAGGATTTCCTTCTGGAGGTTTTTTTCCTCATGCACAACTCGTGCACAATTCACACCAAAACAACCCGCCACTTCTTCTATGAACCGGATAGTACCTGCAAACCCGACGGGAAATGACGGAATATACGGTGTGTCGAACCGATATCGCAGCCGTTCCCCTACAGCCCATACCTCCCCGTCACGAAGAATGTTGAGTCGTGCAGCACCGAGACGGGATATGTCACCCATTGAACAGTCGCGGAGGAAACGCACATTTACCGGTATCCCGATCGCTCCGAGCAGCCGGCAGACTTCTGCATAATTCTCTTCGACTTCATATTCGAGATTTTTTTCTCCGATGATGTTCACGCATAACGCCTTGGGACAGGGTTCTGCAGTATCAGCGATGGCATTGAGTGCGTTGTTCACACCATTCTGGAATGTGCCCCCGAGGAATCCGGCAGTGGGAATCTGGATTACCGGTATCCTATAACTCCCATGACAGACCGCTGCCACATCGTCACCGATAGTCTCAACCAGGCATGTGGAAAGCACAAAGATCACACTGCAATTTTGCAAAGCAGCCTTATTTAGGGTTTGTCTGAGTGCACCCTCACCGCCAAAAATAATATCGCTCTCTGAAAGCCCTGTCGAGATTATGTCAGGGAGGGATACCCTTTCATTCTCAACAGCGGTCGCGTGCAGAAGCGAGAAATTATGATGGGTACATCCTTTTGGCCCGTGTATTATGGTGATGGCATCACGGACATGGGTAGTCACCGACAGAGCCCCGGTGAGTGTGCACCCGCCGGACCTAGATAAATTCAATGGCGAGGGATTCAAGGTCATCGATTTCAAGAGGGGTGGGGATAGTGAACCGGGTGTTTTCCATAATACGTGATGCCAGTGACCTGTATTGGGCAGCCTGACCAGAGTCTGGATCGTACTCGAGCACGGTTTTCCGGTTGAGTTCTGCAAGCTGCACGACCCGGTCACGGGGGATATACTGGATGAGGGAGCTGTTCACCCGCCGTGCAAATTCCCCGACAAGCTCCTCCTCCCGGGGCTGGTTCTTGGCATTACAGATCACTCCGGCAAGGCGGCAGGTGCTCTTTGTCCTCGATGACAGGCGCTTAATTGCCTTGCAGATGTTATTTGCTGCATACAGTGACATCAGCTCACCCGAGGTGACAAGGTAAATATCCTGGGCATATCCCTCCCGCATCGGCATCGCAAATCCACCGCATACAACATCCCCAAGCACATCATAGACGATGACATCCCCGGTAAGCGCTCCGAATTTCTCGAGCAGCTGGAACGTTGCAATAATGCCTCTTCCGGCACACCCGACACCTGGTTCCGGCCCGCCTGCTTCAACGCATCGTACCCCGTTAAATCCGGTATATACGATATCTGACAGGGAGATGTTGGCCTCGCCACGGACACGGACAAGATCCATAACCGTTGGAATAAAATTCCCATGCATCAGCATCCGCGTGCTGTCGCGCTTGGGATCACATCCGATCTGCAGAATGTCCAGGCCCTGAAGTGAGAGTGCGGCTGACAGGTTTGCCGATGTGGTGGATTTCCCTATCCCTCCTTTGCCGTACAGGGCGATCTGTTTCATCATCGTACTATGGGACGGCAATTTATATTAGATCTCCTGATGTTAAGAAAAGTAAAGTTGCGTTGATAATTCACTTCAGCAGGAAAACGTACCTTTCAGTCTGACCTTCCGAACAATGCCATAAAGAGCATAACAACCGGGATTACCTCAAGCCGCCCTATCCACATGACGACGATGAAGATCCCCTTTGAAATGACTGGCATATCCGGAGAAACGTACCCGATGCTGACACCGCAGGAGGAGAAGGCTGACACAACTTCAAAGAGGATGTCGGTGAGTGAGTACGTTGTCAGGTGGAACTGCAATACCGCGAGCGTGGCAATGAAAATGGTGATAACAGAAAGAATAATGACGAGCATATTCTTTGCGGCCTCAAGTTCTGCAGTTGCCCGGGGGATTATTCTCCCCTCTATCTTAAAAGGCAGGAGCACCTTCCCGCTGACAAAGAGCCTGCGGAACCACCAGAGCAGCGCCCGGATGGCCAGCGCGACGCGGTTTAATTTGACCCCGCCTGCAGTACTGCCCGATGCCCCGCCGATAATGGTGATCAGTGTCAGGAAAAGCAGGGTCACGCTCGCCAGTAGCCGCAGGTTCATCGTCTGGAATCCGGTGGTCGTCAGGGTCGAAATGGTCATGAAGAGGCCGTGACGCAGGGCAGTGAAAAATTCAAAGTTCCCGAAAAAAACCAGGTCATAGGTTACTACAGCTGCGCCGATACCTGCAAAGAGAAAGAACAGTTTCACCTGTTCGTCACCAAAAAGACCCATGCGCCTGTTCTGTACGATGAGATAATAAAGTTTAAACGGCAGGGCACCGGCAATCATTATCGGGATCAGCAGGAGTTCAAGGGCTATGCTGTTGTAAAAAAGAATGCCCCCCTCGTGGAGGGTGAATCCCCCGGTTGATACTGCCGCAAATGCAAGGTTGACCGATTCCCATAATGAGAGACCGGTGAACAGGATCAGGCTGACTGCAACAAAGGTGAGGGCTGCGTATATCTTCCAGAGTGCTCTCCCGGTCGCAATTACTGTCGGCATCAGGGGTTCATCCCGCCCTTCTGTGCGGGAGATCTTTGCACTGAAAAGCCCGGTGCTGCTTGCCAGCGCGATCATAAATGCAACGATGCTGATCCCTCCAATCCACTGCATATAGGACCGCCAGAAGAGGAGAACGTGAGGGGCAGTGTCAAGAGAGCGGATCATGGAAAATGCTGTACCTGTCCACCCGGCCATGCCTTCAAAAAATGCGTCGGTAAATCCCATATTCAACCCGATCATAAACGGTATGCCGCTCACCATTGCACAGGTCAGCCAGAAAAGCGCCACCGAACACATTGCGGTAGAAAGCCTCCCTCCCCGGTTACTGCGGGGAAGAGTTCGCAGGAGTATCCCAAGTATAACGAAGGTAACGGGGACTGCTGCCATGGGAAGGAGCATATTCCATTCGGAAAAAATTATTGCGACAATGAGGGGCAGGGTGGCCAAAGGAGCAACAAAGACAAACATATCCCCTAGATCTGCAATAATCGTGGAAAGATGCTCAAGACGGCGCATCACTTAAGGGTTACCGCTGGTTCTCTATTAGTGTTTGCCCCGAAATGGTAAAAAAAAGGATTTTTTGAGCTTATTGTATTGTTCACCTTTGAGGGTCTGTTCTTCTTTTTACAGAAGACCAATGCCCTTATGCTTCTGTACGATTGCATCTGCCAGGCGGTCGAGTGCCTTGAAGGTCATTTCATCTGGAAGGCCCCTGACCATGACCGGTTCGATGAGATCGACCTTAACATGGGTGAGCATTTTTACAATAGTTTCCGTTGCCTGACCTCCCCAGCCATAGGAACCGATAACCGAAGCAAACCGCATCTTGGGTTTGAGCATGTTCGCCAGATATGTCGCGTACACAACCTGAGGGTGGGGACCAAAGAGAACAGTGGGTGTCGCAATCACGACGGTCGCGGTATCAACAAGTGACATGGCAAGCTCACCTATGTCCGTACGGGTCAGATTATACGGTCTTACCGTAATCCCGCGGCTGATTAACGCTCCGGTGAGATGCTCTACCATTTTTTCGGTACTTCCATGCATTGAGACATAGGCAATGACCACCTCGTTTTTTACCGTATCCGATACCCAGTCAGTATATGCCTCAAGGATGAACTGGGGACGACGGTAGATCGGCCCGTGGCTTGGTGCGATCATCTCAAGCGGGAGTTTTTTTACCATCTCCACGTAGCCTTTGATACTGTTGCGGAAAGGCATCATGATCTCTGCGTAATACCTTTTTGCAGAGCGATAGATATGAGCCTCGTCAGGTACGTAAAGTTCACTTGCACCTATATGCGACCCGAAGAGATCGCAGGGAAAAAGGATCTTGTCCTCACGAAGGTACGTGATCTGGGTTTCAGGCCAGTGCGTCCAGGGGGTAAGGAAAAATTCAAGGGTGCGATCTCCAAGCGACAGCGTTTCCTTGTCGGCGATGACCCTGACCCTGTTTTGCGGGAGGTGGAGCAGGGCAACGAGAAGGTCTTTGCACTTCTCGTTCGTTACTACAACTGCATCCGGGAAGAATTCCAGGATCATCATGAGGGACCCGGAATGGTCCTGTTCGGCGTGATTGACAATCACGTAATCGATACGATCTACATTCAGCTTAACGATGTTTGAGATCAGGTCAAACTCCTTGGTGGGGTCGACGGTGTCGATCAGGGCTGTCTTTTCACTCCCGCGGATCAGGTACGAATTATAACTCGTTCCCTCAGGAAGAGGGATCAATTCGTCGAATATCCTGCGGTCAAAATCAATCGCACCGACCCAATGGATCCCCTTAACAATTTCACGTGATACCATACTGCAGCAGTCACTCCTTGCTGAAATGTTGTTCTGATGCCCTTTAAACAGGGTAGTGCCAGTCATCGGTTATGGTAAAAACTCCCTTCCGGCAAAATGTTCTGAAAGGATTTGCCCGTCTTCGGGTTGTATACACGTCCCCTGGAAAGTGCAGGTACATTTTTCCATCACATCCTCCGGACAACTGGTCGGAACTATCTGGCACGAGATACGCATTAATCATTTCGATGATGCACTCTTCCAGAAAACCGCCCGGATGGTGATCAGGTCTGGGAACGCTCGTGGATCGGATCTGCAAGATGATACCGGTCGACAAAGAACCGGAATGAATGGTTTTTCATACGGGCCGAATCCATGGAGAAATACTTGAGTATTTCGAACATAAAATCGATCCGGGAATCGAACTTGCGGGGGATGAGGCGATTGAAATTCTCCTTGGTGAGCTCATCGGTAACAGGGAGATCGGGAACTCCGAGATTCACGACGGATTCCCATGACAGGCCGGCATAGTACCAGCTTTCGATCTCTTTTATTACCACGATTATACTGCCTGATTCGATATTACTGAAATGGTAGAAGAGGATCTGTTTTTTGTCCCTCACCGATTGTTCTGTATCTATATCCGCTACAAAAATGTAGTCGTTTTTCATCAGCCTAACGCTTTTTAAAAAATTGTTTACTTTCGTGCGCCTGATGCTTGCGTACGGAATAATTTCTACTGAATCGTAGCGTGATATAAAAAGCGGTTTGATGATACGACCGAAAAACCGGATATCGTCTTCCCCCTCGACCATGATAAAAAGGCGTTTTTTCATGCTCACAGTCCCAGGAGGTTCTGGATGTACAGTTCCTCGATCCCAATCTCGTTCTCCAGAAATGTCCTGACTTCTTCCTTGTCAGCCGGACGGGAAACCACGGAAAATCCTTCAGTATCCCGGGAGATGAGGATAAGATCTTCAATTGAGGCATGTTTCACCACCTCAGTGCTGTGGGTTGTAATCATAATCTGTTTGCTTTTTGAAGACTCCTTCATCATCGTAATCACACGGCCGACTAAAAACGGGTGAATGTGAGTGACAGGCTCTTCGATGATGATGAACGGCTTGTCCTCAAAATAGAGGGCTATAATGAGGGCAAAGATCGTCATCGTACCGTCAGAAAGAGACGTAGGGGGGAGGTCATGATTTTGCATATCGTTCGCGGAGGGTGAGGATCAATGAGATATCCATGAACTTCTTAACTGAAAAATCCTCGACAAACGGCAGCACATCCCGCAACAGGTTTAAGAATTTCCGCTTTTTATCCGGATCCCCGATAATGTTCTTCAGGACGAGCGCGAGATTACCGGCATCTTCTTCGAGATCCCTTTTACCGGTAATTGCCACCCCTTTTTTAAGCAGTTTTGGATCGATATCATATACGGCGATGCGGTCAAAGAATTTTTCAACATGGGGCAGCGGATACGCATAGGGAGTTTCAAGGAGCAGTGTCTTTTCCGGCAGTTCCTTCCCGCGGAAATAGAACGGGATGAGTTCCTTTTCGGTAATGGGAAATCCTTCCGGCAGATCAACTGAGTACGTCAGGTTGCCCGCTTCGTTTGTGACCTGTATCTCACCCCGCCCAATCTTCTCTCTGTCATTCATATGTCCACTAATGTCATCGCAGGACATCACTTCGCAGCCGATAATGAGACGGTCCCGGGTGATGGAAAATCCATCGCCGGGGCCATCAAACCTGATGGCAAATTCATAAGAGGACTGGCACGACTGTATGGCAAGAAGTGGTGTTTTTTTGCACTCCTGCTGCTCGAGAATCTCGACCTTTTGATCCGGCAGATAAAACAACCCTGATTACAAGATCACGGGAGGACCCGATAGTGGTATTCTGGAGATATTCTGAGCCACCCTGCATCGCTATGGCATTAACGATCCCGTGCCTTGTGATGTCCCGCAGGAATTTGAAGATACTGATAAAATTGGATTTTCCTGCAGCATTGGACCCGATAAGGACATGGAACCGTGACAACTCGATATCAAGTTCGGAAAAACTCTTGAAATTTTCCACGTGAACATGCTGAATTGGCATACAATCTCCACATCACATCCTCACTCTGGAACAAAAAGAAGATATTGGTCTGGCAGATTCCTGGAAAACGGACGGTTTCTAAAAGGTAATGCCAAAACTTGCAGGGTTCAGCATCATAATCTGATAATTAAGGACAGCGGCAAATGTTATCCAGACCAGAACAGGAAGGAGGAGCAATGCAGCGCCAAAGGAGATCCTGAATACCTGGATAATAGTGCAGAGCAGAATTGCCCAGAGCAGAACGATTGCCAGAAAGCCATAGAATGTCGAGTGCCGCGCGAAAAAAAAGAACGACCATCCGACATTCAGTGCGAGCTGGAAAATAAACAGGGCCAGAGCTATTTTTACTTCGGGGTTCTTTAAACCAGACTGGATGATCAGGTAGAGGGAGAACCCCATGAAAATATAGAGTATGGTCCAGACCGGCCCAAAAACCCATGACGGGGGGGTGAGATCAGGTTTTTGCAGGCTTTCATACCAGGTTGGGATCTCAGGAGTTGTATAATATGATGCTATATATCCTGCAAGCAGGCACACGCCGACTGCTATTACAAGATAGATAATCTTTTTCCCGTTCATTATTCGGTAATGTTTGAATGGCTGGCATAATAAATTATGGGATGGCAAAAGTATCGCAAAAGATAACAGTGAATAGTGATGTTTTATATTATTTTCCTTTGCGGTAGAAACGCAGGGAATCAATCCACGAGAAAACACCGGCTCCCTGCATCCTTTTTTCAGGGAATACACCTTCCGAGACAGATTTTACTTCATCAACGGAATAAAAGGCATTCGGGTGGAACTGTTTGATTATACTCACGACGTGGCCAAGATCCTGCCGTTTTATGATGGTATAGACCATCTTCACCCTGCCGGTGGCACCTTCACCATCAATGCTGGTTACACCATACCCATGGGAACGGAGGTATTGCATAAGTTCCCCCGGATCTTTTTTCGTAATGATACGGACACTGGTCAGCCCGAGCGATATTTTTTCTTCTATCAGCATTCCGATAAAGGTTCCGGAAGCAAACCCGGCACCGTAGGCGATATAGGCGATGATATTTGTCAGGTTATTCATCACCTGGCCAATTGCGAGAAGCCAGATGATCACTTCAAAAAAGCCGATGAGGGGGGCGAGGTACCTGATTCCCTTGGAAATGAAAATCACCCGTATAGTTCCAAGACTCACGTCACAGATTCGGGCGCAGAAGATCATGATCGGGAGGATCACGTAGGTTACAATTTCAGGCGATATAATCAGTTCAACCATTATTGATCTCTTTTTTCCAATTTCGAATGATAATTGTTTGTGAAGAGCTGTATGATCAGGTTTGTTCCTTGATGATTATTCGTTTTGCTGAGAATTTACACCAGATAACCACTATTATTTTTTCTTTGGCAGAATAACAGGGTGAGACCATTTATCGTAGGGATGTTGCCTGATCCTTCACCGGATTCAGGTGATTACCCTGAAACTCATCGTAGATCTTTCATGACAGGTTGCAGCCTTATATCCGGTTTATGATGACCGCCGGCGCCCCGACGAAAGGAGCCCGCTGGCAGGTCGGTTCATGAAAAATCCAAAACCATATTGCCCGCCTTGCCTCGAAGAGGCCTTGAGGCGGGTGACATCGTTAAGGCAGGAACTCCTTTGTTTCTCAGAGCCTACGAAACGTGATAATAGCGGATCCCCAGCACTCATAATTTATTGCGTTCCCAAGGTTTGCCCCCGCCGGTGTTGTATGATATCCAGGGAAATACAAGGAGTCTGAGAAAAACTGATTATCCGTTACTTATGCAAGATCCGGGGGTTTAGTGAGCGAGAAAATCCGTTAATTTTTCGTTGAAAAAATCTATAGTGAGAGAAGGAAGTAACGTTGTCGTATCTGAAAATGTGTCTACCCAAAAAGGTATAATTCTGCCAAAAAGATGACGGAAGGAATCAGGGTACCCCGGTTATCCGGAATTTCTGGTTCCAGGTCGCTGTCTGCTGGCCGTCAATATTGAGCACGATTACATCCCAGTCACCGGCTGAAGCACCATTGATTGGCCTGAGATCGAGATTGCAGACGATTTTTGTAGATTCCGTAGAAACCGGGCTGGTGCAGATAATTTCTGTTGAGCTTTTCAGGAGCGTGACCCTTACACCTTCTTTGAAGTTCTGACCGCTGATGGTCAGGGAAAAGGTCTCGTTAAGTGCGGCCTGGGAGGGGCTGACGCCTCCTATTATGGGGGGAACGTCACCAATGGTAAATGCACCAGCCAGGGTATCAGACTGCCCATCGGGATTTGTAACAACAAGGTTGTAACTTCCCTTTTCTGCCTTGGAGAAGGTGAAGGTGCAGGCAATTTCTGTTGTGGAAGATACTGATTCTCCGGATGCAGATATTGCCGGATATCCGGCCCGCATCAGCTTCACTGCCGCACCGTTCTGGAAGTTCCTGCCGGTAATCGTTACACCCACGGTTGCATCACTGCCCCCGAAGGCCGGGGAAATATTGGTTACATCCGGTGCATTTCCTGAGATTGTCGTTGAAACGGTTACATAAGCTGTCGGTGTGACGACCGGAATCGCGGAAATCTGGACATGTGTTATTTTCACCGGATATACGCTTTCGACAAGAGTTCTCGGAACCTTTTCGGATGCATTATTAACAAAATGTCCCCAGGAACCATCAGAATTCTTGTAGAGCAACTGCCGGGTATACTGATCGGTCGTCCTGTCATACTGCGTGATAACATATAATGCCTGATCGGTGGACGGGGATGTACGGGCAATAACATCCCCTGCAGTGTACTTTTCTGCTGCCTTCGTTGTCGGTACCGGGGTTGTTGCGGGAGACTGATCCGAACAGCCGGCAATAAGCACACCAATAATTAACAGAAGGCTGAAAAGAAGACCATTTCGGGAAGTTTTAATCATAATGGTATCTTTTGATGCAGGGGTGTATAAGATTTTTTACTGGAAAAAAGGGTAGTGTCGCATCCAGTCGCTCAAATTTCTGTACAGAGTCCTAAAAGCGCCGATTGAAGACGCTTCCCGGGTTTCTGGGCATCTGTCCCGGGTATTGGACAAGATCCAGACCCTGGGAAAAAAGACATGGAAAAAACCTGATTCACTGCCGGGGAATTTCGAGGGTTACGTAATTCCGTGAAAGATACAGGTGAATACCCAACAGAACGCCGATTGCAAGGAGGGCATTAATCCAGATATACACCGTTTCCTGCAGGTACTGCGGTGATATACGATCTGACATGGCAAAAACGCTGCATACCCCCACCACAAGGCTCGTGGAATACACATCCCTGACAGCGAAGAAAAAGACCGACGCGATAATTCCGATGGAGACCAGTGAGAAAAAGATATCCTGCCGAAAGGTCGCGGGAAAATAGGCAAAAGTCGTCATACCGAACAGCAGTGCCGTCACCATGATGCCCACAGAAATGGAAATTACCATCCCGCCGCCACGGACAAACGCCTGCACGTGAGTACCTGCAAGAACCCAGCAGATCATAACGGATGCGATGGCACCGGGCAGGAAAAAAAGGAGGGCGTATGCGAACGCGAACCGATCGGGCCCGAAGGGGTTCAGAAAGATAACCGCCCCGTAGCAGATGATACCGGTCAACGAACAGGCTACAAATGTGCGCCTTAAGGAGCGGAATCCAATCTGGAATAAATTGACAGTACCGGAGACAAACGCAGGCCGGACGCAGAGGAGGGGCACAACAATACCCGTAAGAATGCAGGCAATAAGGGTGTACAGGAAGAGGAGAGGGGGATCAAACCGACTGAAGAGATCCAGACTTCCTTCAAGCAGGAAAATCTCGAGTAACCATGCAGTATAGACAGTAAAGGGAATCACCAGCAGCCTGGTTGTTGCCGAACGCTGTCCGGGAGATTGCGCTGCCACTTCAGATGCACCCGATCTGAGAGCATGAAGGTTCGCAGTTTGTTCCTGTAGCATGTGCCCGGTATCCTTCGCAAAAGAATGTTGTTGCCATCTGTTTTGTGTATTGTAGTGGATATCTCATGAGACAAAAATGTATGAGGATAATCGGATCAGGACTTAGTCAATAAAAGGTCCCGCACAGCCTGCCGGCGATCTTTTTGTTCCATTCCCTTAACAGCCATGGTATCATCGAAGCAGGGGAGCGAGCGCTGGAAAAATGTGCCGAGAGCGATCAGTGAGTCCCTGCTGTAATCCCATTCACGTGCTTTTATGCACGCTGCTTCAAAGCTGCTCCGGTCATGATCTGATAGTTCGTATACCCGGGGCGTATAGTAATCAGCGACGGGAAAGAACGTCGCGCAGATCTGGAGAACATCGATGAACGCAAAACCCCTGTGCGCCATGCCCTCCTTTATCAGGTTCTTTAAAAGTTCCATATTCTTCGTATACCCCCGTGCGACGTAAGTCGCCCCGCTTGCAAGCATCAGCTCGACCGGATTGAACGGATATTCTGCAGTACCCGAAGGAGTGGATTTTCCCTTAAATCCAAGGGGTGATGTCGGAGTATATTGACCGGTCGTGAGCCCATACACCCGGTTGTTATGGACAATCAGGGTTATGTCAATATTGCGTTTAGCCGCAAAGATCAGGTGGTCGAGCCCCTCCGCGTACGAATCACCGTCACCGGAACAGCAGATGACCGTGAGGTGCGGGTTGCCAAGCTTGATGGCGGTTGCCACCGGGAGGGTACGACCATGAATAGAGTAAAAGGTGTTGATATTGAGATAATCGGCGATCTTTGCGTGGCAACCGATACCGGTCACCAGCACGACATCATCAAGTGACTTTCCGCTCTGCTCAATTTCGGTGAGGATATTTTTCAGGGTATGCTGGATAGCGAAATTTCCACAGCCCGGGCACCAGGTATTCTGTGTATCGGTTATGATCTGCCGTCCTGTCATACGACCATCTCCTTTACCTTGACCAGCAGGTCATCCGGAAGGAAAGGACGCCCGTCATACCGCAGGATTTTTTCGTCGGCAACGATCCCATACCGCTCTGCGAGTGCAGCCAGTTGTGCCGTTGCATTCTCTTCTACCGAGATCAGCTTCCTGACCCCGGTTATTGCTTCTTTCAGTTGATCCACGGGGAACGGGGAGAGCACTACGGGCCGGACTACCCGCAGACCGAGAAGTGCCGCAATTTCATTGCACACCCCTTTTGTCGAGCCCCAGCAGAACAGTGCGGTAGAGGAACCGGGAATGCCGGATACACTGACGCCGGGATAACCCCGCATCTCATCAGCCAGCATTCCTCCCTTGCGGAGGCGTTTGTCAGTCATCCGGGTGACTGTGGGTGCATCTTCAGTGGTAATGCCCGCTTCGTCATGTGCATAACTGTTTGCCCTGACCACTGCATCTTTCATGCCGGGAAAAGCAAGCGGTGAGACACCTCCCGGAACATCTGCGTAACGGAGATAGGGCGCAGTGCCAGCCCAGCGTGGCGAGTCCCCCCTCTCTGGTTCAGAAATTGCAGCAGGATCCACGCTGTATGTCCCTTCGGAAAGGGTTTTATCGGACAGGATGAATGCGGGGATCTGAAATTTCCATGCCATATTCATTGCCACCTCTGACCAGTACAATGCTTCCCGTGCATCTCCGGGAGCAACAATCAGCCGCGGGTATTCTCCCTGACCTGCATTAAGGACGAAGTGAAGGTCAGACTGGCCGGTATAGGTAGGCAGTCCGGTTGAAGGGCCGGTCCGCTGGGAAACAAGGAGGGTGAGGGGCATTTCTGCCATTCCCGCAAGAGACAGACTTTCTGTCATCAGGCAGAACCCACCCCCGGAAGTACCGACAGCTGACCGTTTGCCCGTGTATGCAAATCCCAGAGCCATGAGGATTACCGCGATCTCGCTTTCGGGATGCACCACGGTAATGCCGAGCTTCTCTTTTTCTTCGGCAAAGAAATGGAGCAGGCTTGAGGAGGGAGTCATGGGGTACGAGACATAGGCATCAAGCCCTCCGTTTACCATACCCAGCCCGATTGCCTCATTTCCCGTGAGGAGCGGATAGGGAGGTTTTATACCCCTGCTGACAGGGTGTACGGTTTCAAGCTGATCATATGCAGCTTTTGCCACCTTCAGGTTAAGATCGACTCCTTTGGGAATATGCTTTTTAAAGACATCTTCAACAACATTCCATTCAATTCCCGCTGTCCTGGCAAATCCCCCGATAATTGCCGAGTTGCCCATGATGGCCGGGGCATTAACGCCCGCCAGCACTGCTTTCACCGGAATACCCTGACCTGCAGATTTCACCTGATCCGCATTGGATATGATCGCAGTTTCATTCGTACATTTGTCCCTGTGCTTCTCCACGGTTTCACTGTTGAGCGCAAGCAGGAAATCAAGGGTCTTCCAGCAGGTCCCGATGCTTTCGTCCGAACCACGTATGATGGCAAAATTATGCCCGCCCCGGATAAGCGAGGGGTAATCAAAATACAGGTAAATATGGTAGCCGATATGGTTGAGCAGCTGGGCAACCAGGGCTCCTGCACTGTTGATACCATCACCCGCTTTTCCTCCAATCAGCACAGATACGTTTTTCATGAAACCTCCTGTATGTTCTGATATTTCTGCAGGGGTAAATACGTTGGCATACAGGATATCCGGAGTTCTCTTTAAAGCGAGGAAAGACCGCTTTTGCCATACAAAACACAGCTCATCAAAAGAGTCGGGTAAAATTCTGGTCAGATATTTTATCTCCGGGGTCTTTTCCGGTCAGTCACGATCGGGATATGTATGTGCACATTAGTGCTGTCGATATATCGGGTAGACGGCGGTATAATAGCGAGAAAATGCCTTTGAGCCGTATTGGAGGAGTCGGTTTTCCCTTTGCCAAGGTACTGCATCATGAGCCGACGGGAAAACTCATATATTGTGCGACGGATGATTCGGTATCGGTTCCCCTGGAATTTTTTGATAGTATATCTGCCGTCTGCTGCAGATTCACCGGGCAACCATCGGTGACAACGAGCGCCAGTACAAAATCGTAAAAATTACAGCATGATGAGAATGTTGTGTGCCATAGGCAGCAAAAGAAGACATTTAAAGGATCCATTCTGGAAACCGGAAGTCATGTGTATAAAAAATAAGGGTTCCCGTGCATTATGCCCGCGGTTTATTCATGATCTGTTCAAGCATGTTCTTCAGGTCATGTATTTTATAAGGTTTTGTCAGTTTCTCATCAAAACCGTGGTTTGAAAAATCCCTGACCGCGGGATCCTCCGAATATCCGCTTGATATCACGGCTTTCACACCGGGATCGATTTTCCTGAGCTGCACAATCGTCTCCTTGCCGCCAAGCCCTGACGGGACGGAAAGATCGAGAATGACGACATCGAACGGAGCACCCGCAGCCTTCTCCCGGGAATAGAGATCGATTGCAGCCAGCCCGTCTTTTGCAAACATGACATCGTAATCAAGAAATTTCAGGACTTCGCGGGTCATGTCGAGGATGATCTGCTCGTCATCCATAACAAGTACCTTACCTCTGGCCGACATCAGAAAGTCCTCCTGATCTGTAGTGATTCATGTTTTATCCACTATAAACTCTGGCATAATATGCCCATTATTTCCAGAATTGATGATCTTGTCATAGCCTGATCGGGCAAAGAATGCCACGTATCTGATCCTCCGGAATATGTATCTCCCCGATGTCTGCACTCTTTGTGTATATCTTTGCCCGCTCACTTTTTCAGCGTGCGTAAACGGGCCGCCTCTGCGGTATCCTCAACCCGGAGAAGGAACGTGCCATGGCAGGGTTTTGTGTACGGGAAGACGATAAAATCCGCATCGAGTCCTATGGCAATCGGGGGAACTCCGATGAGGTAGACGTCAAAAATTTTGAACCCCGGCTGGACATCGATAGACTCCTTAAAATGTTGTTTGATATAGTCCCTGCATTCCCTGAACGATGCGTCCCGCATGAGAATTTCATAGTTCATTGACTCTACGCAGCCCATGGTTTTACCTCATCAATCGCTTTTTTCAGGGGCATCGGGTTATGCACGGCTTTTGCCGCAATTATTGTGCAGGGAAAGTCAACCTGCTTTACCAGGTCATCATAATGCTCCCCGTAAATAAGGACGAATAATTTCGCCTTCGAGATTGCACCCATGGTCGCTGCATAGCTGATGCCGGCATCGTTGTGGATGAAAACAAAGCAGCGGTCAAAATCCCGTTTCTTCTCGGAGATCAGAGCTACCGTGCGGTCGAGATCAATCACCTCTCCCAGGTAGTGACGGTCGGGGTCCGCGATGACCAGAAGCGTATTTGCCGATTTATTGCCGGCAACAACAGGTACAACACCTGATTTTTTGAGGCGGTTAATCAGATATAATGCGATGCTTGTCTGTACGGGCACCTGCGGGCACCCAAGCACCAGGAGCGCAGTTCCCGAAGGAGTTGTTGGTTCACCTGACAAATTGACCAGTTCCTGCCGTTTGTACTCATTCCATTACATCAGCCACAGGCAATAATCTTGTGCATCACCCACCTGATATACCATCAATGCGCCCGGGGTGGGTATAGATGGTAAACCGGTCACCCCGTGAAAAACATATGAGAGTAATACCGGCTGCATTGGCAGTCTCGATTCCTTTATCTGTCGAAGCGGCACGGGAGATTACCACGGGAATCCCGGCGTTTGCGTTCTTTTTAACCATGCCGGCAGGCTGTCTTCCCGTACAGCCGATCACACACCCGGAAAGATCGATCCCGTGAAGGATGGCATGACCAACGACCTTGTCAACGGTATTGTGCCTTCCCACATCACTGCTCTTTACGACACACCTGCGTCCGCTGAAAAGCACCGAACAATGGACTGCACCGGTCTTACGCCACTCTTCAGTCTCGATCTCACGGGTAAAGGAAAACACATCTTCCGGAGTGATTCTGATGTCAGATGAGACGGGCACGGGTTCGCTGAGGATACTGACTCCTCCCGATGATCCTACCACCTTTTTTGAGCGTGGTGCATCACAACCGGTATCAGAGTACACAAGGATATTCTCCCCATCAAGACTGACTTTATCAACGCAGCGGGTAATACCTTCCGTAATAACAAAGCCTGCACCGAGCTCCCGGAGCTGGTCACGACTCGCGACCATGTCTGCAATCGGGTAATCATTAAAAAATATCCGGAACCTGTCCTCGATCACGATTGCTTCGTCAATTCCTTCCGATACCCCGTTCCTGACCTGGATCGCCCGGTGATAGTTAAGAGCCATCACTGCGTCTCCCGGCGCACCCATTCAAGGTAGGGGAGGTAACCGTCAATAATCGGAAGCGCGATAATCTCGGGCGTTTCGTAGGTATGCTGACTCTTTATTGCGGCAATAACCTCCCCTGCTTTTTCCCGCGTTGTTTTGGCAATGAGCAGGTGTTCCTGTTCATCGAAGGACTTGCCTTTCCACCGGTAGTAAGAACGTACCGGCACCACGTTGACGCAGGCAGCGAAACGCTGGTCGATCAGCATCTTTGCCAGTGATTCAGATGTATCGGGAGGCGCAGTAGAGAAGACCACGATTGTCTCGTCCGGCAACCTCATACACTCTCACCTTTCGCTCCTTTACGGACTGCCAGAAGATCGGTCATGTTCCGGTAATTTTCCCCCTCGGTCTCCATAGGGGTCATTTTTTGTTCCTGATTAATAAGCATAATTATCCATCACGAAATCTATCAGACACTGCTCCTGACGGGAGCGTAATTACCATAAACACCGGACACCAACAGGTATTAGCTATGTACGCATCACGCATGAGCAATCTCCCGCCGTACCTTTTTGCCCGGATCGACGAGATGAAAGCTGAACAACAAAAAAAAGGTGTTGACATCATCGATCTCGGGGTAGGAGATCCGGACCTTCCCACACCGCAGCATATCGTTACATCGCTCTGCGAAGCAGCAGGGAATCCGGAAAACCACCATTACCCCTCCTACTCCGGCATGCCGGCATACCGGAGCGCCGTAGCGGACTGGTATAAAAACCGGTTTAACGTAAAGCTCGACCCGACAAAAGAGGTTATTGCCCTCATGGGTTCCAAAGACGGTATCGCGCATATCGCGGAGGCCTTCGTGAACCCGGGCGACTATGTACTCGCCCCGAGCCCGGGCTATCCTGTATACCGGACCGGCACCCTTTTTGCCGAGGGGATTGTGCATGAGATGCCACTGATACGGGAAAATAATTTTGTTCCAGTCTTTGACGATATCCCAAAAAATGTCGTAAAGGCTGCGAAGCTCATGTTCATCAACTACCCGAACAATCCGACAGCGGCAGTAGCACCTGATGGCTTCTACCGCGAGGCTGTTGACTT
Organism: Methanoregula sp. UBA471; assembly: GCA_002495065.1. Lineage (GTDB taxonomy): Archaea > Halobacteriota > Methanomicrobia > Methanomicrobiales > Methanospirillaceae > Methanoregula. The sequence continues at coordinate 9,911 of DADT01000005.1, read as the reverse complement.
TGCACGGGAGCATGATATCGTCGTAGTTTCGGATAATGCGTACTCCGAGATCGCGTACGACGGTTACCGGGCCCCTTCATTCCTGGAGACACAGGGGGCAGATGAGGTCGGCATCGAGATGCACTCGCTTTCAAAGACGTACAATATGACCGGCTGGAGGATCGGCATGGCAGTCGGCAATGCAGAGATACTCGCAGGACTGGGACGGGTCAAGACCAACGTGGACTCCGGAGTCTTCAATGCAGTACAGCAGGCTGCGATCACCGCTCTTCGGGGACCACAGGACTGTGTCAGGGAGGCGTGCTCGGTCTACCAGGAACGCCGGGACGTCCTCATTTCAGGGTTACGGGACCTGGGCTTTGACGTGCCATCACCCAAAGCAACCTTTTATGTCTGGCTCCCGGTACGGGATTGTATGGCCTTTTCCGCACAGCTGCTCAATGAAGCCGGTATCGTGGCAACCCCTGGCATCGGTTTTGGCTCCAGCGGGGAAGGATACGTAAGGTTTGCCCTGACGAGGCCGGTTGCACGGATACAAGAAGCGCTGGAGCGGATGCGGAGGCTTGACCTGTGAAACTCCCCCACCACCTGACGATAAAAAACGGTCACCTGTATATCAATGGACTGGACTGTATCACTCTTGCGGAGAAGTTCGGGACGCCGCTGTACGTAACCAGTGAGGACCGGGTTGTCGAGCAGTTCGGGAGCTATAAAAAAGCTCTCGGGGCACGGTACCCGAAAGTGCAGGTGCTTTTTGCGGCGAAGGCAAATGGCAACCTTGCCGTAATACGGGCACTCGCCCGGGCCGGTGCAGGAGCGGATGTCTTCTCTTCAGGAGAACTCCACCTCGCGCTCGATGCCGGCATGGCACCGGAAAAACTTCTCTTCAATGGCAGTTCCAAAACACCTGCCGACCTCAGGCTTGCCATCGAAAAAGGGGTGAAGGTGTCGGTAGATTCACTTGATGAACTCCACCAGCTCGATGCTGCCGCGAAAGCCGCGGGAAAAACGGTCAAGATCGCGTTCCGGGTGAACCCGGCCCTTGAAGTCCCGACGCACCCGAAGATCGCAACAGGGCTTGCGACAAGCAAGTTTGGCATTCCCCACAGGGAGATCCCCGCTGCATACCGGGAGGCTCTTGCCTGTAAAAACATCGAGCCGGTCGGGATACACTGCCACATCGGTTCGCAGATCCTCGATATCGAACCCTTCGTTCGGGCAGCCGAAGTAATGGTGCGGATAGCATCGGAACTCACCGACATGGGTGTGAAGCTCGAGTTCATCGATCTCGGGGGAGGGCTCGGGATCCCTTACCACCACGACACCGATCCTGCCCCCTCACCGGAAGACTATGCAGCAAGGGTCGTCCCGGTTTTCAGGGCCGGCCTCGAAGCCTGCGGGATTACGCCGGAACTCTGGGTTGAGCCCGGGCGTTTTCTCGTCGCTGACTCGACAGTCCTCCTGACACGGGTAAACTCGACAAAATCAGCACATAAACAATTTGCCAATGTTGATGCCGGATTCAACCTGCTTATCCGCCCGGCAATGTATGATGCCTATCACGAGGTCATCGTTGCGAATAAAGCGGAGGCCCCGCTCACCACAGAATACACCGTTACGGGCCCCATCTGCGAAACAGGAGACATCCTTGCAGCAGACCGGAAACTCCCGCCGCTTGCTCCCGGCGACATCATTGCGGTCCTTGATGCCGGGGCGTACGGGTTTGCCATGTCCTCCCAATATAACTGCCGTCCCCGCTGCCCGGAGGTACTGATACGGGGGTCGCAGGTTTCTCTGATGCGCGAGGGTGAGACTGTCGGGGATATCACCGCACCTATGCGCCGCCCGCCCTGGCAGCGGTGAGGGGGCGTAAAAGCCTGTGCTGTTCCACTACGCACTGGTCGATGACCTCATAACAAAGGAAGAGTTCGAACGGCGCGTGGAAACAAAGATCGAAGAGTGCGGGGACCTCGTCGATGAGCCGACTGCGGCCATGCTGGTCATCGGCGAGCTTGGCCGCCAGCACGTGAAAATTCGGGGGTTGTCAGGGAAATCCAGCCTCTTTTCTTTTTTCGGAAAAGTGATGGACAAGACTGAGCCAAAGGAATTTGAGCGGAAAGATGGCGAGAAGGGCTGGGTTGCTACCCTGCTGCTGGCAGACGAGACCGGGACCACCCGGGTTGTGCTGTGGGATGAGAAAGCAGGAGCTGCAGTGGATATCGCAGTCGGGGATGTCCTGGAGATCATCGGGCGTCACCCGGGGAAAAGCACCACTGAGATCTACGCTCTTGCCCTTCGCAAGGCCAGTTGCGAGATTACCTGTTCCCTCCCGAAGAACGGGGTGGCCGGGGAGAGCCTCTCGGCAGAGCCGGTGGATCTTGATGCGGTACTGATCGCACGTGAGGAGATACGGACCTTCAGTCGGAGGGACGGTACGACCGGCGAGATGATGGAAGTTGTTATCGGCGATGAACGGGGCACCGCCCGGGTAGTAGCGTGGGCACCGGGACTGTTTGCAGATATCCTCCCGGGTTCATCGGTCCATATCAGTGGTGCAAAACCGGACAGGCGCAGCGCGGGAAGAGCCTACAGCCTCGATGAAAAGAGTTCGGTTGCAGTCACCGATCGGGCGATCACGGTGCCATTCATTCCGCTGTGTTCGGTCGGCGAGGAAGGGATCTATTCAATACAGGGTGAAGTGCGGGAAGTAAAAGAGCCACGGTCTTTTACAAGCCGGAACGGATCCCAGTCCTGGGTGAGAAATATCGTGGTGAGTGACGGAAAAGATGAGCTGAAGGTTGTACTCTGGGGGGAAAAAGCACTTATTCCTGTCAGTCCCGGTGACCAGGTTGAGATCTTCCATGCGACAGCAAAACCCGGTCGTTTCGGGGGGATCGAGCTTGGTGCCGGCAGGGGGAGTTCTGTCTGTGTTCCGATGAAAGAGGTAAAACCTGTCATTTTTGAAGGAACGATCATTGCAGGGCCGGGGTGCACCTTTATTGATAATGGCACCGAACGATATCTTATAGAGGGGAATCTTCCCCACGGGGCTGAGATGCGGGTGATCGGTATCCTTTCCGGTAGCCGGATTATACCCGAATGCATTCAACCGGTTGAACTCAGGCCGGAGATCCTGCTGGAGGAACTCAGGGGATTTATGAAAGAACCTGCCGTATAAGTCTCACTTTCACCCCGCGCAGTCCGAGTGCATATAAGTCCATGTTTAACATCTTGATGTGCCATAGGAGATGTGCAAGAGATGGCCCAAGGACCTTTAGAGATTGAAGATTTACCGGGCGTTGGCCCGAGCACAGCAGATAAACTCCGTGAAGCGGGGTACCTGTCTGTGGAGAGTATAGCAACTGCAGCACCGGCAGAACTGTCCGAAATTTCGGAGATTTCCGAGTCAACAGCAAAAAAGATTATCAAAGCCGCACGCGAAGCGGCGGATATTGGCGGGTTCAAGACCGGGAAAGATATCTTCGAGCAGCGAAAGGATATAAGGAAACTGTCATTCCGCGTCCCCGAACTTGATGCCCTGATGGGTGGCGGCCTGGAAACTCAGGCAATCACCGAGATGTATGGTGAGTTCGGTTCCGGTAAGAGCCAGATCGTCCACCAGATGGCAGTTAATGTCCAGCTGCCAGAAGACCAGGGAGGGCTTAACGGCAGTGCCATCTATATCGATACCGAGAATACCTTCCGTCCCGAGCGTATTGAGCAGATGGTGCACGGACTTGGGATCGATAATGCAGACCCGCAGGAATTTTTAAACAACATCCACATTGCACGGGCACATACTTCCGATCACCAGATGCTTCTCGTGGACAATTCGCGGGATCTTGCCGCGGAACTGAAAGACAGCGAGCGCCCGGTCAAACTCTTCATCATTGATTCACTCACCGCCCATTTCAGGGCGGAATATGCCGGACGGGGAACACTGGCGGCACGCCAGCAGAAGCTGAACCGTCACATGCACGAGCTCTTCAAGCTTATTGATGAGCATAATGCAGTTGCACTGGTGACAAACCAGGTTATGTCCAACCCGGCAGTCTTTTTCGGTGACCCGACAAAACCCATCGGGGGCAACATTGTCGGGCATACTGCAACCTTCCGGCTTTACCTGCGCAAGAGCAAGGGCGGTAAACGTATTGCACGCCTCGTCGACAGTCCCAATCTTCCCGAAGGCGAAGCTCCGTTCATGGTTGAGGAAGCAGGTCTTAAATCGTGCTGAAAGCGCTCCTTACCGATATTGACGGGACGATCACCGATCCGTCCCGCCGGTTGAACACCGGTGCAATCGAAGTGATTAGATCACTTGTCGATGAGGGAGTGGAGGTAGTATTAGCAAGCGGAAATACTTCCTGCTTCATGGATGCCCTTTGCAGGACGATAGGGACTAACGGGACATTCATTGCCGAGAACGGGGGAGTGTTCCGGATTGGATTTTCCGGCACTCTCCATATCAAGGGAGACCAGACTCTCTGCAAACAAGCACTGGAAGTCGTTCAGGCGTATTACCGGGACCGGGAAAAAGAGATCGTACTCCTCAGCCCCACGTACCGTTTCACGGATCTTGCATTTGCCCGTACAGTTCCTGCAGGCGAAGTGGAGGAAATACTCAAAGACCACATGGTTAGAGTGATCGATACCGGGTACGCGATTCATTTACAGGCTCTCGGCATCGACAAAGGTACTGCACTGGATGCGCTCGCGCCGGAGATGGGCCTCCTGCCATCGGATTTCCTTGCCATCGGGGACTCGGTGAATGATATCCAGATGCTCAGGAAGGCGGGTATCGGAGTAACCATGGCAAATGCCCATCCTGATACAAAGGCAGCAGCAGAATTTATTGCAGAAAAAGAATATGGAAATGGATTTGTTGAAGCGATTACCCGGTATTTTTCTTATTTCCGGGCAAGATAGCGGTCGACGACAATATAGTCCTTGATATCCTTTACCGATTCAAACGGGATTACCAGGAGTTTGTCGTCTTCCATAGTATACCCGTCAGTGACAAAGGTCTGGTCAGGATGGACAATCATTGCCTGGACCTGGCCGGAATCAAAATCAACTCTGATATTTTTCAGGGTTCCGATAAGCTTACCGTCATTGCTCATGATCTTCTTTCTTGAAAGGCTGCGGGCAAATACACGAGTCATAAAAAAATTATGACTCGTATAAATATTTAAAGTGTTCTAAAATGGCGGGAAAAAAGAGTTTTTTGCCTATAGTTAATTATTTGAAGATTTCAGCAGCTATGCGGACATCAGACCCACGCAGTGTTTTCCTGCCTGCGTGATCCGACATCTTTTTTGCTTCTTTAGTGATGAACACACCATACTCTTCCATTAATCCCGCCAGGGTTTCTGTAGCATCGGCACTTATCCGGCCAGCGCCGGCGTTCTTCATGATACGTTCGACTGCAGCCTGTGATAGTTCTGTCATGGTACTCAATCCTCTCGTTCGCAATTCAGCTCAAAATAGTTACCGATCCGGAATTCATAAAGAGGGAAATACCTTGATAATATCCGACTGGGTAAGGATCCCAACAGGTTTTCCGTCATCGACAACAATAAGCCGCCCTATCTTCAGTTCCTTGAACCTGCGGATTACCTCAAAAAGTTTTGTGCCCGATGGCACTTCAACAACATCCGTGGTCATCACGGCATCAACTTTTGTTGTCAGGGGCAGCTCCTTTTCCACCGCTTTTACGATATCACTCATGGTGATGATCCCAGCGAGTTTTCCATTGTCGATAACAGGAGCCCCGTGTATCCGATCCTTATTGAAAAGGACCACAGCATCCTGGAGGGTGTGCGTACTTTTCAGGGTCTTGAGCGGGCTGCTCATGTATGCTTTTATCGATTTTTTGGGAAGGGATATCATCTCAGAGGTTGCGATGAGAAGCAGTTGCTTTGATTCGTCCTTCCCGAACACCTCCCCGCGAATCAGGAGTTTGTTGACCGGGGTGGGACCGATCGTGATCTGGTCTCCGATCTCAAAGAGTTTGGCGCTGCCGAAAAGTCTGATCACTGCATGGCAGATGTCAGGGTGGCAGAGCGTGGTAAAATCGATTTCCTGCACGGTGGCTCCGGAAATAATTTCCCCGTCCCTGCTGATCCTGACATCATAATCACCTTCAGAAACGTTCAGGTTGAGTTCCTTATAGGCAAGTGCAGTTGGGATGTAGCCCCCTTTCGGTCCGGGGACTCCGTCAACAAGTCCGATTGCCTTGAGGGCCTGCATCTGGTTGCGTACAGTTCCCGGGTTCCGCTGGATCATGTCGGCGATATCCTCGCCCTTGATGGAATGGGAATGCTGGTGATACAGGGTTATCAGGGTGATCAGGATATCTTTCTGGATCAGGGACAGGTCCATAACGATAAACCGTATAACTCTCCAATATATAAATAGGTTGGAGATTTGTGGAATTCGAACATATACCTACAGTGCCCACAGCAGATGAAATTCTGGACCGGAGCTTTCGCCGTGCGGCAAAGAAAATGAAGGAAAAAACCAACAAGGATCGTGCCAATGAAGAGTTTGTGCGTGCGGTTGGCGCGGCCATCCATGACCGGCTGGTCTATATCATCCGCGGATTCCCTGAATTTGACCAGATCCCGCGTTTTTACCGGGAGATGGCAGACATCCTCTTTGGCATGGACCGCATAAAACAGTCACTGGGTGCGGTTGGCTGGGCAGCAAAACACACAAAAATGGTGGGAAACCAGCTTGCCGTCCAGTCACGGAAATCGGATGATACAACCATCGTACGCAAAAGAACAGTTGCCCGCCTTGCCTCCATGGTGCACCAGATAGACAAGGACCTGCGGTTCTTAAACGAGGTCCGGAATGTCCTGAGGAAACTTCCCCATGTGGAAGACGCATGCACGATAGTCATCGCGGGGTACCCCAATGTGGGAAAATCTTCGTTCATCCGCCAGGTTTCTTCTGCAGTTCCTGAAGTGGCATCGTACCCGTTCACTACAAAGGGCATCATTGTAGGACACCGTAAACTGGGAAGGGAACGAATCCAGTTTGTCGATACGCCGGGTATTCTCGATCGACCGGCAGAACAGCGGAATGCAATCGAAAAACAGGCACTCTCGGCTATGATTAATGTCGCCGATATCGTGCTCTTTATTCTCGACCCGTCAGAGCACTGCGGGTACCCGATGGAAGTCCAGCTCAACCTGCTCGGGGAAGTAAAAGAAATGATTGACGTGCCGCTTGTTGTCGTGGCAAATAAATCCGATCTCCAGGTCATGGAGGGTTACCTTTCCATGTCAACCGAAAAGGGAGAGGGAATTGAAGAGGTCCTCGCTGCCATCCTTTCTCATAAACCTGCAGTTACAAAAAACCGGCCAGCGCCCAGCCCGCCAGAAACCCAAGTATAGTACCACCGTTTAAAGGTGGCAGTCCGGCCTGGGGCTTTCCTGATGCGACATACGAGAGCAGGACGCCAAGACCGGCAAGGGAACCCAGCATTGCTCCCAGTGCCGGAAGGTTGACAACGCCAAAAAGCCGCCAGCCCTGTAAAAAGACATTCGCGGAGACTACCAGTATTGAAGGCATGATCATATCTCCCATACCGATGATGAATGCTGCCCGCTCCCCTCCATCATCCAGTTTCCCGATCCCGTCCTTTATAAAGGAATAGTCGCGGCGCTTGGGGATAACAAAAAGGATGGGGGTTTTCAGATCGATCACCCCTTCGGCAAGGGTAATCATGTGTTTTGTCTTGTAGACCGAGATCGCATCGTAGACCGCAAGGAGTACGAGCAGGACGATGACCAGATAATATTCAAGAGATGACCCGAAGATTGCTGCAACACCTGCGGCGATCAGGATGCCAAGACCATCGATCACGTACCACTCAGGATATTTGTACAGGAGAACGATTGAAAGGAGGGAGAGGATTAGTACAAAGGTCGCCGCAAGATTGGGATCTGCTGTCACCACATTCACAAGAGCCGAAAAAATGTACACGAAGGTAAGGAAAATGGAAATTGCTATGATCGCTGCAATCCATCCTTTTTTCCCATATTTTATCAACAACAGTAAAAATCCGGTGAATACCAGCAGGATCGCAATAAAGATGAACGGGTTTGCCAGTGATGTCGGATCCTCAAATGCGGTGATTCCCGCAGCCTGCACGGGAAGAGAGATCAGGATTGACCCGATTTCCACGGCAAGGAGCAGGAGCGGCATCACCAGGAAAGGGATTATGCGTTTTAGCTCCACGATGCGTCTCCGGGTTATGTAGTTAGATTAATTACTGTGCTCTCAATATCTAAAAGCATGGACATTCGCGAGTACTTATTTGATATCCTGCTTACCGTTGTTATGATCGTCTCCACACTCGTCCTCATCAACCGGTTCTGGCAGGATCTTACCATCGCTATCGCTGCAAGTCTTATGATGCTCTCGCTTGGCGGGCTGTTTCTCTCGCTCCAGGTCAAGATGCGCCACCTTGAAAGGAGCATCGTAATCCGGGAGCGCATATTACGCAATAATCTGGAAGATGTCTCGAGCCGCATGGCAGAGAAATACGATATGGCGATCACGCACCTGGATGAGCTTGTCGGGGAATATTCCAAGCGCATGTACCGCTGATATTTTTTTTTACGCACGTGAATTACCATGGGTGTCGCATTACGGGATATCCTCGCGGACTATAAGAAGCCGGTGACATGGGAAACGCTGCCGGGTGTGGCGGCAGTGGATGCAAATAATGCACTCTACCAGTTCCTCTCAATAATACGGCAACCTGACGGAACCCCTCTCATGGACCGTCGCGGACGGATCACCTCACACCTCTCCGGTATCCTCTTCCGGGTATCGAACTTTATGGAAAAAGGGATAAAACCGGTGTTTGTCTTTGACGGGAAACCAGCCGCTCTCAAGCAGGAGACGGTTGACGGCCGCAGGAAGGTCAGGGCCGAGGCCGGTGAGAAATGGAAGGAAGCGATCGAGCGGGGCGATGAGGCAGAGGCCTACAAGCAGGCGCGTTCCTCTTCAAAGGTCGACACCACCATTATCGAAACCTCAAAGGAGCTGCTCCGGCTCATGGGCCTCCCGACCATCCAGGCTCCCGGCGAAGGAGAAGCCCAGGCATCCTACATGGTAGCGAAAGGAGAGGCACGCTACGTAGTTTCTCAGGATTACGACACCCTCCTTTTCGGTGCACCCACGCTGGTCCGGAACCTTACGGTCAGCGGCAAGCGGAAGATACGGGGACGGCAGATCACCGTGAACCCTGAACGACTTGTCCTTTCAGAAGTGCTCGACGGGCTTAAACTGACCCGCGGGCAGCTGATCGAGATCGGCATCCTTATCGGGACGGATTTCAACCCGGGTGTGGAAGGGATAGGTGCAAAGACCGGTCTGAAGATCGTGCAGCGGGGAGAGTTTGATGCAAAGATCCATGAGAAATTGCCGGACTTTGACCCCGCGCCCGTTATGGATCTCTTCCTGCACCCGGATGTAACGGACGAATATACTCTCGCCTGGGATTGTCCTGATATCCCCGGTATCATGAAGATGCTCTGCGGGGATTATGATTTTTCTGAAGAACGGGTGGAAAAGGCGCTGGAGAATTTCTGCGTGAAGGCCGGGCAGAAGACGCTGGAGAGCTGGTTCTAGGATCTTAACAGGGTAGATCGGGACAAAGATGCGGGGGTTGTCCGGATTGGCGGCAATCCGGAATATTGTTCATGACCGGACCGAGGGTAAAATTCATAAAATTCATCCACATCAAACCATCGTGATAGATCCATTGAGCGACGTGGATAATTCTGATGATTTTTTCTAAAAATATTGAGATCTCCTTTACCCAAAGACCATGCTCAACCCGAGAAGCAGGTTTATCACCATCAGGGCAAGGGTGAGATATCCCATATAGATGT
>DADT01000029.1:44197-46862 GCA_002495065.1 Methanoregula sp. UBA471 | reverse complement strand
TTAATTGGGGAGCGAGCACGGATCTCCCCGTTATTGGTGACTGGAATGGGGATGTATTGACTGAGATAGGAGTGTTCCGGCCATCCACTCACTTGTTCTACCTGAGGAATGCGAATTATCCAGCGACGCCGGCGACAGTAATCAACTGGGGAGCGAGCACCGATATCCCGGTTACAGGAACCTGGGTATAATCCTTTTTTTGTGCATTCTGACTGGTGTTGAAATTTTTGAATCATACCTCCGCTTTGCCGGCAATACTGTCAATACCGTAATCGAATTTGAAGATCTCACTGAAAAATTTACGTTGAAAAGTAATGGTACTGAAGTAATTTCCCAGCCGATACGATGAATTTTATGCGAAAAGAAATTTATGATCACTGATAAGAGGAGCCAGCAATTGATTTGATTTCTGGATATTTCTGAATTTTGGATCTGAAAGTCACTTATACTTCCTGTAAACAAACCTAGATTGGATATGTCCAGACCAGCAATTTTATGTCAATGAAATATCTTATTGAAGTAACGATTCAATTGCCCAGGGTCTTCAAATTGCTGAACGTGATTTCCGTGAAAAGAATCTGTAAGGTATTTTTGGTTCTCGTTATTTTTTTACTGCCAGTCCAAGCACTCGATGCAGAGGAGTTGAACCGATCTTTGGATTTTTTCGATTCTGAACTTATATCACATTCACTTGTCCCGGCGGATCGTGCATTCGATGAGACAGGACCAACCCTTTGGCAGACTGCCGGGATGGGTTCAACGCAGAAACCTCCTGTGGATCAGTCTGGTGCCGATAGTTCATCACCCTGGGATCCATTTTATGGGACCGGCAATTCTCCAGAAAATAGTGAAACAACAATGACGGGGGAAGAAGCGGTTTCCTCTTCCACCGTTTCTGTTTCCAGCCGCAAATATGCTTCCGATCAGATCATCGTCCGGTTCAAGTCCCAGAATTCTGATGGCTCATTAATCTCAAATGAAAAGATAACTATGGTTCACAAAAAAGTCGGAGCAAAGGTAAAGAGAGATTTCCGAGCCCAGGGTCTTCCGGGGCTTCAGGTAGTTCAGTTGGCAAACGGGACCGATGTCCAGTCCGCGATTAAGGAATATGAGTCAAATCCGGATGTCCTGTATGCAGAACCGGATTATATTATATCGATTTCCCCGGATCAGGCCGGACCTGTTGTCCAGGATGGCAGTCTTTTACAGATTTCAACAACATCCAATGATACCCTTTTTACAGGATTGTGGGGACTTCACAACACCGGGCAGAATATTTTGGGCATTACGGGGACACCCGGAGCAGACATCAGTGCAACAGCCGCATGGGATCTCTCGACGGGATCGGATCAGGTTATCGTGGCAGTTGTTGATACCGGGGTGTTTTATAGCCATGATGATCTCTTTGCGAATATCTGGACAAATCCCGGAGAAACTGCAGGTAACGGCAAGGACGATGATCATAATGGTTACATCGACGATATTCATGGATGGAATTTTATTACCAACACTCCCGATCCTCTTGATGATAATGGCCATGGCACCCACGTTTCAGGAACCATCGGGGCAATGGGGAATAATGGCATTGGTGTGACCGGGGTAAACTGGCAGGTACGAATCATGGCTCTTAAAGCATTCAATGCCGGAGGATCTGGAGACACTTCTGATGCAGTCTCCGCGATCCTGTATGCGAAAGCCAATGGAGCTTCGGTTATCAGCAATTCATGGAACGGTCCCACCTATATTCAATCCTTAAAAGATGCGATTGATGTTTCTCAGGCAGTGGTCGTCTGTGCTGCAGGAAATTCTGACCAGTCCCCTAACCTGAATAACGATGACTACCCCCAATATCCTGCATCGTACACATCAGCTAATATCGTCAGTGTTGCTGCCACTGATCAAACTGATCAACTGGCATCATTTTCCCATTACGGTCCGGTCTCTGTAGATCTTGCAGCCCCGGGTGTGAATGTCCTGAGCACCAATCAGAGCGGGGGATATGATTTTAAGAGTGGCACATCCATGGCCACCCCTCATGTTTCCGGGGTTGCTGCTCTCGTAAAATCCGTTAATCCAAGTCTGACGAACATACAGATTAAAAATATTATCCTTTCAACTGTTGATGTGAAAGATTCTCTTGCCGGTAAGGTCAGTACCGGAGGACGATTGAATGCCTACCACGCCGTCCTTTCATCGGCACCGCCGATAGCAAATTTTACCGCAACGCCCAGGAACGGATCTTTACCGCTCACCGTTACGTTCACAGACCTTTCGCAAAATCTGCCTGATATCTGGATGTGGTCGTTCGGTGATGGAGATTCCACGAATGCGACAGTTCAGAATCCGGTTCACACGTACATGACACCTGGTGTTTACACCGTTTCGCTGAATGTAAGCAATCTTGGTGGAACTGACTTCATGACGAAAGTTGGGTATATCAACGTCACAGATGTGACGGGAGGAAAGATTGAGGCAGTGGGAGTATACCGCCCATCGACGCATGCATTCTACCTGAGGAATAGTAATTATCCGGCAACCCCCCCAACTGTAATTAATTGGGGAGCGAGCACGGATCTTCCGGTAACAGGTGACTGGGATGGGGATAATAAGACTGAAGTGGGAGTATACCGCCCGTCGACACATTTGTTCTACCTCAGACCTAGTA
>DADT01000029.1:18958-44132 GCA_002495065.1 Methanoregula sp. UBA471 | reverse complement strand
GAGCGAGCACGGATCTTCCGGTAACAGGTGACTGGGATGGGGATAATAAGACTGAAGTGGGAGTATACCGCCCGTCGACGCATACGTTCTACCTCAGGCCCAGTAATTATCCTGCAAACCCGGCAACAGTAATCAACTGGGGAGCGAGCACGGATCTTCCGGTAACAGGTGACTGGGATGGGGATAATAAGACTGAAGTGGGAGTATACCGCCCGTCGACGCACTCGTTCTATTTGAGGAATAGTGGATATCCGACAACCCCCCCAACTATAATTAATTGGGGAGCGAGCGTGGATCTTCCAATAATCGGGTTATGGAGTTAATACTTAAAGGGTACACTACCCGTTTAACCCCTAATTTTCTCCAACAATTGAATGAATCTTCGCATTTTTATCCTTTCTGGATCCGACCGACGAATGTATCTCCGAACACATTCTCCTAAAAAAAGATACAACCTTTCTTAATGAATACCTCCTTTTGATGCAAGTTTTCTTTTCAGGTAACCCCAGAATCCCTTCAGACCATTAATGTGATTTCCTTTCTCATCGCTGTATTGTTTTTCGCCATGACTGACAAGACGATGGACGTACCCTCGTGCGGCGATTTCGGTATGAGCTTTCCAGGTATCAGAACAGACGATAGAACCCATGGATACTTCTTGCGAGATGAGGGGCTGAAGAGTGCCAGCTTCAGCGTCATCGACAACCTCGGCCTTGACCATACCGTTGCGATAAAGGATTCCAAATACCGGTTGCTTCTTGGTACCCATGCCTCGTTTCATACCATAATCTCGGATTATTTTGTTTGTTTCTTCCATTGCCCGCTGAGATACGTTTCATCCACTTCTACAATTCCAGAGGAAATTTCCGGATCTTTGATCATTACGAGACGGATTTGGTTAATTCTCGAATCGCTCGTCGTTTGCTGAATCCGGTCTGTTCTGCAATTTATAGTCAAGAACCTTGAAGCTAGGACAACTTGAAAAATGAAATTGATTGTACGGGGTCGAATTTGCGAACGGGAACGGAAATTTATTAAATCAATCACATTTGTATTAAACTTTATGTTCTTGACTATAATTCAAGTTCTGTTCCATAAGGAATAAAAGGATGATCATCTTCCACGTGAAAAAGTCAAAGGTAATTTATGAGGGGTGAATTCTACACAATCAAAAAGAAAAAAAAGGAATATCAAAATAAAGCAACCGATTATTTTTTAACAAATCTTCGTGCCTTCTCGGTAAAAGCCATGTTAAAAGATCAGCCATCAGAAAACACCACTAATTGATTCATGCCACATTCGAATCGTGAATATTTGATAACTTTTAAATTCAAAATTTTTGCGATATCGTAAAAATCGTTTTTCGAAAAGATTTGATTATGTTCATTAAAAGCACAACGACTGAATATGCCTATTCTTGAACCAAAATCCAGAATAGTATTAGCAAAATGTGTTGGGGTCGTAATAATGATTTTTCCCTGTTTTTTCAATCGTGCTTTTAGCATTTTTAGTATTATTACCGGATCTTTAAAGTGTTCAATTACTGCAGACAGAACTATGAAATCATACCTTTTATTTATCAATTCAAATTCTTCAGTTGAAAAAAAGGCAATGTTTTGTAAATTTGAATTTCTATCCTTTGCAAAAGATAAGACAGAGGTGTCCAAATCGACACCAGTATACGTATCAAATGGTATTTTTTCAGATAACCTGCCGTAGCCGCATCCATAATCAAGAATGTCTCCACCATGCACAATTTTCTTAATTTTTTTCATTCTTATTGATTCGAGTAGTGGTGAGACCAATCCCGTAATTTGTCCCTGTTTTTTTTCCATTTAATGCTCCTTCATAGTTAATGTATATCCAACAATTCCTGGAATCAAGGTAATCAACAAAAAAAGAAGAAATGCAAAAACAAATCCATCCGCAGCAGTTTCTCCAAGAGAAATGAATGCAACTGATCCTATGGACTCACGAAGTCCCAAACCTGATATGGTAATTGGAATATTTCCTATCAAAACAATTATTGGAAGTGTGATAAGTACAATCGGTTCGAACCCCGCGGATAAAATCACAAAATAACCTAAAAGATATGCGACAAAATAATATACAAATGAAATAAAAATTGTAGTTCCCATAATCTTGTAATTATGAAATAATGACCAAAAATTCTTAACAAACTGCTCGTTGTTTTCCTGATTAATTTTGAAAAAATTTGTTACAAAACTTATTGCTTTTTCATTTACCAACATGAAAATACTGATGATCATTACGATAACACAAATAAAAATGCCAATTATCATTATCAAATTGTTCTGAAAAAAAAGAATAATCGTTAAAACAGATAAAATCACTAATGCAAAAATATCCAACATTTTTTCTATTATTATCGTTGGTAATGTCAATACTTTTTTTTCATTCAGGTGATATGCCCTCCCCAGTTCCCCTACTTTTCCTGGAGTAACCAGCCCATAAAAATTGCCAATCAGAATGACCTTAAGTGATTTATTAAATGTAATTGTGATACCTGCAGAGCTAAGGAGGACATTCCATTTCAGTGTTCTGATAATGTATAAAATGGGGACCAGAATGAGTGCTCCGAGAAGGTAAACCGGATTTAGATTGAAAATGATTTGAGCGATCTCAAAAAAATTTATTTTAATGATTAATGCGGTAAGAAACAGAACTGTTAAAAAAATTTTTATTATCGAAATATTTTTCATTTTTTAAGCCTGTACAAAATTTCTTCCGATAACAAACGTTGAGTTCTGATCATATCAGCGAGTAAACCAAATAAAATTGCCAGACTGCCAACAATAACCAGCACGGTCGTGAGTAATGCAGATGGCAGATAGGGTGTAACCATTCCCGTGGTTAAGAAATGGATGATAACCCTGAATCCAATGATGAGTCCTAGCAGAATACACACAACGCCAATTCCGAAAAAAATAACAAAGGGATGATATGCCCCAAAACTTCGGAATATGGTAATTCCTGCTGACCTGGCATACCGAAAAATGCTGGATATTAACCGGGAATCGCCTTCGCGTCTCCGGAATTCTACCGGAATTTGTTCAATAGTAAGATTTTTATTCGCTGCCTGAATGATGGTTTCCTGGGTATAAGTATAATCTCCGGTCAGGTTCATTCTCAAAGCTGCCTCACGGGAAAAAGCTCTGAACCCTGTCTGCGCATCTTTGATCGGAAGCCCGGTTGCCCATCTTGTAACCCGGGTGGCGAGTTTATTTCCCCATAAATTTCCCAGTGGCATATGATCGAGGCGATCGATCTGTCGGTCACCTAGAACAATATCTGCCCGTCCTCCAAGAATTGGTCCAATGAGTTTTGGAATTTCTGTACCATTGTACTGAAAATCAGCATCAGTATTCACAATAATATCAGCTCCCATTTCCAGGGCTTCATTCAAACCATCACGGAATGTTTTTGCCAGTCCCATGTTTTGTTTATGAGAAAAGATGCTGTGAGCACCTGCCCGGTTTGCAACATCAATAGTACAATCGGTTGATCCATCATTAATTACAAGAATTTGGATCTCATCAATTTCCCTGATTTCCCGCGGAATTTCATTAATCACCTTCTCAAGTGAATTTTCTTCGTTGTACGCGGGGATCATTATGATGAGTTTCATCCAGTATATATCTGGGGTTCATATCCTTTAGGTTTTTTGCAATTCTAAAGACTAATATGTTCATTATTCCGATAGGTACGTGTGAAAATTGCATACAGAAAACTATTGTCCAGTAATGGGCTGGCTATGGTTTTTCTATTATTTCTCCTTCTTACGGGTATCAGAATTGCCATTTCACTCCTTTTTCAGTCACCCTGGATCTTTGCTGACGAGACAGTCTATGCCGAAACAGCACGAAATATCCTTCACGGGGAATTTTACAGCAGGCTGCTATACTGTCAGACCTACCCGCCGGGTTATTCCCTGTTCTTATCATTCGCATACCTGATAACCGACAATACCCTTGAAGCCTATCATGCCATGTTAATCATCAATGCCGTCATGGCATCGTCGGTTATTTTCCCGGCATACGCTATCCTGAAGAAATATTGCCCTGACACTTTCTCTCTTCCGGGGGCACTCTTTATTGCAATACTACCCGCCATAACCCTCTACAATTTCGTTATCATGAGTGAGAACCTCTTCATTCCTTTGTTCACGTTCTCCCTCTGGTTTCTCATCGAGTCATTTGAGACCGGATCAAAGAAGTGGGGAATATTGGCCGGTCTTTCCATCTTCTTCTTGTTCTTCACCAGAACTCCCGGCATCGCAATGATCATCGGATTTTTCACGGCATTGATATATTATTCCCTAAACCAGTACAGAACAAAGAACCTTCACCTGCTGCTGAGAGACCATCTTCCCGCTCTCGCTGCATTTGGTATCCCCACCATCCTCTGGACAATCTACAAATCATTCACGGGAATGGCGGTAATTTCAGACTACAGCAACGACGTGTATATATCATCGATTATCCAGGCTGCATCAGATCCCCGCTCGTTTGCCCAGTATCTCTCCCTGGCCTTTCATGAGATGGAATTTCTGATCCTGGGATCATATGTCATTTTTTTTGTCCTGGCCTTATCCTGGATGTATGAACTGTTCGGGCACAGTTCCGTTCAGGATCGATTCCGGACTGACGAGTATATCACACTTCTCTCCACCCGGTCTGCAATCATCTATGCCCTGGTCTCCTCAGTTATTCTCGTTGTCATCACTATTACCCACATGTTTGCAGCAGTTGTATTTCAGGGAGACAACAGTTACTATATATTCGGACGATATATCGATCCGATCATCCCGATCATCGTCCTGTCAGGGATCATCGGATTGTACGGTATCTGGAAGAACCGGTTCTCCGAAAGCAAAAAAATTGTTCTGGCTTGCATATCGCTCAATCTTCTTCTGGCTATCCCGTTTCTCTTAGATTTTCCCCGAGCACCGTTTAAATTTTCAAATATGTTCGGACTGTTTTATCTCAAGTACCTGCCCAATCTCATATCATCGTATCTCTTTATTCTCCTCTTTATATGCATGGTATCATGCCTGTTTGCTATCGGGGTTTACTACAAGAGATTATGGTACCTCCTGTTCATTTTTCTTGCAATCTTCTCTATCCTAGGTATGCACTATACCGTACAGGAACAATTGTTCTTTTCTTCAGTGACGTACGAGAGCAACCGCCCTGTTATGGACTTTCTGGCAACCCATACAAACGAGTCCCAGCACATACTGATGAGCCCGGATGACTACCATTCTGAATATGGTATGATGACATGGTTTGCAACACAATTTTTTATCAAAGGCTACCTCATCCAGACCGAAAATACATTGACTGGACTTCCACCGGTTTCCTACATCCTATCACAGAAGATCCTGCTCAATAATGTAATTTCTGTATCAGGTACCGGTTTTAAGCTCTACGATACAACCGAAAGAACCAGAAGCGTACCCGGTATACCCTACACCGCATTCCCAATGTCCGAAGGTGATAAGACTGAGAATTTCTATAAGGACGGATGGACAAAAAACAGTTCCGGAATACTGGTTGAATACCCGGTCGAAGCTGGGGATATGAACCTCACCGTCACTATCAAGGGAATCCGGCCCATGGATAACCCTGCCAAAGTTGTCTTCAGTTGCAATAACCAGGCACTTCGCACGGTTACCTTCGGGGGTGGTTTTGAGACGGTCTCTGTCCAGATTCCGGCCTCGTACCTTCATGATTATTTCCAGGTTATCAGGATCGACACAAATACCTGGCGCCCAAGCGATTATGGCTCAACAGATTCGAGAGATTTAGGAGTCCAGATTGGGGAAATTTCTGTCCAGGCGCAGGAAATGTAATGCAGGGTACATGAAAGATCGGAATCCTGGTCCAATAAAAATCCTTCGGCCTGCGTATCCTGCTGACGTAACTATTTTGGTAATGCAATACGAATAACTGGGATAACAAATATGAAATATTATTCAGTCTATGGCAACTGTCAGGGAAGGGCCTTTGCAGCTTTCCTGAATAATAATCCGGTCTTCAAAAAAAATTTCCATTATCTGCCTCTCACTCCATGTAACCTGATAACAGGTATGGAGATCGACGATTTTATCGACAAAGAAGTAAAAAAACTTGACCTTTTCATCTACATCCCGATCAGTGATGATTACAGGAACGACTATAAATTCTCATCGAATTTTTTTCTCTCCCAGGTACGTCCGGACTGCCTGAAAGTTGCCTTTCCCAGTCTTTATTTTTATGTATATGACAGGCAGATGACATACCTGACAGACAAGAACGGTAATCGGGTAAGCAGACCCCATGAATATCATGATAAAATCATGATAAAGATGTTCATGACCTACCGGCATTTGAACAATGAGGAAATTTATCAGAAGTACTTTGAGTATATTCACAACCTGGGAAATTTCAATAAAACAGAACTTGTGGAAGCAGCGGCATCCAACTACAATGAACTGAAGCGACGTGAAGATCTGCTGACTGACGATAAACGAAATGATTGTATATTGAAGATTGCAGATTTTATTCGCGAACAGTACCAGGCAAAAAGATTATTCTATTCGCTGAACCATCCGAGCAGATATATCTATTTGCATCTCCGAAAGCAACTTTTTCATTATCTCCAGATCGAGAATGACGAAGTGGACATCGACCCCGCTCTGGATCCTCATACAGATTTTGTATTCGGCATATTTCCCCCGGTCAGAACGTATCTCGGGCTGACTTTTAAGGATCCTTATCCCTATCCTTCAAATTCAGTCAGTCATGAAAAATACCTGGATTTTTATCGGGGTTTCAGTGAAGAGGAATTGACAGCGATTGGCATTTATCCGTTATGCGGCACATTTCTCTTTAAACGCGGATGGTCTGAAGATGAAATTACCCATCGTTGGGCAGTATTGCAATCTGCAACAATTTCTGTGTTTAATGACAAGACAGGTACCGTGAATGCAAAACTTTTCTTCACACTTCTCGTACTGAGACCTCAATCAGTCAGGATACTTCTGAACCAGGCATACCTGAAGACAATAGTGTTTTCAGGGGCAGAGAATTCTGCATTCATTGGTTCAGACATTCAACTTGTTTCGGGAGAAAATATCCTGGAACTCGTTTCTGATACTCCTCCTATCTCGCCGGGAGGGGGAGATTCTCGGATGATCTCTTTTGGGATCTCACAATTTTCTGTTGTAAAAAACAATGGAGATATTGCCCGGTGATTCATTACTCTTACGGCTCCTAATCAGAGGGAAATGTAAATCCTGATCATCAGCCATGAGTACCCGCGGTATTTCCAAAAAACCCCGTCCGCGTGCCAATGTTGTAATATGAGGGATCAGATGCCCTTTGGTGGCTCGGGATTTCAGTTCACAAAAATCCTGAAATCTGGGGCAGTAAAAAACTGGTCAAGGTCAGGAAATCCGGTTTTTCACACGGGACATCGTTAGGAACATGCAGATCAAATAATAGCATAACCGTTCGATCAAAGCACATCTTTTATACATTCTACCGTATATCGGATAATCTCACTATCCTCTTCATCAACTCCCAGCTCGTTGAACCGGCCGGAAAGGGTCTGCACTATGAACTCATGATCCCCTAGAATATTCTGCATAAACGAATAATATTCCCGTGCAACCGTTTCGGGATTATGCTTTCGGATAACATAATTCCGGGCATTTTTACCAATAGCTGTTTTCAATGTGGCATTAGACGATAGCATATCCATATACTCCAGCAGCATCTCCTCCTCGAGTTCATTAACCTCAACTTTCAGGCAGGAATCGTCTGGCAGTTCTGCAAACCATCCGGTATTTGACACGATTACCGGTTTTTGGGCTGCCATAATCTGCAATACACTCCTACTCGTCTCGCCAGCGGTCGGGTACCGCAGATTTATACAAAAATCGGAGATGTTTAAATATTGATTGACCTGAGACTGGGAGACATATCCGGTCTGGATCACCGCTTTTGTCAGCCCCAGATCCCGTATCATCTGATGCAGGTTCATCATATCTTCGCCAACCAGGATCAACACTGCATCGGGAAATCGTGTTAAAAATTTCTTAAAAGCCCGCAGGATGATATGATACCGTTTATGAGAATACACAAAACCAAAACTGGTAATGACCGGAAAAAACCTGGTTAAGTCAGTTTTGATGCTATCCTGGGAAGGGAAATTCCTGTAATCCTGCACGGTATAGGGCTGGTGTATTCTCTTTACAACAGCCTCCCGGCTTTCTTTTACGATTTGAGTCATGCCGTACTCGCTGTGACAGATCACACCGAGGCTCCTGTCAATGATCTTTTTTATCAGCGGGTATTCAAATTCTGAAAAGACCCCGGTTCTGACCGCAGTCTCCGCAATTCTAGCACCCTTTTCCCCGTAGCAGTACGCGAAGGTATCGATATAGGTTTTATAATCGCCTTTAAAGAGACTGATGTTCCAGAGAAATCCATGAAGAAAAATGTCATGCAACACAACAATACCAGGATAGCGCATCAGGGTATCATAAATGAACCGGTGCATGGGATTGTTGCCCATCTGGTACAACCGGATATCGTATTTGCTTTCCATTGACGGAAAATCAGTATAACGGTATATCGGAAATGTTGCTGTCAGGTTCGGGTTGCTCGGTTTTACATTCGTATCGATAAAAACATCAATATCACAGAATTTTGAAAGATAGGGTAATATCTCCTGCTCTGCGTAATCCGAGATACCGGTTTTCTGGGGGCTGACCGGAGTAAAAAAAGCGACTTTCATGATAATGGCTGCAATAATTTCTCGATCACGACATCCCACGAAAGAAAATTGTTCCCGAATTTTTCATAGCCCCTTTCACCCAGCCTTCGGGCTGATCCATCTGAAAATATCCGGTTTATCGCTTCAGCTACCTTCCCTGGATCAGGTTTAACGATGTATCCATTCTCACCGTTTTCGATAAATTCAAGACTCCCCCCTGAGTCTGTACAGGTGATGAGAGGTTTTTTTGAAAGGATGCTTTCCATGGAGACATACCCCAAATCCTCATCCAAAGGCGTATAAGCTACGCAGAGAGCATTTGCATACAGGTCAAGGAGTTCCTGCTCCGGAACAAAACCTGAAAATTCGACCCTTTCTTCAACATGGCACTCCTTTGCCACGCTTTTCAGGTAATCCTTGTGCGGACCGGTCCCGACGATCTTCAATGTCAGATCCCCATTGACGTACTTCATGCTTCTGATCACGAGTTCCTGCCGTTTCTTGGGATCCAGGCGACTCGGATAGAGTATATAATTGTCGAAATTTTTACCATAATATCTCCCGTTAAAGGGTGGTGGTGGGTACAGGACTTCAGAAGTGATTTTGTTGAATGTATCGAGACGGTTTGTTACATTCCTGGAGATGCTGTATATCTTTTTAGATTCTTTCAGCGACATGGTATCGATTGAGACAATCTTTCGTCTCACGATGTCTCCCCAGGCTCCAAAGGGGGCTAAATCATCGTATTCAGAAAGTGCCAGGTCATATGCGGGCCTGTGCTGGTGGAACAACCAGGTGACTTTGTTCGGGTGCCGAAGAACATAGGAAGGAAACTTTGTCGTGATAACGGCATCGATCTTTTTTCCGTCGCTTTCCGTAAGATCCAGTAATCTCCAGATCATGGCATTATTGATAATTTCCTGGGGTGGGTACCATTTGAAAGGGATTTTAATATACTCGACTTCGAAATTTCGGGCAACGAGTTCCTTGTACAAATTGTCGCATAAATATTCCGCGCCTCCCTTGACAAATGGCACTTGCGCCATGCAGACAGCGATCTTCATGATAGGTTCATGTTATTCCTTTCCGGGTTTTCGTCATGTGGCTTTTGGGACTTATTTCCTTCCAATTATGGCATAGTCCCGCGGTCCCCAGAGCAGGTTGTTCAACAATTCAATATTGCTGTTATAAACGTTCGATGATTGCTGCTCGGCTTCCGGACTCCTCTCATCGATCGGGATTTTCTGCAGCTTTACGCTGTCGGGAATAGGAGAGTAGTACTTAATTTCATTATCCCTGAAGCCGACTGATTCGAGTAAAAATTTCAGGGTGAGAGGATGAACCGGTTTATGGTGACTCAGGTCGAGATAGAAATTGAAAAACGAAGCAAGCGACAGCGGATTTACTGTTTCCGCAACGATCGTACCTCCACATCGGAGTTTCCGGTAACATGCCGCAAGCATCCTTATGAGATATTCCGGATCAAGATGCTCTACGACCTGATCGATAAAAATTCCGTCAAGGCTGTTATCAGCTGTCATGTCCAGATATGTAATTGCATCAGTCTGTTCGACGTTCAAACCGTGAGAACGGCAATATCGGACCATATCCGGATCAATGTCGATTCCAACACCCTCAAAATTATGGTCCCGGAGGATCTCGAGGAATTCCCCTCGTCCGCATCCAATATCCAGCACCCGCGAACAGTTCTCAAAGAACGTGAGGAATGCAAGCTGCTGTTGCTTGATCGATTCACTCGCCCCCCTGAATCGTTCTTCAAAGAGATAGTAATTCAATGCACCCGGGGAAGCAGGATCCGGTCCAAGCCATTTTTCCTGAAGTCCGGTCTGTATGCGCTCCTCGAGGATGTTGACAAGCCATGCCCGTTCATGGACATTACCATCCATGAGGGCGAGATGCTGACGGATCCGTTCATCGATCTTTACCTCAATTGCCGTATCAACCATATCGATGCATCGGGAGATCCTCTGATCCAGATTTTTCTGTCCGGCATATATAGTGTCATCAAGATCCTTTAGTTTCTGCCTGAGGTCTGCACATTGCTGTTCGAGGTTTGTACAGTGTTTTTCGAGACCCGCACACCGCTGTTCGAGTTCCACACTTTTCTGGACGGTTGAATTGAGTATCCGGACAACACTTGCATTCAATCCTGTCTGTCGTGAGATCAACGGATCGACATACCTCCGAACCTCCCCGTGAACCAGCTGACGCCCCTTTATGAGAAATTTTCCGATGCCATGGTGATGGGAAGTGATAATATAATTATTGTTGTGGAGGTCCCAGTTTGAATTGATAAATATCCGGTCCATCCGTGTTGATTCGTCAAATGGTGCGCAAGTTTCAGACAGTGATGATGAGAGCGGGATTTGAGGATCTGATACATCTCCCGCCGCATGGCGGCGCTGGACTTTCTCCCTGATCGCCTCCACGACCTCTTCGACATTGATTTTGGAATCTGAGTTATCAATGGTATTTTTTTTCATTTAGTTCTCCGGTAAGATCGCTTAATTTCAATACCGAGGGAAGAGACTTTTCCCGGTTTTCAATTAAAATTTACCATTTCTGCTATCATCCTAATCAGTCCATATTTTATTTATTGCTACTCCCAATGTACGGCGGTCACCGTTATGTAAAGTACAATCCGGGACCCATGTGGGAGTGGTTGTAATGACAATCTTGATGAATTTCTTTAAATATATCCCCTTTTTAAGCGGCAGGGTAATTATTCCAGGATTTTTATGATCGACCGGAACAGTGCACGTATCCCCATCGATCGAAATCATGAGAATCTGGTCGCCATAAGGTTTTGAAGCGACAATCTTAATTTTTAATGTTTTATCGTCCTTGTTTGGGCGAAGAAAGAGGGTCGCTGATGATTGGGTCCATCGTATTGACGGGGGCCAGAATTCGAAGGGATACCACCCCTTTTCAAGATGATAATTATCTGATGATCCCATTTCAATACATGAGTTAAGATGATCGGGCAGATGCGATCGATCAAACGGACGGTAATCAAAATAACGATCCGGAGTCTGCGGAAAATCGTGATTTTGTAAATAATATAATAATTTGTGATGCCATGAGTTTTTGAAGGCAGTAATTTCGTCAAATGCCCTTTGTGAGAATCTTTCGACCTCCCCTGGTTGAAATGACGTGTTTGGAATGATATATTTCCCCATTTTGAAATTCATTGTGTCAGAAAGTGTGATCTGGTCATTTTCCTCCAGAATTTCATAGAGGCGACTTCCAGGATACGGCATAGCAACTGCAAATCCAACATAATCCGGGTCAATGATTTTGGCAAATTTTATCGAATTTTTTATCGAGGAAGGGCTGTCGTTCAGATTTCCGATCATGAATGAAGCGTATGTCTGTATACCAGCCTTTTTTGTGAGATAAAAAGCACGTTTTATTTCGTCAAGGGTAAGGTTTTTACTAATTGCTCTCAATACTTCAGGATCGCCACTTTCGACACCATAAAAGATCATCCAGAATCCGGCTTTTTTTAAAAGTTTGAGGATCTCTGGGGAGACAAGACTGGCATTTGCACGAAATGGTGCTTTAAAGACACATTTTTTATTCAAACCTCTTGAAATAATCCCCTGACAAATTTTTTCAAGCCAACGGTGGGTGAGATTAAATGTGTCGTCCTGGAAAAAAATTTCCTGCACGTTATAGGATTTCTGAAGCCATTCAATCTCCATCAGGATATATTCCGGACTATGGAACCGGACTTTCTTTCCCCATATAGGATTACTACAAAACTGGCAGCCAAATGGGCAACCTCGTGATGCCATGATATGAATTGTTGGGCGTGATTTCACCGGATAAGGACCAGGATACTTTGAAAGGGGCGATACCAGGTCAAATGCAGGAAAAGGCAGGATATCAAGATCTTCAATCAATTCTCTTGGCTTTGTCGTCTGAATTGCACCATCGTCTCTCCGGTAACAAATTCCATTAACTTTGTCTAACGAGTCATGGTTATCGATTGTTCGCACGAGGTCCAGAAAGGTTTGCTCACCTTCACCAAAGATGACAATATCGATAGCGGGGGATTGTTTCAATAGTTCAGATCTCAGTGCTGACGGATGTACTCCGCCTACCACTATGATTACTGATGGAAATTTTCTCTTAATGTAGTCAGCAAGTGTTAAAACAGATTTGCATTGCAAAGTGGTCATTGTTATTCCGATTAATTCGGGTTGAAACGTATGGATCTTGTCTTCAATATCCTGAAAAGTTTGATTGTCGATGTCTGCATCCAGTACCGCAAGATCATATTTGTTGTCCAGAAGTACGGATGCGATTGATAATAGACCAAGTGGAGGGTATACCGTCAGTAACCCATATTCCTGTCTCAAATTTGGGTTAATGAATAAAATTTTAGACATCGCACCCTCTCGCCGGTAATATATCCGCCAATAACAATTCCCTATTAAGGTCTCTCTGCCAGCACATAAGGATCATCAACTGGCTTTAAGACATCAACGGAAATCATCGGCTTCATATTAAAGATCCCGAAATAAAAGATAGACTGCGAATTCTTCAGGACTTTGATAGAGCCGATGTCATGTATTAATAAAAGATATTCATCAAAGGAACCAAGGTCAAACCCTTTATTCGCAACGCCAATAGAAAATGTATATGTTCCGGAGTATACCGGAAAATTCATCGTCCAATGAATCTCAGCAGTCTGACCATTCGATAATTTTTCTGTCGTTGTTTTCATGCAATACGTATTTGTTTCAAAAATTGAGAGTCCAAGTTCATTACGAATCATCAGGCCGTAATGCGGCTCTTCAAGAGTCTTCCGGGATATTATTTTACAAATAATTCTGATTGTACTTTCACTTTCTATATACGAAATTTCCTCTCCTTTCTCATTGCATATCCTAAAGGAAACAAGGTCGACGTCTCCTGTCGCAATTCCGGAATAATTTCCTTTTGGTGTGTTTTCGCTGTTTTTCACCTGAACACGAACCGGTGAATCTCCCACGTGCATCTTTTGCAGCATCATGTTCTGATAAAAATCCGTGACATCCTTGGGATCCCCATGGTCGATGACCCTCCCGTGATCGAGCAAGATCGCCGAATCACACAACGTCTTCACAGCACTCATGTCATGCGAAACGAACACGATTGATCCTCCACCCTCACGAAACTCTTGGATCTTCCTCATGCATTTCTGCTGGAAATAGGCATCACCTACAGAAAGTGCCTCATCAACAAGAAAGCAGGAAGGGCCGGCATGGATCGCAATCGAGAACGCAAGACGCATCACCATACCAGAAGAATAGGTCTTAATCGGTTCGTCGATGAACTCTCCCAGCTCGGAAAAATCGATAATTGTCTGTTTTCTCTCGCCAATTTCATCGCGGCTCATGCCGATAAGCGTACCGTTCATATAAATGTTCTCAAGGCCGGTCATCTCGAAATTAAATCCGGTTCCAAGCTCGAGGAGACCGGTGACTTTCCCATCGATCCGGATAGTGCCTGCGTCTGGAATGACAATACCTGAAAGAATTTTCAGGAGGGTGGATTTGCCGGCCCCGTTCTGACCGACGATTCCGAGTGTCTTGCCAGCACCGACTTCGAACGAGATGGAATCAAGGGCGATAAAATCCTTGTGATACTTTTTCCTGAAAATGATCTCCTTCAGCCGGTCAGCTGGTGAGTGATATAATTTGAATTTTTTTGAGATCCCGTCAACCTTAATCATAAGAGAGTACTGTGCTATTGTTGGTCATCGCAGACATTAAAAATATCGACGGAGTCACTTTTCTTAACCTTATTTTAACCTGATTATAAAATCAGATGAAATCACGAATATCCTTCTCCAGTTTCCTGAAGATTGTATAATCCAGGATGATGAGACCAATACTCATAATCAATACGATGGAGAGATAGAGGAAGGATGGCATCTTCTGCAAAATAAAAATGTCGTGATATGCGGAAATAAATGCAAGGGCAGGGTTCCAGAAAAGGATTTGCTGCGCGAGAGGGGGAAGAATCTCAAAAACATAGACAATGGGAGTGAACCAGAACCAGATCTGGAAACCGATGGTTACGACCTCCTTTAGGTCCCTCAGAAAGACCACGAGCATTGCAAGGAAAAAACCGAGAGCGTACGCAAACACCTGCTGGATGAAATAGATAAGTGGAATACAAATCAGATACGGCGAGAAGGTGTATCCGGTAATAAGGAGGATGCCAAGAAATATTACCAGTGTTACGGCGAAGGTAATCGTTTCTGAAAATACGATGAAGAGTGGGAGTTTTGGCAGGTCAATGCGAATTTTGGTTATAATACCTTTTTTATCCAGGAATACGGTTGAAGATCGTGTTATGGTATTTGCAAATGCGGTCCACGGAATCAATCCTGCGACGAGATATATCCCATATCCCCATACTGATGACATACCGGGCAACCGGGCTCCCATCAGGCTGCCGAAGATAATCATATAGATAAGGATGTTGATGAGGGGATAGATGAACGACCAGACAAAACCCAGAGCTGATCCCGAATAACGTTCGATAAAATCCCGTTTGGTAAGTTCAAAAATCAGACCTAAGTTCAAAACCAATCCCTGCCGTAACTGTTTTAAGTATTCTGATTATTATAATGACCATGGTAATTATGGTATTTTCTTTTTTACTAAAGATATCAGACAAGACTGAAAGAATATTCCAGAGATCATAAGATTATCATTTTCTCTGGTTCACAGCTGTCCTCATCTTATCTGCAAAAACTGCAATATCGAACAGCTTAACCCTCGCCTGGCAGGACCCTCGGAAGGATTCGGCATTCTCAGATACTTCCCTTACAGCTTCCATAATAGAGGGTAAATCCGGGTTTACCAGGCGCCCGGTTTCCCGGGTGACCGTTTCACAAAACCCCCCTTCATTCACAGCCACTACCGGTTTCCCGCTTGCCATTGCTTCAAGTGGTGTCAATCCGAAATCCTCGTCAAGAGCCGTGCAAATCAGACCACGGCAGCGGGCATACAGATCTGCAAGAGCATCCTCCTCAACCTCTCCAATGACCTTTACGTTCTCCGGCAGATCCTGCAACAACAGTTTTGTATATCCTTCAGCATGATCTCCTTTTGAAAATCCCCCGGCAATTACAAGATTCTGATCCGGCATCCTCCTGAAGCTCTCCAGCTGCAACTCGATACGCTTTTCCGGATAAAGCCTGTTCACGGACAACCAGAAATCTCCCGACTCCCTGTACCTGAACCGTGATGTATCTACCGGGGGATAGATGACATCGGTCTCGTACCCGAGATACTTTTTCACTCTCGCCCGGGTTACCTGGGAAATGGCGATGATACGGTCTATATCCCTGATAGATCGCCGGTCAAACCATCGCATGCTGTATACCCACAACCGGAAAGTCTGGCGGGTGAAGATAGAGTTCTGTCGCCGGTAAAATGCATCATAGAGATCGTAAAAAGGTCGCACCGGGCTGTAGCAGTACCAGAGGTTCGGGTGGTTGAGATGTGCAGCATAATGGCTCCAGTAGCCTGAAAAAATAAAGAAATCATATTCATCCGATAGGTCGCAGAAATAAAATTTTTTTTGTGCGGTAAATTGTTTGATGGGAGGCAGTTTGAAGGTATTTCCGAGCGAAATAACATTCCCTTTAAATTGTAATTTTTTTAATGCGTCAGCATCGGTAGTCACGATATCCCCATGGAAAATATCCGCAAGAGTGGTGACCACTCTTTCTCCTCCGCCAATAGCTCCAAAATAGTCGTGAAAGATGGCGATCTTCACTGCAATTCACCGGTTAACCTGATTTTTTCCCTGTTTTTTTGAGGAAACTGTCTGTAATTTTTTTCCTGCCCAATCCGTAATTTGCAGGTATAGTCTACTTTTATGAGTATATGGAAAAACTTATTCCGCGTGAGTTTTCATTCAAAGAGTTTTGCCTGGTGATACTTTCGATGCAATCTCTATTTTATGATCCCAGTAGGTATATATTGATTTGAGACTCTGTTCAAAAGAAATCGTGGGTTCCCAGCCCAAATCATGCTTGATTTTCTTATAACTACCAATAATCCGTGGATTGTCAATCGGGCGGATTTGATCTTGTTCCTGGTGCACATCGACCTGGATGCCAAGTATGTCAGACATCGTTCTCACAATATCCCTGATTGCCCGGCCCTGGCCGCTGCATATGTTGTACACCTCTCCTTTTTTGCCTTTGGAAAGGAGAAGGTCATATGCCCCGATCACATCGTGCACATCGACAAAATCGCGGACAATATCACCATTACCGATAGTGATTACAGGTTTCTGAATCCCACGGATAATTTGAACAAACTGTTTGACTATTGCGCTGACAACGAAGCGATCGGTCTGTCCGGGACCACAGTGGTTGAATGAACGGGTACAGCAGATATCAAGATTATAGCCTTTGGCGTATATCCTGGCAAGCTGCTCCTGGGCAACCCGTGCAACTGCGTAGGGATTTTCCGGGCTTTGAGGCCTGTCTTCAGATATGGGAAGATCCTGTTCGGAAACAATCCCATATTGTTCCGATGATCCAATTGAAAGAACCCGGGCTGCATTGTCATTAAGCCTGACCGTATCAATGATATTCAGGAAGATATTGGTGTTATTCAAAAATGAGAATACCGGAGTCTTCCAGCTCTCAGCTACCGAGCTCTGCGCCGCGAGGTGGAGAATATAATCAGGCTGGATATCCTCGATCAGTAATTTTATTCTCGGAATATCATTGAGATCTGCCTGATGGAAATGATGACCATTGAGCAATTGCGGGGGAATGTTTACAAAATCCCACGCGGGTCTCGACCGGCTTATACCATGAATCTCGAGATCTTTGCGATGCGTGGTCAGGTGATGAACAAAATGTCCTCCGACAAAACCGCTGATACCCGTGATCAGTATTTTTTTCATGCATTCCCCCTTTTAATTATTATTATTTCAGAGTCACAGCGAAAAAGATGTGCGTTTCTTGTGTTCAATTGATTGTTTATATATTCACGTTTTATTCGAAATGAATATTTCCTGAATCATTCGAATAATCCGGTTTTTAAATTCTTTTTCCAATCATTTATTGAATTCAAAGTCAATTATTTTGTATATCACGCACTATTTAGCAGGACATACAATGGATCAGCATTCCAGCAATGAAAACAGTATTGATGTCTCGGTAATACTTCCTGCTCTCAATGAAGAGCAGACCATTGGAGAATGCATAACCAGAATACAGAAAGTATTTCACGACAATGCAATCAGAGGCGAGATCATCATTGCTGATTCATCGACCGATCGGACAGCGGAGATTGCTGAATCTCTTGGAGCAAATGTTGTCCATCCTGAAAAAAACGGTTATGGAAATGCCTATCTTACCGGGTTCAGGCACGCACGGGGTCGTTTTATTGTTATGGGGGATGCAGACAATACATACGATTTTTTTGATATTCCAAAACTAATCGCCCCTCTGAGGAATGGTGCGGATTTTGTTATCGGCTCACGCTTTAAAGGCATAATTCATAAGGATTCGATGGACGGGCTCCATCGGTATATCGGCAATCCTCTTCTGACATGGATGATTAATGTATTTTTCCATACACATTTTTCTGATGCACACAGCGGGTTTCGCGTAATTACCCGCGAAGGATTTGACCGTCTCACATTAAAAAGCGGAGGCATGGAGTTCGCTTCTGAAATGCTTGTTATGGCTTCAAAAGAGGGGTTGAAAATCGTTGAAGTCCCTATCGATTATTATCCAAGACTGACACCGTCCAAATTGCATAGTTTTGCTGATGGATGGCGCCACATCCGGTTTGTTCTCCTTATGAAACCGTTACCCTTTATCGCCATCCCGGGATTTTTGT
This sequence comes from Methanoregula sp. UBA471, assembly GCA_002495065.1. Taxonomy (GTDB): domain Archaea; phylum Halobacteriota; class Methanomicrobia; order Methanomicrobiales; family Methanospirillaceae; genus Methanoregula. The sequence goes on along the minus strand of DADT01000029.1, from coordinate 25,455 downwards.
TTTCATTAACCGGGCTTTTCCTGATGATGTTTTTTTATATTCAGGGTGAAATTGAATCTTCCCATCTCCATTCCTTCATTCTTGGCGCAATCCTGGTGATGGGGGGTGTTCAGGTCGTTCTTTCAGGGTTCCTCATGAAGACCTATTCGGTTATTCACGGGTATGAGAGCAGGGCAGGGATCATAGAACTATTGATGAAATACCACAATCTCGAAATATTCCTCGTTCTGGGTTTTTTTTTGGTTTCTGCCGGAATACTTGTTGGTCTGAACATATTCCTCCACTGGCTATCGATGAGTTTTGGTTTTATCTCAGAGATTTCCACGGCAATAATATCCCTCGTGTTGATCGTGAGCGGAATCCAGATCTTTCTTTTCGCAGTGTTCCAGAGTATGATGCTTCTCAATGAGAATACCAATGACCTGTAGGTAAGCAGGATGAAGATCGCATTCATCTACGATGTCATCTATCCTTACGTCAAAGGGGGGGTTGAAAAGCGTGTATGGGAACTTGCCGTAAGGCTATCCCGCCGTGGGCATGATGTCCATCTTTTTGGCATGAAATTCTGGGATGGTGAGGACATTCTCATACGAGAGGGGATAATCCTGCATGGTGTCTGTCCTGCACAAAAACTGTATACAGGCGGCCGAAGATCGCTCTGGCAGCCCCTTTATTTTAGTTTATGTCTTATTCTTCCCTTACTGAAGGAAAAAATCGATATTATTGATTGCCAGCAGTTTCCCTATTTCTCATGTTTTTCGGCAAAATTTGTTTCAAGGATGAAAAAAATCCCTCTGGTAATCACCTGGCATGAAGTCTGGGGGGACTACTGGTATGAATATCTCGGATGGAAGGGATTTGCCGGGATATGCACAGAACGACTGGTGGTAAGGCTGACTTCAAATACTATCGCCGTGTCGAAAACAACTGCAAATAACCTTGAAATTCTCGGAATATCTTCGAACATTAAGATTATTCCGAATGGTGTTGAATTACAAAAAATCCAGTCCATCCGGCCTTCTGATTCTGTCTCGGACATCATATTCGTGGGAAGATTGATCAGAGAGAAACATGCTGATATTTTGATTCAGGCTTTCAGCAAACTTCTCACTGACAAACCTGCACTCAGACTTTTGATTATCGGTGAAGGACCCGAACACGATTCCATTGCGAAGCAAATTAATGAATATTTCATTAACGACCAGGTTCACTTGATAGGATTCCAGGAAAATTACGATGATATCATCGCTCATATGAAATCCTCAAAAATATTTGTACTTCCCTCCACGCGGGAGGGTTTCGGGATTTCCGCGCTTGAAGCACTGGCCTGCGGGCTACCCGTTGTGACCATAGATCATCCGGCGAATGCGATCCGTGATTTAATTAACGATAGCAATGGATTCCTCTGTTCACTGTCAGCTGAAGATCTTGGTAATACCATCCGCCTCGCACTCACGCGCCATAAGGAAATGAGGGATTCCTGTATTCTCTCTGCCCAGGCATTTGACTGGGATCACATCACCGTTGATATCGAAGAATTTTATCAAACGGTGATAACCAGTCACGGTCAGGGTAAATAATACTGTGAAATATTTTCTCGCGGATATCCTGTCTTAAAAATTGTCTACCGATTGACCTGCCTGCCCTCGGTTATGTCATCTTCTGTCACTGCAATGTACCGGGATGTGCCAACAATATGGTAATCAGCTGTTGCACGAACGTCATAGGGACTTCCCCCGGTCGGGTAGGGCACAACAAACCTGCCATTTTCACTCTCCTGCCGGTACACAAATGTCCGCCCGGTGTTTGTCACAACAGGCAGTTCAATAATACCCTCACCATGTATTTGCGCTCCCTTGACATATTCAAATATTTTTACATATTTTATTCCGGGAAGGGTGATCGGATCGGATTCCGGAAATGGGATGACTGATGCGTTTTCCATGGACTCGTGGATCAGCCGGTAATGCTGAAGTGCCGGAACCTGCTGCACCGGCCTGTCCGGAAGATCTGAAAAAATATTTGCATATTCAGTTGGCAGGAGTTCCGGTCCTTCTTTCATGATGGGTGTGGTGGTATCGAGATCGGAGGCATTGATGAACCTGTCCGTTATGATGACCCTGGCAAAACCGGATATTTCTGAAGTTTCACGTGCAGTGGGCTGCCGTATTTCATACCGGACATAATTAACCGTTCCCGGAACGATCATTGAACCGTCAAAATTGTGAAGACGCACCACCATCGACTGGAAATACGCCTCGTCGAATTTATGAGTGATCTTCAGGCTCGTGACGTCACTGGTGTCCGGTACAAGGAAATATTTTATGTACGGGGAAATGTCGACGGAATTGCTTTGCCATGGTACAAGGTTTGTGAACGTATCGACTGCCATTTTTGAATCGGTGACAACATATTTTCCCCCGAGTTTCTCACTGATACTATTGGCTTGTGATTCATTCACGCTCAGGAAAAATGCAGCAGTACCTTCAGGACCCCCCAGATTATCCTGAAACGGGTTGGTGACAGGAATCCGGTGGGCGAAAAAAGTAATCCAGTGGCCGGCATCCCACAGTCCTATAATCCCGTACGATTCAGCCGGATACGTGAATTCCCCTGCGTCATACGATGCATAGTAATCGACCCCGGTCTCAGGCGTACCGGATTCCATCCATTCCAGCGAGTCGATCCAGTCGCGGGAGATTTCGTTTCGTGGGGTGTCCAGACCATACCGGATCTCCTGTGCGACCGTCACTGCAACAAGACCGATGGTGAGAAGCACGATTGCAAGAATGGTAAAATTTTTTATTGTGTCAAGATGTTCTGGTGTTTTTTTACCGGGATGTTTTCCGGCTTTCTTTTTATCCTGTTTTACCGCAGATGGATTTTTTTTCGATGGGTCACCTGCCGTATCCGTGGATGAGAGGTGAGGCTGGGAAAAACGGCCGAGCAGAGCTGATCCGTATCCACCCAGCGAGCCTCCCTTCCAGGTGAATGGTTCAGCGATGCAGATGGCAGCCAGCACAATAACATTTACGGTAAAAAAATATACGAATCTCTGGAACCGTATGGTCACCAGCAGCATCACCACTGACCAGATCAACAGGAAAATGTACCGGCTCTCCCGTTTTTTCACGGTTTGATATCCCAGTACCAGCAACCCCCCGGCCATCAGGATGAGCGCACCATTAAAATTGTCCCAGGCACCTGACAACGTCCAGGGAAGAGTCTCAACGACACTTACCGAATACTCCGACGAGCCGAATAACAGTGCCATTGCCTGCTGGCTTAACGTCTGGAATGGAGGATAGATCTGAATAAAAATAATGCTTCCGGCAGCAAGCACGGCAAGACTTATCAGGTATACACCCTTTTTTCCCCGGAATAGTGATGAAAGAATAAACAGAACGAGCGTTCCGGCAATAAGCGCGAGGAGAACGTACGGTATCCCTATCGAATACCGGGTTATTGACAGGCCCTCGGATTTGAATCCGAAGATGAAGAGGAGAAGTATTGATACTGCAAGCGTTACTCCATTTACTACCGGCAGGTAGATGGAATCGTTCTTCTGGAAATAATCGATGATCGTCTGGACAAAGGTATAGACTGCAATTACTGCCAATGTAAGAATTACGGTGGTTGATACAAGGAGAGCGAGGAAAAAGAGGATGCCGGTTATGGTTGAAAGGACCAGCGGGTAATGGAGGCTTTTTATCTCTTTTACATCTACCGGGTGAGTTTTCACATAGGTCAGCGTATAGATATACCCGAGAAGGAAGAGGGTACTGAAAAGGACTTCCCCGATATGGTGATCGACCCATCCATACGATGATAAGGCAAAATACTGGACAGACACCACTGACATCAGTCCCGCCGCGATAATTCCCGTATTTCTGTCCCGTATTGTCTTTCCCAGCTGGTACATCACCGGAACCATGAGCATGGCCATGATCGGGGCAACCCAGCCTGCGGTAAAAATTATCGCACTGCGGGTGGTTGCACCCGTGATCAGGCAAAGCGTGGCAGCGATGAACGGGTACAGCGGCCCCCAGTCGACCAGCTTTCCTGTTGGATACGCGGTCATCGGATCAAACCAGTTATACTGCGGAAAGTCCCTGACCATGAGCTCGATTTGTCTCAGGGTATACCAGGAATCCGTGTCATACGTGTACAAAAATCCCGGATCTCTGATGAAAAATGCAGGGATCATCCTGAGAACGAACGCCACACCCATGAAAATGAGGATGACTGCTGCAATACGATAAGTCCGGTGTTTCGTAAGGCTGGCCAGATCCATTGATACATACTAATGAAGTAAAAATATAATAAACCTTCAAACCCCCTGCTGAAATTTCATGGCAATGATTGTTTAACAATACCTGTAGTTACCATCAGTAACAGCTTCAGAATAATCTTTAACGGGCTTTTAGAGAAACTCCAAACCTGATGAATAACGGATAGTTAGATCTCTACTGATTCCCGGTAGGGGAAATACCTCAGTGGCGGGAGCAAAGCCCACGGGAACGTTATGAATGATGATTTCCCGACTGTGTTGAAACCCTAATATTCCAACAAATTGCGAATCACCTATTATCGGAGGGGACCGTGCCTGTCCCCCCGAACCGCCCCTGCGCTTTGCGATGGTGTTGTATTACCTTCTCTGGAATTATCGCTCCAGAGGGGATGCCACAACGCCGGAGGCATTACGTGCCGTAGCCCAAAAAGAGCGTTGAGAAAAATATTGTGAGGATTTCCCATGAAAATAACACAATTCCAGTAATTCGGGAAGAGCCAATTCCGTTACTGCGATGACCTGCGCCGCCCCCGAAGGGACGCCCCCGCGGCGCTTCAATTACTTGAACCGCCCCTGCTCTCTCGAGAGCCTGTTGCGGATGGTAGTCGTACCTTCACAATTTTTCATGGTTTGGGTGAGAACCATCCCTGTTCATGCCTGTTTCAACAAAGCCGATTTCCCATGAGATTGAATTAAACAGATGTAAGGAATGTTTATTTCTCATAATTATTTGCGATTAACCCTGCCGCCCCAGACGGGGTGCCACCGCGGCGGATCAGTGTCTATTAGCATATTTGTATATACTGCACCACCCCGCCGTGCCTCGGAGGGGCCCTGAGGCGGGGAGCCCTCATAAAATTACATGGTTTAATGATTTTCATGGTTCGGTGTGAACTCCCGTTCATGGGTGTTTCTTCGGAGCCCTTAAACGAATGAATTGACCGGTCAGAGTCTGATCTCCTGCTACCGCGCACGATGACGTGTCACTTTTCCTTTATTCAGCTCTCGTGGACTATTCTAATACAATGTGCCCGATCAGAAGACGGTCTCTTTTCCTGTGCTGCAGAAATTTTTCAAAAATTTCCTTGAAGGAAATTCGTGGACACTGGTCACGATTATTCTCCCGCTTCCGACCCGTTTTTCAATTATTACATCGCTTGATTCAGCGGCTCCCCTGCATTCGCCTTCGTGGGAAGGGAATGAACCATCGCATTCGATTGACAGGGGATCATAATCATCAATGATAGTCCCGCCATCAGTATCCGGTGTGCACTCGATCCGCCGCGGGTGACAGTCATGCCGGTACAGTACCGGGAACGGAAGCCAGTCGTAGGCATCCGGTTTATCGGCAGCTGCGCCGAAGACGAGGAGGTTTCCGCCATGTTCAACGAACCTTTCAATCCGTGGAGCTGCCGAGCGGAGCGCCGGGAGCAGGTTTGAATACGCAGGATTTGCAAAACCTGTTGGAATGATGAGGCAGTTGAAAGAACCACGATAAAAGGGTGCTGCAAGCATATGAGGGGTGACAAGCTCGCACGTAATCCCGCAGTCTTCAATATACCGGTTGAAATGTTGTTTCGTCTGCCAGACAAAGGCGGCCCGGCAGCTCATCCTTTAATCACCCCAAGAGGCGAGAGGCGTGCCACGAGCCGGGAAATTCCCACCTCGTGGACAACATTTACGACCTCATCGCTGGGCTTGTAGACCCCGGGGGCTTCGTCTGCAATGGCATTCTCACTGTGTGCCCTGACAATAATCCCCTCCTTCAACAGATTTGCCGTAATTTCCCTGCCGTTAAGACTCTTCTTTGCCTGAGTACGGCTCATGATCCGCCCGGCACCATGGCAGGTACTCCCGAATGTTTTGTCCATGGCAAGCCTGGTTCCATGCAGGACATAGGAGCTCGTCCCCATGCTTCCCGGTATAATCACCGGTTGTCCGATCGACATAAGATCGCCGGGAAGATCGCGCGATCCCGGCCCGAATGCGCGGGTCGCCCCTTTCCGGTGGACACAGACTTCCACGCTCTTCCCATCCAGCGAATGCTCCTCGATCTTTGCCACATTGTGCGCGACATCATAAACAAGTGGCATCTCCTCATAACCGATCCTGAACATTTTTGAGAGTACCTGGCGCGCAGTATGACTTATTATCTGACGGTTTGCCCATGCATAATTGGCCGATGCTGCCATCGCACCAAAATATG
>DADT01000029.1:18764-18908 GCA_002495065.1 Methanoregula sp. UBA471 | reverse complement strand
GTGGTCGGTGCAGACCTGGTGGCCAAGACCCCGTGAACCACAATGGATCATGCAACAGACCTGGCCCATTGAAAGGCCAAATGCCCGTGCGGCGTCCGGGTCGAAAATTTCCCGGACCACCTGTATTTCAAGAAAATGGTTGCC
>DADT01000029.1:0-18758 GCA_002495065.1 Methanoregula sp. UBA471 | reverse complement strand
GCCCTCTTCACACCTCACCAGGTCGCGTTCGACACCATACCCTTCGCCGACTGCCCACCGGGCACCTTTCATCATCATTCCGTCGAGTGCCTGTGAGGAGACCTTCAGGCTGCTTTTGGCACCGACACCCGTAGGTACTGTCCGGAAGAGTTCATCAATGAGATCACGGCGGCCGCTCACATCCTTGTGGAGCAGTGGTGTTGAGAGCAGCCGTACCCCGCAATTAATGTCAAATCCGACNNTAGCCCCAGTGGATATCCGGCATGGCGAGCGCATGGTTCAGGATCCCCGGCAGGGTTGCCACATTGGCAAGCTGACGGACTGCACCCAATTCGAGCGTCTTTGCCAATGATTCAGAAAGAAAAAATCTTCCCGCAACCCGCATACCCGGAACATACCCCACGGGCACCTCCCATTCATGCATCCCCACCCGGTTTATCCCCTCAAGCATACATCTACCTCATTCTCAGACATCAAATATGATGTCCAGCATATATCCGTTCGCATCATGCAGGATATCAAGACCTGAATAGGAGATTCCCTTCACTTCAGTACCTCCGGAATGCCGTGCCGGATCAAATTGCTCTCCATCCAGCCTGGCAACAAGAGAGAAACCGTTGATCCGGATTATGGCATCTGAAAAAACGAGATTCTCTACCTCTGATACAAACAGCACTTCAGAAAGGAAATCCGCAAGGAGCGATTCAGTATCCGTCGATTCGATCCTGATTTCCCGTGTCGTACCCCCATGACGGGATGTTCCGTACATCACCTGCATCAGGGCTTTGAAGGTCTCAGAAAAAAGCTCTTCAAGCGTGGGGGCGGATGCATGAATTTTTACATCGGCTGTATGGGGGATCTCTTCAAAACTCATCCGTATTCGGGTCCAGCACTGTCTTCATCATCAAAAAAAGGGATCATATCCATGCGGATGCTGTGAAGGAATCGTGCCTGGTGAACAGATACGTAGATCATATGATTCCCTGCCCGGAGGAGGAGGTCGGTTTTTTTCGGGGGTTTAACCCGGACTGGTAACAGAATCGGGCCGCCGCACGAAGTGCATATACGAAAATCACAGTCCCTCTTGTTAATATATTCAATTACCTCGGGAACAATAGCAATCTCGCTTGTGCAGGCGCTTTCTTTGGTATACATGATGCTATAATAATAGGAACCGATTTGGTAAAAAACCGTTGCGGATCTGCCGGGGTTTTAATTGACCCCGACTATCCTTACAACAATGTCAAAATATTTTTCTTTAAGTTCGTACGTGTTTGATCCATCAGCATTTCTGAGGGCATGGAGGATACCGATTCTTGATGCGATGATGCCGACCATTGAGGCAATCGCATGGAAGGTAACAGCAAACTGAGTCTGAAGCAGGGCGACGAGTTCAGCAATGGTAAGTGATTTTATCTTAACAAAAAGTCTGAGTAATTCCCGCCGGATTCCGGTCCTGTCCCGTGAAAGGTATGACTGCAACCGTCCTTCAACGACTCGTTTGATCTCTGAAGGAGATCTCATAGGTTTACTGTCACAGGTCTCTCTATTTATATTTTTTTATTTTATGCGCATCCCCTCCACAAAAATTTCCTCATCGAAAAAGGAACCCGTATCTCTGTGCAGCGGTTGCCGCAGGACCGGCTGCTGTTGCCTGCTGTACCGATGACTTCTCTGGTAACTATTTAATCGTTCATGAACAGATAATTACGATATGGGATTGATCAACTATAACATTGAGAAATATTCGCCAAAACAGTTGGTGATAATCCCTCTTGTACTCCTGGCAATATCCCTTGTGCTGCTCGCTCTGAACTTTGCAGCAACAGGGATGCCTGTTACACCGGGCATTGACTTCTCCGGGGGCACCGCAGTAACGATCTTCTCAACTGATTCAAAAGAGCAGATCCAGTCCACGTTTGCGGATTATCCCCTTGTCGATGTCAGTGAAGGGGTGAACGAGGGGAAATTTTTGAAATTTGGATCCATGGACGATACCAAATACAATGACCTTTCAACCCTTATTTACCAGAAATATCCCGATGCGAGCATAAATCAGATCGGAGAAACCTTCGGAAAAACCCTGCAGTCGCAGGCAGTACTTGCGATACTCTTCTCCTTCATCGGTATGGCGGTTGTTGTCTTCATCTCCTTCCGGACGCTCGTGCCGTCAGCAGCAGTCGTGCTGTCAGCATTTGCCGATATGGCAATGACTGCAGCTGCGATGAATTTCATCGGTATTCCTCTCTCGCTTGGCACCGTTGCTGCCCTCCTCATGCTTATCGGGTACTCGGTTGACAGCGACATTCTGCTCACGAACCGGGTACTCAAGCGGCAGGGCAAGCTCAATGATAAACTTACCGGCGCGTTCCATACTGGCATCATCATGACAACCACCACCTTCACTGCCATTGGCGCGATGTTCCTTGTGTCGTGGTTTGGATCAGTTCAGATCGTTGCGGAAATATCGGCTGTGCTTCTGATCGGGCTTGTTTTCGATGTTATGAACACCTGGCTCACGAATGTCGGGATCCTTAAATGGTATGTCCTTAAGGGAGGCGGGAAATGAATAGCAAGGGATTAAAGGCGTTTATAACTGACTGGAGAATTGCCCTCCTTCTGGTCCTCGTCGTCCTTTCCGTTGTTGCAATATTTCCGCATATCGATGAGGAAGGTAATCTGGCATCCAACCTCCAGTATGGCCTTGATCTCCAGCAGGGCGCGTGGCTCCAGCTGGACATGCAAGCCGAGGTGGTGGGATATACTACCGATCGCCCACTGGAGGAGTTCATCTCCAACCTGTCGACCAGCCTTGATGCCGAAGTATTACAGGTGGATGCAAACCATCTGGAGATACGAAAATATTATTCTCAGGCTGATCTGGAATCACGGTTCATTGCGGCGGGTGGGCAGGTTACCAGCTATCAGCAGGGTGTATCCAAAACCACTGCAGACAGCGTAAAACGTGTCCTTGAAAATAAGATTAACTCGCTTGGCACCAAGGATGCAAAAGTCAATACCCTCACCGGTCTGAATAACGTCGTCCGTTATATCCGCGTGGAACTTGCGGGAGTGGACATGAACCAGGCCCAGGAAATTGTCGGGAAGCAGGGCAGGTTCGAGATCCGTATCCAGACGACAGGAAACCAGACCGAACATGTGCTTTCCGGCGATGCAATTACCAGCGTACAGGTCCCCACCCAGGAGCCTCCGGGCAGTGACAACTGGGGTGTAGGATTTACCTTGAGCGAGAGCGGAGCGGCGGCATTCCGCGCTGCCGCAATCCAGTACGGTGCGACTACAGACCCGGCAAACCACTATCTCCTCATGCTCCTGGATAACGAGACGGTATACTCAGCCCCCCTGTCAGATGACCTCGCCGGAAAGATCCAGAATGAGAATATACGGCAACTCTTTGCTTCAACAGGATCGGGGAATTACGGGAGCCAGCAGGCAACAAATCTCGAAATCCACCTCAGGGCCGGTGCGTTACCGGTCGATGTTACGATCGCCGGATCAGGAGGTGTTTCGGCACCTCTCGGAGAACGCTATAAACAAATGGTGATTCTCGCCGGAATATTAGCGCTGGTCACGGTTGCATTTGTCATCTATTACCGGTACCGCGAACCGTATATTGTGCTCCCGATGGTTTTGATTAATTCCTCGGAAATTATTATCCTGCTCGGGTTCATCAGCCTGATCGGGTTCCAGTTGGATCTGCCAACAATTGCAGGTCTCATTGCCGTCCTTGGGACCGGCATAGATCAACTGGTAATCCTTACCGATGAGATATTACATGAGGGAAAAGTGCCTTCGTCGGGTCTTTACATGAAAAGACTCACAAGGGCACTCAGTATTATCGTAGTCGCTGCGGCAACTGTCGTGATTGCCATGGTGCCGCTCGTCCTGATGGACCTTTCCACACTCAAGGGATTTGCGATCATCACCATCATGGGTGTGCTCGTCGGTGTGATCGTCACCCGGCCTGCGTACGGGAAAATTATCATGCAGGTCCTCTCCAAATAAAATACCATACCTTTATCTTTTTTTTAATCGACTATTCTTCCGGGTACGTTCAATGAGCAAACCGGTTTTATTTGATTTTTTCGCGACCTGGTGTGGTCCCTGCAGGATGCAGACACCCATTCTGGAAGAACTCGGAAAAAAAATGGGTGACGCAATTGAGATACGCAAGGTAGATGTCGACCAGCACATGGATCAGGCAGAAAAATATGGGATCCGCGTTGTTCCCACTCTTATCATTGAAAAGGACGGGAAAATTATCCAGTCCCTCGAGGGAGTAACCGACGCGGCAACGCTCGAAAAAATATTACAGCCACTGGTGGGTTCCCGGTGAAAATTGGCATTGTGGGGGGGACCGGAGATATCGGTGAAGGGATTGCAATGCGTCTTTCCCCCCTGTTTGACGTAATCGTTGGTTCGCGGGAAAGCGACAAGGCCGAAGCTACCTGCACAATAAATACCGAAACCCTGAGAAAACGAGGACAGGAGTGTTCGCTCAAAGGAGTCTGCAACCAGAGTGCTGTGGATGAGGCAGATATCGTCATCCTTGCCGTCCCCTTTAAGCACCTTCTTGGGACCCTGGAAACTCTCTGCGGATTTGAAGGAAAGATTGTGATCAGTCCGGTTAATCCCATGGAGAAACGGGATTTCTTCACCTTCGTCCCCCCGGCTGAAGGTTCCGCCGCGCTCCTGATCAAACGACTTCTTCCTGAAACCGCCAGGATCTGCACGGCATTCAATACGGTTGCGGCAAACCGCTGGAAAATGCTTGACGAGGAGCTCAACTACTCAGTGCCGGTCTGCGGGGATGATCAAGCTGCAAAACAGCAGGTGATGGATATCGTGAACCAGGTTTCCCGGCTCCGGGCATATGACGCAGGTCCCCTTGCGGCTTCGAACCTTGTCGAGTCCATTACACCCCTGCTTCTCAATATCGCGCGATACAACAAGATGAAAGATGTCGGAATCCAGTTCCGTTAGGATTGAACGCCTTATCCGCCTGATCGCTGACCATTATGGAGAGATACCCTGGTGGCCCGGGGACACAGACGAAGTGATGATTGGCGCAATCCTTACCCAGCAGACCCGGTGGGAGAACGTGGAATCTGCCCTAACCAATCTTAAAAAGAAGGGACTCTGCTCCCTTGACTCAATCTTTTCTGCGGATATCCGGGAGATTGAGGATGCAATCCGGTGCACAGGATTTTACCGGGTCAAGGCACGACGCCTGAAATCCCTGGCCACCCACGTGATGGAAATGCATGGAGGTACCGGTGGCATGGCTGACAAACCAACAGGACAGCTCAGGCATGGATTGTTGCAGGTACAGGGAATTGGGGACGAAACAGCCGACAGCATCCTCTGCTATGGTCTTTTGCGGACGAGTTTCATCATCGATGCCTACACGGAAAGGATGGTGCATTGTATAGGCGTACCTGAAAGACGTGGGGCTTTGAAGAGCATATTTGAAGGTGTCCTTCATAACGACAATCAGACGTACCGCCAGGCACATGCACATATTGTTGAATACGGGAAAGAATTCTGCGGGAAAAAGAGGTGTTCTGAATGTATTCTGGTGAGTTCGAACGTATAGGGAAACGGCTATTTGCCGAGCACCTTGTCGGAGGGAATTTTGGGAATATCAGTGTGCGGAGCGGAAAAGAGGGTTTTTTTATCAAACGCAGTGGCGCCTACCTTGACGTTGCCGCTGAACCTGTCTTTGTTACCTTTTCAGGAAATGTACCACCTGAAGCCTCGAGCGAATACCGCGTACATCTCGAGGTGTATAAAAACACCCGGTTCGAAGCAATCGTGCATGCCCACCCCCCCCATGCAGTTGCCGCCTCCCTTGTAATGGATGAAATTATGCCGGAAGACAGTGAAGGGAAGATGCTCTGCCCGAAAATTCCTGTCGTTACGGGTACGCCCGGTTCGCAGGAACTCGCAGAGAATGTCACCTGTGCGCTCTTGTCTTCAAAACTGGTGGTCGTACGGGGGCACGGTACCTTTGCTGCAGGAATGACCCTTGATGAGGCATTTGTGTACACCTCCCTTGCTGAGCATTCCTGTCGGATTCTCAGTTTCAAGCGGAATTTATTGTCATAGCTTACATGCGCTTCACGATATTTTTTTAGAGTGGCTATGATTTTTTTGAAGCATGATGAATGATGTAATGATATAAATTGACTATATGGTATGCAAAAAAAGGCGATTATCAGGCTCTGAATAAGTGCTCAGTAACAAGAAATCCCTATGAGGTTTCAGCCGCTGCGCTATTGCTCTCCCGAATACGATAAACTCAGAACAGGTAAACATCATCATCGCTCAAAGCGCAGGGGCGGTTCGGGGGGACAGGCACTGTCCCCTCCGTAAATAGGTGTTTTACCATTTGTTGAAAACTTAGGGTTTCCCATGAAAATAATTTAAACAGATGTGAGTAATGGAATGTTAATTCTTCATAATTATTTGCGATGAACCCCGCCGCCCCCGACGGGGCGCCCCCGCGGCGGATCAGTTTCTAAAATGTATATCTGTAAACACCGCACTGCCCCGCCGTGCCTCGGAGAGGCCCTGAGGCGGGGAGCCCTCATAAAAATTACAATGTGTAATGATTTTCATGGTTCGGGTGCGACCTCCCGTTCATGTGTGTTTCTACAAAGCCAAAGTATCTATTTTATTTTTCCAATGTGAAGACACTCCTGGGGGCTTCTGCCCACGCCACTATGGCACCCCCGGTGCGATACTGCCGTATTACCTAATCTCATAAAATATTCTGAATTTTTTGACAATTCTGCAGCTACATGGAGAGTCATGAGAAAAGCCATGTTACTCCATGATGAATCACCAAGAAATGTTTAAAATACAGAATATGCAGGCATCACCTTCCCTTTCAGATCATTAAACACTATATTCCCGGACAACAGATCTGTTTTCATGGCAGTCCACCCCATAGAGGAGCGATATGGCACACCCGAGATGCGTGCCATCTGGAGTGAGAGGAACCGGTTTGCCTGTATTGTTGCAGCGGAAGTGGCGCTGGCAAAGGCTGAAGCGGCACATGGTATGATCCCCCCGGAAGCAGCGGCTGAGATCGGACGGCATGCACCGACTGCATCGCTGGAACGGGCAAAGGCTATTGAGCTTGAGATAAGCCACGATATGATGGCGATCGTCAGGGCGATTTCAGAAGTCTCCGGCGATGCCGGACGATGGGTTCACTATGGTGCGACGAGTAACGATATTCTCGATACCGCAACCGGGCTGCAGCTCGCACAGGCGCTCAACCTGATCGATAAGAAGCTCCGTATCCTCCTCAGGGTGCTGTTAAAAAGAGCTGACGAAACAAAATCGCTGGTCTGCATCGGCAGGACTCACGGTCAGCATGGGGTGCCGACCACGTACGGCCTGCGTTTTGCCATCTGGGCAAGTGAGATCGGGAGACACATCGAGCGTCTCGAACAGCTTCGTCCCCGGGTCGTTGTCGGACAGATGACCGGTGCAACAGGCACCCAGGCAGCACTCGGACCAAAAGCGATGGAAGTGCAGGCAACGATGATGGAATTCCTGGGAATCGGCTCTGTGGACGTATCCAACCAGGTTATTTCCCGTGACCGGTATGCGGAATATTTTATGTTCTGTGCAAACGTCGCAACAACTCTTGATAAGATTGGCATTGAGATACGCACACTCCAGCGGACCGAGATCGGGGAGGTCGAAGAAGCATTCGGTGCCCGGCAGGTGGGCTCCTCCACTATGCCGCATAAACGCAACCCTATAAAATCCGAGCAGTGCTGCGGCCTTGCCCGTATTATACGTTCAGCAGTCGAACCGGCACTGCAGAACAATACGCTCTGGGACGAACGCGACCTGACAAACTCCTCCTGCGAACGGGTGCTGTTCCCTGAGGCTTCGATCCTCACGGATCACTGCCTTCGCCTGATGGCAACGGTGCTCGAAGGGCTGGCAATCAACCGGGCGGCAATCCGCCGGAATCTTGCCTTCCTTCATGGCATCAATATGGCAGAGTCTGTCATGATCGAACTCACCAGGAGAGGTATGAACCGTCAGGACTCTCACGAACGGATACGGGTGGCAAGCATGCAGGCACTCGTCGAAGAAAAGCCCCTTGCTGATGTGCTGGGGAGAGATTCAGAAGTATTACGGTACTGTTCCGGAGCCGATATTGCTGCGCTCCTCAATCCGGATTCCTACATAGGTACATCGGTGAGTCAGGTAGATCGGGTCGTGGCTAAACTCACCGCCTTCTGTATCTGATATTTCTCTGAGTGTTGGTATCTGGGGAGCGTTTTGAGAAAGCCGCACTTTGCAGTGAGTAAAAATATTCTGAAGGAAACGAAGCGATCCACGCTCTCAAACAACAAAAATAGTATATTTATAAACTCTGAAATTGAAAACAAAGTATTCATGAAACGGCTGAACAGGCTTTTGGGATATTCTATATCACCTACCGATCTTATCCGTTTCGTTATTATTGCATCCCTCACGCTGTTGTGCTTCATCATCATCACCTATTCACTCTCAAGAAATCTTGGGACCATTTATGCCCAGCTCTTCTATTTCCCGGTTATCTATGCGACCTATTTTTATCCAAGGAAGGGACTCTATCTCGCCGGCGCCTGTGCCGTGGTATATGAGTGCTTTGCGTACCTCTATGTATTTCCCGATACCGGCGGTATGATTTTGGTTACCGGTCAGGCGCTCCTCTTTGTCTGTATCAGTGCCCTGGTGGCATATTTCAGCGAGAAGATCCATGCCAGCGAAATACATAACCGGAACATTGTAGAAAAATCTCCGATGGGCATCATCCTCTTTGACAAAAACGACTATACCATCAGGTTAACCAATACCCGTTTTGAACACATGGTCGGGTATACTGCCGAAGACCTTGCCAGGATGACCTTTCCTGAGCTTCTCTCTACACCCGAAGAAAGGTTGAGGTTTGAAGAATCGGTCGCTTCGGGGGAGGAGGTTCGTTCCTTTGAAACCGTTTTTCTGACACGGGAAAAAGAGCCCGTCTGGGTAAACCTTTCCTGGAGCAGGATCACGGAAAATCTGTTGAGTTGTACTGTTGTTGATATCAATAAATTCAGACTCGCCAAGCTCGCCGCTGATAAGATTGATGCCCAGTACAAGCAGGTAACTGACAGTCTTCCGACATGCATTGTCATTATACGGGACCAGATGATTGTGTATGCAAATCCCTCATTTGAGGTGTTTTCCGGTTACATTCCTGAAGAGCTGCTTGGCAGGGATCCCCTCACGCTCGTCCATCCGGATGACCAGGCTGATTTCCTGCAGTCCTGCCATATCGCAGAAACAGGATCATCTCCACTGGGAAGGGTTGATGTCAATCTTCTCATTAAATCCGGGAGGATACGCCCTGCCACCCTTTTTTTTACGCGGATACTGCAGGACGGATCACCTTCGGTGCTCATCAACCTGGTGGATATTCCCGAACAGGAAAATGTAAAAGGACGATCCCTGCAGGATAAGAAACAACGGGGGATTATCAGTACCTTTGCCTGTGAGCTTCGCACACCTCTTCAGCCGATTATGGGATACATTAACCTGCTTATGCAGGACCCCGAAACGTACGGGGTCACCGAGGAGACCCGGATCATCCTTGACCGCTGCGCAAAGAGTGTAGACCGCGAGCGCCAGCTAATCAACCAGATGCTTGAGCTTTCCGTCATTGATGCCGGGAAGATTCCCCTTGAATACTCGGTCTTCTCTGTTCCGGACCTGGTCAGGACCATTATTAACGCAGGAGGGTACGCTGCAGATGCAGACATCACCATCGATATTCCCGCTCATCTTACCTTCGATGCCGACAAGAACAAGATTTCAACGGTACTGGACACCATGATCTCGAATGCGGTGAAGTACTCAACACATCCCCGCAAGATCACTATCGCCTATCGGTCTTCACCGAATGACACCATGCACCGCCTCTCCATCCGGGACAACGGTATCGGGATCACGGATGCCCGGCTCGATGAGATCTTTGAACCATTCCCGATTCCGGAATCCGGAACGGCACTGAAGTTCGATAAAATCGGACTTTCACTTGCCATCGCAAAAAAATACATCAAAATGCACGGGGGATACATCAGCGTGGACAGTATCTTAAACCTTGAGACTACCTTCTGCATTCATATTCCGAAGAAAAGACCTGCTGAGGTTGAGTAGAATGGTACATAAAATTCTGGTAGTGGAGGATGATCAGCCAATCCTTGATCTGATGGACATGCTGATCCGGAAACTGGGCTATGAGCCGGTCCTTGTTGCTAACGGGTTTAAGGCGCTCGAACTGGTACAGAAGGAGCCGCCGGCACTTATCCTGCTGGATATCATGATGACACCTATCAACGGGTGGGAATTTCTGGAAAAACTCCGCGGAGAATTCGGAATGCGTTCTATTCCGGTCATCCTGTTTACCGCCTCACCCCTGATTGACGAAAAGATGAAGGAAATGAAGGACCCGAATCTTGGCGTTCTCACCAAGCCTGTCTCATTTTCCGAGCTGAAAGCCGGTATCGCCAGGTATCTTGGATAAAAAATTGTGATCCGGTGCCGTACCGGAAATTATTTTTCTCGCTTGTGAATGCGGGTAAAATAATCTCTCCAGCGAAGAATTATTTTACAAGCATTGATACATTACAACAACTAAAATTGAGAAGATGTCCGGGACAACACTTGCCGGTGGTCCGACCCAGGATGAGATTATGGCGGTCTCCCTGTTTAAGCTGGGACTCCGCAGCACCGATACCCTGCTTGAGATTGGCTGCGGGACCGGCAAAGTCTCCATCGCCGCCGCACGAACGGCAGAAAGAGTATTTTCTATCGATAAAAGACCCGAAGCGGTTGCCATTGCACGGGATGCTGCAGAACAGGCCGTTATCAGGAATATTGAATTTTCCTGTTCTGATGCCATTGATTTTCTTACTTCTGACCGGATTTTTGACGCTGCTTTTGTGGGCGGGAGCCAGCGCCTCGTCGAGATCCTTCCGCTCCTTGCAAAAAAGGTCAGGAGAACCATCGTGGTGAATGCCGTTCTTTTAAGCACACTGGCCCAGGCTGTTGCGACCATGAAGCAGCTGGGCATGTTTTGCGAAGTTGTGCAGGTACAGGTCGCCCGATCCCATGAGATTGCAGAAAGCATAATGTTCAAACCGATTGATCCTGTCTACATCATTGTCGGGAAGGGGTTTGCATGCTGATTGGTCTGGGACTGGGACCGGGAAACCCCGAGTTCCTCACTCTCCGGGCAGTGCGTCTGCTCAGGGAGGCAGATACCGTATTTGTTCCCGGGAGAATTGCACGGGACCTCGTCGCCCCGTATCGGGATGCAGTAGTGCTTCACTTTCCTATGACCGATGACGAATCGGAAATCCGGAAATGCCTTGAAGAGAATGCAGAAAAGATTGCGCCTGTTGCACAGAATGGTCTTGCCGTTTTTGGGATCCTTGGCGACCCGAATTTTTTTTCAACCTTCTCACGGTTATGCGAAATCATGTCTGAGAGGTATCCATCCATACACTACTCCACAGAACCCGGCATCAGCTCGATCACCGCGTTTGCAGCTGCATCCGGAATCTCGCTGAATAGAGGATTTATCGTATCAGACGGCCAGGAACCGGACACGCAGATCCTCCTCAAGGTCAGGCATCCGAAAGAAAAGGCAGCCGAGCTCAGACGGAAGGGTTATACCGAATTTGTGCTGGTCGAGCGGATGTACTTTCCGGATATGAAAGTATATCGCAACGATGATCTCCCGGAACAAAGTGATTACCTGAGTGTCATGTATGCGAGGCGCTGATCATGCAGAGAAAGGTCTGGTTTGTAGGTGCAGGCCCGGGAGATCCCGACCTGATTACCATAAAGGGATTATCCCTTCTTAAAAAGGCCGATGTCCTTATCTATGCCGGCTCACTGGTCAATCCGGTACTTATTGCACGGTCTGAGGCGAGAATAAAACTTGACAGCTGGGGTATGGACCTTGAAGAGCTGGTCCTAGCAATGGAGAGTGCGGTCAATGCAGGAAAAATGGTGGTCAGGCTCCATTCCGGGGACCCTTCATTATATGGCGCAATAGTCGAACAGATCGATGAGCTTGAAAAACGGGGAATCGCGGTTGATATCGTCCCCGGGGTATCATCGCTCTTCGCTGCTGCGGCTGCGCTCGGGACACAACTTACACTTCGCGGTGTCTCAGAAAGCCTGATCGTCACCCGACCCGCCGGAAAAACCCTCGATCACGACCAGATCCGGGAACTCTCCGGGCATGGTGCTACGATGGTCATTTTTCTTGGTGCCGAAAAACTGGGCGAGATCACAAAAAAACTCCTCTGCCCGCCTGATACCCCGGCGGCTGTCATTTATCACGCATCCTGGCCTGATCAGAAAATTGTCCGTGGAACCGTCGGAGATATTGCAAAAAAAGCTACGGACAACGGGATCGAGCGAACAGCTCTCCTGGTCGTGGGAGGCGTTCTGGATCCTCAAAAACGGGGTCATACGAGGTCATATCTCTATTCATGAACGATACTCTGGTCATTGCACTTTCCAGGTTTATGGGCAAGGCGGAACAGGTGGCATCTTTTCTGGGTGCGGATGTCCGGGAATATACTCCCACCCTCTTTTCGGAGATCTTTCCTCAGACGCCTCGTATCGTAGCCGTCATGTCGATGGGAATCGTTGTCCGGCAGATTGCTCCGCTTATCCGGGATAAGTGGAATGATCCGGCCGTAGTCGTAGTCAGTCCGGATCTTGTATACGCGATTCCGGTTCTTGGGGGACATCATGGGGCAAATGAACTGGCTAAAGAGCTGACCGGGCTGGGCATCCAGCCGGTTATCACGACCGCAACTGAAGCTACCGGCAGGGATTCTGTGGAGGCGATTGCACAACGTTCAGCCTGTGATATCATTAACCGGGAATCAACCAGGATGGTTAATTCTGCGCTCCTTGACGGGGACATACCGGTCTATGCAATCGGGGGTCCCGGGATTGTAATCGCCGGCAAGGATGTTTCGATATTGCTGAAAGATGGGGAATTTACTGTCGGAATCGGGTGCCGCAGGGGTGTGAAATCTTCAGAAGTGCTGGATGCGATCAGGGAGGGACTGGCGGAAACAGGGGTAGCAGAATGCGATGTTCTTGCCTATGTAACTACACGGAAAAAGTGGGACGAAACCGGACTTTCCGAAGCGATCTCTGCACTCTCTGGCAATTTAATATTCCTTGACGATGAAACAATAAATGCACAGGCCGGCGTTTCCCCGTCCCGGGCAACAAAGATCGGGCTCTCCGGTGTTGCTGAACCGTGTGCACTCGCCGTTGCAAAGAAAAGAGAACTCGTTATGAAAAAGAAAGTATTCGGGAGAGTCACCATTGCCATCGCACACTGAACCAGGAAAGGGAAGTCTTTCTATTGTCGGTCTTGGACCCGGACGCCTGGAATATATCACCCCCCGGGCACTCAGGGCAATTGCTTCCTCTGACTACGTTATCGGGAATGCTTCGTATCTGGATCCTCTTGAACCCCTGCTCACAGGAAAACAGGTGATCCGGAGCTCGATGGGTAAAGAGGTTGAGAGGGCAGAGCAGGCGGTTAATCTTGCCCGGTCTTCTGCTGTTGCCATTGTCTCGGGTGGTGATGCAGGTATTTACGGCATGGCAAGCATCGTCCTTGAGGTGCTGGAACATTCCGGCGCTGATATTGATGTAGAGATCATTCCGGGAGTCACGGCAGCAAATGCGGCTGCATCGCGGATCGGATCTCCCTTATCAGGGGATTTTGCAGTGATTAGTCTGTCAGATCTCCTGACACCCCTTGAAATCATCGAACAGAGGCTTGATGCTGTGTTTTCAACCGGCATTCCTGTTGTACTCTACAATCCAAAGAGCAGGGGCAGACCGCATAATTTCGCTCTTGCCATGGAACATGCCCGGAAATACCTTGATACAGGGACGCCGATAGCAATTGTCAGGAATGCTCTGCGTGACGGCGAAGAAATGATCGTCACGACGCTTGGCGATGTGGAGAGTGTCTGGGGGGCAGTAGACATGCATACGACGGTGATTGTCGGTGGAAAGGAGAGCAGACTATGGAGGATGGGTGAACATGTCAGGGGAATTATTACACCACGGGGGTATCACACCAAATATGTATATTGATCCGGGGGCTCATACACGGGAAGCATATGAGATTTCAAAAAAGTCGCGCATGCTGGCACGGGAAGCAATCGGCAACGCAAATCCTGAAGACCGTGTCCGGCAGAGGTGTTCGATCGCTGTCGGAGACTTCAGCATGGCCGAACTCATCCGGTTTAACAGGGATCCCGTATCTGCAACAATCGCAGCTCTCCGGCACGGTGCACCTGTTATTACTGACATAAGGATGGTCCAGACCGGTGTCCAGAAAAAGGGCCATAGGAGCGAGGTGCTGTGTGCCCTGGACTTCGGCGAGGAGATCGCCCTGGAACGCGGGATAACCAGGAGCTCAGCCGGGTTTGTTGCCCTCCGGAAAAAACTTGCAGGATCGATTATTGTTATTGGTAATGCGCCCTCTGCCCTGCTGACCCTTTGTGAAATGGTCCGTGAAGGCATCGTACCTGCAGTTATCATCGGAACTCCGGTAGGATTTGTCAATGCAGCCGAGTCAAAGGAACTGCTGCGCACGATGGACGTTCCATCCCTGTCGACGGAAGGAACACGGGGCGGTACACCGGTTGCTGTCGCGGCACTCAATGAATGTATCACTATATATATTGAAGGCCTGTAGATGAGAGACCCGGTCAGCGGCTTTGATTATCCTGAAGCGTGGATAAAAAAATGCCATTCACCGGATCTTCTTCGTCTTGCTGTGGAAGGACTGGGGGTACTCACGTCATCAGGTACCGTATTACGGCGTGGGTATACCACCGGGACAACTGCTGCTGCCGCGTGCAAAGCGGCAATTCTCTCTCTTTCCAGAGATGTGACAGCAGTCCCCGTAAAAATTCCCTGTGGCCTGGTCGTTTCAGTTGCAGTATCCGGGTCTTGTGGACATGCGTCCTGCAAAAAGTATGGCGGGGATTATCCGGATGATGTAACGGCGGGATGCGAATTTATCGCAGATGCTGTGCCCCGGAATGAGGGAATTCACTTTTTACCAGGAGAAGGTATCGGCAGGTTTTCACGCGATACTCCACGGTTCCGGAAAGGAGATCCGGCGATTAGTCCCGCACCGCTTGCCTGTATTCTCACCTCAATGGAAGAAGCAGTAAACCAGCAGGGACTTTGCGGTGTGGAGGTCCGGTTGCGTATCCCGGAGGGTCCTGGTATCGCAAAGAAAACGCTGAACAGCCGGGTTGGCGTGGTTGGCGGGATCTCCATACTGGGGACAACCGGTCTTGTCGAGCCATGGGATGACCACCTTGAGGAATCCGTGGGTGAAAGGCTGGCTGTCGCACACGATGCTGTCCTGACGACCGGGCGTATAGGGCTCCGTTACGCACGCCTCCGGTATCCGGACAAGGAGATCGTGCTGATTGGGAGCAGGATTGCTGAGGCACTGGCTGCGGTTCATGGTGAGGTGATCCTTTTCGGGCTCCCCGCACTTATCCTGCGTTTTATCAATCCGGATATCCTTGAGGGAACGGGATATTCCACAGTCGAGGAATTTGCCGCAACACCTGGATTTCAGCGTGTCATGCAATCGACCCTTGATACATTTAAAAAAGAATACCCGCACGTCAGGGTCGAACTGGTGAACCGTGACGGTTTCATTCTTGGAGAAAAACCATGAAAATTATAGGTGTCGGGTGTGGGCCGGGGATGCTCACCGAACAGGCAATCCGTGAGATTTCCAGGGCTGAAATCATCTATGGCTCCGACCGTGCAATCGATCTCGCACGGTCCTGTATTCCGGTTGGTTGTATGGTAAAGACTATCGATGATTTCAAACAGCTCAAAAATCTTCCTGAAAATGTCGTTATCCTTTCCACCGGTGACCCGATGCTCGCCGGGCTCGGATATCTTCCCGGTGAGGTAATTTGCGGTATCTCTTCTTTTCAGCTTGCAACAGCCCGGTTGAAAATACCTGTTTCGCGGGTGTCTGTAGTCGTAGCTCACGGTAAAGGGCATGAAAAAGGAATGCAGGATACCGTTGAAGAAGTGAAGACGGGAAAGATCGTCTTTTTACTCGCGGATCCGAAATTCGACGTACAGGATCTGTACAAGAGGCTTGCAGCACTCCCGATTCCCCTGAAGATTGCACTCTGCGAAAATCTCGGGTATCCTCGTGAGCGCATCCGTATCGGGGATATTCAGTCGCCACCCATACCGGCTGAAGCTCTCTATTCACTGGTTATTGGAAATTTTTGACGATTCTCGTCCTCCCCAACATTCATGTATGACAACAAAGCTTTTTTTCTGACGGGTTTGATAGACTTATGAAGGAAGTGTATCAATGGACAAGAAGACGAAAACCCAGTTCAGCTTCGGTTTTTTTACCATCGGATTTATCTTAATCTTGATCCAGGATCTCAGGAGACTACCCTCGATAAGCCTTGGCTTTTCATGGCCATTCGATATATTATTTTATCTTGGACTTATCTGCATGGCCGTAGGTTATTATCTCAAATAGAATTGAGTTTATTTTTTCATTCAAAATACCAGTTTTGGCTTTGTAGAAACCCTGAGTTTTCAACAAATGGTAAAGTGTCTATAAGCATATTTGTAAACAACGCACTGCCCCGCCGTGCCTCGGAGAGGCCTGAGGCGGGGAGCCCTCATAAAATTACATGGTTTAATAATTTTCATGGTTCGGGGGAAAACCATTCAGTTCATGCCCGTTTCAACAGAGCTGATTCAACAGAGCCGATTTTTTAGCGTATTGCGGCGTCAGCTCAATGTGCAAATCCGATAATCCTCACTTCCTCATGCTTCCGGTGATATGCCAAACGGGAATCAGCAAGTACAGTGAAAATTGCAGGATCAGGTAGTTGGTTGTGGGACAATACTATTTCCCACTACGCGTTTTTATCTGATCTCAACAGATGACCGGACTAAAAAACCTGTAGTATTTTCCAATACGAGCAGCCTTATGGTAAAAGTGTTACTTTTTTTCCTGGACGTCCTTACCGGGTTCCGCCCCTTCAATTTTCAGTTCACACTGACGATCACCGGTACACATTGCCCTCACAAATCGTGCTGAATACCTTTTGTTAAGGTGGGGAATTGTTGTTAGTGTCAGTGCCATGCATCGCTGGAAGGCAGAGATATCCCCTTGCTTTGCGCCCATGCATCGTTCGGGAAGCGGGCATCGTTTCACAAGGACAACAGCCCCGTCATTTGAGAATTCAAGAGTTTCAGATTTGTAATCGGGGCCAAACAGGATTGCCATCACCGTCCGGAAGCTGTCTGCAAGCTCACCCGCATTACCGACGGGCAGCGACAGATTACGGACAATATCATCCACCACACATGAAATCTCCATCCAGATGCCCTGCTCAATTTCATCGTACCTGTCACCTGCCACGTCGCGGAACGCTGATTAATATAATGCAGGCAGAAGAGCAGCCAGCTTTGCTGCAAGCCGCCATTTCACATCATCAGGAATAGATTTCAGGTCTGACATGGACACCCTGCCTGATCGATCCTTTGAATGAAATCACATATCAATACATTGGTTGCGGGAATTGCAGATACACCGTGGGGATTCCCGTCCTTCCTGTGACCTTTAAAAAGCGACCTGAGAACCTGGTAAAAATCAGTGCAATCTGGCAGGATTAACAATGTTTCAGCCGTATTGAAAAAAGGGAATATTTGAGATGAGAGATGAGCTTTTATCCCGATTCTCCGGATTCTGAATATTCTGCTGCTTTGTCGAAAGTGTAGTCTCTATCGCGAACGAGTCTTCACCGGCAGTAGAGATCGATCGACTTTTCAATGCACTGCGATGCTTCTTTGGTTTGTCCCATCTTTTTCAGACTCATCCCCTTATTGAACCAGGCGTCTGCATGGCAGGGATCAAGCGCAAGAGCCTGATTATAGGAGGCGACAGCCTCTTCATTCCTGCCAAGGCAATCCTGACAATTACCGAGAAGCGAATATGCCTCTGTATACTGGGGATATGCTGTAATCGCCTGTTTCAGATAATTGATTGCAGTGTTGTGATCTCCTGCCATCGCCATTTCCCTCGCCTGCCTGACCAGGTACTCAGCCTCAGAAAAGGTTCCATGCATGCCGTTTAATTTCATGTTCCATTCCTCCTGTCACGCGTTCAAACCACATCTTCCGTGACCAGGCATAAATAATTTTTTTAATTTTATAATAATTTGCATAATATAATCGCCATTCAGGTCTGCATACTGGATTGCCATGCATATAATTGAAGGATCCAGGGTAAATCATGAAGCCGATTGATGGAAAATGACTCGTTTTTTAAAATGAACACGGGCTTCAATGAATGGAAAAATCGTATTAACGGCTGCCTTTTTGCATTCGAACAATGCGTTGCCAGCAAAAATTTCACATTATTAGTTGTCAGGATAACCGTATTCAATAAATTTGTCCTCTGAGTAAAACATATAAAAAAAGCAAAGCGCATATTTTTGCTCTATTTTTTACGAATGAACCACAAGTTTTAACCTTGATTATTCAGACTTCGCAAGTGTAGGAGGTATTCTTATGGAACTGAAATATGTACCAACCACGTGTCCGTATTG
>DADT01000008.1:46200-84938 GCA_002495065.1 Methanoregula sp. UBA471 | reverse complement strand
TCTCAGAGAATTTACGCTCTGGCGCCTTCTCAATCGCCGTGTTCACGGCTTGTAAAATTTTGGCCCTATCAACCATCAGATTCCTCCATAGTTCGCGACCTTCCGATCTCCTATGGTTTTCTCATGTTATTTCACGAGAACGCTGTCGTACTTGCCTTCATTGATGAGGGCGAAGACATCTTTTGCCTTCTGGCCGTCAATCGTAACTCCCATGCTGACGCACGTACCGATGACCTCTTTTACCGCGGTCTTCAGGTCGTAGGAGAGCATGCCCTCGAGTTTCATGTTGGCAATCCTGACAGCGGCCTCAAATGGTAGATTCCCTACCACTTTGACGTTGGGCTCTGCGGAACCTTTCTCGATATTCGCCTCTTTTTTGATGAGCGCCGTAGTGGGCGGTATACCCACCGTGACGGTGAACGCCTTCTTCGCGTCGACCTCGATCTTGACCGGGACCTGCATTCCGTTGAATGAGGCGGTCTTTTTGTTGATCTCGTCGACAACTGCCTTCACGTTGATACCGAGTGGTCCGAGCGACGGTCCCAATGGGGGACCAGCGGTAGCCTTTCCGCCGGGTACTAAAACCTCGACCACTTCTGCCATAGTCTTTGCACCATGCCGTCCCTTAATGAAGGGCTCCAAGCTTGGGTCTGTAACTATTGATGTTAAGGGAAATAAAGGTGATCTTGGATGGAGATGAGGACTGATCCCTATCCCCCCCGGTTCTGGCCCCGTTTCAGCTTACGTTTACCTCTCCGAACCATCCGGAAATCATTTGTTTGCTAATAAACAAAATCGATATTTTGAAAATTGCCCGATTTGACCCAAGTTTGGCCTGTACGTGGCATTATCATGCCCGGAATAGTGCCCTTACAGACCCTTTTGGTTTGAGGATAATCCGAAATACGAGCCTGCTGCTGTACGGATTCACGAGAAAATCACCCAATGAAACGACCTCCGTATTCGCATCCAGCTGGCAGATCGTCGATGCAATAGGCTATCGGACATTGTGATTATCTCCAGCGGGAACCTGAAATAGCACTTTTTACGTCGGAGATTTTTCGTGATTATGATTGTCAGACACAGGTCTGGATTGTTATCTCCGTCGGTGAACAGGCATACAAGGGAATGCACATCGTCTGGTTCGACTATGATTTATGCCCGGCTTGAGGGATATCTTTGATATCCGTGGATCGGCCAGAGTAATCCCATTAGCAAAGAAATGGGATTTTTTTTTAAAGACACTTCGTGAAATCTGAAAAAAGGTCTATCAGGTTTTTTACCATAGTAATTTTATATCAGTATTTTTTTATACCGCTGTACCGGAATTCACGGTATGATACCACTAAAACGCAATGCGGTTTTTCTTCTCTTTCTGGTGCTGGCAGCGATGATCCTTGTGGCGGGCTGCACGACAGGGAATCTTCGGAGCGATACGGGCGGGGCTATGGGAACCCTGACGTTCTATACCGAGGATAATTATCCGTACAATTACCTTGAGAACGGGACCCTGAAGGGAATCTCCCCGGATCTCCTTGAAAAGATCACGGAAACGATGGGGGATCGTGTATCCCGGGAAAGAATCCGGCTGGTAGCCTGGTCGGAGGGGTATCAGGCAGCTCTAACCGGCAACAACACAATGATCTTTGCCATTGCACGGATACCATCACGGGAGACCTCCTTCAAATGGGCCGGGCCCATCTACCCGTACACAACTGTGGTTTTTGCGCGGCCGGACAGCGGGATAATCATCAGCAGCCCTGATGATCTGAAAGCCTACCGCATCGGTGCAGTCACTGACGATGCCGCGATCCAGCAGCTGGTGGATGCGGGAGTAAACCGCAGCAGTATCGTTCAGGTTCCTGATGAGTATATGCTCATTAATCAAATCCGGAACGGGACGATTGACCTCTGGGCTGACTCGGAGATCTCGGGCCGGGTGTTTGCCCGGGAGATGACGGGAAATGCCTATTCGTTCCGGGTCGTGCACAGGTTCCCGGAGATCCCTATCTACTTCGGGTTCAGCCGGGATGTGCCCGACACCACGGTGCAATCCTTCCAGCATGCGCTCGATACGCTCAAAGAGGAAAAGAACAACCGGGGGGTCAGCTCATATGATGCGATCATCGGGAGGTACATTCCATCCGTCGGCCTGGCCCCGATCAGCTACCTGACCGAGGAATGGGCACCATTCAATTACGCCGAGGATGGCGTCCCGTCCGGTATCTCGGTCGAAATCCTCGAGGCAATCTTCCGGACCATGGGTGTCAACCGCACCCGGGCTGACGTACATATCGTTCCCCTTTCCGAAGGCTTCCGCCAGGCGCAGGGGAACAATACGGTTCTCTTCTCCATCGTCAAATCGCCGGAACGGGAGCCGCTCTACCAGTGGGCGGGTCCGTTCACCAAAGCCAGGTTCGTTGTCTATGCACCGGTGAGCAGGAAAATCACGATCTCCTCGCCGGCTGACCTGAACCGCTACCGGATCGGGACCGTGAAGGGGACAATCGAGAACACCCTCCTTGCCAACGAGGGTGTGAACTCCTCGCAGGTCACAAGCGGCATGGTCCCGGAGGATCTTATCAGGATGCTCGACGAAGGGCAGATCGATCTTTGGGCAACCGGGGATGTCACCGGGCGATACGAGCTGAAAGTTGCAGGGGTGAACCCCGACGCCTTCGAGATTGTCCACACCCTGAGTGAGAACGATTTCTACTTCATCTTCAGCAGGGATGTTCCAAAAGATCTGGTGAGCGCCTTTTCAGATGCGATCGAGACCGTGAAGACCCAGGAAGATGCGCAGGGGATCAGTGATTATGAGCGGATAATCTACAAAAATATCGGCGTTGGATGCACCCGACAGCCGTTCCCTGACGAGTCCGTTGTTGCCCTGGTGAACCGCACCACCACGGATATCCATGAGGATGCACTCGGCACCTTCCGGAAGATCAACGCCGGCCAGCACCCGTACCGGGATGCGGGAAACCCGGAGTTATATGTCTTTGTGTACGACAGCAACGAGACCTTCGTTGCACACGGATCCAATGTCCGGCTGGTCGGCGTCAACTATCAGGGAAAGACGGATGTGACGGGAAAACCTGTGCACGATGAGATCCGGGCTGGTGCACAAAAGAACGGCACTGGCTGGGAGGAGTACGTGTATATCAGCCCGGTTCAGACCAACCTCTACTACAAACGCACCTATTATTCTCAGGTAACGGGAAGTGACGGGAGGCCATATATCGTGGCGGCAGGGAATTTCAAGCGCTGTTCATGATTAAAAAATATCCTCATCTCTTTTTTCAATACGGTGAAGAATGTCTCTGTAAAGATCATTATTACCGGGGGAACGAATATGGACGATGTTGAAATAGGGGTGGATTCTCAAGAAAAAAACTCTGTGTTGCCGACCACAAAAATTAAAAAATTTATAAAAGTCACAATCAATTGTGTGTTATTTAAAAAAATACTCACATATTGAATAAGGAGAGATTTGGACTTGAAAAGATGTTCGCCCCGAGAGGGCTTTGATTGTTTTACCTTTTTAAATTAATCATAATCAACAGTATATTATTAAAAAAATGATTTTTGAGGAGTTTTAGGTTTCTGAAAGCATCTGAATCTGGTGGTCTATCTGGCAGGCCCGGGTCCATTTTAGTGTGCAAAACAGAGTGAACCCGTCCTACTATGTTCAATTTATTCATAGGGCATATCAATTATTACAATACATTTGGTTTGAATAACGGTGCCTGAAGGTAGATGAAAGAACAGTATTGTACAGCTTTCAGAATTTTAACCGGAAACGTGATGTTCACTGTCAATTCATTCCGCTTCTGACGAAGTCTGTAAAAATATCCGGTATAAAATCGTTCGAAGGAGGGAGAAAACCGGAAGAGAAATTACGGGGGGGGGAATGAAGGTCTGGCAGAAGGGGGTTCGTATGCTCTTATTCCACGCGTCACAGGATTGATCAAAACCTCCCCATCCGGGCGGTATCATTGTTTCTGTCCTTTCATTACGCAAAATCCGCGGGATCTCCTGATAACAGAGACGCTGAAAAATCCAGCTTCATTAAAATAACGGCTGACCTCATCAACGGTCCGGAACCGTGCGAACTGCAGGAACCTTCCTTTAGTTTTCTCATGGCGGTACTGCATGGCAATCTCCCCGTCTTTTTCTATGAAACCAACAACCAGGGTACCCCCGGGTAACAATACCCGGCAGACCTCACGAAATACCCGATAAGGATCCTCAAGAAAACAGATGACCGTCATCATCAGGACAACATTAAAAGAATGTTCACGATAGGGCAGGTGCTCTCCCACACCGAGAGCGACCTCAACGCCCCTGCCCTTTGCTATCCGTAGTAATGCAGGGGATGGATCAATTCCACAATGGATACCTAATGGAACCGCAAACCTGCCTGACCCAACGCCGACTTCAAGCCCGCGATCAGAATCCGGCAGTGCTGCACGGAGCATACGCAGCTGTGCCTGGTAGACATCATCATGCTCATCGAACCACCGGTCATAATCCCCTGCATGATTGTCAAAGATCCGGGCCAGGGAGTTCATGTAAGGTTCCCTCTGGGTAAGCCCAGCCGTATCTTCATCTTGTCCCGGATTGAATCTTCCTGTCCTTTCAGGCAGGCAATCTCCCTGCTCACCCTGATCGTAATAATACAGCAGGAGATGAAAATAGTCTGCAACCAGATCCTGGAACTCTTTTTTGTACCGGACTTCAACGATACTGTCCCCCCGCGAACCCCTTGATGGAAATGAACTGCTCTTTTTCAAAGGAGAAGTACGGTTTCCTGAGTTGCTTAAGGAGCCTGACTGTACCGAACTGCTCCAGAAATTTCAGGAAACCTTCGGTCAGCGGCTCATCCAGCGCATATTCCTTCATCAACGAGCCATCAACGCATACCCTGGTCTGAACGGACCTGAGTATCCGAATTCTGCGCCACCTCCGGATCGCATCTGCTGTTCGTGGAGATGCTCCTTTCGGGGGAAATAGTTGTCTGCAGATCGAATAATCCCTTTCTTTCCAGGTGTTAACTCCTGCGACCCGGATTGATCTGAAGATAAAAGACGTCCCTTATCTCACCTCATCGGGCCGGTAACTCAGCAGGACGTTCCCCGATCCCAGCGTTTTAGCGTTCAGGAGGTTCAGTTTCAGGTGATCCTTAAATCCTCTGAACAACGGTTTGCCGCTGCCCAGGACAACCGGGTTAACAATGAGCCGGTATTCATCGATCAGTCCATGGCGGGCGAACTCTGACACGAGGCTGCCACTGCCATATATCACCATATCCTTCCCCCGCTGCTCTTTCATCTTCAAGATCTCTTCAGGGATAACCTCCCTGACCAGCCGGGTATTGTTCCACTCTGCTTTTTCCAGAGACCGGGAAAAAACAATTTTGGGTAAACCGTTCATCGCTTTCTGGATCACCGGGTCCTCATCAGATACAGTCGGCCAGTACGCTGCCATCATATCATAGGTCACCCTGCCAAACAGAAGTGTATCGACGCTTTTCAGCATATCTCTAGACAGATTTTTCAGGACATCGTCCCAGACAAACCAGTCCAACTCCCCGTTCGGTCCGGCAAAGTAGCCGTCGACGGTCACCATCTCCTGCGCAATTATCTTTCTCATATCACTCACTTGTAAAATGTTATCTGCGTTCATCCATCCTTTCTTCCTGCTTGAGAGTCCTGGTATCAGCTTCCCTCCGGTCACTTGATCATCATCATTATCGTAAGCCTGCAAATACCCCCGCTTCTTTCAAAAGCCTTTAAAACACCGATGCGGACTGTCGGTTTCTGCCGCTGCCGATGCTTTGTATTAAGACGATATATTTCATCACGGTTTTCCAACAATGAACGCGGTCATTCCAAAAAACTTTCCGTACCGCGCAACCTCTGCATCCAACGCCTCCTGCTCAACATCGTCCAGTTCCCGGAAAGGGTTCATGCGGATCTCAAGTGAATTGTCCTTCGTGGCTCTATGCCATGTGCCTGCCACTTTGCCGTTCAGAACAATGACCGCTGTCAGGGCATTCCCCATGGATATCATCCGCTCAATATACCGCGCCTCACTGATATCACTCCTGTCCCTGTAGGCTATAGTGTACTCATCATACACCGACAGTAACAGTGCAGGCGGGGGATCGGGAATTTTTCCTGGAGGAGGGGGAAACCACCATCGCTTCCCATCCTGTGTCATCTGGTTCAGTTCTGATTTGACCAGGTCAAGGGCAGATGCAGCGTCTTTTTCTGTGAGCCCTGACCACCACGAAAAATCCTTCAGCTGGGCCGGGCCATGACTCGTGAAATATCTGAATGCCAGTTCGGCGAGGGATTGTTGCCGGTCCAGCCTCTTCGATTCCCTCACGCGTTCATCCAGAAGTGCGTACGTAAATTGTTTCCCGCGCCGTGGCCCGCTGCAGATCAACCCATCCAGCTCTGCCCGGGTGATGATGTGGCCCAGTCGCTGGACGTCAGGTTCGATACCGTTGTCTGCCAGGAGTCCCTTCAGTTCCTGCCTGGTGAGATACGTGTGACCTTCAAGCGCTCTGGCGATCAGCGCATTAGTTTGGGCAAACAGCGCCTCGTCGAGCCCGAGTCTCCGGTTATAGGTCGCAAGGGTTGATTTTATTCTCGGTGCCGTTAACTCAAGCATCCACCGGATATCCTTCGGCATAACAAAATGCCATGTAGGACGCATGACATGAATGCGCAGGATTATCCCTTCATTAAACGCTCGTTCGATCTCTCTATCGGTTGAATTTTTAATACGGAGACCAAGCGCCCATTTTGCAGCAGCGAAATCCTGTGCCTGGACAGCGGCTGCATGGGTAACTGCGTCGGCCGCCCCGTTAAACGGAGAATGGCTTAAACCTGTGTTATAAAGACGGAGTCTGAGAATCTCTGATGTCTTCATCTGTAATCCGGGTTCCGGTATCATGCGAAGCTCATGTGAAGAGGGTGGGAAACAAAGCATTGTGATTGTACATTGAACCAGTAATTACCAGGGCTGCTGAGCTAGTACTGAGCGTTTGGGTCCTCCTGCATCATGCCAAAAAGGTTTCCCTCGGTATCCTTACAGTTCGCCCACCAGCCGATTCCCTGTACTGCCATCCTGGGAATCGTGACATTGCCTCCGGATTTGAGCACTTTGTCAATGGACTCGTCCAGGTTGGCAACCCCGATCGTGCAGACAAAGGCGTTAACTGCCTGTTCATCGGCAGTGGCTGTAACCTGACCCCTGCGGAACACGATGCCCCCGTTGATTCCAGCTTCAGTTCCGGGCCCGGTCGTCACCAGCCAGTAACGATTTTCATCTTTCAACGGGATGCCGGGGATCACCCACTCATGGATCTCCCAGCCAAACACATTCCGGTAAAACTTCGCCGCCCGTTCCGGGTCCCCTGCATGTATCTCAAAATGAATAATCCTGTTCATACCACGATCATCTCCCTTGTGATGAGTCTTTTCCTTGAGTTTTGATGGTTACTTTTCCTCCCGGGTTAATAGACTTTCCAAAGCGGCAAAATGCACTATTTTCAATCGGACACCAGACCGGTAAAGAGTTCGTGGTGCAGATGGATATGAAGAATGTTAACCAGCATCTGCCGGTGACCGTGGTTTCATCTTAGCCGAACAGCTGGATGAAGAAACCACGTTAATGAAGACGATCATCGCGGCATCTTTATTTTATAATTCGCCCCACACTCCCGAACCAGAACGCACAGGGTATCCTCCCCGCTCATTCTGTCGTTTCTCCCTGCTCTTTTTTTCCTGGATTCAGGTACTTGTTGATATTCCGGAAAAACTTCCAGTGCAGGAGCAGGTGAATGATGAGCAACGCCGCGAATATCAGACTCGAATTATTGTGCATCGTGACCCACTGGTTGCGGGCAATACCCAGATACGTAAGCCAGCCACTCCCCCGACCCCCACCTTCCGGGAGGACAAGATACAGAACCAGACCCGAGACAAGCGAGGGTATGAAGGTGATCAGGCAGCCGATATCGACAAGAGCATTGACAGTGATGCGTTTCATGAGACTTCCTCGTGTCAGATTTAACCAAAGGTGAGTAATAAAACAGCTGGTAATAAGAGTCAGGCATTCATTTCGTGATCCTCTTGCGTATCACATACCACACCAACCCAACTGTAACGCCGATGATGCCGATAATCCATGCATTGATGGTGAGGAAGACCACCAGTCCTGTACAGGTGATTGCACCGATAACGGGAACGAACCGGGGGTAACGCTGGTACTTGCGGGGAAGTCTGAGAGCTGCAATATTCGCAATGAAATAAGAAATGAGCATCGTAAGTGTGCTGACGGCAACCACAAGGGAAAGATCTGCTGCAAGAACTGCCAGGATCATAAAAGCCCCGGTTATTACGATGGCGTAGTGGGGTGTGCAGAAGCGTGGGTTGATGGTGCTCAGAAAGGCTGGAAGATCGTTATTTCGCGCCATCGCAAACACAATGCGGGAAATTCCCATGATGGTTGTCAGGAGTACACTTGCCGTCGCAATCATCGCCCCCGATGAAATAAGCAGCATTGCTGCAGGACTCCCCGTAACCATAATTGCAGCAGCGAGCGGGGAACCGGACTGCGCAAGACCGGAAGTCCCGACCAGTCCCATGGCAATTATGGTCACCAGCACATAAAGGAGGGTCGAGATCCCCAGCGCGAGGAGGATGGAGCGGGGAATGGTTTTTTCCGGTTCCTTTACTTCTTCAGCCATAATGGTGACCCGGGCAAAACCAGTGAACGCAAAAAAAATGAGGGCAACGCCGCTCAGAATACCGGTCATGCCTGATGGTGCCAGAGGGGTGAAATGAGCGACACTGAAAAATCCCAGACCAAATGCCACAAAGAACAGGAGGATGAGCACCTTCAGGGTGACAAGGAGATTATTGAGGAGCGTCGATTCTTTCAGCCCGATATAGTTGATGATAATGAATATGAGACAGACGATGACCGCTATGAATTTTACCGGCACTGCCGGGACCAGGCTGGCAGAATAATGGGCAAACCCGAGGGAGACGGCGGCCCCGACAAAAATGTTGGAAAAGACCCACATCCAACCAGCAATATACCCGGCAAATGGTGAAATGAGTTTCCGGGCAAACGCATACGTCCCCCCCTCCTCCGGCAGGTACGCTCCTAATTCTGCGATGCTGAGTGCGGAGAAAAACGAGATGATCCCTGCAATCACGACGGAGATTATCATCGCAGGGCCGGCAATTCCTGCTACAATTCCGGTAACTATGAAAATACCGGAACCGATGATCGCCCCGATGCCGAGAGCAGTTGCACCAAATAACCCGATCTCCCGTTTCAGGTGACCGTGATCCAGTGCGTCTGAAGCCTTACCCATGAAATAATCAGGAATGTGCTCAGGACAATATAGAGATTCCCTGCTGAGCGGTTATCATCATTTCAGTTTTGGCAACTCACCGGATTCCCTTCAGTCAGTAAAGAAATTTTCAAATATGAGTGTTTATGATTCATCAGTACACCGGGCTTCAATGACAAAAGGAATCACCATCGTGCAGGAAGGATAATGCCAACTCTTGATATCAGTTCAGTTACCGGCCTGACTGACCGCGAGGCAGAAGAGAAGCTCCTGCGCGAAGGATACAATGAACTCCCCACAGCATCACGGCGGGGACTGCTACGGATTGTCATCGGGGTAATCCACGAACCGATGTTCCTCCTCCTCGTGGCAAGCGGGGTCCTCTATTTTATACTCGGAGATATTTCCGAGGGTATCATGCTGATGAGCTTTGTCGTCGTGATCATCGGCATTACCGTATACCAGGAACGCAAGACCGAGCGGGCACTTGAAGCCCTCCGGAACCTCTCCAGCCCGAGAGCTCTGGTTATCCGAGGCGGGGAACAACAGCGCATCCCCGGCCGGGAAGTTGTGACCGGTGATTCGGTGATCCTCTCTGAGGGCGATCGCGTTCCGGCGGACAGTGTCCTGCTTGTGGCAAACAACATCTCGGTGGACGAATCACTGCTCACCGGGGAATCTGTCCCCGTCAGAAAAATCGCCGGGAACCAGGGAATGCGGGCCGGGCGTCCGGGCGGGGATGATCAACCCTTCGTATACTCCGGCACCCTCGTGGTCCAGGGCCAAGGCCTTGCATATGTCACGGCAACCGGAGCTGCTACCGAGATGGGGAAGATAGGCACGGTTCTCCGGACGGTTGAACGGGGCGAGACACGGCTGAAGAGGGAAATAGACCAGATTGTCCGGACGGTTGCCCTTGTCGGGATCTCGTTGTGTGCGGTCATCGTGATCGTGTATGGGCTAACCAGGTTCAACTGGGTTGAGGGATTTTTGGCCGGCATCACGCTCGCCATGGCGATCCTCCCCGAGGAGTTCCCGGTCGTGCTCACCGTTTTTCTCGCCCTTGGGGCATGGAGGATCTCGAAGAGGAACGTCCTCACCCGCCAGGTCCCCGCTATCGAAACGCTGGGTTCTGCCACGGTGCTGTGCGTCGATAAGACCGGCACCCTCACCCAGAACCGGATGTCCGTTACGAAATTTTTTGCACAGGGTGCGTTATGCGACTTTAATCCATCAGGCCATGAACCGCTCACCGATACCTGCCATGAGGTCGCAGAGTACGCCATTCTTGCCTGCAAGAAAGATCCCTTCGACCCGATGGAGAAGGCACTGCTCCAGCTCACTGACGGGGATTTCGGCAGGACGGAACATATCCATGCAAACTGGAACCTTATTCAGGAATACCCCCTGTCACCTGAGCTCCTTGCCATGTCCAATGTCTGGCAGTCACCTGACGGTGACCGGTACGTCATTGCAGCAAAAGGCGCACCGGAAGCAATCGCGGACCTCTGTCATTTCGATACGGCTGCTTTCATGGAGATATCGAAATCGGTTGATCTCATGGCCGCAGAAGGGCTCCGTGTACTGGGCGTGGCGCGGTCCTTCTTTTCTATCTCCGGTCTTCCGGAAGAACAGCATGCATTCACCTTCGAATTCCTGGGGCTTGTCGGGTTTGCCGACCCGGTCCGGCCTCAGGTTGCTGATGCCGTAAGGGAATGTTACACGGCAGGTATCCGGGTCATTATGATTACCGGGGACTATCCGCTGACTGCCCAAAACATCGCCCGCCAGATCGGGCTTGCGGATGGAACACGCTCTATCACCGGTCCGGAACTGGATTCGATGGATGATGGTGAACTGCGGAACCGGATCAATTCGGTTACTGTCTTTGCCCGTGTCGTGCCAGAGCAAAAACTCCGGATCGTGGACGCCCTGAAGGAGAACGGGGAGATCGTCGCGATGACCGGCGATGGGGTGAACGATGCACCGGCACTGAAATCCGCGGATATCGGTATTGCCATGGGTGGCAGGGGGACGGATGTTGCCCGAGAGGCCTCCTCGCTCGTCCTGCTCGATGATAATTTTACCTCAATTGTGTCAGCAGTACGGCTCGGACGGCGGATCTTTGACAACCTGAAAAAAGCGATGGCCTACATCTTCTCCATCCACATCCCTATCGCCGGTATGTCGCTCATCCCTGTACTTTTCAACATGCCGCTTATCCTCCTGCCGGTCCACATCGTATTCCTTGAGTTGATTATCGATCCGGCATGCTCGGTCGTTTTTGAATCAGAAAATGAGGAGCATAACGTGATGACCCGCCCTCCAAGGAAACAGGACGAGGGGCTCTTCACCAGGAGCACGTTCACCCTTTGTCTCCTGCAGGGTTTTGTCGTACTTGCCGTCGTGCTTGCTGTCTACGTATATGCAATTTCACGCGGTCATGGGGAACCCGGGGTGCGGGTCATGACGTTTACCACGATAGTTATTGCCAACCTCTGCCTGATCCTGACCAACCGCTCATGGTCAGAGACCATCTTCTCAACGCTCCGATCGCCGAACAGGGCGCTTTGGTGGGTCTTTGCGGGTACAATTATCTGCCTGTTGCTTGTAGTACTTATACCTGCACTCCGGGAACTTTTCCGGTTCGGGCCGGTCATGATCTCCGATCTCCTTCTCTGTGCAGGTGCCGGAATCATGAGTGTCGTCTGGTTTGAGATTTATAAAGACTGGAAGAAACGGCAGGATGCTGATTGATCGGTATGACAGCGCATGCCTTCGTCATTTTCCGGGTAGTCATACAGGCCAGAAATGGAGGATAAGCGGTACGCTCACCGCAATAACTATCACCGAGAGAGGAAGACCCAGCCGCCAGTAGTCGCCGAACCTTAACCCCCCCGGGCCCATCACCAGCGTGTTGGACTGGTGGCCGATGGGAGTCAGGAAGGGAGTTGAAGCCCCGATAGCAATTGCCATCAGAAAGGCATCGGTCGATGCACCGAGACCGGTAGCAAGGCTCACTCCGATGGGGGCCATAAGCACCGCAGTCGCCGCATTATTGATAATATTCGAGACCAGCATAGTTGCTGCCATAAGGATAACGAGAAGGGTTATCACCGAAAGATAACTCTGGAGAACAAGGAGTGAGGAGGTTATCAGCCGGGCGCCCCCGGTGCTGTCGAGAGCCTGGCCTACCGGGATCAGGGCACCGAGAAGGACTATTACCGGCCAGTCAATACTCTCATAGATCTCCCGCAGAGGGACAAGCGACATGAGCACCATAGCTACAGCAGCGAGTGGAAAGATAATCTGCAGCGGTACCAGGCCAAGAGCTGCTATCATTACGGAAATTCCGAAGATGCCGACTGCAAGCAGGATACGTCGCGGTGTTCCGATTTTCAACCCTCGTTCAGCAAGAGGAAGGCATCCCAGCGTCTTCATCGCCTCCAGCAAAGTGCCGGATGTCCCCTGGAGCAGGATGACGTCCCCCCCCTTAAACCGTATCCCATGGAGCCGCTCCCTCAATTGTTCTCCCTGCCTCGCCACTGCAAGCAGGTTTACTCCGAAACGTTGCCGGATATCAATTTCCTGTACCGTCCGCCCGATAACCGGTGAATCCGGGCGGACTGTTGCCTCCATCAGAGTCACATCCCCGGAGCCAAGGGATTCTTTCTTCACCTCTGCATTTTCTACCAGTTCAAAGCCGGAATGGTCTATAAATGATTTAAGATCGGAGGAATCAGCCCTGACAATGAGAATGTCACCCGGCCTGACATTGACGGTGCGGTAGAACGAGGGCACGATGGACTCCCCCCGTATGAGCTCAACAATGGTCACATCTGCTCCTGTCACTTTTTCGATATCCTGTATCGAGCTGCCCGTAAATTTCGACGATTCAGTGGCGCGGACTTCGGTCAGATAATCCTTCACTTCGAACATATCTTCGCGGGAAGCGGATCCCGGCCTTGTGGGAACCAGGCGCCAGCCGATGAGTGCGATGAAAATGAATCCCGCGAGGGCTACACCCAGACCAACGGGTGTGAAATCGAACATCGTAAAAGGCTCTCCACCATACTGTGCCCGGTATGTCGCAATGATAATGTTCGGAGGAGTCCCGATGAGGGTGATGAGCCCTCCAAGACAGGATCCAAAAGCGAGCGGGAGAAGGAGGGTGGAGGGAGAAAGTCCGCTTTTGCGTGCCCTCCTGATACTTACCGGCATAAGCAGGGCAAGTGCCCCGACATTGTTCATGAAGGCAGAGAATGCAGTCACCAGTCCGGTCAGGGCTGATACCTGAACCGTGGGCCGGTCGCCAACCCGGGAAAGTCCACGGGTGATCATCTCGATAAGCCCTGCATTCTGGAGACCACGACTTATCACGAGAATGGCTGCAACGGTAATAACTGCAGGGTTCGCGAATCCCAGAAAGGCCGCGTCCCAACCAACAACACCAGTTATCGTGACGGTGAAAAGGGCAAGAAGTGCAACAATATCATAACGCACGCGTCCGTGGATAAATAATGCAAGGGCAATGATGATAGTGCCAAACACAATTGTCTGATCGGCTGCAGGAATCATACCAGGTACCTGTTCCTCACCCCATCTCTTGCATTACCCTTCCGCCATGAGGATCTCTCCCTCGGATTTAACAACCGGATATCTTACAGGAGGGCATCTCTTTCTTTGTAGGTTTGGGGTATATTAAAATTCTACCTGCCTCCCGTCTTTTATCGGGTACCCGTTCCCGATCAGGCTCAATCAGATGGCGCCCTTTCTGGCAGACATTACACATGCCTGAGATCTTATCGGGCTTCCTGTCCCCGATTTGTGGCTCCTCATCTCCCATTTATTTAACTTCGGGTAAGAGCGGAGTCCTGGTTATTTCCCATATCGGCGGGGACTTGTTTTTCAGCCTTTTTCCACAAGTATGCGAGACGATCCATGATCATGGGTGTGCTTTCCGCCATTCCGGACCTGAGCATCCCGTCACGATCCCAAACGAACTCAAAGACAGATTTCTCTGTCACCTTTGTCCTGTCATCACGGTCTTCAAACGTCACAACAGCCAGAAGCACATAGCCTGGCAACCCTTCAAATTCAAGATACTTTTTTTTCATGTGAATAGATTATCCATAGCGGCAGGCAGAATGCGCGGTAAAATACACTCTTTTGAGTGGGGAAAATCAATCTGGCTGGAGTGTCGACGGAAGGAGATATTCAATAAAAAAAGGCAGTTGTTATCATTACCTTGTAGAGTAAGAATTCACACAGGTTGATCGGATGAGAGACAAAACACGTTGCGCATGGGCAGGCGTTGATCCCTTAATGATCGCGTATCATGACAAAGAGTGGGGCGTTCCTGTTCACGATGACAGGATCCTGTTTGAGTTTCTTATTCTCGAAGGGGCGCAGGCAGGGCTTACCTGGAAGACCGTCCTCAACAAACGTGAGAATTATCGCAGGGTTTTTAGCGGCTTTGACCCCGGTGTAATCGCCCGGTATGGCGATGAGGACATCGCACGTCTTCTCTCCAATCCTGGCATCATTCGTAACAGGCTGAAGATTTCGGCAACAATCCGGAATGCCCATGAATTCCTGGCAATTCAGCAGGAGTATGGCTCATTTGACACGTATATCTGGCAGTTTGTCGGCGGCAGGCCGATCCGGAATACGATTTCATCAATGGAGGATATTCCGGCGACAACAAAGGAGTCAGACGCGATGAGCAAAGACCTGCGGAAAAGAGGATTCAAATTTGCCGGCCCCACGATATGTTACGCTTTTATGCAGGCGGTCGGGATGGTCAACGATCATCAGGTGGATTGCTTCAGGTATGATGAAATTGAAAGTGGCAGCCTCCGTGGAACCAGGAGTTGGAACTACGAATGAGTACATTAGCGAGGAAGCACAATTTCTGACCGAATCTTTTTCTCTTCACTTGTACGAAGCTCCCGCCATATGTTTCCATATCGGGTAATAATTCCGGATTCATCCACCTCAAGCCTCGTTCTGAAATCGCCGGCACCGGTTTCGAACCGATATGCGTTACCCTTTTCACGAGTGTACACCTGTTCAGTCCGGAAGATATCGAGTTCCGGAAAGCGGAGCCAGACCACCGGGATGCGGGCGACCTGCCCCATCTCCAGAGCCAGCCTGCGAACAGGAAGCGTATTGGTAGATGGGGAAAATCCGAGATCCACATCGGAGATACCCTCAAACTCATCCACCTGCATGCCGTTCCGGAGCCATGCTCCCTGGTTGTTCACCTCAAGGTCGATACGCTTTGTTGCCCCCGCACATTCAATGTGTACCGTGCAGCGGCGGGTTCTCCATTGCGCAGAGCAGGTCACCACGTACCGGATCTCTGCCGGGCCGGCAGACATGAGGGTAAGAACGGTCCCTTCGAGGCGCTTCTGATTATTGCCTTCCAGAAAACTGCATCGTTCCATTGAGGGGAGTACCGGAGAATACCAAAGAACAGAGCGAATCAGCCGCATTCGTTTACCTCAACTGCATTTTTGTCTGATTGATGCGGGACCAAGCGAGGAGAGGTAAAGCCTGTATCCAAAAACTCCCTTCACATCAGTGGTCTCCAATTATCACGAACGAAAAGAAAGGGGGAGATCTTAAATCCCTCCGGTCTCCGGCAAAGTCGCATTCCGGATATCTCAGGTTTCCTGCAGTCATGCATATGTCCCAGGTCCATCCTCTATGCCAGGTTCAGTTGCCACGAAACGCCGAATTTGTCATCTGTCCACCCGAATTTTTTACTGAACGGGTAGGTATCCAGTTCCATGAGGACTTTTCCGCCTGTGGATAACTCCCGGTAAAGCCTGTCGATCTCGTCCTCTGTCTCGCACTGCACGAACAGCGACATCGCCGGAGTGAAGGTGAAAGGATGCTCTCTGCCACTTTCTATTGCCATGAATTCCTGCCCGTTGAGGATAAACACGGCATGTTTCACGGTCCCCGGGGTTTCTCCCTCGCCCGGGCCGTAGCGCTCGATACTGACGACCTTCGAATTCCTGAACAGGGAGACGTAAAAATATATCGCTTCTTCGGCTTTCCCATGCTGCTTCCCGACGAACATCAGGAATGGAATGATTTTTTGCATCTGCGCCAGCCTCTCACGAATACCAAACGGGCGGATTCCGATGTGCACC
This sequence comes from Methanoregula sp. UBA471, assembly GCA_002495065.1. Lineage (GTDB taxonomy): Archaea > Halobacteriota > Methanomicrobia > Methanomicrobiales > Methanospirillaceae > Methanoregula. Next base: position 68,396 of record DADT01000008.1, on the reverse strand, counting down.
GGAATTAAACCGACGGGTAAATCCGATTATATCAGCAATCCATGGAACGACTCTATGCCTCGACAATGACGTTGAACCCGCCGTATGCCATACGCTTCATATCGAATGGCATTGGCATGTCCTTCTGATCAGGGTCGTTCATGAACGGATCTTTCATAACTTTTGCATTCACCTCGTCCCGGTGTGCCCGTGACCTGAATACGATGAATGAAAAGACAACCGTCTCACCGGGCCCGGCAGCGGCCATTTGCGGGAACCGGATCCCGGCCCATTCCGGAGAGAGGTCATCACCAACACTCTCAATATACTGAAGAGCGCCATATTTTTTCCAGATTTTTGCTCCTTTCTCAGCCATCTCGCGGTAAGCCGGTAAGTTCTTCTCCGGCACTACCAGAACATATCCATCGACGTACTTCATAAAGGTCAATCCTTTTTTTTCAACTTCGCCTGAGGTTCACTGGACCGGGATGTCCTGGAATTATCTTTCAGCCCGGGCCTTCATTTTTTCATGGATACTTCCCGTGGTTACTTAAAGCATTATTCATAGTGACAAAATCCTCTTTCTCCCGGAGCAAAATCCATCCTCTGACTGATCTGATGAAGGATTATACGCAGGGACTAACGATGTTGGATCGGGAGTCAGGCGAAGATATGCTGCTATTTTATCCTGGTCGTTTGTCGTGAGATCCCTGTAATCTTCCCTTAAGACGGTAAGGTCAGATAGTGCCAAGCCTGGAAATCCTTGAGGACGAGGGGTTGTGACCATGCGTTATCAGACCACCAATCCGTGGAGTCGATGCTTACCTGGTGCATCTCTCCTGCCGCATTTTGACCATAAGGATACGGACACCCGGAGAGGTAATTCAGCCGTATTCTGAAAATCGGGTGCAATAATTTTTTTGATTTCTGCACACGAACTGAAACGGATGATTTTGCGGATTTTTCCATTGATCAGGTGAGACCCGAAAAGAGAAGCGGAGCCCGTATTGAGGTTGTTTTCCCTTAGGGCAATTGGGATTGTTAAAGAACTGAACACAATTATTTGATCTCTATCCTTTCTCCCGTCTACACGCCAACCATCAGGATCGGGTTGTCTGCCTCCTCGTTTGTGATTTTTCCTGTATATCACCGCCAAATTTTTAATCCGGCACACCGGATACTACTCCTGAATTCTTTATGAGTTTATGGCAGAGGTTTATTCCGCAGGACAAGGTCTTTTTCGATCTGTTCGAACAGCAGGTGGCAATCGTTTCGGAAGCAGGGCACACGCTTGTGAACCTGACAAAGGATTTCACCAATGTGAAGGAGAAACGCCACGAGATCGAACTGCTCGAACACCAGGGTGACGAAATAACCCATGCTATATATGAACGACTGAACCGTAGCCGTAATCCCCCGCTTTCCCGTGAAGAGATCTCCAGTCTTGCCTCCTCTTTGGACGAGGTGCTTGATTATATCGACGGATCAGCAGAAAAGATGGTCTACTATGGAATCGAATCTTCGGATACCTATATGGTGGAACTCGCAAAACTTATCCACTTGTCAACTGTAGAGATTGAAGCGGCTGTCAGGAATATCCGTTCGATCAGGGATCCGTCGTTCATCCGGGATCGGTGTATCGAGATCAACCGGCTTGAGAACCTCGCTGATGACGTGCTCGCCGAAGCGATAACCAATCTCTTCCAGACCAAAGATACGCTGACTATCATCAAAATGAAGGATATCTACGAATGGCTCGAGATTGCCACCGATGAATGTGAAGATGTCGCCGATGTCCTCTCCGATATCGCATTCCGTCACTCGTCTTCATAACTATCCGGGTAGTATCCCGTCTTCGTCTTTTTCAAAGCCAATTACCCGATGCTGACAGGCGACATCCTCCATGGATGCATCAGGATGTTTCGCATCGCCCCGGTTCCTGACTGTAGACATAAGTCTGTCCGGGGCATTCAGAAAGGTTACCCGCCACCTGGGAGAATAGAGTGAGTTTTCTTCCATCACGCGTTCAGACGGGGCTTTTTATTATTCGATCTCGATCCATTCCCCGGTAATCATATAGTGAATATTTTCTGCCATCTTACAGGCATGGTCTCCGGATCGTTCAAGATAACGGGCTACCATGATATAATAGGCGCTGCGGGTGATGGTCTGGGGATTCTCCATCATGAAGGTAAGCATCTCCCGTAATATTGAAAGCCACAGAGCGTCGACCGTATCATCCCGGGAAGTAAAATTTTTGATAGGATCAAGATTTTCGGTCTTATACGCAACGATTACATCGTCGATCATGCCGAGTACCAGGTCTGCCATATGCGGTATAGGAAGCCGTTGGGGAAAATCGGGCTGATCCCTGAGGTCCTTGACCATATCTGCAATATCCTTCCCGTACCTTCCGATGCGTTCAGCAGCTGTGATCATCTTGAGGGTGCAGGCAATCAGTCGCATATCCTTTGCCATCGGCTGGTACAGGGCGATCAACTGGTAGGTGCGGTCCTCCAGGGCAATCGTAACATCACGGATATGTTTCTTCCTTGAATAAACCTGAAGTGCTTTTTCAGTGTCCTGATTGAACAGTGCATCCAGCGATTCACGGAGCATATCCCGCGCAAACTGCGCCATCTCTGTTGTATCCTGTTTGAGCCTGTTCAGTTCCGTATGAAATTTATCTGACATCCTGTCCACCTACCCGAATCGTCCTGTAATATAATTTTCCGTAAGGTCTTCACGGGGATTCTCGAAGATCTGGTTGGTCTGCCCGAATTCAATAAGTTTACCCAGGTACATAAACCCTGTATAATTGCTGACGCGGGCGGCCTGCTGCATATTATGCGTGACAATGATCACCGTATAGTCTTGTTTGAGTGCATCGATCAGCTTCTCTATCTTTGCTGTTGCGATCGGGTCAAGAGCGGAGCAGGGTTCGTCCATCAGAATGACTTTCGGCTCGACTGCGAGTGTCCTCGCAATACAAAGACGCTGTTGTTGTCCACCGGAGAGACCGAGAGCGGAGTCGTGCAGCCGGTCCCGTACCTCATCCCAGAGCGCAGCATCACGAAGGCTCTGCTCAACAATGCTGTCCAGTTCACCCTTGTTCTTTATCCCATGGACACGCGGACCGTACGCAACGTTCTCGTACACGGATTTGGGAAAGGGATTGGGTTTCTGGAATACCATCCCCACTTTTTTCCGGAGCATGACCACATCAGTTCCTGCCGCATGGATGTTCTCATTATCCAGCAGGATCTCCCCGCGGATCTTTACACAGTCAATGAGATCGTTCAGACGATTGAAACATCGGAGCAGGGTTGATTTCCCGCAGCCGGAGGGACCAATGAGAGCCGTCACTTGGTTCTTTGATATAGTCATGGAAATCGACTGGAGTGCATGGGTATCATGGTACCAGAGGTTAAGGTCATTGGTTGAAATGATCGGTTCTGAGGTCATAGTATCCCCCGCAGTTCTTTCTGGAAATACCTGCTCACCACGATCGACACGGAATACTCAGTAAAAACCATGAAGTCAGTCTACCAGATTCTTTTTTGGAAAATATATAAAACAGGTGATCAGGTAACATCGATCCCTGACATGTTTAATAATGACCAAATCCACCAGGAGTGGTCCCGAATCGTTTTCCCGATTTACCCGTTTTTCAGCACCAGGATTCGCGGAACCCATTATCCGATAATCCGGCGATATATGGATTTTTCCGGAAACGTTTCCTTCAGTACCAGCTCGTGCAACCGTTTGGCTGTGATCCAGGCAAGGTGTGCCTTGTAATCATCGGGGTGCATCGGCACACTCTCCGTGTGATTCCATGATGGCTGTATAACCGGGGCACGCAATAAAATATTTTTCTCTTCGAGAAAACGCATCATATCCACCTCATCACGTATCACATGTGCGGTCGAGATCGCAGAACCTCACGAACACGTTCCTTTTTTCCATATGCCGGAACGAGTGTTGTATCGATCCACGCAATGATAGCATCCCTCACCTGCCGGAACTGCAGGAAACATTCATCGGGGCTTCCCGTACAGGCTGACGGGTCAGGAAAACCGGCGTGAAGTACCGTTTTTGCACCCGGGAAGAACGGGCAGGCATTGGTAACGCTGTCACAGACGGTGACGACGATATCCGCTCCCTGATCAAAGAATTCATCGATGAGCTTGGAGCGGTACCCGGAGATATCGATACCAATCTCATCCATTACGAGAACCGCAAGCGGGTGTACGGTTCGCACCCCGGTCCCTGCACTCCCCGCCTCAAACAGGTCACCATAATGCTTACGGAGGTATCCCTCTGCCATCTGGGATCGGGCCGAATTGTGGGGTACAGATGAAGAGAACACGGGGTTTTTTCAGCGTACCCTCACCGTTCTCATTGACGGGATTGTATGCACTCCTCTCACGAAGATGTTCCGTCATGTCTGAGGACCCCTGTATCTCTCCGGTTTTCAGGACAATCCGGGAAGATTGCGGTGAGCCATGCATCGATATCATCCCGGAGAGTTCGGAAATCCTCAAGAATCTGCTCCTTGTTCTCATGGATATCCGAAGGGCTTACAAACCCATGGTGAATGATCGTCTCTCCCTTAGGGAGAGATTTTGGCACCGCCTTCTTTGCCCGGTCGCACAGGGTGATGACAAAATCGAACCTGGTACCGCGGAATTGAGCAATTTGCTTGGACTTCTGTGTCGAGATGTCGATTCCCGCTTCTTTCATCACCGCAACGGCGTAAGGGTTCAATCCTGCCGGTGCGATGCCGGCAGAGAATACCGTATAGTGGTCCTTGCAGCGGGCTTTGAGAAAGCCTTCTGCCATCTGCGACCTGACCGAATTGAACGAACAGATAAAGAGCACGGTCTTCTTTTTCATAATCCTCTCCCTTGATCCGGAGTTCAGTGGATTTCGATACGCTCACCGGTGTTCATATAATACACATTTTCCGCGATTTTACAGGCATGGTCGGCACAACGTTCGAGATACCGGGCAACAAGGATATAGTTGGTGCAGCGCGTGATACTCTTTGGATCTTCCATCATGTACGTGATGCCTTCGCGGAAGATTGACTGACGCAGGGAATCTATGGTGTCATCCCGAAGGGAAAAATCTGAAATTCCTGCGACAGAGTCTTTCTCGTACGCCTCGATCGAATCATCTATCATTTCGATCACCAGATCGGCCATATGAGGGATGGTCATGAGGTTCGCGATGTGCGGCTGGTCTGAAATTTTTTCCACAATCTTTGCAATAACCTTGCCATACCGCCCGATACGGAGTGATGCCGTAATCACCTTGAGTGTGCAGGCAATAGTCCGCATATCTTTCGCCATCGGCTGGTACAGGGCGATGAGATGGTAACAGTGCTCTTCAATACGGACCTCCATTTCATGGATCTCTTCTTTTCGTGCAACCACCGAAGATGCGAGTTCGTTGTCCTGGCGGATGAGCGCGTCAACAGCCGTCCGGAGCATGAACCGACCGAGATGAGCCATCTCCAGGGTTTCGGCTTTGAGGTTTTTAAGTTCCGCATGAAATTTATCAGTCATATTGTGCTCCTACCCGAATCGTCCGGTTATGTAATTCTCTGTCAGCTCCTCTTGCGGATGTTCAAAGATCTGCACGGTTTTTCCGCATTCAATCAATTTTCCGAGGTACATGAAACCGGTATAATCGCTCACCCGGGCAGCCTGCTGCATATTATGGGTGACGATGATGACCGTATAGTCCTTCTTGAGTAAATCGATCAGGTTCTCGATCTTTGCAGTTGCAATAGGATCAAGTGCTGAACAGGGCTCGTCCATAAGGATGACTTCCGGTTCAACTGCCAGGGTGCGGGCAATACAAAGACGCTGCTGCTGTCCTCCTGATAGCCCGAGCGCTGAATCATCCAGGCGATCTTTCACCTCTTCCCATATCGCCGCATGACGCAGGCTATGTTCAACGATTGTATCGAGCTCTGCTTTGTCCTTTACCCCATGAACCCGGGGACCATACGCCACATTCTCGTAAATGGATTTGGGGAAGGGATTTGGCTTCTGGAATACCATCCCCACCTTTTTTCTGAGCACCACCACATCAGTACCTGATTCCTGGATATTCTTATCATCGAGCGTGATCTCACCGGTGATTTTTACATGGTCAATGAGATCATTCAGGCGGTTGAAGCAGCGGAGCAGGGTTGACTTCCCACAGCCGGAAGGACCGATCAGGGCTGTTACCTTGTTCCTCGGGATCTTTATGGAGACAGATTCGAGTGCACGTTTCCCGTTATACCAGAGGTTTACGTTATTTGTTGTGATGATGGCAGATTCAGACATGGTTTATCCCAGGGATTTTTTCTGGAAATGAGTTCGTATGATAATTGCGATCCCATACATTCCTACAACAAGGGCTAAAAGTACCAGTGCGGTCCCGTACTGGTTGGTCGCTGCACCGGGCACATTGGTTGCCAGGATGAAAAGATGGTACGGGAGCGCCATGACCGGCTGGAATTCGGAGGTGGGAAGGAATCGTGATGAGAAGACGACTGCTGTGAACATGATCGGAGCGGTCTCTCCGGCAGCTCTCCCGATACAGAGGATCGCCCCGGTAACAATACCCGGGACTGCAGGTGGAAGGACTACCTTGCTGATCGTCTGCCACCGGGTTGCGCCCAGTGCGAGACTGCCTTCGCGGAATGTCTGCGGGATGGTTTTCAATGATTCTTCGGTTGTGCGGATGACGGTTGGCAGGATCATCAGTGCAAGAGTGATCTGCCCGGCCAGCAACGACACACCGACACTCAGGAAAAGAACGATGAAGGCAAACCCGAACAACCCAAAGACAATGGAAGGCGTGCCGTTGAGCAGGTCAACACCGGTCCTGATGAGCCGGGTGATGCGTCCTTCCCTGGTGTATTCCACGAGATAGATTGCGGCTCCCACACCGAGTGGAAGCGCGATGAGAATTGCACCGGCAACCAGGTACAGCGTCCCGACGATGGCAGGGAAGATGCCCCCGGCACGCCCGAGGTCCCTGGGGGGCTGGGTCAGGAAATCCCAGGAGAGCGCGGGAAACCCGTTAACGATGATATACCCAAGGATAATAACGAGAATGGCAACCACGGTGACAGCTGCAGCAATGATAAAACCAAATGAGATCATCTCGATCTGCTTTCCTGAGAGCCGATCCCTCCCAAAGTACCACGCACCTGCGCCAAGCACGATCGCAACAGCGAGATACCACGGTGCAGCGGTGAACAGGAATAATACCAGGCCTGCAATCAGGATAATCATCACGATCCGTTTGAATGGTTCCTGCAGGGAAGCCGGGATGAAGGATTTACGATCTGAACGTCCAACCTGACCCTCTTTCAGGTGGCGCAGAATCGCAACCGCTGAAAGATTGATGATGAGGGTAATGATGAGCAGGACCACGGCAATACCAAACAAGGCACTGTAGTGCTCACCGCCAACAGATACTTCCCCCATTTCAATACCCAGTGTTGCGGTTAGGGTCCGGATGGGAGAAAGAACATTCCAGATGGGATCCGGGATGACTGCCGCATTACCGGCAACCATCATAACTGCCATGGTCTCACCGATTGCCCTGCCGATACCAAGGATAATTGCAGCAGCGATGCCGGAAATGGCTGCCGGGACAATGACCTTGCTGATCGTCTGCCACCGGGTTGCCCCAATCGCAAGAGAACCTTCCTTGAACTCGCGGGGAACGGCACTGATGGCATCCTCTGAAACGCTGATAATGGTGGGCAGGGCCATGATGCCAAGAAGGATCGAGGCAGCAAGCCAGGTCTCACCGGTCGGGATATTAAAAGATACACGGATGAAGTCGGTCAGCACAATAAGACCAAAAAAACCGTAGACTACGGAAGGGATACCTGCAAGGAGTTCGATGGCCGGTTTGAGCACGTTTTTTACCCGCGGCGATGCGAGCTCCGAGACATAAATTGCACAGCCGATGGAGAGCGGGACGGCAAATACTATTGCCCCGATGGTGACGAGGAGTGTACCGACAATAAGCGGAAAGATCCCATACAAGGGTTCCACCGCGGTCGGGGCCCAGGTATCCCCGAAGAGGAAGGGGATAATCCCGACGTCTGTAAATACCGGATAACCGTCCCGTAACAGGAAAAGAAGAATGAATGTAACAACGACGACTGCTAATGATGCTGTGCAGAAGAACAGGGTTTTAATCGCCCGTTCTTTGACGAATGAGAAGCGGGAAGTGCCGGTTGAGGTGCTCAAGGCACCATTCATTTTTTTCAAGACATGCACCCCCCTCTCAACCCGAGAAAAATTATGGTATTCCTTTTAGCCGGTCTGGATCAGATAGTCACGTAGCCTTCTTCAGCCACAATCTTCTGGCCGTCCGGGCTGAGGATGTAGGCGGTGAAGTCACCGGCAAGTCCGGTGGGCTGCCCGTTGGTAATGATGTACAGGTCACGGGAGACCGGGTAGGTCTTGGATTTTACATTATCGATCGTTGGTGCAACAATCTTCTGGGCGTTGTACCAGATTGGCAGGGATTTGACATCCTCGCTTACAAAACCTATGGAAACGTAGCCGACAGAACCGGGAGTCTGGGCCACGGTCTGAAGAACGGCTCCATTGGAGTTCTTTTCCAGCATAGTCTTTGTTGGTGTGGCTTTAAGCAGGACGGATTCATCGAAATAGGAGCGGGTACCGGACGCACTGTCACGGCCGATGATCACGATCTGGTTGTTGGTTCCCGGAACATTAGCACCGGTTATCTGGGTCCACTTCGTAATTTTACCAAGATAGATATCCCTGATCTGCTCGAGCGTAATGAACGGGATCTCATTTGCAGGGTTTACAATGACCGCAATACCATCCTGTGCGACGGAAGTAATTACAAAGGCGGGATATTTCGCCTTTTCCGCCGTCGTCACTTCACGGGAGGACATACCGATATCGACAGTCTTTGCACCAATCGCCTGGATACCAACACCGGACCCGCCTCCGGATATCTGGATGTCCGCGTACGGGTGCGCTGCCATATACTGGTCGGCTGCTTTCTGGACAATTGGCAGGACTGTTGTTGAACCACTGATCTTGATGGTCTGTCTCTCGCCGGTCGAGACCGGGGCGGTAGTTGTTACCTGAGCAGGTGTGGTTGATACTGATACCTGGCTGGTTGCAGCAACTGAGGGGGTCGCAGTCGGGACCGTTGTTGCTGTAGTCGTTGTTCCATTGCCTGTACAGCCTGCAGCAAACGCCAGCATGAATACCGCGGCGAGGCTCAGGATGACTAAAACATATGAATTCCTTTTTGCATTCATGGTGTTCACCATTACAGTTCATTGGATGAAATATATCCTTTTTCGACATAGAATATAGATACATATATTTACAATAGAGTAAACTAGAGAGATACAGATAACAATCAGGGTGGATTAAATGGAGCTCCGGAAAGTCCAGTTTACCGGTGGATCTTCGTATGTACTTACGTTGCCAAAGGAATGGATCGACGAACAAAATATCAAGAAAAACGATTCGCTCGGGGTTGAGGTCCAGCCGGATGGAACGCTCCTTATTACCCGATCCATCGATCGGGAGCCGGCCCAGAAAACAAAAGAGTTCGACCTTGCCGGCATCACCGAACCGGCTTACCTGTTCCGTCTGCTGATTGGAGCGTATATCTCCGGCTATTCTTTTATTGTCATCCACTCACAAGAACGGTTGCCACCGTTTGTCCGTGAGGTTGTCCGCAACTTCACCCAGATGACCATCGGGCAGGAGGTAATCGAGGAGACAGATACCGAGATCATGCTGAAGGATCTTCTGAATCCCGCCGAAATGCCATTCGAGAACACCATCAAGAGGATGTTCACGATAGTCAAGGCGATGCATGAGGATGCGGTTACCGCTCTTCGCACGCAGAACCAGACGCTTGCCAGTGATGTCACAGCCCGGGACAATGATGTCGACCGCCTTCACTGGCTGATAGCCCGTCAGACTAACATGATCCTGTCGAATGCTGCTCTTTCCCGAAAGATGAACGTTTCACCGGTAATGGCCCTCCATTATTTTACCATAAGCCGGATTATTGAACGAATCGGGGACCATGCAGAACGGATTGTCTCTATTGCACAACCGATTCTTGCCAGAAAGACAGATCCGGTGATCCTCGGAAAAATCGCAAAAGCCAGTGAACTTTCCATAGGAATATTTGACCGGAGTATCGTTTCGTTTTTTAATAATGATATGAAAAAGGCGAACCACAATATTGAATCGATGCGTGTTCTCAAGACCCTGTGCGAGGAAATCAATTCGATAGTACTCAGGCAGGAAACTGCCGATGCCATAGCACTCGGGTATATCAATGAAAGTGTGAAAAGAGCCGGGGAATACGCGGCTGATATTTCTGAGAATGTGATCAACTACCTCGTGGAAGAAGACCGGTTGCCGAAAAAAAAGAAATTGAAGAATTAGTTTATGGACTTCTTTTCATAAAAATTTTTCAGACCTCCGTTGGAAAAAACGACCCTCATATTCGCATTTTGGCAGCCTTTCCGGGCCACAGAGGGGGTAAAATAGGGGGCAAAATTTATCTCGATTTAAGGGCTTTTGGTGGCCAATAGGCGAGGTGCAAATCTACCGTATTTTGCCAAACAAAGCGATAATTACAGGTATTCTCCACAGGAACAGAAAAGGAGAATATTTCGAGGTTTTAAGGTATTGACAGGTATATCGGAAGGGGAAAAGGAGCCTGATTTGGGCGTATTTTCTCTCAGGAACAATATGTCGAATTCCAAGTCCTCTTCGACGGAGAATGCTGAGGTCATTACCGCCCATCTTCGTAATAATCCCGACATTGCCACAAAAAGATTCAGAATATTCACATTCCTTAAAAAAACAAGATAGGCGAGGGTGATTGACTTCTGTGTCTCTATTGGGTTACGTCGGCTCCTTAATGGTATTGTGATATTCTTCCGGCGTCATCAGGTTGCCACATGCCTGCTGGACAACCTCGGTGAGTGCCGGATGGATATGCATCGTACTGGTTATTGAGGAGATCGTTGGATCGGGCGAGGAAAGAACAGTAACGAATTCCTGTATGAGTACCGAAGCATGCGGTCCGATGATATGGGCACCCAGAATGTTCAATGATTCTTTTTCAACAATAACTTTGATAAAATAATCTTTCAGACCCATGGCAATGCCTTTTGCCGTGTCTTCATACCGGGAGAAACCGATCAGGATGGCACCCGCGCCGGATTTTTGTTTCGCTTCTTCTTCCAAAAGGCCGACACTGGCAATTTCGGGGGAGGAAAAAACTGCATGCGGTATTACCCGGTAATCGACAGGAATTTTTTGTTTCAGGACGGCGTTTGCGTACACGATCCGTGCTTCATAATTTGCTACATGTTTGAACATGAATTTCCCGTTCGCATCTCCGAAGGCCCAGACACCGGGCTGGCTGGTTTCAAGAAACTCGTTCGTGACAATCCACCCGTTTTTATCCAGTTTTATCCCGGCCAGTTCCGGATGCAGGATGTCTGTATTCGGCCCCCTTCCCGAGGCGATAAGAACAGCATCGGCAGTCACCGTGACGTCCTTCTTTGTAGCCCGGTTGAGAGCGTGTATCCGGATTTTATTATCCGATCCCTTTTCGGTCTCCCGGACATCATGATTAGTCAGAATCGTGAGGTGTTTTCCGAGATCCCGCAGGGCAAGTGCTGAAATCTCCGGCTCCTCTTCCGGGATAAACCGGGGGTTGCGGCCGATGATCGTGACCCGGGAACCCATGGACGAGAGGAAATACCCGTATTCTGCGGCGATATATCCTCCGCCGATAATCGCTACACTCTCTGGTAAATGATCGAGAGAAAGGATTGTGTCACTGGTAAGGTAGGGAATTTTATCGAGGTTTTTTATGGGAGGGAGAGTTGGTTTTGACCCGGTGCAGAGAAAGATCCTTTTTGATTTAATGGTCTGGTCGGCGACTTTGAGGGTATAGGGCGCAACAAATTCCGCAACGGCATGATAGTAGTCAAGGTGTAGAGTATTCGACAACTCTCTCTGTATCGCATCACGATCGCTTTTAATCATGGATTGCATTCTCTGCATGACTGCGGGGAAATCGATGGCGGCAATCGTGCTCTGGATCCCAAATTCCCCGGTCCGCTGCACAGTTCTCACCAGTTCAGCAGGATACAGGAGAAGTTTCGAAGGAATGCACCCTCGATTGAGACAGATGCCCCCGGGGTCGTCCTTATCAATCACCGCGATCCTCGCGTTCGGATGACTCTGATGGATCGCGGTAACAATAGCCAACGCCGACCCCGATCCCAGCGCAATATAATCGTATTCTTTCATGGCAACCTCTTCACCTTGCATCGGAGATTGTGGTTTATATGTATTGTGCCAAAAGAATCGTCAACCCTGTGAACGTTTACCGTCTCATACCAGAGAATTCCCTGACCTTATTAATCGATATCCTTTTACCCGTTTTCGTAGTATACAGCCAGTAAAGGACCGGATGAATATGACCGACGTGGATCTTTTTGAAACAGTAAAAAAGCATGTATGTGCCTGTGCTCTCGATTTAAAACTCTCGTCAAATATGGAGGCTCTTTTAAAAACACCAATGCAGGAACATCACGTGTCTATTCCTGTCCGTATGGATGATGGAGCTGTTAAAGCATTTCAGGGATACCGGGTCCAGTATAACGACGCACGGGGCCCCACAAAAGGCGGAATCCGGTTTCATCCCAATGTGACCATTGACGAAATCCGGGCTCTTGCAGCGCTGATGACCTGGAAATGTGCCCTGTATCATCTTCCGCTGGGTGGGGCAAAGGGAGGGGTGATCTGTAATCCCAAGGAATTGTCAGCAAGTGAACTGGAACGGTTGAGCAGAGCTTACATTCAGGCAATCGCCCGCTTTATCGGTCCGGATTGTGATATAGCTGCACCGGATGTCGGTACAAATTCACAGACTATGGCGTGGATGATGGACGAATATTCCCATAATCTGGGAAAAACGACATTTGGTGTTGTCACCGGTAAACCGGTCAGTATCGGTGGATCAGAGGGGCGTGATGACTCAACCGCCCGGGGCGGATGGTACGTAGTTGATGAGGCTGCAAAAGATCTTGGCATTGACCTCAGGAAAGCCACGGTTGCAATCCAGGGATTTGGGAATGTAGGAGAAAATGCAGCGTTGCTTGGGAATCCTCTGTGTGGTTGCAGAATTATCGCCGTGAGCGACAGCCATGGCGGGGTCCTGAACCAGGATGGCCTTGATATACTGAAACTTAAGGATCATAAAAAGAAAACCGGTTCAATCATGAACTCCGGACTGGGTGAGGATATCACCAACAAACAGCTCCTTGAACTGGAGGTGGATATCCTCATTCCGGCTGCCCTGGAAAATGCCATTACTCACGACAATATGGACAGCATAAAAGCAAAGATAATTGCTGAATTCGGGAACGGCCCCATTACTGCTGAAGCCAACGATCATCTCCATGCACGGGGAATTCCGATAATTCCCGATTTTCTCTGCAACGCAGGCGGAGTTATTGTTTCATATTTTGAGATGGTCCAGAACCTGAACATGGACCACTGGGACAAAGCGGTGGTAGACCTCCGTCTCAAAAAAACAATGATTGAAACGTACCGGTTAGTCTATGAGACATCAGTAAAAAATAAAATCTCATTGCGAAGGGCGGCGTACAGCCTTGCCGTGGAGCATGTCGTAGAAGCGATGAAGGTCAGGGGGTGGGTGTAGGGTACCCACACTCATCATCGATTGAAAAATGATAATCTGCATTTATTCTTTCAGCATTCCATTGAATCTCTGTGTTTTCTCATTTCCCATGGCACAGAATGACTGGTGGGTCAGTCCCTGCATTTTTGCAACAGGACAGGTCGGGCAAATGCACCCTTTCATTTCTTTGATGCAGTGAAAGCTCATCCCACGGTTGCAGAACATGGTTTCCATCGCATTTTTCGCACATTCATTGTATGTCGGGCAGCTGGGACACGTACACATCTTGGCCAGTTCCATCATCTTTCCCATCATCTGGTCTTTGGGCATCATCATCATCTGCTTCTGCATATTGACATACGCATCTTCGGGCATTGCCTCATGTTTTCCAAATAAGCTCATCGGTCTGCACCAGACACAATAAAGGTATAATTATAATTAAGGGTTTTGTTGGTTTTCAGTTTTTGAAGTGTCCGGTAAATTACTGAAATCTACCTCGGAGGTATCACAGAAACAATTCCGAGTTCTCCAATTCTAAATCCGGAAATACCCCTTGCATATTACCAGAAATCAAAGGTTATGCTGCTGTTAGGATTGAATAAAGATGCAGAAGATGCGTATAATAAGGCGATTGCCATAGATCCCAGATTGATTGATATATAAAAATTTGTTGAAAAAAAGTAACTTATCGTCACCTAGGAAGACTGTAAATAAACCGGACCATAGGCTGGCGGATCTAGTATCCCCGGAAGCGATACGCTTAACCCCATTTTTGAAACCTCCGTCGGAAAAAAGATCCTCATATCTTCATTCCCGCAGGCTTTAGGGGCCCGGACGGGTTAAATGAACTGTCTGAATTTGTCCCGGTTTAAAGGCCTTTGCCGGTCATTGGGAGAGGTGCATTTCAGCCGTATTTTACCAAATATGGCGCAATAATACCTCATTTTCCACAGGAATCAAAATGGAAGGTTTTGCAGGATTTTCCCGAATTGGTCGGGATCGGGAAAAGTGAAACGGGGCCTGATTTGGACTTGTTTTACCTCACCCTTCCAAAATCAAAATTTCTTCGACGTGGAAAGATCGAGAGATAATCTTACATCTCCATAATAACCCTGACTACCCGGTGAGTCTTCCAGCTGGTCATTAAACATTCAATTGGCCGTTGCGGACTGCCCCTTCCCTTATCACGACAGAGCCCTGTCACCCTGTTCCCCGGTCCTGACCCGGATAGCACTGATCATCGGGCAGATAAAGACCCTCCCGTCACCATGACTGCCGGTCAGGTTGGCATTCACAATAGCCTGGACAATCCGACTGACATCATCATTACATGCAACCATGATAAGCATCCGTTTTGGCAGAAAACCAAATGCGAACTCGGTATCCGGGGGAAATGGGGACCCGGTTACTTCGGTCGGGTCATCCGGGGGCTCCCTGCCGTAATGGGCGTTCATGAGTGGCATCCGCAGGTTTCGGTTCAGGGATACGCCCAATTCGTGTGTGCTGATCTTCCCCTTTTGCTGGCCGCGGCCGGAGACATACAGGAACGTGACTCCGGTAACTCCGATAATTTCGAGGGCTTCCTTGGTTGCTTCAATCCGTTCGTCTCGTATGATAGCAATGATCTGCTTCATGTCATTTCCGTACCCTGCCTGCTTTTGCCGGCGGTCCGGATCGAAAAAGCGTCATCTACGTAGGTAACGAAGATCTTTCCGTCACCAATAGTGCCTTCGCCGGGTGCATTTTCCGGCCCGGTCTTTGCTTCAGATCGGATGATTATGACGGTCTTTGCCACATCATTGTCCGGTACCACGATCATCAGCATTTCCTTGGGAATTTCCATGTAGCGGATGGCGCCAAGGGTTATTCCCAACTCCTTTCCATGACCGGTCACGTGGATGCGGGTCATTCCTCCGATGCCGGCTCTGTCAAGGGCTTTGATTACCCGTTGCGTTGATTCCGGCCGTATTACAGCCCAGATCATCTTCATACCCGGCTCTCACTCATTATCATAATAATAGCAGAGAGTTCTCCATTTCCCATAACGGTGAGGATATCATGATTATTTCACTGGCTTCCTGATAGGTGGAAAAGAATCATAAACCAACTATTTCACAAACCGTTTCCGGCTGACGGGTGTGCCTGACATTCATGCTTTGCATCCGAAGCCGGCAAGGGGGAGGTGAATTCCCTGTCCGGCTGGGGAAGTACTGGTGTGCTGGTATAGGTTTTGCTGGTATACGGGTTTTTATCACACCTCCGTTTCCCCGGTGCGAATACGGATCGCACGCTCAACCGGTATAACAAAGATCTTCCCGTCCCCGATCTTCCCGGTCCGGGCCGACTCGGTGATGGTGGCGATCACTGCTTCGACATCCTTCTCTTTGATTACGACCTCTATCTGGATCTTGGGAAGCATATCGATTCTCATCCTGTCTCCCCGGTAGTCCAGGGAAATACCTTTCTGCTCCCCGCGTCCCCAAACCTCGGAAGTGGTCATGCTGACGAAGCCTTTGTCCTCACGCGCTTTCTTGACGACCCCGAAACATTCCGGTTTGATGATTGTTTTAACCAGTTTCATGATAATCCCTCCCGGATTAGTACTGTTTTCTGTGCTGAGAAATGCCGGGACCGACCTAATCTTCCTCTTCTATAGATCCACAGTCCGGTCGTTTTATCGATGATAACACCGAAGATGCAGGTTACCACGAACCGTTGACTGCGAGAAAGGGTGAAAACCAGAATGCCCGTTCAAAAAAACGGGGACTGGATTCCCTGTCTCACAGGACCCGGTCCCCTCGCTCCTTTGTCCGAACCCGGATGGCATCCTTTACCGGTATGAGAAAGATTTTCCCATCGCCGATGTTTCCCGTATTCGCCACATTGCAGATGATATCCACAACCTTCTCGGCTTTCTCATCCGGGACGACAACTTCGAGCTTCACCTTTGGTATGAAATCCACCACGTACTCAGCTCCGCGCCACTGCTGGGTAATTCCTTTCTGCTGACCCCTTCCTTTCACTTCGGAAACGGTCATCGACCCTGCACCGATTGCATCGAGGGCCGTCTTTACCTCATCGACCTTCTGTGACCTGATAAATGCTTCAACTTTTATCATCTCAATCACCTTTTNNTCACCGATATCAAGCCCTTCGATCTGTTCCCGATCCGATACCCGCAGACCGACAGTCTTTTTGAGGATGTAGAACATGATTGCACCCATACCGAATGCCCAGATGAAGACGGTTACAGCACTGATAACCTGGGATACCATGAACCCGGCATTACCATACAGTAAGCCGGTGACCTCCCCGTACGTACCATCGGCAAGAAGGCCAAGCGCAAGGATACCCCATACACCGTTGACAGCGTGAACGGAGATTGCACCGACGGGATCATCAATATGCAGTTTCCAGTCTATGAACCAGACACTGACCACAACGAGTACCCCGGCGATAAGGCCAATCAGGACGGAGGCAGCAGGATTGACCCATGCGCATCCTGCAGTGATTGCCACAAGCCCGGCAATGACACCATTACCAGCCATGGGAACGTCGGGTTTACCATACTTCCACCAGGTCAGGAACATCGCTATAATCCCACCGGCTGCTGCAGCGAGGACGGTATTTGCCGCGATGATGGATATCCTGAGCTCGGTGGCAGCAAGCGTGCTCCCCGGGTTAAACCCGANNCGAACCAGCCAAACCAGAGGATGAAAACACCAAGGATGGCTAAAGTAATACTATGGCCGGGAATACCATTCGGGGTACCATCTTTGCGGTATTTTCCGACACGGGGACCGACAAGCCATGCACCGGCCAGGGCAATGAAACCGCCGACTGCGTGGACAACCCCCGAGCCGGCAAAGTCAAGTGCACCCAGCTGGGAGAGCCACCCTCCGCCCCACATCCAGTGCCCGTAGANNGAGGATAGATGAAAGCCGTGACAACCAGGCTGGCGATTAAATAAGTACTGAACTTAGTACGTTCAGCCATAGCTCCTGAAACAATGGTAGCTGCCGTAGCGCAGAAAACCATCTGCCAGAACCACATCTCAATTGTGGTAACATCATACGCATCTCCCCACAGGAAAAAGCCGTTCAGGCCAATCATCAGGCCGGTTATACCCGTAGCAGTGCCCATCATCAGGGCAAAACCAACCGCCCAGTATCCGAGAGCTCCGATACAGAAATCCATCATGTTTTTCATCATGATGTTCGCTGCATTTTTTGCCCGGGTCAGGCCGGCTTCAAGCAGGGCAAATCCTGCCTGCATGCTCATGACAAGAAACCCACAGATAAGTACCCAGCTGAAGTTCACTGCTGTGCTGGGGTTTTCCTCATACGTTGCTTTCCCTGAAGGATCTGCACCTAAAACAGGAAGAGCACATACAAGAAGACAGAGCAGGATACTGATCAGTCTTAGTCGATTTTCTTTACAAGCCAAAATTTTCCTCCTCATTTTTGTAGGAAGGAATATTCCTTCCTACATTAATAAATTTTTCGTATAGAATATCTGGATTTCGAAAATAACTTCACATGTCTACTCCTGTAATGGACTCCATCACCTTCTAAAAAAAGAGTAGTACACTTTGAGAGAATCCTGGATTAGAAAAAAATCATGCTGCAAAGCTATAAGAAAAAAAATCCCGCTACGGGTCAGGAAGCAATCCCGATAAGAGTTCAAACGTGAGGCACACAAATGCACCTGAACTACCGATCACGTCATGCTTCGTCTGTCTTCGGCGAATTCAGTAGCCCTTCGCGACCGTCTATTCTTTCCTGTCAGTTTCCGTTTTCAAATCTTCGTCGGAAAAACAACCTTCATATGCGCCTTCCGGCAGCCTTTTTGGGGACCGGATGGGGTAAATTAAAGGTTCAAAACCGGCACGATTTAAAGGGCTTTACGAGCCAACAGGTGAGGTATAAATCAGCCTTATTTTGGCAAACAAATGGGTATTCGGGAGTATTCTCCACAGGAACTGAAAAAAACGATGTTAAGAGATTTTTCAAAATGGCGTGTAGGGGATGAAGAGAGGATCGGAGCCTGTATAGGGCTTATTTTCCCTCATTTTTCAGACCCTTATTACTCCACATCTTCGATGGAGGATAGATGCAGAAGGAAGACCCTTTCCGATTGTCCAATCCCGTAAAAAATTGCATTAACCGTTATTGCTCTGTAAGGTTCGACTAAAAAAAAAGAGGAGTAATTTACCGGTCCTTGAACTTCTCAACAACACGCACATTATCGCCCCGTACTGTGATCGGGATGGGGACGACACTTTCGTAGAGTTCGACCGTGATCTCTTCCTTTGCAGAATCAACGCGCTTGACCACGGCTTTCTCGCCCTTGAACGGCCCGGCGATCAGTTCGACAATGGTGCCTTCATCGATACCGGCAACGACCGGTTTCGGGATGAGGAAATGGCCGACCTCGGCAAGGCTCGTTTCCCCTTTGATGACCGATCGCGCGTGTGCAACTTTCTCTACGAGCTGCTCAATCCTGTTCAGCTTCTCCGGTGTTTCGATGAGGACATATCCCTGCAGTTCGTTGGGAACAATGATGGCGGTGACTTTGACATCGGTCGCCTTGGTCTCAATCGCCTTGAGGATGTTGTCAGCAACCGTCCGCTCCTGCTTGGATGTTGTTTTTATCGCAAAGATACGGTTGTTGAAGACCTCGGGGCTGGCAGGAATCTGGGGCGCTGCGGGCGCGGGTGGTACTGGTTGTGTCATGCCCATCAGTTCGGTAGTACGACGAAGAACTCGTAGATGATAAATCCGATCAGTCCGACAACCAGGACACCCGCCGCAGCGACGGTCGCGATCTTGGTAAACTCTTCCCGGGTGGGTGTGCGTGCGAGTTTTATCACCCGCAGGTATTTGCGGAATAACTCCTCGTGGAGTATATCGACATTGATATCAGGTTTTGAAATTTCCATATCTGCTCACTTGAGAAAATCGATCTCAAACTGTTTCTGTACTTTGGGGGTAAGCTTCTCATTACGACCATATATTTGTGGCGACCGTACGCCCGTGACCACCAGCAGGGTCCGCATCTTGTTCTGCATCGCGGGGTCGATCTGTGCACCCCAGATAATCCGCGCATTCTGGTCAACGCGGTTGTACACTTCCTGCACAACACCTTCGGCCTCCTCCATGGTCATATCCGGTCCGCCAACCACATTGACCAGTGCAGCGGTTGCACCGCTGATATCCACATCGAGAAGAGGAGACCGGATTGCCTTTTTAACCGAGTCCGCTGCTTTATCCTCGCTGTCACTCTCTCCCATCCCGATCATGGCTACGCCACCACGCTCCATGACGGTGCGCACATCTGCAAAGTCCAGGTTCACGAGTCCGGGCATGGTAATAAGCTCGGTGATACCCTTGACCGCCCGCATAAGGACTTCATCTGCCACCTTGAATGCGGCATAGAGGGGTAATTTGGGAACGACTTCGAGAAGACGATCGTTAGGGACCACGATTACGGTGTCCGCCACATCCCGGAGGCGTTCAAGGCCGGCTGCGGCATTCTCCATGCGGATGGCACCCTCCGCGGCGAATGGCAGTGTGACGATCGCGATGGTAAGTGCACCTTCTTCCCGGGCAGATTTGGCTACGACCGGGGCGACACCTGTACCGGTACCTCCGCCAAGACCGACCGTGATGAAGACCATATCGGATCCGGAAACGACCGCCCGGATCTCCTGCTCATTTTCGAGAGCCGCTTCTTCCCCGATCTGGGGGATGGAGCCGGCTCCGAGACCACGGGTCCTCTGTCTGCCGACAAGAATGCGCTGATCCGCCTGGGTACGGATAAGGTGCTGGGCATCCGTATTGATCGCAATGAGCTTTGCGCCGTGGATACCTTCTTCCATCATACGGGAGATCGTGTTCGATCCCCCGCCGCCACAACCAATCACGGTGATCTCAGTTTTGAGCTCAGCCAGGATCTGGTCAAGGTCTTCGTTATTCTGCGAGGGAAGGACAGTCTCGTCCCTCGCCTTGGTAAGTGCCTCTTCAACAATTGACCTCATGTATACTTCTCCAACCCCGGGATGTGGATCTTAATTTCACTGCTGGATGAGACCATAGCAGGTACAATCACTCTGCCATCGATCGTGATCTCCTGACCTTCAGCCAGATGCTTGTAGGAAGGTCCGGGCGGTACCCCAAGTTCGCGCGCTTTGTGGGGATCAAACCTTACCTTACGTAGGATCAGGGTATCTTTCTCCGTAACAGTGATCTCGTTACTACGTATGATTTTCACGCACAATGTATTTAAATCATGTATTATTCGTGACGAATGGGCTTCAAACGTGATAAATTCGGGAAGAAGCCGGTTACCTTCCGTTGAAAGGTGAACGAGAGGCAGTTTTTCAAGATTTTTTATCAGCTCCGGTTCCCCGGATTTTACCGTTTCGCCGAGTAAAACCGGATCTATCCTGACCGTGCACAATTTTCCTTCACCCTGCAGGTCATGGATGTAACACCGGGCATCCGGGGAGACCTGTTCTGCCATCTCCCGCACGTTCCGGTAGGTATTCCATGACAGGTGCCCCAGTGCCATGATCTCGCTTTCTGTCAGACGGAGGATGCCGAGCCGCTTCAGGAGGGAGGCAAGATTGCCAAGGTCTTCACGGTCCAGGGCTTTCCTGTCGATGTACGCGGCAACAGCTTCGCTCTTTTCCATCATTGCCCGGACCATCTCTTCGTCAAGTGTGGCAATTTCCCGGGTATGGGCAATATGGCCGAATGCCCCCCGGGAGGTGAGGGCAATTTCCGTTTCACGGACCGCATAATGGGTACCCCCAAAACCGATAAGCGGTACAGGGTTTGCAGGAGATGCAGAGAGTACGCTCTCTGCTACTGCTTTCCCGGCAGCCAGGTCAGTCCATTCCTTCTCGGTACTTCCGATCTCCACGAAAAAAGAGGGGAGGGAAAGTGCAGTCGGTCCGTGGTGGGTAACCTCATATGAGACACGGTAGCCTTCAGGACAGTACCGTGACAGCATGCGGAGGGTGGCCTGCATCATTCCCGTCGCTGCAGGGGCAAGCGTGCGGGGAGTTCCTCCGATATCCGCTGTCCTGAAATTTCCGGTCACGTGGACGGTCAGGACGGGCACGGGATGTACGCTGGAATGCCGCGAAAGAAAGATCATGAGATCCGCATCGGTCCGGCGGTCAACATGCTCCGCATGGATGAGCCGCTCCTCAATTTCGATGAACTCGTAGGACCGGGCATGTTCCTTCCACATCCCGGTATTGAGCATCTCTTCAATATGGTGCCGTATATTCACTCCCGCCTTATCCTGCCGGGAGTTGATCAGCGCAACTTTCATTATCCCATTGTTGTGTTTATCACGATTAAGGGTGTTCCGGTGCAGGATGAGTAAACACTATGAAGAAATACACATCATATTGTTACCATGGACGCAGACAAGATTGAACAGGC
>DADT01000008.1:0-46168 GCA_002495065.1 Methanoregula sp. UBA471 | reverse complement strand
CAGCTGGGCTGCTTTAAATGAGTCTTTTTTTACAGCTCGTTTCTGTCTCAAAGGCTGTTGATGAACTCAGGATGATCGCGGTACGATGCGGGGTTGAACCGGTCCCTCTCGCAGATGCACTCCACCGCATCCTCGCACGGGATATAGCAGCAGACGTGGACATCCCCGGTTTTACCCGCACCGTTGTCGACGGGTACGCTGTCCGGGCAGCTGAGACCGTGGGTTCGAGTGATGCCATTCCCTCGATGTTCGCCCTCATGGGCAGGGTTGCCATGGGAGCGTCTGCCGGAATGAACCTGCAGCCGGGTGAGTGCATCTACGTCCCTACCGGGGGGGTCCTCCCGGCAGGTGCCGATGCGGTGGTGATGATTGAACATGCCGAGCAGATCGGCGACGAAATCCTCATCAAAAAATCCGTCGCTTTTGGGGAAAACGTTCTTTTGTATAACGAGGATTTTTCAGAGGGAGAGCCGGTCCTCCGCATGGGTAAACGACTTTCGGCACAGGACATCGGAGTGCTTGCTGCTGCAGGATGCAGGGATGTTCCCGTGACCAGGATGCCGAAGATCGGGATCCTCTCTACCGGCAACGAACTGGTGCCGGTGAGTGTCAGGCCTCAGGCAGGACAGGTCAGGGATGTGAACTCGTATGTCATCGCAGCGGCAGTCAGGGACTGGGGGTGTTTTCCGGTATTCTATGGCATTGTCAGGGATGACCGCGATGCCCTCGGTGCAGGTATCAGCAGGGCAACCGCAGAATGCGATGTGGTGTTGATCTCCGGAGGCAGTTCGAAAGACGAACGTGATATGGTATCGGCAATTATCGAAGAACGGGGTAGGGTCCTCATCCACGGTATCGCGATCGCTCCCGGCAAACCAACGATCATCGGGAAATGCAATGGCAGGCCGGTTATCGGGTTGCCCGGCCACCCGGCTTCTGCATTTATCGTGCTCATTGCAATCGTCCGACACCTGATCACTGCCATGACCGGTGAAACGGGCAGCAGTGTGCGAACCCTGCAGGCCGCGCTGGATCAGAACGTGCCCTCCGCAAAAGGCAGGGAGGATTACGTGCGGGTTGCCGTAAAAAACGGGATCGCAACTCCCCTGTTCGGAAAATCCGGTCTGCTGAACACCCTGGTGAAAAGTACGGGAGTCGTACGGGTGCCTGCAGAAAGTGAAGGGCTGGAGACGGGAACATTGGTCGAGGTGATACTGTGGTAAAGCGCTATCTCACCGTGACTTCGCTTTCCGATGCCCTTTCTCTTCTGCGGACCGGTTTTTCCTGCACTCCGGCACGCGAGCTGGTCCCCCTGATTGCATCAGTCGGAAGGGTAACTGCTGAACCCATCTTTGCCCGGTACTCGGTTCCCGAGGTGCACCTTGCAGCGATGGATGGTATTGCCGTGATCAGCCGCCAGACCCGGGGGGCAGGCGAACAGCACCCGGTCATGATAAAACAGGCAGTGAGAGTGAATACCGGCAATGTTGTGCCGCCGGAGTATGACGCGGTGATCATGATCGAAGAGGTACAAATCGATCACGGGGAATTCATCATCCGGAAGGCAGCCCCGTCCTGGCAGCACATCCGCCCTGCTGGTGAGGATATCGGCGAGTCTGAGATGGCCCTGCCGTCCGGCCACCGGATACGCCCCCATGATACCGGGGCCCTGGCCGCATATGGCATTACCGAGGTCCCCGTACTCACGGTCCGGATCGGCCTGATACCAACGGGAAGTGAACTTGTCAGCCATGGTACCCGCCCGGCCCCCGGTCAGGTTGTGGAGAGCAATACGGTGATGGCAGAAGCGATGCTGGTGGCTCTTGGCGCTACCTGTACGCGATACCCCATGGTAAAAGACAATCCGGCAGATATTAAAAAAATACTGGAGCAGGCTGTCCGGGAAAATGATGTTGTTATCATCTCTGCCGGGTCATCTGCGGGGACAAAGGACTTCACTGCCGATGTCATCGCAGAGCTTGGTGAGGTGCTGGTCCACGGGATCGCGATAAAACCGGGTAAACCGGCGATTATCGGGCGGATTGACAGAAAACCGGTCATCGGTATGCCGGGGTATCCTCTTTCCGCGCTGACGGTGCTCCGCGAACTCGTCACTCCCCTCGTCTATGCGTTCGGGCTTCCTGTATCATCGTTCGGAACAGTCGATGCCCTGTTAACGGTTTCCGTGTCCAAGGATATCGGGAGTGATGAGTTTGTCCTGTGCTCACTCGGACAGGTGGGAGACCGCTGGGTGCTTACTCCCCTGTCCCGTGGAGCCGGAGTGCAGATGAGTGCGGTGCGGTCAAACGCGAACCTGAAAATACCCGCCGGCGTGGAGGGCTGTGAAGCAGGAAAAATTGTGCCGGCGACCCTGACCGTCTCCCGGGCCGAAGCAGAAAAGGCACTCCTTATCACCGGCAGCCACGATCCCCTGATTGATTACCTTGCCGATCTTCTCCAGAAAAAAGAGATCGGACTTCACTCTACCCATGTCGGAAGTATGGGGGGGATCTTTTCTTTAAAGAAAAACGAGTGCCACGCCGCTCCAATGCACCTGCTTGCAGAAAATGGTGATTACAATATCCCGTACCTGGAAAAATACATCCCTGGAGAGGATATTATCCTCCTCTGCGTTGCCGAGCGCCAGCAGGGCATCGTATCACGTACTGGTATTGGATTTGACGACCTTGTCAGGCATTCGTTTATCAACCGCCAGAGAGGGTCCGGGACGCGGATGCTGCTCGATCATGAACTTAAGATCCGGGGCATCAGCCATGATGCATTGCAGGGTTATGAGCGGGAGGTGACTACGCATCTTGCCGTTGCACTCGCCGTTAAAACGGGCGAGGTTGATGCGGGGATGTGTGTCTTTAGCGCGGCAAAGGCACTCGGCCTGCCCTTCAAAACCGTTGCGACCGAACGCTACGAGATTGCCATCCGCCGTGAGCACCTTGATGATCCGAGAGTCGCGGAACTTTGTGCGGCAGTTACCTCGCCTCCGTTTAGGGAAATTATGGACCGCCTCGGGGGGTACGATACCCGGGAGACAGGCGTGCGGCGCGTACTGCCATAAGCACCGCTTCTTCGGGTGTCGCGCACTTCACTACCCCCTCGATCTCCCATGTTTTTATGCCAAAGACCGGATGCCCGATCTTCAGCGCAATGGCAATCTCCGAGAGAGTCCCGTAACCTCCCCCGATCGCGATGACCGCATCGGAAGACTGGGCGACCAGTGTGTTCCGGGCGTGCCCGAGTCCCGTCCGGATGACGACGTCCAGGAACCGGTTCCCGTTCCCGGCATCAGGTACAATACCGACTGTCAGGCCACCCTGTTCCTGTGCACCCCGGCACGCTGCTTCCATCACGCCGGAGAGCCCTCCGCAGACAAGGGTTTCGCGATTCCCCGCGACAAGAAAACCGACGGTCCTGGCAGTCTCGTACTCTTCCGTGGTTGGATCTGCAGGGCCGATTACCGCGATCTGTCCCATACCTTTTCAGTCCTGATTCGCCCCGCCATTCCTGTTTATTACCATCAGCCGGAGTTCAGTCATCTCTTCAATCGCGTACCGTGGGCCTTCACGCCCGATCCCTGATCCTTTCAAGCCGCCGTAGGGCATCTGATCGACGCGGAATGTCGGGATGTCGTTTACCATCACGCCCCCGACTTCCATGGTGCTGAATGCCCGCATAACCCGGTTGATATTCTGCGTAAAAACACCCACCTGGAGACCAAAGTCACTGGCGTTTGCCATCTGCAGGGCCTCTGCAAATGTGTCATAGGGAGCAATGGAGATAACCGGGGCAAAGACCTCCTCACGGTTAATTCTCATATCCGGCGTCGTGTCAGTAATTATCGTCGGTGTAAATAAGGTGCCATCGAGCGTCCCGCCTGTCAGAACCCGTGCACCCTGCCTGACAGCTTCCTTGACTTTCCGGTATGCTTCCTCTGCCTTCTGCTGGTCGATCATCGGACCGATATCTGTCGATGGTTCACGGGGATCGCCGATCCTCAGTGCCTTTACCGATAAGAGAATTTTTTCAAGCATGCGATCGAACACGGGGCGGTGGACAAGTACCCGCTGGACAGAAATGCAGACCTGTCCGGCGTTTATGAAACCTCCCGTCGCGATGCGGTCTGCTGCAAAATCGAGGTTTGCGTCCTCGTGGACGATAACCGCTGCATTCCCTCCCAGCTCCAGTCCCACTTTCTTGCGTCCCGCGATGTCCTTCAGGTGCCATCCAACCGAACAGCTTCCGGTAAACGAGAGATAGGCAATCCGGCTGTCCCGCGCCAGTTGTTCCGCACGGACACCTGCACACGGCACCACACTTATCGCTTCCGGGGGAAGGCCGGCATCAAGTGCCATTTCACCAAGGAGGAGACTGCACACAGGCGTCGCAGACGCGGGTTTGAGGATGACCGGATTGCCTGCAGCAATTGCCGGCGCAAGCTTGTGGCAGGCGAGGTTGAGCGGGAAATTGAAGGGCACAATCCCGAAGACAGGTCCGAGCGGAAACCGCTGGAGGAATCCAATCCTGCCCTCGGTCTCTCCGGTCCAGTCCAGCGGAATTATCTCCCCGTAGATACGTTTTGCTTCCTCCGCCGAAGTCCTGACCGTTATTTCAGCCCGGCTGACTTCATTGGTGGCAAATTTTTTTGTTTTGCCACCCTCCATCACCATGACATCGACCAGCTCGTCCGATCTCCGGTGGATCTCATCGGCGAGACGGATGAGGATATTCGATCGTGCGCCGGAAGAGAGTGTCCTCGTTTTTTCAAAACCCCGCACTGCCGCTGCAACAGCCTCTTCCAGGTCACTCTGGCCTGCCTGGCAGACCTTAGCATAAATTTCACCGGTGTAGGGAAACCGGACATTCACGATTTCATCGGTCTGTTTCTTTACACCGCCAAGAATTATCGGATACGCGTCCATATTCGAACCTTTTGTTGTGATCAATTATCATCTGAATGTTGTTCCATACTCTGGTGCAGGACGGTTTGCATAATCCCTGCCGGAAAAATGACGTTGGTATATACACCTGTCCAATTATTGGTTTCCAAAGGAGAGGGACGTTCTAAAAACAGCCCCGATCATACTCTTGTAACTCTTACCGGTACCCTGATCACCGCGTCATTTACTCCCGACTCCTTCCGGTCGTCTGCACAGAGGTAATACTTGCCCTGGTTCTTTATCGTGACGGTCTTTTCTGCCGTGATGGAGACATCATTGAACTGGAGCAGGGGCACAATGCCCGGGTAGTCCCATGTTTTGGTGACCGTGTTCCATTCCGGCTTAACAACCTGGATCCTTTCCCGGTCGCCGACGTCCAGCAGCAGGAGATTTATATTGACCGGATTGGCGGGCGGAGATACCCGGACACTGTACTTTTCATCAGGGTTGAGATACACCACCCCGAGTCCCTCCTGGATATCAAGGCAGTTATAGTCATTAAAGCGGATGTTGATGGTGGTGTCGATAATTTTGCCCGCTGCTGCCGTTGTACCCGGACTTGCCGTGACTGGCGGGCTGGTTGTTTTAACCGGCGTGTAGGTGGACTCGACTGGAGGCTGGGGACCGCTGGCTGAGCGGGACGTGACACAGCCGGAAAAACATGACGCCAGAAATACAAGCCCGGCAAAAACAAACGCGTAATAACGGATCCTCATGATGTGTACTATAAAAGTCACGCATATATGACTTACGATTTCAGAATGTTACCCTGATTTTTAACAGATGCCGACTTTCAGATCTGCACAAATGAGGAGAAAAACTACTTTGTCCTCCGGCACCAACATTCCTGTACGCACATTTTCGCGTCCAATAGATATTCAAGAGGGGTTTTGTGAAGGAAGTCACCGCCAACTTCAATGCGCAGTTGATCGAGCGTGAGGTGCAGGAATTCTGGCGCACCCATGACACATACAAGTCGGTAAAAGATCGGCGCAGTGCCGGGAAACCATTCTTTTTTGTTGACGGCCCACCGTATACCACGGGGACCATCCATCTCGGGACCGCGTGGAACAAGATCCTGAAAGACAGCATCCTGCGCTACCAGCGGATGAACGGCAAAAATGTCATCGACCGTGCAGGCTATGACATGCACGGGTTGCCGATTGAAGTCAAGGTGGAACAGGCACTGGGGTTCAAATCCAAAAAAGACATCGAGAAGTTTGGCATCCAGCAGTTTATCGAGAAATGCAGGGAGTTTGCCATCAACAACAAACTGCTCATGGATGACCAGTTTGCCAGTCTCGGTGTCTGGCTTGACTTTAAAAACGCGTACCAGACCGTAAAACCGGAATATATCGAAGCGGCATGGTGGACACTGGCACGTGCAGAAGAAAAAGGAATGCTTGAACGGGGACACCGGGTGGTGAACTGGTGCCCGAGATGCGAAACCGCGATCGCAGATGCGGAAGTTGAATACTGGGACGAAAAAGATCCCTCGGTCTTTGTCAAGTTCCCCCTCAAGGGAAAACAGGATGAATATCTCATTATCTGGACAACAACCCCCTGGACCCTGCCGGCAAACGTCGCTGTCGCAGTTTCAGACACGATTGAGTACGCAAAGGTCTCGGCAGTGAAAGATGATAAAACAGAATGCTTCTGGATTGCAGAGCCCCTTGTCACGTCTGTACTGAAAAAGGGGCGTTTCAAGAACTTTACCGTACTCGAAAAGAAGAAAGGGTCAGATCTTAAGGGCTGGGTATACGATTCACCCCTCCACCGGCATGTACCGGCCCAGCGTGAGATTAACCATAAGGTCGTATCTGCTGATTTCGTCCTGCTTGAAAATTCCGGCATCGTACATATCGCACCGGGACACGGGTGGGACGATTACGTGCTCGGGATGAAAGAGGGGCTCCCGATTTTCTGTCCTGTCGATGGTGCCGGAAGGTTCAAAGAAGAAGGCGGAGAATTTGCCGGCCAGTACGTGCGGGAATCGAACGAGAATGTCCTTGTCGCTCTCGGCAGTCACCTGCTCGCCCAGGAGACCGTCGTCCACCGCTACGGGCACTGCTGGCGCTGTAAAACCCCGATCATTTTCCGGGCGACGTCGCAGTGGTTCCTGAAAGCCTCTGAGATGCGTGACCTGATGTTGTCGGAGGTCGCCGAAGTCACCTGGTATCCCGAATGGGCAGGCAGTGCACGATTCTATGACTGGATCAAAGAAGCCCGCGACTGGTGCATTTCCCGCCAGCGCTACTGGGGAATTCCGATCCCGGTCTGGGTATGTGAAAAGTGCGACCGTTACCGGGTTATCGGCACGCTCAGGGAACTGGAAGAGGCAAGCGGCAAACCTCTCAAAGACCCTCACCGCCCCTGGGTGGATGAAGTAAAAATCCCCTGCAGCTGCGGCGGTACGATGAAGAGGGTGGAGGATATCTTCGATGTCTGGTTCGACTCTGCAGTTGCATCCTGGGCAACCCTCGGTTTTCCGGGAAAAACCGATGAGTTTGAGGCGCTCTGGCCGGCAGATTTCATTACCGAAGGCCAGGATCAGACCCGGGGCTGGTTCTATTCGCAGCTGGGTGCAAGTACGATCGCATTTGGCAGGGCGCCTTACAAGAGTGTCTGCATGCACGGCTTTGCTCTTGATGCCGAGGGCAAGAAGATGTCAAAAAGCTTTGGCAATGTGGTCACACCCGAAGAGGTCATCGCAAAAGTCGGTGTCGATGTCCTGCGGCTGTACGTGCTCTCCTCATCGGCTCCCTGGGATGACCTGAAGTTTAACTGGGAGGGTGTGGGCACCATCAACCGTGCGGTAAATATCCTCTGGAATGTGTACCGCTTCCCCCTGCCCTATATGAGACTCGACGCATTCGAACCGTCGAACAGGGGCGGGACATGGGACGATTCGTTCGTCAGGATGCATATCAACCGCATGCCGGACGAGGATCGTTTCATCATATCCCGCATTAATTCGGTCGCGGCCACCGTCGACATGGCGTTGAAAGGATGCCAGCTCCACCGGGCAACCCGTGAACTGGTGACCTTCATCCTGGAAGATCTCTCACGCTGGTACGTCCAGCTCGTCCGCCCGCGGATGTGGCTTGAGGGAGAGTCGGAACAGAAGGTGTTTGCCTACGAGACAATATATTACGTCATGAGGCGGCTCAGCACGCTGCTTGCCCCGTTCTGCCCGCATCTCACCGAAGAGATCTACCAGAACCTCAGGTGCGGAAATGATCCGTCAAGCATTCACCTGCTGGACTGGGATGCCGGCGATTCCTCGCTCATTGAGGCATCTCTGGAACAGGCGGTTACTATCGTCAGATCTTTTGATGATGCATGTGCCAACGCCCGGCAGGCGGGAAGGCGGAAACTCCGCTGGCCGGTTTCCGAGGTAGTTGTGGTTACCGGGTCGGAAACGGTGAAAGACGCGATTGAACGGCTGAACGCCGTCTGCATGGACAGGGCCAATGCCCGCAAGGTCTCCGTCATTACCGGAAGGTGGGACCGGATTGGGTGGCATGCAGATCCGGTGATGAAGGCGCTCGGGAAGGGGTTTGGCAAGAACTCTTTCAGGGTTAAGGGGCTTATCGAAACGGCTGATGGGAACTTCCTCAAAACGGAGACCGAAGCCGGGCGGACCGTCATCCTCGGTACCGGCAACGAGTCCTTCGAAATCGGGGCGGAACACGTGACCTTCACCGAAAAACTCCCGGCTGACATCTTCGCTGCGCCCATGCAGGATGCAACTGTCTATGTAGATGTCAGGCTCGATGACGACCTCGAAACGGAAGGGTATGAGCGCGAGGTCATCCGCCGGATCCAGGAAATGCGCAAACAACTGGATCTCGTTGTCAGCGAATTCATATCGGCAGAAGTGCTGGTTAAGGATCCCAGGGTCTACGGTCTTCTCAGCAAAAACAGCGGACCCGTTATCGCCGGAGAGGTTTTAGCCACAGTGCCCGGCAAAGAGGCCCGGTTCACCTTTATAAAACCGGGCGGTACCCTCCGAAGCCATGATCTGGTAAAGGACTGGGAGATTGAAGGGGCAACCGGGGCGGTCAGCATGACAATCGGGATCTCCCGTGCCTGATGGAAAACCGTCCGGCATGATCGATCCGACAGAGGTGAGACCTGACGCAGGTAAAAAGTCCCTTATCCATATCCTCCCCAGGTTACAAATTAACCGTATATCCCTGTGTTCCCGCTTGATCCCCAACTGTCTCATCCCGACTGTATGAAGGGGAATACACCCGTTAACAGGAGGAGAAGGAGGATTGGGATACAGGTAATTCCATTCCCCTGATGTTCCGCGAGTTACGCAATACCGTAGAAGCTATACTTTATCCTGGAACCTGAACCGGAATTCCGCACCATTATCTGAATGGACCTCGACAGATGCCCTGAGCTGGTGCCTTGCCAGGAAGTTGACAAGTTTGAGGCCCAGTGTTTTTGTGCTCGCTATATCGAAATCCCGGGGCAGCCCGATGCCATTGTCCCTGACTGTCAGGATATACGCGCCATCGTCTTCGATGAGGCTCACCGTTATCATGCAGGGTGCACCCCGGATCGTCTCGCAGTCAAACGAAGGCGGGAACGCATATTTGAGGGAATTGGTCAGGAGCTCGTTGATGATCAGACCGCCGGGTGTCGCCCGCGAGAGATCGAGGGTTATACCGTGGGTTTCCACACCTGTTTGTATGGATTTTCCCGATTCGTAGGAACTGACCACCTGCCCGATCAGGGTGGAAAGGTACACATCCATGTTCACCCGGGAATATTTCTTTGTCCTGTACAGGGTTTCGTGGATGAGCGCCATGCTCCGGGCCCGGTTCTGGAGATCTTTTTTCAGTGCGAGACCAGCAGGTGATTCATCGTACGTACTTTCGAGGCTAAGCAGGGAGATGAACGCGGTCAGGTTATTTTTTACCCGGTGGTGGACCTCGCTGAGCAGGACTTCCTTCTCATTCAGGGCTTCATTCAGCTCGTAGCTCCGCAGGGTAAGTTCTTCAATAGCACTATTGAGCTCCTCGTTTCTCTCTTCAAGTTCGGCTTCTGTTACCTTGCGTTCGGTGATATCATTACCCTGAGCAATGGTCGACTGGACGGTGGTACCATCAGCTTCAAAAAGGGTCGCGGAGTTCCAGAGGACAATCCTGATCTCTCCTCTGCGATTGAGGATGGGAATTTCAACAACCCTGAGCCGCTCCCCCTTCATGGTCTTCCTGATAATTTCCATCGAAGCCTCCAGATATTGCTGGGGGAACAGCACCTCAAGCCGCTGTCCGATAATTTCTCTTGCAGTCCTCCCTGTCAGTTCTTCAAAAGCACGGTTAAACCGGGTAATCACGAAATGCGGGTCCCAGACAACAATCGGGGCGTTTGCATAATCGATCAGGTTTTCAAGATACTGGCTTGTTTTCCGCAATTCCTGTTCTGACTTGATAAGCTCATCATTGGACTGCTGCAGTTCTTCCTGGGTCGACGTTATCTCCTCGTATGCGGCATTGAGATCTTCATTCCTGCGGAGCAGTTCTTCCTCTGCCTTCTTGCGCTCGGTGATATCGCTTCCCTGGGCGATGGTTGACAGGACCGTCCTTCCGTCAGCCTCAAACAGAGTTGCGGAGTTCCAGAGGACCGTCCGGACCGTTCCACTTATATGGAGGATCGGGATTTCCACGACGTCCAGCCGTAGACCATGGGTAGTCCTCCTGATGATATCCATCGCAGTTCCGGCATATTTTTCCGGGAAAAGGATTTCGAGATGCTGCCCTAAAACCTCTGATGTTTTCCTGCCGGTCAACCGTTCGAATGCATGGTTGAACCGGGTGATCCGGAAGGCCGGGTCCCAGACAATTATCGGGGCATTCGCGTAATCGAGAAGGTTCTCGAGATACCGGCTCGTATCCCGCAGTTTCTCTTCCGTCCGCTTGAGCTCGGTGATATCCCGGACAACCGAAACTGAACCGATGATCATACCGTTATCATCACGGACAGGGGTTGAACTTACCTGACGATACCTCAATTCCCCATAACCCGGAGTCCTGATAATTTCTTCCTGGTTCCGTACAATCTCCCCGTCAAGGGCCCGCAACGGAGGGGCTTCCTCAACCGGGCGGGGGGTGCCATCCTGGCGGAGTACTTCCAGATTCCCGGCCAGGTTTTCAACATCAATATCATCCCCATGGTGCAATCTGAATTCCCGGAAAGCCGATGGATTTGCAAGGGTGAATCTCTTGTTGGTATCTGCAAACCAGATCTCGTCGCTGATGCTGTTGATGAGCGCAGATAACCGGTCTTTCTCTTCACTGACTTCAGAAAGTAAGCGGGCAATTTTCTCTTCTGCTTTCCTGCGTTCAGAAATATCGAGAACAACATAGGCAAAACGGGGGCAACCCCCGGGGGGTGTACCGAGGTAACTGACGGTGGTATGCAGCCAGGTTTCTTTACCTCCCCGCATATCACGATATTCGAATACCACTGGTTTTCCCATCTGCCTGCTCTCCATGAAATGACCGACCCACATGCGCAGGATGTCCCGGGATTCTCCCAGTTCCGAACCCAGTTTATTTTTCATGGTTTCAGGAGTCAGACCTGTAAAATCAGCGGTTGTTTTGTTATCGGTAATATGCAGCACGTCATCCTCTGCTACCACTTCGATGATACCCCGCAAAACTCCGGACGAATCAAAGAAACTGCGCAGAACGGATTCGCTCTCCCGCAGCGCCTCCTCCGCCCGCCTGCGTTCCGTGATATCTGAGAAGAGGGTCGCAAACTGCTGCGGGGCGGGGGAGAAGGCGTATACATCATAGTACCGTTCAAGGGGGGCGGCGTAGTTTTCAAAACGGACCGGGGTCCCGGTCAGGGCGACCTTACCATACGTTTCGATCCATTCCGGCCCAATACCGGGGAGGACCTCACTGACGAGCCTCCCCACGACCTTGTCCCTTTGGAGAGTGGTCTGCTTTTCGAAGGCCGGATTAATTTCGAGGAACCGGTAATCCACCGGCACGCCGTCAGCATCGCAGACTATCTCATGGAGGGCAAATGCTTCCGTCATACTGCTGAACAGGGTCCGGTACCGCTCTTCGGACTTTCTCACCATCTCTCCCGCTTTTATCAGCTCCTCATTGATGGCGGTCAGTTCTTCGTTTCGCTCCCCGACTTCTTCCTCAGCTTTTTTGCGTTCGGCAACCTCCTGTTCAAGCTCTGCCTTCGACGCGGTAACTCCCTTAAGATCTACCGTCATCTGGTTGAACGCATGTGACAGATCGCGAATCTCGTCATCCCCTTTTTCAGGAATCACATGATTGAGAACACCGGATCCAATGATCTTCACCCCGTCCTGCAGCTCTGCAATCGATGTGACGGTGCGCCGGAACACAACCAGGTAACTGGTGAGGATGAAGAGCGAAAATGTCCCCATCAGCAGGAAGATCAGGAGATTGCTGACCTGCTTTACCTGATCAGCCTCGTCCCGGAGCAGATGCGAGAGGCAGCCGGCATCGAAGACGATTCCCTGAGTCTGGACAGCAAGCCTACTCCATGAGACCTGTACTACTGCAAGGTCTGTCGCGGGATCTCCCTGCTGGCCGCCCGTGACGCCCGATTTTATATCGTCAAAGACATGTCTGAGCCGCTGCTGGTTTTCCATTAAATTATTGACCAGCACTTTTTGTTCCGGTGTGTCCACGGCAAGATCCGAGAGGTCCGAAGCGAGTGCCGAATACTTCGATTCCCACCGTTCTGCCTGCTGGCTTTCGCGATACAGGATATAGTCGCTTGAAAGGTAACTCAGCTCGTTGGCTTCTGTCTCGATGGTCTTTGCCAGCTCTTCCTGCTGGTTCAGCCGGTCCACCTGCTGGTTCGTGACGATAACTGATCCGATGATGATGAGCAGGGCTATGGCAAAAATGGCAACAGCGAGGGTAAGCCGGGTCTTAATCTTCATAATTCCCCAGACTGATATTCAATGATTCCGGTTTTACGATAATGAGACTTTTCATAGCGGGAGATCGTGTTTGTGATATTCCTGCTCCATGCCTTATTCCTGTCTCCATCACAACTCATTTTCACCGTATGATCTTCACCGAACCCGGTTTTACCTTATCAAGTCCGTCTGTGTAAAGGTAGTTCCGGAAATCCGGGACTTCCGTTGCATCCGTCAGGTTGTTCCTGATCATCCAGCGTGCTTCATCTTCCATCGCAAGCACGAGAGACTGGTCGAGCGTGAGGGAGACCTGGTTCTGCTGCCAGACCGTATCCATGTACCCGGCATCGAGGCCCAGCCATTTCTGCACGATGGCCCGGGATTCTAGCGGATGGGCGTGGACGTACTCCTCGGCCTGTGCAAGTGACCTTATGAAGTTCTCGGCCGTTTCAGGATGCGTTGTCAACCATTCATCGTTGGAAATAACAAGCCCGAAAAGAGGCTGACGGCTCTGGATGGACCAGACAACGGCATTATCACCTAACCGGTCCCGGGCTGCGTTTGCATACGGCTGGGCAGTCGCGATCGCATCGATATCACCCTTCGCAACATCTTCTATCCATCCTTCCGGCGTTTTGACATCAACAAGGATTACGTCCCGCAAGGTCATGCCATGCAGCATCAGGAACCTCCCAAGATGGAATTCTGCAACGGTCCCGATCGTTGTCCCGATCCTTTTCCCTTTAAGGTCGGACACATTCACGATACCCCGGTCCCTCCGTCCCACAAGATAGATGAAATCGCCCTTGTCGATGTTTCCTATCGCACGGGCTCTTGTATTCTCGAACGCTTTCCTGACGAGAGGAAACTCGGATATCCCTATGGCGATATCCGCTTCACCATTGACTGTTCCTTCAAGGGCAGCTGCCCCGGAATCGTACTTCCGCAGGGTTATGTTGATGCCGTTCTTCCCGAAGAACTGCCGATCTTCTGCAATCCAGAAGAGTGCTGTTGATTCAAATGGTGAATAGCCGACCGTGATCGATTCCGCTGAGTTATCTGTGTTTTTCTGCGAGTCAAGGAAAAGCCATCCCCCAAGTCCCGCGATTACTGCAATGGCGATGACGACCATTGCAGCGGTGTTCGTGTTATTCATGGTTATTCTCACCCGTGAGGACGAGATATCCAAGCACCTGCTGCCTGAAAAATTCCCTGTTCTGGTCGGGTAGGAGAAGCAGCGGGAGAATTTTCTGCCGCATGCATGAACATACCAGACCGAACAGACTATGCGAGGCTGGATTTTCCGCAGGTGGACGGGGCAGGGATGATGCCATCATTGTACAAACAATCCGTAATGGGAAGTATTATCCGGCTGGGGTGAATATACATTGCGATGTTATTTTCCCTGCAGGGTGCCAAGTTACGCTTATGCTTTTCTGAAAAGGAGCAGAATATCAGGATTCCGTTATCTTATATTATACTCCCACCAGACTTCGCAGGAAGGCCTGACCTTCCGGCGTAGTAAACAGGGGGAGATCCTGATCGACCGTAACCGCACTCCGCTCTGCCACCACATGCTCTCTGGTAATCGGATTGAAACCTTCTTTTTGCGTGATTTTCTTATAGACCAGCACGCCCCGGCGCTGCCATGAGGGGGTGGTGGCAAGATTGAAACCCCGCACATGCATCATCTCATGGAGGTCTTTGGCCGGGAGTCCTTTGAGCTGTTCCGCGGCTTTTTTAGCACTCATTCCTTCCTCAATCAGTGCCTGCTGGCAGTAGCCGTTCAGGTGATTGCGCCATGCCTCGTTCTGGCGGCTGGCGAGGTACTCAAGGGCAAATTCCGGCGTGGAGGGGATGACCCGTGCATCGAATGACAACGGATACGATATCCCCAGCGCACATGTGAGGGTACTCGAAGCAAAGGATGCCGTGACTGAATCTATTTTTTCCACCCGGCCATTGAACGGGAGTTTTACAAAATAAAGGCTGATCTCGTCTGAGAAGGTGAAGGCAAACTCCGGGTTGAGCCCGCTCTCAGCGACAAGTGCTGTGCATACCTGCACCATCGCGTCCTTAAACCGTT
This sequence comes from Methanoregula sp. UBA471, assembly GCA_002495065.1. Taxonomy (GTDB): domain Archaea; phylum Halobacteriota; class Methanomicrobia; order Methanomicrobiales; family Methanospirillaceae; genus Methanoregula. Next base: position 31,197 of record DADT01000008.1, on the reverse strand, counting down.
CGTCAAACGGTTTTTTCAGGGATAACTTCTCAGCAAGGCCGTGAAAGGCACGCCCGTCAAGCCTGACAAAAACAGGGGGGATAGCAGTAATCGTTGAGAATATTTCCCGGTTTTCCATATAAACGACCATGTGCGGGAATGCATAAAATATAGGAAATCTTCCCGCAGCAGACTGCCAGCTGATTTACTCTTCTGCACTGGTGGCGCCCGTGAAGGCACCCGGCAGGTGGCGGATCAGGACAATGTCGTCGATTGCGCTGATGATACGGTACGGGATCTTGAGGCCCCGGTAATTCTTGAGCTCAAAGAGCTGGTCGTTGACCTTGCCGACCACTATCGAATCTATCTTCTTCTGATCCACATCAATGAGAACATCTTCGACTTCGCCGATAAACATGCCCTTGTCCGTATAGATCTGAAGCCCGAACATCTCCGTAATCTGGGTTTCCATCGTTATCAGATGAAAGTATATACTTAAGAGTTAAAAAGATAATCCTTTGTTATGGACGGGTCTTTTCGGATCGGGCGCATTTTTGGAATTCCAATCCTGATCCATTATACATTTATCCTGGTCATTCCCCTGTTTGCCTGGATTATCGGGAGCCAGATCGCGCTCACGGCCGGTATGCTCAATGAGATCTTCCAGGTACCGGTAGACACTTCCCTTATCAGCGCCGGCTATGTTCCCTATCTGCTCGGCACCGTCGTCGCCCTCGGCCTTTTTGGAGGTGTGCTCGTGCACGAACTCGCCCACTCGCTGGTTGCCCGGTATAAAGGGATCAAGATCAACAGTATCACCCTTATGATCTTCGGCGGCATTGCATCCATGGAAGAGGGAGTGCCGGACCCGAAAGCCGAACTGCCCATGGCGCTTGTCGGGCCGCTGACCAGCCTGGTTGTCGGCCTGATCTGCAGCGGGCTTGTCTATGCAGTACCTGCTGTTACAACGAACCCCCCGATCGCCGGTGTATTGATCTTTGTTTTCGGGTACCTGGGCGTCCTTAATGTTATTCTCTTTGCCTTCAACCTGCTGCCTGCATTTCCCATGGACGGGGGGCGGGTGCTGCGTGCATGGCTGGCAAAACGGATGCCGCTTCATCGTGCGACGAAGATCGCGGCAGATATAGGGAAGGGTTTTGCCATCGTATTTGGCCTGATAGGCCTCTTTTTCTTCTCCCCCTTCCTGATCCTGATCGCGCTCTTCATCTATATCGGCGCAAGCATGGAGTCCACCGCGGTGAAGTACAGTTTCCTGTTACAGAATGTCACCGTCGGGGACATGATGAGTTCCCCGGTAACAACGGTACCTCCGACGCTCCCGGTGAGCCAGGTTATCACCATGATGTACTCGAGCAAGCACCTCGGGTTTCCGGTCGTCGAGCGGGATACCCTGATCGGCATGGTAACACTCGCAGACGTAAACCGGACGTCTTCCATCGATCGTGAAGCGATGCAGGTGCGGGACATCATGACCCATGACCCGGTTATCCTGCCGCCGAACGCTCCGGTTATGGAAGCCCTCAAGATCATGTCTGCCCGCAACTTTGGCAGAATCCCGATTGTCCAGGACGGAAAGATTCTCGGGATAGTCACCCGGACAGATATCATCAAGGTTACCGAGTTAAAACAGATTTAGAACTTCAGCAGGTGATCCAGCACCGATGACCCTGCTATATTCCGGTAGGCCCCGAGACCGGCAAACGGGCGCCTGGCGATAACAGAGGCCACTTTTTTCTTCCCGACGCCCGGTAACCATTTTATCGCAGCTGCGGGCAGAGAGTTGATTTCGACGGGTACCGGTAGCGCTGTCACCGACCGCATACCCCAGTCAACGATGACCGCATCGATCACACTCCGCTTTTCAAGACAGACAGGAATCCCGACAAGAATTGGGTAGGATCCCAGCTGCCTTCCGAATGAAAGTGGCCCGGAGACCTCGATCCTTATATCGCGAAGCACCGTGCCAATGGGATAGACCCGCCGGAGCATTGGCAGGTCGAAATTCTGCCGCACAAATTCCTTGAATGCCCTGAACCGCCGGTCATATTTTCCCAGCGTGTTATTGGTGTAGACGGGTGTCCCTTCAAAGGGCATGACCTGCCGGATGTTCACCCGTCGTACCATTAACCCGGCATCACGGACCCGCACGAGGAACTCTTCGTTGAGTGCATAGGTCTTCCCGGTCTCTCCGGCAAGACCACAGACAAAATTGAGCCCGGGAAGCAGCTCGGGTATGCCATCCCTCCGCTGGCCGCCTTCCTCATTCACAATCCGGATCGCCCCGAAGACCTCCTCTGGCAGAGCTTTGAGATTGTTTGCGGTAACAACCACAGGATCTGCAGTTTCCATGCCAAACGCGGCAACATCACCGGGAGTATGATACCGGATGATCGCCCGCAACGCCTCACGGCTCTCCTGTTCATGTTTCGCGATTGTCGCAGGGTTCGTGTTGTCAATGTGCAGGGTTTTCAACCCGGGCGCTGCGGCGCGGATTGAGGAAAAGAGCTCCTCCAGGAGATCCGGGCGGGGTGCAGGGTACTCCCCGCCACCGGCACCATAGGCCAGGATGTCCGGCTGCCGGCCAACACGGAAGTGCCGTGCCCCATGAGTATGCAGGGCGGCAACTTCGCCAGCGATTCCCTCGATGCTGCGATAGGTCGGGGTCCCGTAAAACGGCTCGGTGCAAAAGGAACAGCCACCTGATACACCATGCGGGCAGCCCCGTGCTGTCTCAAGCTCGCACATGACGTACGGGAAATCCGGGTGCTGTCCGATGATCCCACTCCCTGCAATGCTCCATGGATCGGTACGGGTGTAATCGAGCGTTCCTGCCGGATCACAGTCATTAAGCCAGTTATCAAGGGCAATTGCCGGTTCCCCGGTAAGGAGCGCATCAAAACCGCTGATGAGCTGCCTGACGGCACACTGCCCGCCCTCCGGGGAATACCCGAAACCGATCGGGCCTCCGATCAATTTTTTTGGACCGTAGAGCATGTGCCCTACCTGTTCGATCTCATTGAGTGTCGCAGGTGTACCCCCGAGATACTTTCCCGGTACGGTAACTCCTGCGATCATGACCAGCAGGCCTGCAGCGTCCATCCTGCTGATGTGGTGCGGATCGTTCCGGAGCTGGTCAATGGTCAGGTACCGGACATTGAACCCGTGGGAGATCAGTGCGCCGGCAACAGTCCTGATATAGGGCGATATATACGGAGGGACCCCGAGACATGCAGGTTCGTCCACATAGCCGTCAAGGATATATGCTTCAGCAGGCATAGCCAATCGCAGCGAGAAGTCTCCGCGCCCAGAACAGTTTGCCCCGCTTCACCGGGTCTACATTTTTATCATCCAGGTCAAACCCGATAAGCGTGATATGCCCGGCACCGAGTTCGTCCGCAGCGAAAACTGCACGGTCACCATCAGAAAATCCACCGAAGTTGTACACATGCGGGAGCGGGGAGCTCTGGGTAGTACCGACGACCGGCCCCTTGAACCTCGGTACCCAATAGTTGAGCAGGGGCATATTGTCGCCATGCGCATGGATTACGACAATCGTGCCCGATTCGTTCATGGAAAGGAGCCGATCCGTTGCACCATCAAGGTCGGTAAAGACTACATCAGGACAGATGCCGTGTGCATCAAGCACCTCAGCCGCTGCATCTGCTGCAAATACGACACCACGGATCTTTGAGAGTTCATCTTTCAGGCAGGGTGCATTTCCGCAGACGGTAACTTCGCTGCCGCAGGTAAGGGCTGCGAGTGCAGCAAGATCATCCCGGGATAACAGCAAGGCAAGCTGCCGGGCTGCTTTCTCGTCATCAGCACGGGAAAATCCGAAATAATCCAGGATCTCACAATACCAGGGTTCCCACTCGTTAAAATTCATTCTCTGCCAGCCATAATTTCAGGTTCATCCCGCTCTTCCCGGATTCTGCCGGAAGTCGTGCCCGTTGCCTCTGATGCCGGGCGTTCCCTGTTTCGCATCCGTTCTTCTTCAGCGGAACGCTCCGGCACCTTTTCCGGGACTAGGAGCCATTCTTTTTTACTTCATTCTCCAGCCCGACAAGGTTCCGGAACTTCTTCAGTATGGGCTCAATGACGAACTCGAGCAGCTGGGCCTTGTTCTCCACTTTGCCGAAATAATGGAGAGGGAGCATCGCGGCCGCCATATTCGGGTGACCACCGGCATCCCCCATCTCCCCGAATGCTTCCGACAGTGCATTGCCGATATGTAACCGGATGTCACGGTTCCGGGCCGATATAACGATCGCGTTGTCGGTGATACCATAGACAAGCGCGGTATTTACCCCTTCGAGGGTGATGAGAATGTCAGCTGCCTGCGGGAGTGCATCACGGTTCATAACATATCCCACGTTGGCAAAGAGATACCCGCTCTGGATCTTCCGACGGGTGATTGCCGTGCCGATTACGTCGAGGGTCTCCTGCGACATGGAAGGAGACATGATCTTGTCGAGCAGGTCGGCGTCCGTCAGAGGCAGGAGGAACCCCGCGTAATTGAGGTCCTGCGATGTCACGTTCCGCTTGAACTCCCTGGTATCAGTACGGATACCATAGAGAAGTGCAGTCGCAACCCGCTTGTCGATGGGGACATCAAGCTCCTGCAGGTACTGGGTCAGGATGCTGGCAGTGGCACCAACACCGGGACGGTTGTCGATGAAGGTGCTCTGGGTCGCCACATGCCTGCCGTCCTTGTGATGGTCGATGATAATATTGATCTTTGTCTGCGGTGGGACATCGTTATTTGCACCGGGACCCGCACAATCAACCAGTGCAATATAGGTGCATTTCTGGAGTGCCTCCGGGTTCAGGTGCTCCATTTTGATATCCAGCAGGTTGACAAACGTGCGGTTCTCCTGGTGGCCGATATTGCCTTCATAGAAGATCCGGGTTGCGAGTGACTTCGGGTTGGCATGTTTTGCAATCTCGGCCAGTGCCATAGCCGATGCAATCGCATCCGGATCCGGGTTCTTGTGGGTGATGATACCCAGCGTACCCTCCCAACCGGCAAGGAGGGTAAAGAGCCTTTGCGAGATCCTGCTCGAGTGCTGCTTTTTGATTTGGAGTATCGCCGACCGTGCAACAACTTCCTGGGGGTAGAGCACCAGGTCCGCCCCCGCAGCGGTGAGTTTCTGCCCGTTCACCGGGTCGATCGAACGTGCAACCACCTGTACGGCCGGGTAACGCTTTTTGATGGCAAGAACCGCGGCCAGATTCGCCTCCCCGTCGCCGGTCATGACAAACGCGATCTCGAACACCGGAAGCCCGGTAAGCATTTCGGAAGAGGTGACGTCCCGCAGGTACGCATCGAACTTCTGGTCCCGGAGGTTTCGCACTCTCATATCATCCTTGTCGACAACAATCACGCGCTCATGCTCTTTTGCGAGTTCGAGAATGATGTTGTAACCGTTGGTCCCGCACCCGAAGATACCGTATTTTGTCGGTCCCGGCTGCTCAAACGGGGCTTCCTGTGGCATATTACTAGAAAGATGTACTATTCCTGCGTATTAAGGGATTCCAAGGAAATTATCTCCAAAACATTTATTCGGCATTATCGACCACATTATTAGGTCTAACAGGCTTGGGTCTGTAGCTTAGTTCGGCATAGCGGCGGACTCTTAATCCGCAGGTCAAGGGTTCAAATCCCTTCAGGCCCGTTTTTTTTGTTTGTCCGTATCTTCCCATTCCCTGCGCTTTTCAGGAATAGATTTCCTGTTTAAATTCACCAGACCGCTTCTGAGAATACTCATGAGGGGAAGGTTCTTGCGGGGCGCTATTCTATTCTATGTTTTCAGGGAGGGTTCGTTGTTTTTTGCTGCGCTCTCATGCATACAGGTAAAACGACTCGAAATTTTTATCAACTGCTACATCTATGAGGGCGTATGAAAACTTCATTGCTTGTTGTACTCTGCTGTACTTTGGGCATCCTCATTGTAACCGCCGGGTGCACCCAGACCGCCCAGCCCACGCCGACTCCAACACCGGTGCCGACGACCATCCCGACCGAACCCCCGACTGCTGTTCCTACTCCTTTGCCCACGACTCCGGTTCCTGTACCGACAACGATCGCCCCCGCCATTCCCCTTCCGAAGATTATCAGGGATACGCAGCTCCTCTTCACCATCTCTGCCCCGAGCGGGTATGCAGGTACAACCATCCGGGTTCCCACGTCCCCTTACAATATCCTCTATAAAACGACCATCTTCAACCCGGCCGTTTCCGGGGCCAACCGGACCATTACCGACAACAGTGGCACCTATATTGAGCTCCCCGACTCCCTGACAATCTTCTCGTACTCATCCTCACTCAGCGTGGACCAGAATATCCGGAATATCATCCGTGGTTCCGGTGCAGCATTCAATGAATCTGTCGTCACCTATAACGGGATCACCTACGTCCGGTTCGATGTCGAGAGCGATCCTTATTCCGGAGCACCTGGCAAGACCATTGTTTTCGTCGGCAACAAGGCATCGGCAAATGAGAAAGGGTTCCTGCCGGTTATGATTTACACGCTGACCTCCGAGGATACCCTCAGCCAGGCGACGTATGAAAATATGGTGATGTCCTTCCGGTATTATACTGGCAGGAATATTGGAAGTGCCCCCGGGGATGAGACTGACAGGCCTTCCTTCTACCAGTAATTTTTTCCTTTTCCATGGGATTGGGGAAGGCGAAATCGTCCCTGTCAATTCCCCATATTCCGGCCTGGTCCCAAGGGACGCAAGAGAGGGCCCTTCCGGAAACACCGACATGGTGATTCTCCGAAAATTATCTTTCAGACGTTCATGGCAGTGTCACAAATATCTGCCGCCAGACTTTCCTGCCAATACTACGGGTGCGGTGACCTTTGCCGGTCATATCCTCAGCGAGGAGGACATCTCCTTTGCCAAATCTCCGTTTCTCGCCACTTCCCGCCTCGATCTCGGCCTGGCCTTCAAGGGTTACCACGTATTCCCGGCAGACGACATTGTGCCACGTGTAATGGTACCCGGGCGGGATTTCCCGGAAAAAAACAGCCTTGGCACCCACCGGTTGGCTGAATAATCCAAGCGGCGCCTTGGATGCAAGATCGATCTCAATATCCTCAAAGCAGGAGAGATTTTCAGGTCCGTTGTAGAGCCGGGTAATTTTCACAGGTATCACTCAGAACGTATATGATTAAATACTAATACCGGACCGTCATCAGGCATAATATCTTTTATTTTCTTTTTTCGCGATTGTCCGGTATATATGCGACATCCCGGTGCTTATTCAATCCATCCCATCCGCACCCATCGTCCGTACTCCTCCGGGCGGAAATCCCGGTTCTCTTCAACAATCGCACGGAAATATGAGCGGTTGCCAGCGATGAGCGCTTCCTGGACCGGATCGGAAAAACCAGAGGTGACTGCGGCTGCGAGCTTTCTGCCGAGTGCCTGTGCTTCCGGTCCGGCGTCCTCCACATGCTCCGCCTTTCCGGCAGTAGCAACACTGAACCCACCTACCGAAAGGACCCCCAGATAATTGAGCACGTGGTTAAGATATGCAACCACCTCATCTCCTCCGGATTCATGGGTAGTCGCGACGGAACACCCGAATTTTCCGGCCAGGACCTGGTAATGGATTGCGTCGGCCAGCCGGTCGAAAAAGACCTTCATCTGGCCGCTGATATTGTCGATATATACGGGAGAGCCGAATATGACGGCATCCGCTTCCTGCATCCGGGCTGTCAGGGTCGGGACATCGTCATCAAAGACACAGGTCCCGGTGAACGAGCACCCTTCGCAGGCGGTGCAGGGTGTGATATGGTAATCCGCAAGATCGATCATCTCAGTTTCAGCTCCGGAATCAGCTGCCCCTTCGAGCACGAGTGCCGCGAGCCTCCGTGTATTACTGCGGATCGTCCGGGGACTCCCGTGGATGGCAAGGATCTTCATGGGTCGTGTATCACTCCTCTCAGGGTGATGGAGCTGCAGGGATATTACAGGTTATGGGAAGATCTCCCGGTTTTTCTCCGGGTATTTTAAAAAAGGAAGGAAGGGCTGGAGTGCAGCACGCATTACAGGTCACTTTTTCTGCAGACCTTCGAGCCAGTCACCGATGAAGGCACCGATGATGAAGATGATGACAAGGATGATAACCCCGATGAAAATACCTATGCCTCCTGCCAGCCCGACGCCAAGGCCAAGGAGCCCGGGAGCAAACAGAAACGCGATGATGCCAAAGATAATCCCAAGGACGACACCAACGATTGCCCCGGTTTTGAGGAGCCCCCAGAAATCTTCCTTCCCTTTCCGGAAGTACCCGAATACGATACCAATAATGAGAATCAGCAGTTCAAACCACATGTAAATACTCCTGACAACCAGCAGTATCGCGCCTCTGAACTAAAAAATGTTGTGGAAGTCGCGGTAAACCTTACCTGACATATCAGGACTCCCGGATGACAATCAGGCACGAAATTCCTTTCCCATAATATAGTCAATAATTCTCAAAATGGGAAGAATCCCAGATGAGATAATGCCTTCCGGGAGTTATCGATCTCGGTGTCCGATTCGGTTCCCCATTACCTCCGTTCGGACGCTCACCTCCCTCAACGGGCATGAAAAAAGAAATGCAGGAGTGCATTGCACCCACTCCTGCGGGGATTATTTTCTCAGGAAGCTTTCAAGCCAGTCGCCGATAAATGCACCCACGATGAAGATGATTACGTAGATGATGATAACGATAAAAATGCCAAATATGCCAAGGAAACCGGCACTGATACTCATACCCCCTGGCATAACAAATGTCGAGAGGAGCACAAAGATAATACCCAGGATGAGGCCGGCAATAGCTCCATTCCGGAGGATGCCCATGAGGTCTTCTTTCCCACGGTGAAAAAAGCCAAATGCTATACCGATGATGAAATTCAGCAGTTCAAACCACATATGAATGCTCCATTACGTACCAGCAGTATCGCATCCCTCGACTAAAATAGGTTCCGGATGCGACGGGATTTGGATGTGGACAGAAGAGAATCCACGATACCACAGGTATCTCTCCTGATGTTTTGCTTCCGGTAATGTTTTATTTCCTGCGATACACGTTGTAGTGTGAAACCATGCCACTGCCCGAAACGCCTCACGCCATGCCTGCAGAGGATGTCCGGGATTTGCTTTCAACAAGCCCTGCAGGTCTTACCGAAACAGAAGTAATAGTTAGGCTTGAACTCTACGGCAGAAATGTGTTGACAGAAGAGAAGACCAGCCGGCTGGTTATCTTCCTGCGTCAGTTCAGGAGCATCCTTGTTTATATCCTGATCATCGCGGCCATAATCTCCCTCATCGTCTCTGATATCAAGGACTTTTTCATCATCATCTTCATCATCGCGGTCAACAGCCTGATCGGTTTCTGGCAGGAGCTCAAAGCGGAGTCCTCCCTTGCGGCACTGAAAAAGATGACCGAGAGCAGGGTCCGGGTGATGAGAGACGGGAAAGAATCGGTAATCCCGTCACAGGATCTTGTTCCCGGAGACTACGTGATCCTGGCTGAGGGGGATCTTGTTTCTGCCGACATCAGGCTATCTGAAAGCTCGTCTCTTTCGGTGGACGAGTCCTTGCTGACCGGCGAATCGCTGCCGGTGACAAAAGACCATGGTGCCAGCGTGGCCGCTGATGCTCCCCCCTATGAATTAAAAAACACTCTTCTTTCCGGCACTACAATTGCCCGGGGCTACGGGAGAGGGTATGTTGTCCGGACCGGCCGGAGCACATACTTTGCAGGCATAGCAGAGCTCGCACAGGAACGATCGCCCGACAGCCCGTTTACAAAGGCGATCAGCCATTTCTCCCAGCGGTATATCGGGCTGCTCCTCATCATCTTCGCAATTGTCGGGGCGATCGCGTTCCTGCAGGGACGCCCCCTCGCAGAGATAGCCTACCTCCTCGTCGCCCAGATGGTCTCTGCAGTTCCTGAAGGACTCCCGATTGTCGTGACGATTATCATGGTGGTCGGGGCGCTCGCGCTCTCCCGTAAAAAGACTCTTGTACGGCACCTCCCTGCCGTAGAGACAATGGGCAGCGCAACCGTGATCGCGTCCGACAAGACAGGTACGATCACGGAAGGAAAACTGTCCGTGCATGATGTCTTTGCCCTTGACCATGATGCCCTTGTGCTTGCCGCTGCCCTCTGCAATGATGCACAGGACGGATCGGGAGATCCTATCGATGTCGCGCTCTCGCGCTGGGTGGACAGGTACGCAGAGCTCCGGACAACAAATCCGCGGCGCTGGGTCTTCCCGTTCGACACAGCAAAGAAACTGATGGCCACGGCAAATTCGGTCGGGAACGAAGAGCGGTTCTTCATCAAGGGGGCGTACGAGGAACTGAAGAGCCATGCGGATAATGCCCCTGCCCTGAAGGAGCTGGATCTGCAGGTCGATGCCATGGCCGGCCGTGGACTGCGGGTGCTTGCATTCGGTACAGGAGAATGGCAGGGAGAGGATCCCGCATCGTGGATGTATTCCGTTGTCGGGATTATCGGCTTTGTCGATCCGCCCAAGCCAAGCGCTGCCGAAGCAGTCAGAACTGCGCAGCAGGCGGGAGTGCGGGTGCTGATGATCACCGGCGATTACCCGCTCACAGCGCAGGAGATCGCACGATCGGTGAATATATGGAAAGATGGCGACCAGCTGCTCACCGGCCCCATGATTGAAAAGATGTCAGATCACGATCTTGCAGCTGCGCTTAAAACGACCACCGTCCTTGCCCGGATCCTGCCTGAACACAAGTACCGGATCGTGAAGGTGCTGCAGGAGCACGGAGAGATCGTCACAGTGACAGGTGACGGGGTCAATGATGTACCCGCCCTCCGTGCCGCGGATCTCGGGATCGCAATGGGATCAGGCACGGAGGCAGCGAAGAGTGCGGCGAAGATGGTGATCATTGATAACGACCTCTCCGTCATTGTCGAGGCTATCCGGAATGCCCGGGTGATCGTGGACAACATCCGGAAAGTGATCTACTACCTTGTCTCGACATCGATCTCCGAGATTGTGCTCATCAGCTCCTCGATATTTGCAGGGATGCCTTTGCCCCTCCTGCCGATCCAGATCCTCTGGATAAACCTTGTCACGGACGGGGTGCAGGACAAGACGTTCCCTTTCATAAAGGAAGAGGGTAATGTCATGAACCGTCCCCCGGTGCCCCCTTCCCGCCAGTTTTTTGACCGCCTGCAGATCCGTCGCATCGTAACCTACGGGTTCATCCTGGGAGGCCTCGGAGGAGTCCTCTTCTGGCACCTGCTCGGGAAGTATCCGTACGAACTTGCCGTTTCTATCATGTTCACCTCCTTTGTATGTTCCCAGTGGTTTAACGGGCTCCAGGCCCAGCTGGAGCATGAACCATTCCTGCTGGACCTGCGGCGAAGTATCTCGATCAACCCGTACATTTTCCTCGGTATCGGGGTTGGCGTAGTGCTGCAACTGATCGCGATCTATGTCATTCCCGGCATATTCGGGGTTGTGCCTCTTGCCATCGAACACTGGGGTTACGTGATAGCAATTTCTCTGGCCGCATTCCTGGTTGTTGAAGCAATTAAATGGCTGGAATACAAGAGTACTCACACAGTTTTACCCTGATCATGGCACAAACAGACACGACAGACAGCATTCCGGATCAGAGCCGGAAGATGGATTACGTGGAAAGCCCGGATACTCCTCCGGCAGACACCCCAGACCCTGACGATGAGGAAAATCGTACGCTGTTCGGCCGGTTCGATTACCCTTGCAGGTACGAGAGGTCAGGATTCTCTTTCTGCATTGAACGGGAAGGCGATCTTATAATGTACCGGAGACAATGCGGGAGTTCGAAAGCCGATAAGATCATCTCATCTTCCGCGGCATCCCTCTTTGTCCACCCTGTCGAGCCGGTCAACCTTCCAAAAGAGGTGACACGATTCCTCGAGATCGAATTCCCGCCGGTCATGATGGCCCCGGAATCGGTCAAGACCCTGTTTCTCACGTTCCCGATAGAGATAGGAGTGATCCTGAAGATGAACGAGGAGTACCAGCTGCTGGATGTGTTCTCCCTTGTAGCCCCGAAATATTCTCTCTATGGACCGCCGGAATCCGGTGTGATAACGCGATATTACCACAGCAATGTATCCGACCATCTCCCTGAGACCGATCCTGCTGAGACCGGAAACCTCGAGCTTGTCATTCATAATTCCAGCAAAGGCTGGATAGAAGTGGCACGGGTGGTTTTCGAATCGTATTTCATGCCAATCTACTATGGTAAGGTCGTGTCAATCTCAGCCCTGATGGAGATCTTTTCAAAAGAGATAGCTGAGACAAGAGTCCTTGAACGACCCCTCATCCCGGAGATGCACCTTGCGATACCGGTTATCTGTGCCCGAAAAATTCTCCTCATTGATACCGAAAAAAAACGATTCCTCATGGAACACGGGGTGCGGTGATCTCCGGTGGTGATCCTTTCGACTCCGGTCATCGGGGAGATCACAATCTTTGATCTTCTTGTCTTTGTTATTATTGTCATAATTTCAGTCGTCATTGCAAACCTGGCCGGAATTTACATCAAAAAGAGCTTATCCGACCGGGTAAGGAAAGACGAGATGGCCAAGATCATCAAAATTATGCAGGCTGCCATTATTCTCATCGGTATATTTATCAGCCTGCCGAGTTTCAAGGTGGATTTTGGCGAGCTCCTCCTGATCGGCGGCACTGCAGGTATCATTATCGGGTTTGCGAGCCAGAGGCTTGTCACGAACGTGGGGTCAGGGATCTTCCTGATCATTGAACGCCCGGTCAAGATCGGCGATACTGTGAAGATCGGGGAAACTGCGGGGTCAATCGAAGATATCAGGATCCTCTCGACAACAATCAAGACCTATGAGGGGATTTACGTCAGGATACCCAATGAAACGGTATTTAACTCCGAGATCACCAATTACGTTGCAAACGTAGCACGGAGGTTCGAATACCGCGTCGGTATCCGGTACAGCGATGATGCCGATCAGGCAATCCACATCATCCGTTCACTCCTTGAAGATCATCCTTTTGTCCTGAAAAATCCATCCCCGTCCATATACGTGGATGAGCTAGGGGATAGTGCAGTGATAATCATGGTGCGAATCTGGGCACCGTCCCGGGAGTGGTGGGGGGTCAGGACCGAGGTGCTCTGGAAGATCAAGACTGCGCTGGAAGAACAGGGGATTTCCATCCCGTTCCCGCAACGAGTTGTCTGGATCCAGGAGACAGCAGTGTCTGCCCGGAACCCGACTCATAAGGCAGAAATACCTGAAAGTGAGGCTGGTAACTCCTCCCTTCCGGATACAATGGGATAATCTATAGTGATGTATCGAGATAATTACAGGTTGTTCTCTTCTTAAAAGGGAGGAGATGATCCATGCCCCGGATAAAGCCTGAAAAGACTTCTCCGGTTGAGCATGGGGAGAATATCCCCTGGAGATGCCCTGTCTGCCACAGTTTATCCCACGAATTTGTACCAGAAGAGGACAGGGTGCATCTCGCGTATGACAGTAAAAAATTCAATGTTCTCCTCATCAATGGCAGCACCCACCGGAGCGGCAATACCGGCTATATGGCGGACCTTGCCGAAGAGGTGCTCCATGAACGTGAACACAGACCGGGAATTCTTCCGGAACGATGAACTTATTGTCCGTCAAACAAAAGGCGTGGTGAATAATGTCATCGAACTGATGCCCGCCCGACATCGAGTCTGCACTGAAAAGAAAACTGGTTCCGGTCCCGGAATGATTCCTCTACCGAACTGGTGATAGTCAGGGTTCAGAATTAGCCTGATCCAATCGAAAAGCACCTGTCATTCCCCACCCAAAGTCCGCATATTCCGTTGACCGATGCATGTATAATAAGAAAAAACTCACCATGATTTCAGAGATGGATTTAGGGAAGGGATATCAGTAATGGAACGCTGGTCGTCGACTGGGGCATTTCTTCTGGCCGCGATTGGATCGGCGGTTGGGATCGGAAACATCTGGCGCTTCTCTACGGTGCTTGGCCAGAACGGAGGCGGAGCATATCTGATTCCCTACATTATTGCGGTATTCGTTTTTGCTATGCCGCTGATGATACTGGAAATTGCCCTTGGCGAGAAGTTCCGGGGCACAATTGTCAGTGCATTCCGAAAGGTCGACCCGCGGTTTGTCATCATCGGCTGGTTTCTCTGCGTAATCGTTGTATTAATCCTGAGTTATTACCTTGTCATCACCGGGTGGACACTCGGGTATACGGTTCTGACTCTTGCAACGGATGCCCCGTTATTCTCAGAATTCAGCAATTCGCTTCTTCCCATTGCGTTTTTTGTTATCGCAACGCTGATAACCGGCCTTGTTGTATCCTTTGGGGTAAACAAAGGAATCGAACGGATCTCGATAATCCTGATCCCGGTATGCATACTTATTCTCCTCATTCTTGCCGTTTATGGGATGTTTCTTCCCGGTTTCCACCAGGGGCTCACGTATATGTTCACCCCGGATTTTTCAGTCCTAACCGATCCTCTGCTCTGGGGTGCAGCATTCGGTCAGGCATTTTTCTCCCTTTCTGTCGGCGAAGGTATCCTCCTGACCTACGGAACCTACATGAAAAGCGGCCAGCACATTCCCCGACTTGCCCTTATCATCACCCTTGCTGACCTGTTCGTGGCATTTCTTGCCGGTCTCGTCATCTTCCCCATCGTCTTTTCCTTCGGACTGAGCCCAACTGCCGGGGCAGAACTCGCATTCACCTCACTGCCGATCGCTTTCGCACAAATGCCTGCAGGGAAGGTGATTGCGGTTGCATTCTTTGCCGTGCTCTTTTTTGCTGCCCTTACATCGGCAATTTCGATGATGGAAGTGGGAGTTGCTGCTCTACGGGAATCGTTTGGCTGGACCCGGGTAAAAACAGCTGCTGCGGCCACCTGCGCCATCCTCCTTCTCGGCCTGCCATCAGCCATGAGCTACAGTTCTCTCGCCCTTACGCTGAACGGGGTAAAAATACTGGATTTCATGGATGAGACGGTAGGAACACTGGGTCTTCCTTTCGCAGCGATCCTCCTTTCGGTATCCTTTGCATGGTTTTTACCCCGTGAAACACTGGAATCAGCCCTTGGAGGGAAGACTGCCCTTCCCCGCGTAATCATCCCTCTCTGCAGGTATGTTATCCCCGCAGTATTGATCATGACCACGATTGCGCGGATCGCATCCGGACTCGGGATTGCCAATACGTACCTTCTCCCGGGAACCGGGTATATCGGGCTTCTTCTGCAGCTGGAGGGCATAACGGCAATCGTTGTCATCTCACTCGTACTCATCATTATCGCATGTCGTCTGCGAGGTTGTAACCTTCGTAAAAGACTCGGATTTGGAAGCAGGAAATAATCACACTACAAAGGAATTTACGTTATCTGAGAAATTCAAAAAAAAGGAATGAACTCAAGTGGCACGGTAATCGTGCTACTTAAGTTCAATCTTCCTCGCCTTCACTTCAGGCCGGGGCTCTTTCTTGGAGACCTTCAGTTCAAGGACTCCGTTTTTCATCTCCCCTTCGGCATTTTCGGGATTGACCTCTTCGGGGAAGGTCAGAGACCGTTCAAATGCCGAATATGCCCGCTCGCGGTGAAGATAATTCTTCTTCGTCACTTCTTTCTCCACCTCTTTTTTTGCGCGGACACTCATGCCGTCGCTGTTGATCTGGACCTCAACATTTTCCTTGCTGAAGCCCGGAAGCTCGACATGAACAAGGTAGTGGTCGCCTTCATCGATAACATCAAGCGGGGCATACCTGGTTGACAAGGCACCGGGCCGTTCAAGCATCTGCATTTCCAGGGGGAAATACGGGCGCATCAGAACATCAAACGATTTCCTGAAGTCATCAAAGATAGAGTCGAAATCGCGTTCAAGCCAGCTCTGCCCTCTCCGGTTCATCAGCGAAGAACCCGGAGTGGTAGGAATCACGTCAGTGTTTTTCCTCACAGGTTTTTCACGGTCCATAGGGTTATTCCTCCTATGTTTCACTTTACGTTAGTTTTAGGTTCTATATATATATTCTTACAGATTTTCTACCTGATAATTGAAATGACATCCTATTATTTTCTCCTCAATCGTCATGCCTCCATCGCAATCCTTTTTTTCTCACATTCCAATCCCTCACCCATGCCCGGCATGGATCTCAACCGCTCGCTTTTCATTATCATCCTTATTGCGATTACGATAGCAGTCGCTATTCTTCTGAACACCGGAGCTCCCCTGCCCGGATCGGGAAATGCCAATGGAACGCTTGCCGGCAACGTAACCATCGGCCCGCTCTGCCCGGTCGAACCGTGCTCAATCTCCCGGGACCAGATCGTAGCTGCGTATGCCGCACGCCCTCTCATAATCACTACAGCGGGGGGTGCCTTTGCTGGTTCGGTGACGGCTGATCCGGATACCGGCTATTCGATCTCCCTCAGGCCGGGGACCTATAGAGTAGATATCCAGCACCAGGGAATCGGCGGGAGCGATCTGCCAAAGACGGTTACCATCCGTGCAGGAGAAACGGTCCGGCTCGATATCGATATTGATACCGGGATACGGTAATTTCTGGTCACACTCTGAATATTACTCCCACAATCTGGCCCCTGCTCCCGGAAACCGGCACCTGAAGTCCGTTCAGCAGAAGTCTTCTGTGATATACACTTTATCATCAGGCGCTATTGCAATACCGATCCCTTGACGATCAAAGGTCGGGGTAACAATATTCTCCCGGTGCCCGGAACTGTTCATCCAGCCGCCGACCGTGGTCTGTGCAATCTCCTCGGGCGAGTTCCAGTCATACACGGTCTCCCGGTTGCTGTAGTACGTGGCAGAAGAATAGAGATTGTTCTGGAAAAGGTTTTCCGCGATTCCGTAGGTGTAATACGATCCATAATTTTTCCTGCAGGTGTAACCGGCAGCAATTCCCCGGGCTGTCGGGTTCTGACCTGCCGGGTTCACATGGGCAAAATAGTCCTGCGCTGCCATGTCTTCGCTATGCTTCCTTGCAATATCGGCGAGCGCCGGATCGAAACGTAACGATGCCAGGCCACGGGCTGTTCTCTGCTGGTTGATCAGGTCGTGCACCCGTTGCTCCAGCGCATCTGTTGAGATCGTGAAGGGATTTTTCACTGCTGAAATGGTGCCTGCGGTTGGAAATGGAGGCAGAGGCGTTGATTTTTCTGAAGGAACGGGTGTCGGTTCAGCAGTTTTTCCGGTTTCCTGAGCCGGCGAAGATGTCACGGTTATACTGCCTGTACCGGGAGCCGGGGAGATCGTACGGGCGGGTGAACCAACAGCTGGTTCTCCAGGTAGTTGTTCTGTCACTTGGGAACCGGACCACAGGACCGTTCCACCGAACAGGATGAGGAGGACAAGCCCGGCGCCCAGCAGGCCGATAATTACAAAGAGGTGGGACCATTTCATAGTCTGTGTTCCTGTCGTATCTTCTATCCGCTCAATACAAGGAAGAGGAGCACGAGAACAATGATGATCACGATCGCGATCATCACCTTCAGCCAGGGGGTTCCTTCATGCAGACTTCCGGTTTTGTGTCCCTGTGACACGGTACCGTATCTGCCATCGGTTGCCGTGGCCGTCCCGCCTCTTCCATACGATATCCCGACCCCGGGGGCCGGTTTTTTCTTCCATGAGGCAATTCCCGAGCATTCGTGGGCGGGCGGCAGCCGGCACTTCGGACAGAATGCTCCCCTGCAGTGCTGGCAGGTGAAGGGGAGCAGGCATTCGTCACCACAATATTCACAGCGTGTCATAGTGCAACAATGGAGTTTTTCTTTAAAACTACAGACTTCGACAGTACATTTCTCCGGTTGTTTAAAAATAGCGGGGTATCAGAACATGATATCCTCTTTTGGGAACCTGATCTTCGGATGAGGTTTATCGGCAGCGTACCCGACCGGGCAAAGCATTACCGGGATGAGGGGTGGCGGTATCTTAAGAATACGAATGTATTCCTTCTGGTCAAAGCCACCCACCGGGCAAGAATCAAACCCGAGCGCTTTTGCGCCATTAAGCGCATTCCCGAGCGCAAGATACGTCTGCGCCTGCGACCAGGCGAGTCTCTGTTCCGATGGCATGTTTCCGGTAAAATTCCGCGCCATTCCAATCACCAGATTCCTCAACTCTTCAGCAACCCCCTGGTTTTGCAGGAGAGTCCCGAGCCTGCGGATCAACCCTTCGTAATCGGGGTCTGCACAGAAGACCAGCAGGTGCGAACAGCTCGTGATCTGCTCCTGGTCGTTCGTTGCAGGACGGAGCTGATCTTTTATTTTCTGGTCTGTGACCAGGGTAATCTTCCAGGGTTGCAGGTTTAGCGCCGAGGGTGCGAAGCGTACCAGTTCCAGGAGTTCTCCGATCTTTTGTTCGCTGATCTTCCTTCCGTCAAACCTTTTTGCCGCATACCGCTGCATCACGATGTCCTTAAACTCCATGTTTCACCACTCCATCCTGCTCCCATTCATAAGCGCCTATGTCTATACCAGTTCATTAAAATTTTTATGAAAAGATAAAGAAATGCGGGCATGTATTTCCATGATACCCCTTATGTCCCTGAGTACCAGAATTACTATGGATGGGGCAGTATACCCGTGGCGATGTAGTGATCGCCGCTGTGGCTATTGATGAACGAAGCGCGGTAAAGACACGCCCGGCAGTCGTTATCGGGACGGGGGCGCAGGGGGAGGTATATCTCTGCCCGGTCAGCAGCAAGCCCTCTTCCGACGCCCCCTCAGTCCCGATCTCGCTTGATGATTTTTCGTCTGGCGGCCTGGATCTTTTCGGTGAAAGCTATGTCCTCATCTCGCGGGTATACAGAATCCCCTGCCGCGAAATCATCGGAAAAAAAGGAAGACTCACCGAAGAAGCCACAAGAGTCCTGCCGGACCGGGTTCCCCGGACAAGCCATCCTGACAGCGTCACGATGAAAAATACGCGAAGAACTGGAGCAGGTAAATAAATTCTCTTGCATTGTATCGTTCGTACCAGCTGCCAGCTCCTTCCCTGTTCATGATATCAGTATCCTTATTATCCAAAGCGGTGAGGTTCCTGTGATGGACATTGCACACAGCCTGAGCGAGATCGAGGCACAGGTCGGAAGACTCTCCCCTATGCAGAAATTCCTCCTTGGCACGGATGGATCGGTTACCCAGATCCTGGAAGCGATCACAGGAAGTCAGGTCGTTATCCGGACACGGGAACAAAAAATCATTCCGGCCGATCCTGCAACCGCGGAACATCTCGGGATCGCCCCCACCGACCCGGTCAATTACCGGGTTGTCGAGATCAAGACTCTGGCAAGCGGTGAAGTATTGATCTATGCGGTATCGCATACCCCCATCGGGCGGCTTTCGGCGGAATTCAGGGATGACCTGATGAAAGCAGATATTCCTATCGGGAGGATCATCCAGAACCACCGCATTGAAGCCCGGCGCGAGATACTGGAGGCCCGGGTATCACCCGCAACGGATGAAGAGGGCAGGATATTTTCCATCGGGAAACACGAACCGCTGCTCAGCCGACAGTACCGGATAATCCACAAGGGAGAACCATTGATCTTTATTAAAGAGCAGTTTCCCTATAACAGGTTCCTTGACGAACGCCGCGTGGTGGTACAGACCCCGTCACGCCTCCATCTGACCCTCATCGATATGCATGGTGGATCCGGACGGGTCGATGGAGGGGTCGGGATAACCCTTGACGAGCCGGGCATCCTCCTCGAAGTTCGCGGGAGCCCGGAGCTCGAAGTGAACGGGTGCGACAGCGCGACACGGGAACGCATCATGGACACTGCACGCATGGTGCTGGACGGATTGAAGATTGGTGGCAGCGTAGCTGTCACCGTGCGGGAAAACGTTCCCTCCCATATCGGGCTGGGAAGCGGATCCCAGGTCATGCTCGCTGCTGCGCGGGGGATTGCCGAGGTCTATGGGAGGCAGGTCACGGTAAAAGACCTTGCCCTCCTTATCGGTCGCGGCGGGACATCCGGTATCGGTACTGCCGCATTTGAACACGGGGGCTTTATCATTGACGGAGGTCATGCGTTCGGGAAGGATCGTGAGAAGTACGGGTTCAGGCCCTCAGCTGCTTCGCGGGGGGTCAGACCCCCTCCCGTCATCGTGCACCACGAATTCCCGCCCGACTGGCGTATCCTGCTCGCGACTCCCTGTATTCCTGCGGGTGCGAGCGGCAGTACTGAGCTGGACATCTTCAGGACTTACTGCCCGGTGCCGGTTGAGGAGGTGCGGGCTCTCTGCCACGAGATCCTGATGAGGATGCTCCCAGGCATTGTCGAGCGGGATCTCGACCTGTTCGGTTCATCGGTGAATGCGATCCAGGGTCTCGGGTTCAAGAAAGTCGAACTTAGCCTGCAACCTGACGAGGTACCTGCACTTCTTGAAACCGTACGTTCTGCCGGCGCAGCAGGAGCCGGCATGAGCTCGTTTGGCCCCACCATTTACGCAATCGGGGACACGGGCATGCAGGAAATACAAAAGGCGGCCCAGATATTCATGGACGAACACGGTGGCGGATCGACGCTGCTCACCTCAGCCCGAAACAGCGGGGCACTGGTGCGGACGGCATAACTTTTTGCCGCGGATTATTGAACAGAAAAATCACGGGAATTGTTTACAGGTCTTTTTGCATCCAGACCACATCGAACCGTTCGCCGAATTTCGTGCCAGCGTTATGCAGCCTTCCCGCTTCGGTAAACCCATGATGCGAATGAAAGAGGATACTTGCGGTATTTTTTGACGCCATATTTGCGACCAGCGAGGTCATTTCCATCTTTTCTGCCTCGGCAGTGAGCCGTTCGAGGAGCCTGCTCCCAAGACCCTTTCCCGTGAACTCCGGCAGGATAAAATAGGTGAGCATCCCCGTCCCCATAAAGGCAGGGAAGGGCAGGAGCGGCTTGATGAGCCCGAACCCCACGACACGTCTCTCTTGCTCGAGGACAAGAAACGCTAATGTCCCTTCGCGCAGAAATCCGAAAAACCGCTCGTTGACAGGTATTTCAGGGTATGCTGCATAGCTGGCAGCTGCATAGTAATTGAAGATAGCAATAATGTCATCACGGTCGCTGTCGAGAGCTTTACGAACGATAACGTCTCCTTTCATGGTTTGTTTCCCATTCAGTGATTAAGCCCTGGTTTTTCCAGAGTTTTTCGGAGGGGTGACGTAAAGATAAGGGGGAGGTGTTATTTCCCGATCTTTACCAGCATCTCTTCTAGAGATGGGTAGTGGGACTCGATCTTCTCCACCCGCCCGCCGGATTCCGTGATAATCCTGGTGCATTCGTTGAGTTCCTTCATGTCCTGAGCCTCCCAGACAAAAAAACCCTCCTCCTGCCGGTAGGGTTTTGCGTGTCCGACAAGCCTTCCCGGGTCCTCGATTGCAAAAAAAATCGTATAGGTGAGCGAACCGAACTGGTCACGCAGCTGGTGCATATTCCCAAACGCGACCATTTTGCCGCGTTTTAAGATCATTACCTTGTCACAGATCGCCTCCACCTGATACAGGTTGTGCGCCGATAGCACGATCGTTTTGCCTTCCTTTTTAAGTGTGCGCAGGTAATCGGCGATGAACCGCGAGGTCATGGGATCAAGCCCGCTGGTCGCCTCGTCATATACCAGAAACATGGGGTCGTGGATGAGCGAGCGGGCGATGGCGGCTTTCCGCTTCATACCTTTGCTGAACTCCCCTATCTTCTTCCCGTCAGGTTCGAGCGAGAGTGCGGCGAAGAGCTGCGCTGACCGGACCCTGATCTCCTGTGCTGAAAGCCCGTAGATCTCCCCGAAAAATGCAAGATAATTCTCGGCAGTCATTGTTTCATACAGCCGCGACTCTTCCGGCAGGTAACCGAGTGTTTCTTTGAGGGCGACCGGATTTTTCACCACATCGATATCGTTGATATACAGTGCACCGGATGTCGGGGCTATCAGACCGGAGATTATCTTGAGAAGGGTGGTCTTTCCAGCCCCGTTGTGCCCGATTATCCCAAAGATTTCGCCATCCTCAAATTCAAAACTTACATCGGCCAGGGCGGCAAAACTGTCAAAATTTTTCGTCAGGTTGCGGGCAGTGATCATGAAAATACCTAATCAATCAGGTTAGCCCTGAGTGCACCTTATACCTTGGGATGCAGACATCGCCTCCTCCATGATGCAGGTCAGGAAAACACTGATCTGGGAAAACCGGATTGCCGGAACAGCCGGCAGAGGTTCTTTTGTACGGGGATTACCCCTGACCAGCACCACATGGTGTCACTACCGATGATTATTTGACCGTTAGCTGGTACACCTTTGTACCCAACCTCGCAATAGTCCGAGGATACCAAAACCGCAACCTGCAGAAGCCCATTCATGAGCACACTTGCCGATATTACCACCATAGCCCGCTGGGAAGTGAAGAAGTCATTTTCGATGATGAGCAGGGATGTCCTGCCGCTTGCGGCAATCCTTTTTGTTCTTCTTGTTCTCGTGACCGGTCTCACCGCCCAGACCGGCCTTCATCTTCAGGACGGGATGTATCGCGTGGGAGTGGATGAT
The DNA here is from genome assembly GCA_002495065.1 of Methanoregula sp. UBA471. Lineage (GTDB taxonomy): Archaea > Halobacteriota > Methanomicrobia > Methanomicrobiales > Methanospirillaceae > Methanoregula. The sequence goes on along the minus strand of DADT01000008.1, from coordinate 8,605 downwards.
CCCCGGGTTGCCGGGCTGATTGCGGGCGACGCACGGTTTTCTGTGTACCAGCTGGATGCTTCCACGCTGGATGCAAACAGGGACGTATTCGATGTGATTGTCGTACGGGGGCAGGCATCCTCCCGTGGAACAGACAAAGCCAATGCTGCGCTCAAGACCCTTTCCCGGGATTACGGGAAGTACGTCAACAGTATCTACAACAGCGAGACCGACCTCTTTGCGGCCTATCCCCTCTGGATCGATTCTGAAAGTGTGAAAAGCGAGCTCAGCTTCCTTGCAACGCAGAGCGGCCAGTACATCAGTGCTGCCCCCAGCCGCGCTGCACCGGTCCCCGAAGGAGTTGTGCAGAATATCCCCAACCCTTCCCCAGACCTCTCGCTATCGGAAGACCAGCTCCGGGCTCAGCTGGTCCAGTCAAATGCGCAGAACTCACAGATCTCGCGATATACTGAGGCCCTCTCCTCTAGTGGAGCCATGGGCAATTTCAAAACCCCGTCACAGCTGTCGCCCCCGCTCCCGTTCGACTCCATAATCCTCGTCTTTATTTTCATATTCCCGCTGTACTTCACTTCCCAGTTTTTCATGATGAGTATCATGAACGAACGGATCGAGCGCAAGGGTGAGATCCTCCTCTCCACTCCGGTGCGGGCATCATCAATTATCATCGGGAAGGCCCTTCCGTATTTCATCGGTATGCTCGCCATCTGTGCCGCCCTCACCCTGTACATCGGGGCATCGCCCCTCATCATCCTCCCGCTCATCCCGATTATCTTCTTCTTCCTCGCAAACGCGCTTCTCATCGGGATGCTCTCACGGAGCTTCAAGGAGCTCTCGTTCATCTCCATCTTCTTCTCAACGGTGGCAACCTCATACCTCTTCTTTCCCAGCATTTTTGCCAATGTCCATGTTATCAGCCTCATTTCCCCCCTCACCCTCATCGTTCTCACCATCCAGGGCTCCGTCTGGACGGCTACCGACTACCTCTATTCGACCTCGCTCTTCTGGCTGACCGGGGCGGTCCTCTTTTATATCGCTGCCCAAAATTTCAAGGATGAAAGGCTCTTTTCTGAAAAGCCGCTTGCAACACGGGTGCGGGAGTTCCTCTCGGAGATCCTCCCCCGGAAATATCCTTTCGTCTCTCTTTTCCTGCTGAGCGGCTTTTCCATTCCCTTTGTTTTCATGGTGCAGATGATGTGCCTCGTCCTCTTCTTCAACCTGCCCATGCCTTACTCGCTGGTCTTCCTCCTCCTGTTTGCTGCGTTGATCGAGGAGTTCGCAAAAGGCATCGGGATATATACGATATATTCGCGCGATGCCGGTTTCTTCACGTGGAAAAATCTCGTTCTTGCCAGCGCTGCCACAGCGATCGGGTTTCTCGTCGCAGAAAAGCTTCTCCTCTTTGTTACCATTGCCCAGATCTCCGACTCGGTCTTTGGCAGCATCCTCTTCCTTTCGCTGGGCTCTCTCTGGCTGCCGCTGTTGTTGCATTTTGTTGGTGTGCTCATCGTTGCCGCATGCCTGAAACTTGGGGGAAAGAGATGGTTTGTGCCCGGGCTTGCCATCGCGATGGTAGTACACTGCCTGTATAATCTCTATTTCATTCTGGGGTGGCTCGGATGAAGGGCAGACATCTTTCCATCATTGCAAAAAAGGAGTTCAGGGGGCTCTTTAATGAAAAGACGATCCTCCTTGCCGTCCTGCTGCAGCTCTTTATCGCCCTGTTTTCATCCTTCCTGATGGTTGGGCTGACGTCGATGTACGATCCCTCATCGCTCTCGAAATATTCACGTTACCGGTACAGCGTCGCCTATGCCGGAAATGAGTCGGAATTGCTCACCTATCTCGAGAAAAGCCCGGACTTCCGCGTCTACCAGATGGATCTGTCGACTGCGGTTGCTGCCCTCGGCCAGCGCAAACTGGCTGCCGTTATTTACGTACCCGATACGCCTCCGGACGCGGTGGATCCCATCAAAATAACCCTGTATACGGTGCAAAATGATCTCCAGAGCGCGATTGTCGATGTCAAGCTCAAGGACATTTTCCTGAAATACGAGCAGAACCTCAGGCAGATACGGGAAGAGAGGCTGGACGTACATCCTTTGCCACTCCAGATCCCGGCATCAACAGGAGGCGGAGATTTCTATGAGTTTGTGTACGGTCTTCTCATCCCGCTCCTTGTGTTCATGCCGGCGATTATTGCTTCGGCGCTCGTGATAGACTTAATCACTGAAGAGTACCAGCACGAAACGCTTGAGACGCTCATCTCTACGCCTGTCACGTTCCCTGAGATGATCTGGGGGAAAGTCCTTGCCTGTGAGGTGCTTGTGCCGATCCAGGCAGCCACATGGCTGATCCTCCTTGCGATCAACGGTATCGCTATCCAGAACCCGGTACAAATCCTGCTCCAGGTTTCTGTCACGTCGCTCATCCTTATCCTTATTGGTACCCTCGTTGCCCTCCACTACCGCGAACGGACGGCAGCACAGTTCATCTTCTCGACAGGGCTTGTGGTAGTCATTCTTCTGGTTCTTGCAGTGCCGTCAAATCCGCTCAACCTGTTGACAAGACTTGCGGTAGGGACCGCAGGATTGGAGCAATGGCTTGTACTCGCTGTCGTTCTGGCAATCGTAGCCATCCTTTGTTATATCACGCAAAAGTACGCGGAACAGGTCGCAAAAAATCATTCAGGCAGCTGAATCCGAGGAAAAAAAAGTTGATATCTAATAGTAGGGATTTGCCAGTGGCTCGTCATAAGTCTTGTAGGTTTTTCCTGCGCTGGTGAGAAAGACTGCCACCCTGTCGGTTCCCCGGGTTCCGTCCATCACCAGCTCATCCCCACGACGTGGTTTTCTCGTCCCGTCATTTAAATACCGTTCATTGACCTGCCCGTCAGAACCAGTAACCCTCATCATGACATTCTGGACAAAGATCTCCCCCATCCCGCCATTGTAGACAAGATGAATAGTGGCATCAGGACGCTGTTTGTAGACTACGATATCGACATCCTGTTCGGCAGGAAGGGTTTCTACCGCAAGGGGAGTGGATACTACGGTGACCGTGGCTGTGGAAGGTGCTGGCGGCTGCGTGGTAACCACGGTCGTTTCCGTGGGCTTGATTTCCACCTGGGTGGGGCTGGTGCAACCGGCAGAGAGCGCACAGACTGCAAGAACGGCCATGGCTAACAAAATCGGGGTGATTTTCATGAATAGTCTTTAATTTTTTTTGTATTTCTGAATTGCGTTCTGGAATCGCGTGGATAGTTTTTTGCCCAAATAAACAGGATTTTTTCGTTTGTATACAGTTCCGGGCGGTATAAATGCATGAAATGGCAGGAAAGAACAGTTAAATTAAAAAGGACACCCGGATTAACTTTACATATCAGGAGTAAAAGGGAAATGATCTGTCCAAAATGTGGAAAAGAAACTGATGCTTTAGGAAAATTCTGTCAGTGGTGTGGGGAAGATATTGTATCAGTCCCGGAAACACCCATCGCCACTCCTGAAGAGGAGGAGTGCCCTGATATCGGGGTATATGCAGGCCTTGGAAGACGTCTGATAGCATTTGTTGTTGATTTCATCCTCATTCTGCTGTTTGATCTGGTAGCGGCATTCGTTCTTGGTCTGACCCGCGGCATCCAGAATCTCTATTTCTACCTGGTCCAGCATGCACCCATTAGTTCGCTGACTCCTGAAGGGACTACTATGGCCTTCTTTGGGTCGATCGTCGCCTCTTATGGCGTTCTTTTAATCATCATTCCGTGGCTCTACTTTGCCGGTTTTGAGTCTTCGCGGAGCCAGGCAACTCCGGGCAAACTGTTGATGCGGATCGTTGTGACCGACCTCGAGGGAAACAAACCCTCTTTCGCACGCGTTACCCTTCGCCATTTTGCAAAAATTATCTCTGCATTGATTATCTTCCTTGGATTCCTCATGATCGGGCTTACCAGGAACCGCCAGGGGCTCCACGACAGGATTGCCGGGTGCCTTGTGCTCCTCCAGGAATAAAAAACCTTTTTTTGCAAATTCCCGGCCCATAAATATGCCGGATGAAATGCCCGGAGAAAAATTACCGGTACCTGATCTTCATCCCGAGAAGGAACAGGACAAGGCCAAAAGTAATGACATTTGCAGCTATGATAGGATACGAATTGATCCAGATCCCGTACGCTGTCCACAGGAGCATCCCGGCAGCAAAGAGCAGGAGCATTGCAAGCGAGAAGTCCTTGGTTTCCCTGAGTTTCCAGGTACGGAGAACCTGCGGGACAAATGAGATGGTTGTGAGCGTCCCTGCGATGTAACCGGTGAGAATGATGGTGTCCATGAAATATCTCCGGAATAATTAATCATTTACTCATTTAAAACGGCAGGAGCGTTTATAAGATGCATGACGCCGGTTAGTCACGCAGATCGCGCTGATGTGTGGCGAAAAGGTATCCACGATCCCGCACCGGTTATTGTCCGCCATATTCTGACCTTCATGATCACCGGACTTTCTCCGGATGACGGACTGCAGGGCCGGTTCCGGTTCAATACCTGAAGGGGGTAAAGACTGCATAGCTGTTCTCCTTCCCAATTCTAAAAGGATATACGGGAAAAACAGATCGGTCGGACGGTGCGAAAGTGTTGAAAAAATAACTTTGTAGAACTCCTCACAATATTTTTCTCATGCTCGCAGAGGCTTCAGCACCCAATGCCTCCGCCCCCGCCGCTGCGGCATCCCTCTGTAGCGATAATTCCTGAGGAGGTAATACAACACCATCACAAAGCGCAGGGACAGTCCGGGGGGACAGGCACTTTCCCCTCCGATAAGAGGTAATTCGCAATTTGTTGAAATATTAGTTTCGGCAGATCCGAAAAAATCAGAATTTCATGCGTGGTGCTTCATACTCCCGCATATTGTTTTCCATGGTCCAGAAGTATGCCTCGCCATGGGCTATCCGGAATATCGCCACCCGTGCATCATCAGGGGCAGTCTTCATGAGATCGTTCAGCCACGGCCGGTCTTTGAACAGTCGCGCTTCAAGCAACGTGTCCTGAAGGAACTCGACCTTCCCGGAAACCCGCATCATTCTGCCGGCACCCTCGGCTGATGGTGCATAGAAACAGAGCTCGACTTTCGGGTTATTCTTTAGCTGCCGGTACACGCTTTCTGGGGTTCCGGTGTGGTAATAGAAGCCGCTCCTGTCGGCAAACCACATGGCAAATGCCCTGACCCGGGGCTGGTCTCCATAGTCGTTGCGATAAAGGTAACAGGGTTTTGTGCAGCAAATCCGATACAGTCGGAAAAATCCACAGGATCACCTGCTGAAAAGATGAGGATGCTCTGCAAAAAAAGATTCCGACACGGGATTAACGGATTCCAGCCGGGAATGTGTAGCGGGCGAGCTCCCGTACTTCGTCAAGCCATGCCTTGCGCTGTTCAGCAGTGCTCGTGACAACAACCCCAAACATCCTGCGGGAGCAAACCGGGATTCCACAGAATGAGCAGATACAATCCTTCCAAAGCCGTTCAAGGGGGTCACCAAACACTTCAAGCTCCCGTTCCTGAGGAGTGTTTGAAGTATTAAAGACAAGGGCTGTTTTTGCCTTAAGGAGCCCTTTTGGTATTCCTTCACCATTATCCCTCTCAAGGAACTGGTAGGCAACTCCGGGCCGGAGTACCCGGTCTATCCAGCCTTTCAGTATCGCGGGAGGCATCCCCCACCAGTCGGGATGCACAAAAACAATTCCGTCGGCTTGGGTAATCTCGGCGCAGTGTTGCGCGATGACCGGGGGCAGGAGAGCATTCCGAAAAATTTCATCATAGGGCAATACCGGATCGAAGCGCTCCTGATACAGGTCGTGGAAGCAGACGGTATGCCAATTCTCTTCGAGTGCCCTGATCACTGTCTCTGCAATCGCATGGTTGAAACTGCCCGGGTGGGGATGGGCAATGATGACAGAAACGTTCATCTCACTCCTGTTTGTCCGATATGTTTTCCTCATTATTACTTCCCGTGGCCTTGAAGAAGGTATAACAAAAAACACCGTCCGGCCTGCACGTTCGGTAAAGATCCTGTATTCCGCGATCCCAATCCTCCTGCCCGATCATTCCCTGTTCGATTGCGGAATCTTTAACGCCTTCTACCATGGCAGTGAATGTCAGCCGGGTAAACCCCTCAACAAGTACGGGGCGGGATGCATCGACATACACCATGCGGGGAGAAACCTGAACATTGCAGAATCCCGCAGCACTCACCAGCGGGTAGAGCTGCCTTCCGATAAGGGCATTTCCTCCCATCATCCGCTGGAGGTGTACAAGACAATCGATAGTTTTTTGGGCGTACTGGCTTTCGGGATAGAAAAACGCCGAGCCGTGATCGCCCTCTATGACCGTGATTGTCCCGCCTTTTTTCAGGAACGGGCGGAGTTGTTCCAGCGCACGTTGCGGGTCCGCCAGATGCTCAAGGACAAAACAGACAAAGATATGATCAAAGGTGTCGGGCAAAAACGGGAGATGAAAAATATCCGCCCGGCAGAAGGTAACATTCGTCAGCCTTTCCTTTCGAACCATATCGTCTGCCCGCCTGAGCGAGTCAGCCGAAATATCCACCGATGTGATATACGCCCCGGGGCTGTTTTTGGCTAGAATGATCGTCTGGGCTCCGATCCCGCAGCCGGCCTCCAGCACGTACGACCCTGAAGGATAGCGCGTGTCGTCATGGAGAAGCGTGGTGAGCGTCTGCGCCTGGTCAGAAAGCCGTTCCGACTCGCGGCCCGAATAGCCGTGGACATACGATCTTTCTGTCATGTGTTTTCACGCGCTGTGTTGATCCCGAGTATCGTGGTCTGTGTCATTTTCTACCGGGTTATGTCTCCCATTCAGGATTCATATTTCCATCGATAAATTTCAGGTTGAACCTGAATCTGTCAATGTGCCAGAACTCTTTTTGCTTTTTTAAGTGAAGATCATAGCTCCCGACAAACCTTTTTGTATTCCGGCCGGATCGGGTAGGAAGGTAGTGCAGTGCTATACCGTAACAAAAGACTTCTGCTTCGTCATCCCGGCTGGTCACCAGGAAATTTCCCACCTGGTGATGGATCGCCACGAGGTCCCTGAGACCTTGGGACCACCCGTCCACAATCTGCAGGGGGGTTGTTGTCTGCGGCTCTCCACCAGTCATGGACGTCATATCGAAGAGGACGGTATCGGCAAAACACCCGATCACCGCCGGCCAGTCTCTTCTATCGGTACTGATAAACAATTTGTTCACCACATCAAGGACCTGGTCTTTTACTACCAGTACAGTTAAAGAGTCCGTCATGATCTATCGGATTGCTCAAACGGGCAATATACTTTCGCTGGATATACTCTGATGCAGATCCGGGGATGCATGACTCCATCGAAAGTTGCCCGGGGTCACCAGGGACTTTCGATCTGGTTCCCGCTGTTTTTCGTATTCCTGTATAACTGATTCGATGCGGGAAGCAGCTGGCCAGAATGCGGATAGTTGAGATCGAACATTACACTGCAGGGAGTGCGGCGGGCATGCAAATGTTCGCAGTCAATTTTCATACACACGTCACCCTCAACCTGATGTCAATTCCCTTAATAACTGAAATTACGATAAGCCCTTTTTTGCCGGTAACTTTGCTAACGTGAAAACTGTTCTGACTTCCGACCCACATACCCGGTGAACATATTTTTCCGGGTCAGGTGCATGCATTCCAGTTCTTTGAAATCCACGATGGAAAATACGTATAAAAACGGTGCCACCGGGATTTTATTCAGGGTTCCGGCATCCAGGAGCACCCGGAATCACCCAGCGTTTGTAATCGGGCGGATATAGGAAATAGCCCTTTTCCCGAAGTGGATCTGAAAATATAAATTCAGACCGTGTTTTTTCTGCAACGGTAATGTATGAATGGAACTTCAACCGGCGGACCTCAGGTAATACCTGGAATTTTTCTGCCTCGCAAAGATCCGTGTTTATAAATTTTTCAAATGTTTCAGATCCGAAAATCCCGTGAGACAGGGAATACCGGGTAATCAGAAACGAGGTTTCGTTTTCACCGATGACGATCCAGTGGAGCGGGTTGGGCAGGGGTACACGTCTACCCTCCGGCAGATTCTGACGTGCAAAGAGAAATAACAGTGCCCGGAACACCAGAAACAAGATAAAAACTGCGGATGCAAAAGAAAGGGCCCCGGGGGTATTCACCTGTCCAAGAGCTCGTGCGACAAGAATAGCGCTGGTGGTAATGAAGAGAAAAATACTCGGACCCGGAAGTATGCCGAACGTGACCTTGCTGTCTGATAATGGATACAGCATTGGAATACCCGGATACGCGAGTGCATCGATACCCAGGTGAATACCGGCGCCGGCAAGGATCGCAAAAAATGCCAGGGGGAGGGGAATTGAAAGAACCCAGACCGGGACTGCTCCTGCAAGAACTGCCAGCATGATCCCGGAGGTTCCAAGCCCCGATATGACAACAGCACCCGGGATGCTGTGTGCGAACCCTCCGTGGGTGAAAATATAGAGTTCGGGAACCCTGTCAGAAATTATGCGGAAGAATATATCTGCATCCACTATAACTGCCCCGATGACAGCAAAGGGAATGAG
>DADT01000053.1 GCA_002495065.1 Methanoregula sp. UBA471 | reverse complement strand
TGGTGCTGGACCTTGAAGGGATCATACGGCTGGGAAATATCCAGGGTGCCACCATGCTGGGGTACAAATCCCCCGGTGAACTCACCGGGAAAAATTTCTTTGATTATGTTACTCCCGGTGATCTGCAGAGCAGCAGGGCACACTTAAAAAAGACCCTGGAAAAAGGGTTCACAAAATACCTGGAATGCCGGTTGATTTCAAAAGACAGCACGGCATTCTGTGCGGAAGTCAGTATTTCAACAATTCCCGGCCATACCGGCATTCCAACCGGATTTGTGTGCGTTCTTTCCGATGTGACCGAACGACGCAAAGCAGAATACCTGGTAAAAAAATCCGAAGAAAAACACCGCGCTCTTGTGGAAGGCATCAATCATATCATATTTACCACGGACAGCAAAGGACGTTTTACCTATGTAAGTCCGGTCATACACCAGGTCTTGGGCTACAGCTCTGCGGAACTGGCGGGGAAATATATCTATACCCTGGTGCCTTCCGAGGAACGACATATCCTTGGAGAGAAATTAAAAGAAGCCCAGGAAGGAAAAGCCAGCCCGAACGATTTCAAAATGATGGATAAAACCGGCACTGTTCACTGGGGCCGCATCTTTGCCCAGCCACTCGTCGAAGAAGATAAGGTAACCGGCATTACGGGGCTTATCGGGGACATCACGGATCTCAAGCACAGTGAACAGGCATTGCAGGAGAGCGAGGAGAAACTCAAATTAGCCATCGATGGCTCCGGTGTCGGCCTGTGGGACTGGAGAGTTCAGACCGGAGAGATCGTGATAAACGATCGCTGGGCTCATATCCTCGGTTATACGATGCAGGAACTCGGGCCGTTTACCATCGACCTCTGGCAATCCTTTATCCATCCTGATGACCTCCAGAAATTCAAAGATTTACTCGAGAAGCATTTTGCCGCAGAAACACCGGATTTCGAGTGCGAGTCCAGGATGCTGCATAAGGATGGTCACTGGATATGGGTGCTGGACCGGGGAATGGTTACTGAACGGGACGCCAAAGACAAAAAACCCGTCCGCATGACCGGGACCCACCTCAATATCTCCGAACGGAAAGCAGCAGAAGAAGCCCTCCGGCAGGCCAATAAAAAATTAAACCTCCTGTCAAGCATGACCCGGCATGATATTCTCAACAAGGTATCGGTTCTTCTCGGGTATCTTGACCGGGCAAAATCCCTGGTACAGGATCCCACAGCTCATGACTATCTCAACCGCATGGAAACGTCAACCACGGCAATAGGGAAATTAGTCAAGTTCACACGGGATTACAAGGATCTTGGTATAAATCCCCCGCAATGGTTTGCCTTAAAGGACTGTGTGAATGAGGTCACGGAATGGATTAATCCCCATTCCATCAGGCTTACGGTTGATGTCGATGAGTGGGAGATCTATGCGGATACCCAGGTGTCCCGGGTCTTCAGGAGCATCTTTGAGAATGCCGGGGTCCATGGAAAGAACACAACAGAAATTATTGTAGGATGCGTCAAAGATGACCGCGGCCTGAGCGTGATTATCGGTGATAATGGAATAGGCATACCTCACGAGCTGAAAAAAGAAATTTTTGAACCGGGTATGATGCGGAACCGGGGACTCAGCCTGTTCCTGGCAAAAGAAATTCTTTCCATCACCGGGCTCACCATCGAAGAAACCGGGGTGCCGGGCAAAGGTGCACGGTTTGAGATCCATGTCCCGTTAGGATGTTTCAGGATCCCCCAAAACCATTCGGCTGAAAAGAAGAAACAGACCCCCGTCATGGAGACTGCACCATGATCCCGGTTCTTCTTGTGGATGACGATGCGGATATGCTCGAATTGATGAACCTCGCATTTACCGAGAGCGGAAGGTTTGAAGTGACCGCGTGCCTGGATGCCCGCGAAGCAGTAGAGATACTGAAACAACGACCGATTGAAGTAGTAATTTCTGATTACCGGATGCCGGTCATGAATGGCGGGGTGTTTGTCAGGGCTGCCCGGGAAACCGGGTATAAGGGATTGTTTATCATCTATTCCGGGAGAGGTAAAGATCCCCTGATCGATCAGGCCCGTCAGGATGGTGCTGATGTCTACGTACCGAGATCCGGTGATTTCATTAAAGAGTTTTCGTCCATCAAAATGATCATCACCACGCATAATACTGATTCAGCAGGCGTATAAAAGACGTCATACGAATACCTGATACGAGAGAAAATAACCATAATTAACGTTTTTAATTTTTTACTTCTTGGGAAATATTAAAATCCTGGTGATGAAATAATCAGCCTTGATAATCTCACCTTTGCAGGGAAGGGGGAAAACCTGGAAAGTATCCCGGCAGTGCAGAAAAGGAGGTTCACCTTGGTAAAAGGAGACATCGGTGATCCTGATTGTGTCCGGGATATTTTTTAAGAGAGAGCCTGTTGAAAGTGTCGTCAATTTTGCCGCAGAGTCCCCTGTTGACCGCTCAATTCATGACCTTTCCTGCGAAGCAATATCCTCAGCATGGCAAACCTCCTTGATAGTGCAAGAAGATCGTGGAATAAGGGAAGTGACTGGCTGCCAAAAAAAAGGTCCTGCAAGCCTCGAACGATGAGGTGCAGGGATCTTTAGGGGCAGAAGGATTTTTTTTGAGACGACACCGCTTGACCCCCATAGCCCCTATTCAGCCAGCAAGGCTTCTGCAGACCTCTGGCAAAGGCTTATCCGGATACGTTCGGCATGCCACATACTCATCACCCAGTGTTCCCATAATTACGGACCATACCAGTTTCCAAAAAAAGCTGATTCCTCTGATAATCCACCATTGTCTGCACCACCAGCCTCTTCCGGTCTACGGGGACAGTAAACTGGTGAGGACTGGCTCTTCTGTAAAAGACCATTGTCGGGCAATTGATCGGGTTCTTGAGTCAGGGAAAACGGGTGAAGTCTATAATTCGGGGGAAACAATGAGCGGTATAATATCGATAGTGTGAAGCTCATTATCAGTACTCTTCAGGATCAGACAGGTGACCAGGGCATCAATAATTCATGAATCCGTTTTGTGAAGGATCGGCCGGGTCATGATCGCCGGTATGCAATCCTTTCTTCGAAAATTCAGAAGGAACGGGGATGGAAACCATCAGTCACCTTTGAGGAGGGGATATGGGTCCACTATCCGCTGGTACCTTGACCATCGGCAATGGATGGACCATGTGATATCCGGAGAATAAATGAAATTCTCGGATACAAATTACCGGAACAGGTGATTTTTCAACCAATGATTTTTCATAATTACATGAATTCTGCACGAGAGAAATCCTCAAAAAATTCTAAAATTGCTTTCAGTATGGTCAGCCCGGTGGAACCTGCAATTTCCGTAACTACGACCGGCAGTCGATTGCACTTCTCCCCGGATTTAACTCTTAAAAAAAAGGTTATTGCGGCTGAATCTTCCCCGGCAGCCCCTTTCCTCCCCCCGTTCCCGACTCGCCGGTTAACGGTCCGGTCTGTGGGATATCCGTTATTTCTTCAATTGTCTCCGGTAAAATCCGGTACCGGTGCCAGGCCCGTTCCGGCCCTCTCACCCAGAGTTCCCTGCTGACCCCTTCCGGGATAACCAGTTCCCGGAATTCCCTGATCTGGTCTGCACAGGACCTGGCGATAAGCTCTACCCTGTAGCCATGATTCTTCAGTCTCCTGACCCGCACGAGACTGGTGCACCCGTTGTAGTGAATTCCGAAATCGAACGGCAGCTGTGCCTCCATTACAATTTCAATCAGGGTACATCCCC
>DADT01000063.1:215-147741 GCA_002495065.1 Methanoregula sp. UBA471 | reverse complement strand
CCCCGTTCTCCGCACCCGATATAGACAACGATCTGAGTATCTGACCACTTTGCAAGGGTTTGTTCTGCCACGGTCTTGCCCGTGCCAAAGCCCCCGGGTATCATGGCAGTCCCGCCTTTTGCCANNACCGGGAACATGGTATCAAAAATTCTCTGACCGGTAACAAGGAGCAGATGCGGGTCCTGTTTAACCTTATACGGTCGTCCCCTTCGGACAGGCCATTTCTGCATCATGGTGATGGGGGTATTGTCCTCGAGGGTGCACACAGTCTCTTCTACCGTAAATGCACCACTCCGGATCTCGCGGATGGTCCCGGAGACATGCGGGGGGACCATAATCCTGTGCTCGATATGGTACTCCTTCACGGTTCCGAGAATGTCTCCTTCACCGACCCTGTCTCCGGTTTTTGCCGTAGCAACAAAGTCCCACTTCTTTTCTTTATGTATTCCCGGGACAGATATTCCCCGGGAAATGAAACTGCCGCTCCGCTCGACCAGCAGAGGCAGAGGTCTCTGGATCCCGTCATAGATGGAAGAGAGCAGGCCGGGACCGAGTTCCACGGAAAGCGGGGTTTCCGTATTTATCACCTTCTCGCCCACCCTGAGTCCTGATGTATCCTCGTACACCTGGACAACTGCCTGATCAGCGTCCAGGCGTATGATTTCCCCGTTCAGCTCTTCGGTGCCCACCTTCACCACATCATACATTTTCGATCCTCTCATGTGTTCTGTGAGCACCACAGGACCGGAAATCCTCGAAATTATCCCCGCGATCATGTCCTATCTCCTTATCACGATATTATACCCGATTGCCCTCTGCAGCAACCGTTCCATGTAGCTTGTTCTCTCGATACCCTTGCACCGGGAAGGGATCGGAATGACAATCGGCCGGTAGGTCTTGCCAATCTTTTCCTGCATTTTTTCATCAAGAGCTGGCATCAGTTCCTCGCTGATCGCAACTATCCCTGTATCGTCCCTGTAGAGAAGGGAAGAAATAATCTGCTTTGCCTCCGCAAGACCGGGTGCTTCCATCACTTCTACTCCGGCCAGCCGGAACCCTGGTGCAGAATCCGGATCAGTGACAACGATAAACTTATACATAGACCAACTCCCCTCTCAGCTCCTTCTCAGAAACGTCTGCGGTCTTCCATCTTGCTATGATCCTGATATTGGTTATCTCGTTATATTTTGCCCAGATATACCCGATCGGGATGGCGATACTTAAGGGGTCACCAAGGAACCGGCTTATCCCGAGTTTTATCAGGTATTTCTCGAGTTCTTTTTCTAATACCGATATTTTTCCTGCTTTTAAGGTCTCATCGGGCACTTTCGACAGAAAGCTGTACGGCGTTGTTTCAAGAAGCTTGACAGCCCCTTCCATAGTCCCGGCCCTCACCATAGTGAGCAGCTTCTCCGTGTCCAGCGATATCCCTCCCTCGATCAGGTAACTCCGGGCCTCCTCTGCATCAATTTTATCCCGTATCATCTTCAGGACAGTCTTGATATTCGTTACATCAATCTCCGTCATGACCATTTCCCGGACCAGGCGGTCGTCGTAACTTTCCCCCTTTACTGCTCTTAAGGCATTGTTATAATAAAACCTGTCAATGGCATACTCGAGGAGCGATAGATCCCTCGTTTCAGAGTACTCTTTAAAGGCACGGGTCAGTGGCTTTGCGTAGCTGATACTCCAGGTTGCCAGCAGATCGATTACTGCCTTGACGTCAGGCTGCTTGAGCAGCTCGATCATCGTGGTGTCATCCAGTTCACCTGCCGGAATAAGGCACTCAAGGATCTCTGCAGAGGGAATGTGGATATTCTTTCCCCGCAGGATTGTCTTTATGTTCTGGACATCCCATCTTCCCAACAGGATTTTTATGTACTTCTCGGACTCGTCCCCTTTCATGAATCGTAAAATTTTCCTGAATGCCGCAGAAAAATCCCTTCGTAAGGCAACCTCAACGCACATGATACCGGAGTATTGGACACTTGCCTTATCGATCTCGTCTTTATAAGCAGTATTCGCCAGCTCAGCTATGATCCCTTCTACATCCGGTTTGAGGATAAGTGTTTCAAATACCGACGGGTCGAGCAGATGCCTCTTCATGCCTTTAATCCGGGCATTTACGTATTCACATTCCAACCTGACCACCGTAGAGTGTTCCGAACACCTCAAGTTTTACGAGTGCTTTTGCTCTCTCGAACCTCGATTCAATGGTATTGAAAATGATGAATTTACCATCCTTTGTGGTTGCATTCAATCCCCCCGCACAGGTGATATCGGCAACGATTTCGCAGTTTGATTTGAGTTCGGTCAGCAATTTTTTACAGAGGATCTCATCACGCTTGTCTATATGAAGCTGGATTTCCTGCTCTTCCAGTTCGGACAGGATTTCTTTGAGTAATTCCCTGAATATTGATTCGTAATTTGCCTGACTACGCACCGATGAGAGGATAGTCTGAGCTTCGGTAAAGGCGTGGTTGAAAACGCCGTCCTTGGCCTGGATCAGGTGCATCCGGTTTTCTTCATTAATTTTTGCTAATGCTGTGCGCCTCTCATTGTCTGCGGTTTTTTTGACTGCATCCATATACTTCTTTTTTATTTTTTCGTCCTTCCCTCTTGCCTCTGCCTTTATATTTTCTGCATCCTGGATTGCCCTGTCTTTAATTTCCCGGACCTTGTCCTCCGCACACAACTCCACCGATTCGATCAACTGCTCATACGGCATTATATCACCCGATTCGATTTTGGAATTTCCCGACCAGAATTGTCATGGGTATCCCACATGTCCCTGCACTTTGTATATGGCACTACCGGGCACTCGAAGATGAAAAAGTCCCGGAACCTTCACGATGATTCGAAGGCAATGTTCCGATGCGCATGCTCATTCCAGCATGAGCATGATCATTGCCGAGACCACGAATCCCAGGATGACCAGTGTTTCAGGAATTGCCACAAGGATCATCATAAGACCAAAGGATTCTGGTCTTTCTGCAACTGCACCGGCACCGGCTGCCCCGATTCTTGACTGGGCAATTCCGGTTCCAAGTGCTCCAAGTCCAAATGCAATTCCAGCTCCGATTGGTATTCCAAAATCAACCATATTAACCTCAACCTCGTTTGTATACTTTTAACTTTGATGTTATTTTCAGATGTTCAGCCTTCGGTACGGGGTTTAATGCGACCAGTATCATTGCTGTCATGTCATCGGTCTACCCCCCCTCTTTTTCTTTCATGAACGGTTTGTACATTTTCCCTCCGCCTTCGTAAAATTTGGAGTGAAATTCCACCAGATGTAACCTGAGGGAGTGGAGGAACGGGGAGAACATTGCAAGCGCAATATTGAGAATGTGCATCAGCACGGCAATCAGAATTCCCACGACTGCAACTTCGATTGTTCCCCCGAGCTTGTTTGCGACCAGAGCAAGAATTACTGATGCCATGCCAATCGCCATCAACCTTGCATAGGAGAGGATGTTAACAGCGGTGCTCATGATCTCAAATGCTCCGAAGAATCCGCCACCGTAAATTATCATCGGAAGACCGACAATGAGAAGCACGACGCCCAACCAGAGAAGAATTGCCGGAATTACCTCTATTGTGGCTCCGGCTACAATGAGCATCCCGATCACAACCCCGATCATTCCAGCCTTTTCTATCGCATGTTTCTTACTCTTCTTGGCAAGGGCATTGAGGATGCCGATTCCAAGGCCCAGTAATACATGGAATACACCGATTGCTATTGCAAGGATGAGGAGAGGGACCATCGCCTCAATCCTGTTCCATGTGATACCGAAGAGAGTAATCGGATGGATCCAGCCCATTTCCTCTCCGAGATTCCCGAAAAATTCTCCGAACAGGAATCCGAAGAAAATTGCCGGAATCGAGGAGATGATGAGAATATCCATTAAACTCTGGAGCCAGAGCATCGCTTTATAAATTTTTTTCATGACCAGGGCAAATACAAGGATGATGGCGCCATATGCGATATCGCCGACCATGAACCCGAAAAAGAACGGGAAGAAAATTGCTATCAGCGGGGACGGGTCAACCTCCCGGTATTTTGGGGTACCGATTATACGTATGAGAAATTCAAAGGGTTTCACAAATGACGGGTTGTCATAAAAGGTTGGCGCATCGTCCATTTTCTCCGGGCTTACATCAAGTTCGATGACAATAATCCTGTTCCCGAAGGTTTTATTCAGCGCTTCCTTTGTCCGTTTCAGGAACTTTTTGGGGACCCAGCCTTCAATCAGGAAGGTATATTCAGTCTGGCCGAATTTGCCAAATACGCCGGCCTCTTCCTTCCGGTCCTCAAGCACTTTTTTTAAAACCGCAAGTTCCTGGTACCACTCTGCGGACAGATTTTCGAGATTTTTGTCAATTACTGACATCTCTTCAATTGTTTTTTCCCTTTTTTCGGTTATCAGCTCAAGAATTTCATTAAACGGTTTTCCCAGATACTCCTGGGGCATCCGGATTTCATTGACATTCTGGGAAAAAATGAATGAATGCACTTTTTCGGAATATTTTTTATTGAATATGATAACGGTGGCAATGGTGGCTTCATCCATATCGGCAGAAATCAGTTCAAACTGGTTTCGGGTGATTTCCACCAGCGCATTTCTGACAAGTTCCAGTACATCCCGGAACTCGCGCTGAATAAGAATCACGGTAATCTCGAAGCCTTTTAACATGGGCAACTGGCTTTCCAGTGGCTGAATTTTTTTAATAATTTTTTCGTATCTGCCAAGCGCATTGAGGGTATATTCAAGATTGGCCTTTCTTTCGGCAAGATCCTTTGTCGTCGATTCGAGAACAGCAACCACATGGCTGGCACGGTTAAACAGATCTGCCTGGCTTTTTTTCTGCAGATCCTCAGTTATTTGTGCCTGTTTCTGCACATCATCCGCAAGTTTCGGGAGCGAGAGAAAAATTCCCCCTATCTTCATCAGGATGTTGGTGAGTTCTGCAGATTTCGTGAAATCCATTTTCCTGAGAATGGTGTCCCCGGGAAGGATGGCCTTTGAGACGTCCTCGAGATGAACCGTACCGGTATGGTATAAGACATCTACCACGCTCTGAAGATCATTTTTTGGTCCCATGACCTGAATTTTTTTCATCTTCTGCAGCATAGTCCCCTACTCCATGGAAACGGCTTTTATTATCATCTCGATCGCTGGTTTTATATTGCGTTCTCCTTTTTCCCTGACAGAGATCACCTGCAGGTCACCACGTTTTTTACGTTCTTCAATTTCTTTGGTAATCCCCTCTTTTTCTTTCTCGTAATACTCCTGTGAAGCCGCTTTTCCCTCTTTTTCAGAATTTTCAATGATTTCCTCTGCTTCTTTTCTCGCATTAAGGATGATTTCCTCTGCTTCCCTCCGTGTATCTTCAATTTTAATATTAAGGAGAAGTTCTTTTTCCCGGATTTGCTGCAATAATGTTTTTTCTGCCACGATCTACAACTCCTTCGATGTTCCTGCTCGTAGTTTTAATTTTTTTTGTGAGACATCATTGACGGGACCCTGAGATATCGCGGAAATCGTTGTTTTGAGTGTTCTGGTACGCTTTAATAATCCGTTAACGAAGATCAGTTGAACATTTTTATTGTTGTCAATTAATGTGGACATACATTTCATCTTTGGCAAAATTTTAATATAGACAATGTCAATACTCCTATTTCTAAACGATAAATGTTTCTGTTTTCCGATTCGGCTTAACAAAAGGCGTATTACACCTAAAATTTTATAGAATTATTTAAATAAAATTTTGGATATGTTCCAGTCTATCATTAAATATTACGGGCGAAAAGATTTTTTTGGCCCTGTTAAAATCCTCATAATATTTTTCTCAACGCTCCTGGGTCTGCGCCACGTAAAGCCTCCGCCCCCCCCGCTGTGGCACGCCCCACCGGAGCAATAACCCCCAGAGAAGGTAATACGAAACAATCGCAAAGCGTGAGGGCGGTTCTGGGGGACATGCACTGTTCCATCAGATACCAGGTCATTTGCAATTTGTTGAAACACACACGAAGGGAGTTCACACGCGAACCATGAAATTATTAAACCCTGTAATTTTATGAGGGCTCCCCGCCTCAGGGCCTCTCCGAGGCACGGCGGGGCAGTGCGATGTTTACAAATATGCTTATAGACACTGATCCGCCGCGGGGGCGCCCCGTCGGGGGCGGCGGGCTGCCAGACAGGTTTGCATTGTCATGGATTTTCACCATGAACCATGACTCCACACATCAGGATAGCATTAAATATCGTAAATAGTATTTACTGTTCAAATAGAGTCCCGGGCATCCCGCCTGATCTGAAGACCAGGCGTTCCGTATTTCAGCAGGAGAAACCTATGTTTGAAAAAATACTGTTCGCCACCGATTTTTCTGAGTACGCAAGGAGAACACTTGACTGCATAGCCGGTTTTCCCGGAGCCCGCGACATCATCCTGTTCCACGTTGTCGAACAGGCCAGATCTCCGAGGGGCGGCGGAGAGGTGGGGGGTACATTCTACCAGACCGGGGAAAATAATTTACTCAGGGAAGAGAGACGACGCCTTGAAAACCTCAGCCAGAACCTTCGGGTGACAACGGTGGTAAAGACATCATCGGACACTGCAGGAGCAATCATCGAAGCAGCCGAGGAACGAGGTGTTTCCCTGATCGTTATCGGTGCACGGGGGAACAGTCTTGTGGAAGGGATTCTCCTTGGCAGTGTGTCAATGGCGGTCCTCCGTCGCAGCAGAACAAATGTGCTGATCATGCGCCATAAAATTATCGAGGAGATAAAGACAAAGACCTATGAGATGTTCTGCCGGGGATTACTCTTCCGGATCCTTTGTCCGATTGATTTTTCCCGGTTCTCTGATAGTGCGATAACTCTTCTCAGCAGGACAAAGGGATTAAGAGAGGTTATCCTTCTCCATATCGTTTCTCAGGGTGAGACCGAAACGGAGATCGAGGAGGCTGTCCAAAAGGCAAAGGGACAGATTGAAACAATCCGCAGTAATCTTGCCGCACAGGGCATCAGTGTCAGGACAATCGTAAAGACAGGGAATCCCACCTTCGAGATAGCAGGAATTGCGGATGAAGAGGATGTATCTGTCATCTGGATGAGTTCCCATGGAAAAGGCTGGTTCCGTGAACTATTGCTCGGCAGTACAGCATATACGGTAGCTATGAACGCAAAACGGCCGGTGATTATAATCCGAAAGCCGGAATGAAGGTTTGAATTTATGCCACAGCAAGCTGACCCAGAATGCCCAGGATAAATGCCATCACCAGCAGGGCAACGGTTTCGGTCAGGCCCAATATGATCATGAAATTGCCAAAACCTTTACCGGTTTCACCCATTGCGTCGCAGGCACAGGCGGCACATTTTCCCTGGAAATATGCAGAAAAGCCTATAGCCGCGCCACAAAAGGCACCGATACCCCAGACATCATTGCCTAGTACGGCAAGCTCAACCATCCTGTTCATTACAATAAAGCCGTAGATCGTCTGAGTGAGTGGTGCAGCGGCAAAAGCAACAAGCATAAACGCTGCCGGCTTATTCTGGCTGTAATTCTTCTTCCATGCTCCTATCGCAGCCATTCCGGCGGTCCCTGCTCCGGCAGCAGATCCCAGGCCCGCCAGGCCAAGCACCAGACCTAATCCCAGATCCCCAGTCATGATAATCTCCTCATTCTTTGAGCGGTTCGAATTCAAATCCACTCCATGTTACGTTCGCATGCCCAGAAAATTCCAGTACATTAAGCCTGACGCCGTGCACGAGGACCGACATGAGTCCTAAGACGATATTTAGGCTATGACCAAATAAAATAATTACGACACCCGCCGCTAATGCGACAACCCCACTGCCGAACCCGAAAGCCAGGTAGTTCGTAGTCTCTGCTACCGCAAGACTTGCCAGACTGACCGCAAAAAGACGGATATATGAGATCACGTCAGTAATGTTATTCATAAAGCTCAATGCCATCGTCCCAAGCCCTTCGCCGATTCCCCTGAGTACATTCGCCTGGGGGCTGGTAAAGACAATCACGAGGATAACTCCTGCCACAACCAGCCACATCCCAAGGGGGGGAAAGGCTTCTCCAAGGATCAACGTCCTTGCCAGGAAAAATGCTGTCCAGAGTATGCAGATATACCCGACATCAGCAAGAGCGGTAAGTGAGGGTAATTTCAGGATTGCCCGCCAGGAATGGGCGATTGATAAATGCAATGCTCCTAATAAGAAGCAGAACGTGCCCATAACATTGGTATCATTTAGCTGAGGAACAAGTGGCGTGAATCCCAGAGTACGCAACCATCCCTGACCAAAAAAGGTACCAGTAAGAATGCCCCAGATGATTGCGCAGGATCCTAACAGATAAAAGAGCGAGATGGTTGTTTTCATCTCTGCATCCGGTTTCATCATTTTCTGTATTCCGAATGTAATCAGTATATAGACCAGCCCGTAACCGGCATCACCTATGAGGATCCCAAAAAAGATGCTGAAAAAAATCAGAAACAGCATACTGACGTCAAGTTCACGATACCCGGGTGTGAGCCCCAGAAGCCCAAACACGGGTTTGATCATAGTGACCCAGGCGGGATTTCTCAGGAGCGTGGGCACGTTGTCGTCCTCTGAAGGATCCGTAATCATGATCCCCCATTTCCTACTTCTGGCCTCGGCTGACAGGGGCCCTTCATGGTCATAGGGGATGTATCCCGTTACATAACCAATTGCCCCTTCCCGGCCCATGCCATGTAACACCTGTCTGAATTCGATCTCTTTCTTTAGTTTTCTCTTTATTTCCAGAAAAGCTTCGTAATAGCGAGCGGATTCAATAATCTCACCCTTGATTATGTCCATATCCTTCATATTTTCAATGAGCTGCTCTTTAAACACAGATACGGTTTCTTTTGGTGGGGGGATTTCCTTATAAATGCTTTCGAACTGCCTGTGGGATATCGTTACACAGTGGGCAATGTCGCCTGTTGTAAATATTGTTTTCACCACGACGTCATCGGGAAAACTTCCCGTTTCTTTTACCGGTACCTGGTAGAGCTTGAGAAAAATACCGTTCTGGCCCAGGTTCTGTATCTGGTTGAAATCCACGTCACCCCAGGGCGCCCATTCGTTGATTTGACCGATTATGGTACGGGACAATGACTCCAGTTGTTCCCGTCGCCTGCCAAGATCGAGGATATGATGTATGACCGGCTCCCAGTCGCCGGTGATTTTATCTGCTGGCTGGACATTTTCATCTAACACTATAACCTGATTGAAAACATTAAATGAGGAATCAATGAAATCCACTTTTTCCTGAAGCACAGATATATCCCTGCTTTCAGGTGGATTCTGGTGCTCAACATGCAAAAGGCCCAGTTTCCGCAGATCCGTTACCGTTGCTTCTGCATCCCCGTTTTCGAAAAGGATAGTGGCTTTTTTCATCGGAACAATCATGCCACCACCTCCTCCAAATTCTCATCTTCGATTTTGTTCTTGGCAATTTTGCTGCGGCCAACGGCGTTGGTCATCTGATCGCCGATATAAATTTTGATCCTTCGGATTGCCTCTTTTGCTCCCGGAATTTTTACCTTTTCGAACAGGTTTACCCGCTGCGTGGTAATACGCAATTCATGTTTCAGAACAGATATTCCTTGTTCAATGACCTGTATCTCTTCTCGTAAAGAGACCATATCCCTTAATGCTTCCAGACCAGCATCCACCCATAATGGCATCAGGAATAAATCATATACTGCCGGCTCAAAATCCACACGTTCAAAAACCGGCACATCAACCCCGGCTACGTTCTTGTTCACGGTAATGATTTTTTCAGGAATAAGCCAATCCCTGATTTGGGGTGCCTCAACTAAAAGCCCCAGCCAGTTTTCCGCTGATTTCTCCATTTCAGTTAAGGATTTCTTCCTCCTCAGGAGAGCGCTTTGCTGGTGAACAATCTCAAGCTGCAACAGCTGCTTCTTAAGCTGCAGGGTGGGCAGATACCTCTCGTACTGCCGCAAAGTATCTCTTTGTCTTTTAAGTTCACCCTGAGTAAGTTTTATTTTCATTGTTGTCCGGCCAATACTTGTCTGTCATCGATTTCTTAATTCCGGTCTCCTCGGGAGAGAAACAATCATGAAGAATATCCCAGCCCCGATCCAGCGCTTTTTCTAACGGGACATTCACCCTTAACGACATCATGTTATCTTCGAAGAGTTTTCCGTATTTCAGAAGCTTCATATCCCAGCTACTCATCTGAAATCCCATCGCCTGCTTTTCCTGTGTTTCGCGGTAATCGGCGAAAAGCTGGATCATGGTATCCATTATTGTCCGGTGGTCATCGCGGGTTTTGGCATTGACCTGCTGCTTCAAACGGCTTAAGGAGCCGAACGGTTCAATTACACCGTTCTTGAGGTAAAACTGCCCCTCGGTAATATAGCCGGTATTGTCCGGAATCGGATGAGTGACATCATCTCCCGGCATCGTGGTCGCTGCAAGAATAGTAATAGAGCCTGCCGTATCGAAATCAACTGCCTTTTCATAGCGCGCTGCAAGCTGGCTGTAAAGATCACCCGGGTATCCCCGGTTGGAGGGGATCTGTTGCATGGTAATGGCAATTTCTTTCAACGCATCACAGAAATTGCTCATATCCGTCAATAGTACCAGCACCCTTTTTCCCTCAAGAGCATAGTTCTCTGCCACCGCCAGACTGATATCCGGAACGAGCAGGCACTCTACAACCGGATCGGCGGCGGTATGCATAAACACAATCGAATGGGAAAGAGCCCCGTGTTCTTCAAGGGTATCTCTGAAGAAGAGGTAATCGTCATATTTTAACCCCATACCCCCCAGGATGATGATATCGACTTCTGCCTGAGTTGCAATACTGGCTAAAAGTTCATTATAAGGCTCACCGGCAATCGAAAAAACCGGGAGCTTCTGGGATTCAACCAGGGAATTAAATACATCGATCATGGGAATGCCGGTACGAATCATCTTGTTGGGAATAATTCTTTTTACCGGGTTTACCGGTGGCCCCCCGATCTTGACGAGATTATCATACAGTGCCGGCCCGTTATCCAGAGGCAAACCGCTTCCGTTAAAAATCCGGCCTAAAAGCGAAGCGCCGGTGGCGACACGCATCGGATGCCCTAAAAACTTTACCTTGTCACCGGTAGAAATACCGCGGCTTCCGGCAAAAACCTGCAAAAATACCTTTTTTCCGTCAAGGCGGATTACCTGGGCCAGGGATGTTCCACGCCGGGTGATTACCTGGGCCATCTCCGTATTGCCTACGTTTTCTGCCTCTACAGTAATGACATCCCCGACAATCTGAATTATGTTCGTGTATAATTTCTGCATGCTAACCTTTCTTTAACCGCTCGAGTAAATGCACCCTTATTTCTTTTTCAGTTTTCTCAAACTCTTCACTCTGCCACGGAGAAGAATTCCACCCCTTGAAAAGCTGTCTTAGCAGCTGAAAAAAATGTAAAGCAGCGTCTTTATTTTCAAAGATAAATTCCGATTCTAAAATGCGGTAGATAAAATCAAAAACGTAAATCTGCCGTTCTTTGGGGGTAGCTTCATCAACGGTATCAAAGGCATTCTGCTGCAGATAGACGAAATCAAAAAATTCCGCTTTCAGGTAGTCCACGTAATCGGAAAGCGAAGTCCCTTCTTCTCCGACCACCTTCATCATCTGCACAATATCGAAACCTTTGCGCAGAATCCCATGCCCCCGCTCTTTCTGTTTCTCGTCAATAAAACTTTTATATTTGCTCCAGCTGATTAACGGGTCTATTGCAGGGTATCTGCGGGCATCAGAACGACTGCGGGAAAGCCCATGGAATGCTCCTACTACTTTTAGAGTTGCCTGGGTTACCGGCTCTTCAAAATTCCCCCCTGCAGGGCTGACCGCTCCGCCAATAGTAACTGAACCGGTTGAACCATCATGTAAACGCACCACACCCGCCCTTTCATAGAATGAGGCGATGCGGGACTCGAGATACGCGGGGAATGCCTCTTCTCCGGGAATCTCTTCGAGCCTGCCGGACATCTCGCGCATAGCCTGGGCCCAACGAGAGGTGGAATCTGCGAGCAAAAGCACGTGAAGTCCCATCTGACGGTAATATTCGGCTATCGTTACAGCCGTATAGACGCTCGATTCTCTCGCTGCTACCGGCATGGAGCTGGTATTACAGATAATTACCGTGCGGTCGCTCAGAGGGTGATTGGTCCTGGGGTCAGTCAGAGTAGGAAATGTCTTTATGGTTTCGACCACTTCTCCGGCACGCTCGCCGCAGGCAGCAATAACGACCACATCCACTTCAGCATGCCGGCTGGTCAACTGCTGCAGAACGGTTTTCCCTGCTCCAAAAGGACCGGGGATACAATACGTCCCACCACGGGCAACCGGAAAGAGCGAATCAATAAGGCGCATCCTGGTAACCAGCGGTTTATCGGGTTTAAGTTTCTCGGCGTACGACCGGATAGGGATTTTTACCGGCCAGTGCTGGCTGAGAAATACAGGATACATTCTGCCGTTCGGGTCTTTTATCTGAGCAACAGCCTGGCGAATCGTGAACCTGCCATCATTTTCGACCGACACAACTTCAAAACTTCCCCGGAGAGAGAAGGGGACCATGCAGTAGTGCCTGAATATTTTTTCCTGCACAAACCCGATTTTATCTCCGGCACGTACTGTATCGCCGGTTTTTACAAGAGGGGTGAAATCCCAGACCTCAGTATCAGAAAGCGCCTTGATATAAACACCGCGTTTTAAGAAAAAACCGCACTGTCTGGCAACTTCAGGCAGGGGATTTTGCAGACCATCGAATATCTGGCCAAGCATTCCCGGTCCCAGCTCAACCGAAAGCAGCTCCCCGGTAAACTCAACCTCTTCACCGATTTTTAAACAGCTGGTTGCCTCATAAACCTGCATCTCCGCAAGGTTGTTGCGCACACGGATGATCTCTGATTTAAGACGCTCTGCGCCATGAAGGATATAGGCAACCTCATTCTGCATCACCGGAGAATCGAACCTGACAGTTACCATATTACCGCTGATTTTGGTAACACGGCCTTTTCTGGGTGCTGTCATGTATACTCCTTAATGCTGCAAAGCTTGTTCAAGCAGGATCATCCCCTCAGCACTGCGAATATTCTCCCAACGCTGGAGTATCATTAATTTATAGGCATAGGTTATCAGGACACCCACATCAAAATAATGACCCAGTGCCAGCTCCTCCAACGCCTTCCAGCGCATTTCATCCAGTGTCTTTTCTGCATCAGGAACAGAAGTATGTATGGTTGCCGCCAGGCCTGCAGGAATGGGGAAAGACCCCTTGTATCCTTCGGTCCGCAGATACGTCGCGGGATCAAGATGTTTTTTTGCGGCACGTATCCTGACCAGCTCATTTCTTAAAGCAGCATCAAATTCGATCCATTTCAGAATAATCCGGTGTCTTTTGCCTTTTTCAGAATATTGTTCAGGTTGCGGCAATGTACGTAATAGTTGAAAATCTTTTTTTGGAATGAGCGGGCGACATACTTCAAGAAACCGTTCAAAAGAAAACGGCGGCTTCATTCCGAAATGAAGCATAGGCAGGCTCGAAACCAGATAGGGATAAAAATCTGCCATCTTATTTCATTCCTTAAGTGCTTCCAGAAGGATTTGGTTTAATTTCGGCTTAAGATAGGTGCCGATATATTCTGCCAGGGCCTTGTCGGTAAAATCATAGCAGGATTTCCCGCTGTCAAAACTTATGGTAAAACCTCCTGAAATTTCTTCCGAAGGGCTCAAAATAATTTTTTTCTTCGTCTCTTCCTTTAGTTTGTATAAGAAATTTTTTTCCAGGATTTCCAGGTCCTCTTTATTGACTGCAACGGTTATGTCACTGGTATCGCCTGCGCTATAGTTCCTGACCACTTCCGATAAGAGTTTGAACAATGCCTCCGGGGTTAAGGCCTTCTGGATTTCTGAAACCACAATTCGTCCAAGCATGGCATTAATTTCTTTTCTTAAGGAAAGCAGCAGATCCCGTCCCGCCTGATTAAGCAGAATTTTACCTTTTTCATCATCGCGGCGAATCCTGTCCTTTGCGGCAGCAATCATTTCCTCTGACTCGCGTGTCGCATGAGCAAGGATATCATCGGCTCTCTGCTGAGCCGCAGACTCAATAGTGTGAGCCTTTTCCTCCGCAGCCCTGATTCCTTCCTGATTTATTTTTTCGATCAAGTCTCTAATCTCTTCTGGCATGTAAAGCCCTCCCTGGATTTCAGGAAATAGCAGGATGACACTATTTTACCAATACAATATCGTTTTTGCACATTTCCATCGCATGATTTAATTATTTGGTGGATGCAGGACTATTAAAAATCACTGAGTCAACGCGCGTGAACTTATATTTCGTAGTGGACAACGCCATTCAATAGTATCTCTTTTTGGATTACCATAGCAATGACAGCATATTTCAATTACATTTCATGATTGTGATATCAGGCTCTATGAGGAATTGTCCCGGTTTCCCAGACTAATACCAGACATATGACAGAACCGGAATAATTTCAGGCATTTTAACCAAGAAAACTATTTAATCAGAATTGAAGATTACTTTGAGGATGATATATGCCCGATGTAACAAGTGACGAGAGGGGAAGAAGAATTTTTCAGATCCACAAGGAGCGGGCTGTTGAGGCGGCAGTAGAAAAAATCCGCCACAACCCGGGATCCAAATGGTCTGCATTTTCACCGGATGAAATAAAAACACTGAATTTTATCCTCGGCGAGACGTGGGTTTCCGTAGGGAGACAGATCTGGGAACAGAGCTCCTTTTCCCGCCTGACACGAAAAGATCTGGAGGAGATTATCAATATCGGGAACGAGGTGAAAAGTAAGAAACTGCGGGAAGAAACTGCAATCAATAAAGTCAGCGGAATCCTCAAAGGGTCCATCTGAATTGGAAAATCAGGATCCCGGACTCAAATAGCAATAATATCATGGCCCTTTTTTGTTTTGCATTCAATTTTAACGGTGAGCGGATTAGTAGAAACGGGCATGAACTTTGAATGGTTCTCACCCAGCCATGAAAATTGTAAGGTACGAATTGCATCCATAACGGCTCTTGAGAAGCCCGGGCGGAGTTTTCTGGTAATTGAAGCGCCGCGGGGGCGTCCCTTTTTGGTGCGGCGCGGTCATCACAAGGGGATAGGCACTTCCCGAAATTACTGGAATTGTGCAACTTCATGGGAAATCCTTAAAACATTTTTTTAACGCTCTTCGGAGCAACGGCATATAATGCCTCCGTCCCCGCCCCTCTGACACCCCCATGGAGCGATAACCCAAGAGAAGGTAATACGGCACAATCGCAAAGCGCAGGCGGTTCGGGGGGACGGGCACTGTCCCCCGTAAACAGGTGTTTTACAATTTGTTGAAAACTTAGGGTTTCCACAAAGCCGGTTAGTGCCTTGTTTATAAGGAAATGACTTTTTGAAAAATCGAATTCATTCCAAAAAAATTGTCTGGCGAACCAGTACCGATCTCCGCATTGCATCATTTTTGATTGTCGTCCTGGCTGGGCGAGCCATAAAGATTATCACGTGGGAGAGGAATGAGAGAAGTGAACACGCTTTCCGTTTATAGGAGATCGGGGGGTTTGAAAATGCCGGATGTATCACAGAAAGAGATAGGAAAACGGCTCTACCACGTGCACCGTGAGAAGATGGTAGAAGAGTCCATAAAAAAATTAAAACTTGGCGTAGGCAATGAGTGGAGTGAATTTACCCGCGAGGATATCGAACTCCTTGGTCATCTGCTGCAGTGCACATGGAACGTAATTGATCAGAAGACCTGGGAAAATGTACCTTTCAGCAGTATGAAAAAAGATGATGTCAGGAAAATACTTTCCTTTGGAGGAGGAGTCGGCCCGGGAAGGAACCCGGACCAGACGGCAGTGGCGGAAATTAAAAAAATATTACTTTCCCGCAGGTCATGACATTTACTTTTTTTAACTCAGCTTTTTCCCTGCATCCGGAAAGCAAGGTAATAACCATTCACGATGTTGCTACTTCCACGCATTCCTGAATTGATCCGATCCGTGCGACTGCCCCGCACATATCAGGTACATAGGCAAGAGCCTTGCCACTATTGACCATTATTGCCGGGTATCGCTCCATAACCGGGGAGACCACCATACAGGTATCGGCAAATACCCGTGCGCCACTCCTCTCGATCCTTTTGACCATCTCTAAATTTTTATCAATAACACCCTGCGCAGCAAAAACGTAGAGAGGTCTTGTCACTGTCTTTCCGTCAAGGAGCCTGGCAATTACTGCAAGTTCAGCGGGTGAGCAGTGCGGGCAACCTACCGCAACAGCATCAACCGGGACCTTGGTAAAGAGTCCGTCGATCTCAGAGGATTCTACTGAAATAACCTCAAGACCAGCCAGGTCATAACCAGTCTTCTTAGCCTCCGGTGTGATATTCTCGACGTGGTAGAGGGCTACTGCCCCGGTAGCAGCCATCGCTGCACCAAGCGCTTTCAGCTGGTCGGGATCCGGCGTGATACCCCGGAAATACGGTATTTTATTGCCCACCAGTTTCCCTGTATGAAAGCCAAGCGCACCGTAATGAGCAATGCTCCAGTCCTTTTCATCGGCAGTTACTTCAACCACCAGGTGGGGTTTGCGATTTTTTTCAAGATGCAACCCGTAACAGGGAGTTTTGCCTATCAGAGCAGCGGCAAGGGCTCCTGGTCCACCCTCCCGGTTTGTCCGTGCCCCAATGACCGAGTTTGCATAACTGACTGCAGATGATTCAGACCATGCCAGATGATCTCCAAAGGATGTTTTATGCAGGTAATACGGTGTGCACGTGCATTCAAGGTTCACGCCAAGCCGTTCATATGCCGCAATCACGGCCTGCTGCTTTGTGGCAAATTCCTGATCTACACCCATCTCCTGCCATCGTCCGCGCGGCATACCGATGGGGTTTAATACCGCCGGAACCACTGCCCTGGCATCCAGGCTTGACAACCACGCAAGACCGTACTCTCCGATAGTTTTGTACGAGGCTCCGCTGACCTGTGCACTTTGTATTCCGACCAGTCGTTCCGCTCCAAAGACTTTACCCAGAGCCACGAGAAGTTCCATCATCCTTTGACGGGTCTCGCCCTTCTCGCCTGCAAGGATCCGTTCGTCCTCAGGATCAAGATACATCGTTCACCAGGTTGCGCGTGAAAAGTCGTCCTCGCGCCCCATCACCATGGTTGCATCGACACCTACCTTCACGTTGGTACCATCATCGAGCTGGCAGGGATCGAGAGATGACCCCCGTACGCCCGTTATCACCATAATATCCTGGTCGCCTCTCACCCGGGTCGCGATGGCATATTCTACATCATGAGGATCACCGGGATTGATATCTTCATCGACGACAACAACATGCTTGAGAGAGGTGTGAGCGGCAAATGCAGCCATAATTGCGTTCTTGGCGTCACCCTGCGTGCTCTTTTTAATCTGGACTACCGCATGGAGGTAGCCACAACCTCCTTTGGTCAATACAACGTTTCTCACTTCAGTTACACCGGCAACGGCGCGGTAGATCTTTGGTTCATAGGGGGCACCCATCAGCATTTTGTGTTCATCACCTCCAGGCAGGATACCGTGATAGATGAAATTTTGTTTAAGGTGCATACCTGTAAATTCAATCACCGGTTGTTTTCGGACGGGATCATACGTCCCTGTGATGTCCACGAAAGGTCCTTCGTCGGCAACTTCCTCTCCGATATATCCTTCAAGCACGATCTCGGCATCCGGAACAAGCACCCCGTTGCCGCAGCGACGGACAGTGATTTCGCCGCCCAGAAGTTCAGCCGCAAAACCAAGTTCCATACCAGCAGGGACACGGGTGCAACTTGCAAATGTGACAGCGGGATCCGTCCCAATGGTGACTGCAATGGGGAGTCTTTCCCCCTTTGCCAGTGCTTTTCCGAGCATTACGTGGGTATGCCTGCCCTCTACAAGGCGGGCTGCAACCCGACGATCATCCAGCACCTGCATGCGGTGAATTGATGCATTCTCCACCCCGTCAAACCGGGAGAATACAATACCCGATGTGAGATACTTCCCGGCATCCTTCGGGAAGTGATGCATAACCGGAATCGTAGAAAGACTGGGTTTCATCATCGTGAGCGTCCCTTCTGTTTTGACATCCCCCCCGAATTTTGCATCGGCAAGTGTTTTTACCATCTTCTTTTCATCAATTCCGAGAGCAATCGACAGCGCACGCCGGCTCGCAGTCAGGTTCATTACAGCCCGGGCTCCTTCGATCTTATGAAAAAACAGGAGTTTATCAGTTGAGGCCGCCATTTTCGGTGCCTGCATATCAGCCGAAACCGGCTCTTCTACATCGACGACCAGCTCGTTCTCCCGCATTTTTTCAATAAATTCACGCATCGTAACCGCTCCAGCGTTTTACAAGGTTATGTTCAACTCCAAGATGGTCAAGGATACGGGCAACTACCATATCCACCAGCTCGTCTATTGTGTTTGGGTTATGGTAAAACCCCGGGCAGGCCGGCATAATTACTGCTCCTGCATCCCCGGCAGCAAGCATATTCTTCAGATGGATCTTTGAGAGCGGGGTTTCTCGTGTCACAAGAATACAGGTACGGTGCTCCTTGAGGCAGACATCTGCGGTCCGGGTTATCAGGTTGTCTGCATATCCTGATGCAACTGCTGCAAGTGTTTTTGCACTGCAGGGAACCACAACCATCCCATCAACATGGTGAGAGCCACTTGCGATGGATGCTCCCATCTTGTCAACAGCATGGTACGTTGCGTCGAACCCTTCGAAAGATACCCCTTCATGAGCGGCAATCTCCTCCGCAACCTTCGAAACAATGATGTGAACTTTCGCGTCCCTGCAGAGCACTTCAAGCAGGCGCCGGGCATAACATGCCCCGCTTGCACCAGTCACTCCGATAACAAACTCTTTTTGCATTACCTCGCGCTCTCCTGTGATACCAATGTCGGACTTGTGATAAAAAGAGTTTATGCCGGAATCAGTGGAAAATCGAAGATTCACCGTGTCTTTGGGGGTGCAAAAAATCGGTATCGCACGTGCGCTTCCTCGATACGCCGGGCATGTTTCGGGTTCAGGTCCCGGCGCGCTTCGATTACTAACGTATTGAGAATATTGTGAAGCCGGGTTGTATCGTACTCCTTGTCCTTATGTTCATTTAAAAAGTCCAGGAGGTCGCTCGTACTTTTAAGAACACCGGGACTTCCCACAAGATTCAGGCGATTGAGCGTTATGGCGAGATTCTTTTTTGCAACATCCATTTTATATGCATCGCCACCGGCAAGGTTCAGCTCAGTTATCGCATTTAAAAGATCAGTATACACTTTGAGCTTGTGGGAACTTTCATGAACCCTGCGTTCGGTACTGCTGAGTTTCAACATAGTAATGGTCATGACGACAATAATTGCCACCACACCGCCTGTCACTACAATCCAGTCTTCTATCATCACATTCACCTGATAATCTAGGGGTTCCTCTTTGCGAGAATGACGTCAACCTTGACGCGATCCCCCTTTAATTCTATTTCATAAGGCCCGGTGGTATACATTGGTATCAGATGGTGGAGTTCAAAACCATTGGTATGACCATACCCATATGTATCAGACTGACCCGTATCCCTGTTGGTCACTTTCATCGTAAACCAGGTGTCAGCAATAGTGTCTGTGAGCGGAAGTATATCGAACCCGATTCCCCATGAAGCGTTGTCTATCCGGACCTGTTCCACATACACATCCTTTTCGCTCTGGAAAGAGAACGACTTTTTCAGGTAGTGATCACCCAGAGTGAAAGAAGGTTGGGGGGTGGGAACAATCGTGGTCAGCGTTGTTGTCACCGTTGTTTGTTCAGTGGTCGGCCCGGGTGTAGCGATTGGCGGTCCCTGAGTGCATCCGGCACAGATTGCGAGGGTTACGATTAGTGTGAAAATATACAATATGCAGGTTTTCATATGGGGGAATGTTGGGAGAGCGAATATATTATTTTTCACCAATGTCCTTAGGTATGTTTTTTTACGAATCCAATGACAGATGAAAATTACACCATTTCATTGTTCCGTACCAGAAGAAAGCAGGTGCCGATTTCCGTTTCATCTGAATGAGAAAAGGGTATCCTGTCGTGTCGGTTTTTTGATATGCAGAACATCACAACTGACTTCGGCAACTAAATCCCTGTACTCTGGGAGGGTATACACCCCAAGGCGCCATTGTTCACGTCGCGTTGCATTGAGGGTGCGGATTCGGGGAGAGACCTCATTAAAACCAACTACAGCGTGTCTGCTGTTCACCCGGACTCCGAGAGACATCTCGCCGGGGACCGGGGGAATATCCACAAGAACCTGATGCGGCATAAGACCGGCCCCTGAAGCGATTTTTCTTGCAAGTTCCCGGCATTTTTCAAAAGGTACTCCCTGCTCAAAGAGCGTTGTATTAACCTGATCGCTTCCCGCAAAAAGCGCCCTTTTATAGAGCCGTCGTTCATAGAGCCGGACAGCAAGATCGCATGCCACAGGATTTTCTGATGTCTGTAATGCATGCAGGCAGCTCGCATCGTCCATCTTAAAGAGAGCCCATGCAATTTCTTTCCTTGTCCCGTCAAGATGTTCCAGTATGGCGAGCTGGAACATACTCTCCGCAATCCGGCTCACATGGTGGAAATAGACGGTCGGTCGCATCATCGTGCGTGCGATAAGGAGCGATTCTGCGGCATTCACCCCGTTTTCATCAATAACCGTCCCCTCACTGGTCCGGATCAGGTGCCGGATAAGGCGTTGTGCATCAACCGATCCATAGGGCGCACCTGTATAATAGGCATCCCGGAGAAGGTAATCCATCCTGTCCACATCCAGATCGCCATGAATGATCCCGGAAAGGGAGTGGTTTCCTTTTACCACAGCGCAGAGCTCGCCGGGATCAATTCCCTGCGCGAGGAGCGCTTCGCCTGCCTGTTCCTCCACCATCATTTCAATATCATCGTGAGAACAGCCCAGGTATTTCTGCATGAGCGGTTCGCTTGCATGAGAGAATGGCCCATGCCCGATGTCATGAAAAAGAGCCGCGGCTACCACCAGTGTGTGCTCAGTGTCAGTCAGCCCGAACCTTCGCGAGGCCACATCTGCAAGGAACATGGTGCCAAGCGAATGTTCAAAACGTGTATGATTGGCACCAGGATAGACGAGATATGAAAAACCGAGCTGTTTTATATAGCGGAGGCGCTGGAGCACCGGCAAATCAAGCAGAGCAAGTGCAAAATCCTCAACCTCAATATAGCCATGGACCGGGTCTTTTATGATCTTCACGGATTCACTAAAGAATCTTCATATACATCGCATAAAAGTATTGAGTAATGATTACATTCCTTTCTGGCGGGACCGGCACACCCAAGCTCCTGCGGGGTATGCAGAAGGTGATGGACCGGCATGAAATATCTGTCATCGTGAACACTGCCGAGGATATATGGATATCAGGAAATCATATCTCACCGGATCTGGACACGGTCATGTACCTGTTTGCCGGAATCCTGAACACGGATACGTGGTGGGGAGTCAGGAATGACTCATTTACAACCCATGACGAGATTACCCGTCTTGGCATGGATGAATTCATCGCAATCGGTGATAAGGACCGGGCGGTACATATCGCCCGTGGTGAGATGATGAGGAACGGAATGCGCCTCACCAATGCAACGAAAATTCTCTGTGACCGGTTCGGTGTCCGGGAAAATGTGCTCCCGATGACGGATACCGAGGTGACAACACAAGTGAAAACCGCGCTCGGTCTCATCCATTTCCAGGAATACTGGGTACGTGCAAAAGGGAGGATCGAGATCGAGCAGGTTGTTATGAATTATAAGACTCCTCCCGTGGCAACCGAAGAGGGGATCGCTGTGATTGAAGCAAGCACCGCTGTTGTGATCGGGCCGTCCAATCCGATCACCAGCATCTCCCCGATTCTGGCATGTGAAGGAATGAGACGGGCCATACGGGATAAACTGGTAATAACCGTAAGTCCTTTCCTTGGCAATTCCCCGATCAGCGGTCCTGCCGGCGCCCTCATGCAGGCAGCGGGATTTGAACCAAGCTCACAGGGGACTCTCGATTGTTATGAAGGGATTACCGATATCTTTGTTCAGGATATCCGCGATCCCGTCAGGGTTGACAACTCTGTCAGGTTTGACACACTGATGATAAGCGAAGAAAAGAGCATAGCCCTTGCAAATGAGATCCTCATCCTCGCAAAACGGGGTTGATCCTCTTTAAGGCCCGGGTGCAAACCTATATAATACAGCGAAATAAGGTTATCGTGGAGAAATGTATGAACCGGAAGATTGTCTTACCAATCCTGATATTATGCGTTTTGATATCCGGATGCTTGTCAGATGAGAGCTCTGGGAAAGGTACCCTCCAGATTACCTCGTCACCTTCCGGTGCTGAAGTGTATCTCGATGGTCAGTTTCGGGGAAGTACGCCTACTTCCATTGCTAACGTAGAGCCCGGGAACCATACCCTTGAATACCGTTTTTCCGGCTATAAGAGTTGGACGTCCGTTATTACCGTCACGCCAGGTATATCTAATTTTTTCGCAGCCTTGGAATCTCAGCAGGTTACGCCAGGGGGTCAGAATGTAACCACTACCGTTCCTTCATCACAAGTGACAGTCAGGGCGGGTACTAACCTGATGATAATCGGTGAAAAAAATGTATTTTCGGGTACATGCACCGATTGCAGCAGAGTATTATTAACACTCTACGGACCTGGATATTACGCACAGGGTATCTCTCTCGAACCACAGAAGCCCAATCCCGCCAGTACGTGGAGTTATACATGGACTCCGGGATATTCAGTCCAGTCTGGCAAATATACACTAGTGGCGGAAGACGGGCGGAAAACCGCATCCGACAGGGTTGAATTCTCTGTCATCGGCGGCGGAGAGGTTTCCATATCTGCGAACACCTATTCAGCTGTCAGGGGAGATTCCCTTGTACTGTCTGGCAGGTGCACCTCGGGTGCCCAGAGTGTCCGGCTCGTTTTATTCGGGCCTGAACGATTCTCCGGCGGTGTCGAGCTTGGGTCGGTATCAGTAACGGCAGAAAAAACCTGGAGCTTCCGGTATACGCTCGATTCAGCAATGCCAACGGGGCTCTATACAGCTTATGTGTATGATATTCCACAAACAGGATCAAGCACAACCCAATTCACCGTCAGACCCCTGTGATTCAATTGATAATAACAATCTAACACTTACCTGATTTTTTTCTTAAAATAACACGAGGCAGTAAAAAAAAAGATTCAAACGAACGCACTGATGGAAAATCCTCTCCCGTTTCATATCCCCAAAAATTTTTTATAAAAACGCGCAAAACGGTCTAAAAAACGGTTAAATTATCTCAAGGGGGGATAAAAACCCGTCTCATACATCCGATACCTATTTGAAGGATTTTGTACTAATATTCGTCCGGGAAGTTATATGGGTATTACAAAAAAATTCCTTAACCTGTTTAAATCGGGGAAAGCTGACGGGGAGGAGGAATGGGAGGAAGTGCGCATCCTTGAACAGACGGCGCATTATGACAACTTTCTTATGGCACTGAGTGAGGGTGATCTCGATACCCGATGGAGTGCGGTACGATCGGTTGGAGATCTTGGTGAGCCATTCATTGGACCTCTTATCAGCGGACTCAAGGACGAGTACTGGATTATCAGGCGTGGATCTGCTGACACCCTTGGTAAAATAGGCGCTCCGGCTGTCGGACCGTTGATTGCAGCTTTTCAGGAAAAGGGTGAGGATGTGCGTCAGGAGATTGTGCGGGCACTCCAATTAATTGGCGAGCCAGCAGCAGATCCCCTGATCCAGGCACTTAAACACAACCACCAGTATATCCGGAGAGGTGCCGTTCAGGCACTCGGGGTCATGTGCGAGGCGAGGGCTGTTCCCGGTCTCCTGGAATCCCTGAAAGACCCAGATGCGGGAGTGCGCCAGGAAAGCGCAGTAGCTCTCGGCCGCATCGGGGATCCAAAGGCAGTCGGCCCACTCATTGAAACACTCAACGATGCAAAGGAGTCTGTCCGAATGGCAGTCATGGCAACTCTCTGCTCCCTTGGCGAACCATCGATACTTCCCCTCATCCGGGCACTCACTGATCCAAATGATGATATCCGCAGAAGGGCAACCCTCGCACTGGTTACGATAGGCGAACCCGCGGTAGAGATACTGATTAACACGCTTGGTGATCAGACCCCGGCGATCCGTAAAGGTTCAGTAGAAGTGCTGGGCCAGATAGGAAATACACGGGCAATTCCCACCATAATGGATGTCCTTGATGACCCCGAACGGTCAGTCCGGATTGAAGCCGTTAAAGCTCTTGCTGCTCTGGGAGTCCCTGCAATCGCCCCACTTATGCAGGCCTTCCGCGAGGGTGACGTAATGAAGAGAACCAGCGCCATGGAAGCCCTCTGGATGCTTGGCCAGCCTGCGACTACTCCACTCATCATGGTCTTAAAAGACGATCAGAGCGATGTGCGGAAGCGGGCGGCCCTCCTTCTTGGTGAGATCGGCGACCAGAAAGCAGTTGACCACCTGACCGGCCTCCTCGCCGATCAGAATGTTGCTGTGAGACGGGAAGCATTCGAAGCACTTGAGATGATCAAGAAGCGGAAAGCTCAATAATACTTTTTTATGGCTTACCGCTCCCAGTGAATCCGTTTCAAAGATGGATTATCGTTGGTTATTGTGAACGAACCGCAAATTATCAAAATTATTCTTCAAGCGCAACCATCTTAACTTCCTGGATATATTTCTCATATGCATGGTCTCGCTTGCAGATATCCAGGCTGCTGAATCAAGGATTTTTTCTCATATCATCCGCACCCCTGTCGTGCATTCACCTACGATTTCCGAAATGACCGGAGCAAATGTCTATCTGAAACTCGAAACGCTTCAGAAAGCAGGATCATTCAAAGTTCGCGGGGCTACGAACAAGATCCTTTCTTATCCCGATAAAACCGGAGAACTCGGTGTAGTCGCTGCTTCGGCCGGGAATCATGCTCAGGGCGTAGCAGTCGCGGCACATTCTGCTGGCATTCCCGCGACTATTGTAATGCCGGAATGGTCCGCAATTACCAAGCAGGAAGCCACGCGGAGTTACGGGGCTGAGGTAATCATTCATGGGCAGACCCTGGAAGAGAGCATTGAGAAGGCTAGGGAGATTGCAGGCAAAGGTAATATTTTCATTCACCCGTATGACGATGAGGCTGTAATTGCCGGGCAGGGAACGATTGCGCTCGAGATCCTCCATGACCTGCCAGCGACTGATTTGATTGTTGTGCCGGTAGGCGGGGGCGGTCTGATTGCAGGTATTGCAACCGCGGCAAAGGCAATAAAGCCGGAAATTACCATCATCGGAGCTCAGGCAGGAGTATGCCCGTCTGCCGGTGAGTCTCTCCGTCACGGATCTCCGTGCAGGGTGATGGCGGGAAAAACAATCGCTGACGGTATCCGGGTCGCAGAGACCGGAATTCTGACACTGCCCCTCATACAACGATACGTCGATCGACACGTTCTTGCCTCTGAAGAGGACATTGCCGATGCGATGCTGTTGCTGCTTGAACGCAAGCACGTAATTGCTGAGGGTGCCGGTGCTGTGCCTCTCGCTGCTCTCATGAATAATTCTATCGATGTGCCTTCAGGCAGCAACGTTGTTCTTGTTATCAGCGGGGGAAATGTTGAAAGTGCCCTGCTCTTCCGAATCATCCGACAATCGCTCGCCCGCCAGGGTCGCCTCATGCGCTTTTCGCTATTGCTTGATGACCAGCCTGGCACTCTTGCCCGGATTCTCACCACCATTGCACAGGAAAAGGGCAATATTCTGCACATCCATCACCTGCAGGGAGGAAGCGATATCCCGGTACTGATGACGAGGGTTACCATTGAACTCGAAACACGGGGCTGGGACCATATCAGCGCAATCAAAAATGTACTGGCGGATGCCGGATACGAGATCCGTATGGAGTGATCCAGCCAGAATGGGTGGACTTCATAAAAAGTTAATTTGAAATAGCGAATGAATTTACCATGATATGAAAGAAAATCATTAATGGAAATTATTGGTATCGAAATCTGGCGGGAAAATTTTCAAAAAGATTATTTCAATTCACCTGTCGCCTTCCAGTAATCGTACTCGTGTTTCCAAAGATCCTTGTTGAACATCACAAGGCGCTTAAAATACTCCCTGCGTTCTTTATGGTATTTATCCTGTGCCGGATCCTTCCACTGCGTCCGGATTGCATCTGCCAGTTTCCTGCCCAGCTCTTTTGCCTGCTTTTCCGCAGGGACTATTGCGTTTGGATCAGCACCGAGCAATACCGCTACCTTTCCAACCGTCGTCGCACCAAGATTACGCATAGTTTCGTTCATATAGTCCGCAACCTCCTCTGCCATTGAACCTCCTGCAGTGGAGACGGCACAACCGTATTTCCCGGTAAACGACTGGCAATGGATCGAATCTGCCATCCTGTCAAGAAGGGTTTTGAGCTGGGCAGTCACCGAATTGATATAATTTGGCGAGCCCCAGACAATACCGTCTGCATCCAGCATCTTCTCCAGAATTACCAGAAAATCGTCATCGTGGATGCACTCACCTTTGGCATAACAGGTACCGCACGCAGTACAGTACTTTATTTCAAGGCTGCAGACGTCCACAAATGTTACATCTGCCCCGGTCTGCCGTGCTCCCTCAAGTACACCCATAACGAGCCGTCGCGTCTGGCTTTTCTCGATTTTCGGGCTTGCATTGATGCCAATAATTTTCATGAATTCATCTCCATGTAGTGATTTTTATTATCGGAGTATAAAGATGTGTACGAGGAGAAATCTTTGCCGGGACCGTTTCCCGTCTCAGTGCACAGTGAATAAAAAATGCAATCTGAAATTTCTTAAAAAGTGAAATTTTCTGCTCTGTAAAATCTTGTTTTTATAGAATGATCTTCCCGAAGACCAGGCCGGATGTTTTCGTCAGAGGGGGCGGTTTTTACCGTCAAAATACTCTAGGGGAATTCTGTTACACCGGAGCCTGCTACGAGCCCTGTTGTACCTTATTTCCCCAGCCCCCCGAATTTTAGAGGTCATTATTCGGAAAAATGCGGAACCGGGCCGGAATTACTCAACGATGCCCGACGGGAACGGTTGAGAAGAATATAGTAATGTTACGAAGACCGAAAGCGAGAGGGGATGTGGTTTGGGACACGGCGGTACCGGCAGGGAGATGTGTTTGCATTCTCACCGGGAATCTTAGGGATGATGAGGTATTCTACAGAGCAAATTTTACTTCATTTTTCATATACACCGGGGAAAACCGATATCTTCGATCCGGATAAAGGTATGACTGATTATGAGCAGATTATCAGAAGGGATGGAATACCATATATCAAAAATCCGGCTGGAGACGATGGTTGATGGCATATTTGCGATCGCAATGACCCTCCTTGTACTGGGCATTACTCCGCCCAAACCTACTGGGTCCCAGGCGCAGGCCATCCTCCCGGGCATGGTTTTCGATCTTTTTCCGGAGATTTTTATTTTTATTATCGCTTTTTTGATTCTTGCGACCTTCTGGCTGAACCATCACCGCCATTTCCATTTCGTCCGCTCAGTTGATTCCCGTTTGCTCTGGATCAACATCTTTCTCCTTATTTCTATTGTCTTCATACCCTTCTCTACTGATGTAGCCGGGGATTATCCTGAAGTCCAGATTGCCGTCCTGTTATTCCATACCAGCATTCTGATTGTCGGGCTCTTCTTCGCGTACCAGATCTCGTACATTTCAAAATCCGTGCACCTGTGTGATCCCGAAACTGACAGGAATTTTCTGCAGTCACATTATCTTCGATCCATGTTGATTCCTTGTGCTGCTCTCGTAGCGGTAATCGTTTCCTTTGTCAACCCACCGGTATCTCTGATTGTATATATTGTAATTCCGGTTGGCCTGTATTTTCTTATCCGGTCTGGTTCCTGAGAAACAAGGAAAAAAAGTCATTCATGATGCAGGAAAATTGAGATTTCCTTTCTGATGCTCAATTGCCCTGAAAAAATTTTCCTGAACGTATCTGGAAACGGATGCGGCGTACTGAAAAAGCTGTGAAATCCTGCGTTTTTTCCGTATCCCCATGTTCCAAAGTTACGATTTTTTTATCTTCTGTGACAAAACATCAGGTTTTCACGCGTGGGGGGATCCTGCCAGGAAACCAGTATTCCCATAAAATCCATTAGCCCCTGCGCCCCATAGGTATAGGATTTCATCATGCGCATACCCATACAATCAGTTACGCCTGCAAGTGGCCATGCAGAAGTCTGCGGCTGGGTCCACGAGATTCGGGATCTCGGAGGCCTCGCCTTCTTCCTGATCCGCGACAGGACCGGTATCATCCAGGTAACCATCCCAAAAAAGAGGGCGTCGGAAGCAGTACTGACTGCGATAAAACAGGTTTCCCGCGAATCGGTCGTCCGGGTATCAGGAATTGTCAAGGCTATTGACAAAGCACCGGGTGGTCGCGAGCTCGTGCCAGATTCATTCGAGATCATAAGCATGGCAGAAAGTCCCTTGCCGCTTGATGTTGTGGAGAAGGTCCCTGCCGACCTCGATACACGACTCGATGCCCGTTTTCTCGATGCACGGAGACCGCGTGTAGCTGCTGTTTTCCAGATTCGCAGTGCAGTCATGCATGCGATTAACCAGTACCTGCACCACGAAGGATTTATCAACATCACCACTCCCAAAATCGTTGCGGCCGCAACTGAAGGTGGCACCGAGCTCTTCCCTATTGCTTATTTTAACAAGGAGGCGTTTCTCAACCAGAGTCCGCAGCTCTACAAGCAGATGATGANNGGCTTTGAGAAGGTCTACGAGATCGGACCAATCTTCCGGGCAGAAGAACATAACACGACCAAACACCTGAACGAGGCCACTTCTATTGATATCGAAGTCTCGTACGCTGACCATCTCGAGGTAATGCGCATCCTTGAAGAGCTGATCGTAAAAACCTACGAATACGTCAATACAACATGCAGCGGTCAGCTCGCCAGCCTCGAGATCTCCGATTTTATCGTCCCCACATCCCCATTCCCCCGGCTTCCTTACCGTGATGCAATCGAGATTGCCAAGAAAAAGATCGAAGACCCAATCGAGTACGGCGATGATATCAGTCCCGCTGCGGAGAGAGCAATCGGGGCTGAAATGGGTGGGCACTATTTCATCGTTGATTGGCCCAGTGAGATCCGTCCCTATTATGCTATGCCGTATGAGAATGATCCCTCTCTCTGCAAGGCATTCGATCTCATGCACCCGCGAATGGAACTCTCAAGCGGTGCCCAGCGTGTCCACCAGTACGATCTTCTCGTCCAGCAGATCCGGAAAAAAGGTCTGAACCCGGAAAGTTTCGAATTCTATCTTCGCCCGTTCCGATTCGGTATGCCGCCACATGCAGGCTGGGGATTGGGGGCGGATCGTCTGGTAATGACCATGGTTGGGTTGTCTAACGTCCGGGAGGCTGTGCTGTTCCCGCGCGATATGCACAGGCTGGTCCCCTGACGGCATACATTTTTTATCGCCGCGGGTTGATTCGGTTGTACGATTAATTATCCGGATATTTCATGGCAAAGCAGTATTTCATCAACAAAGTGCTTGCGACTACCGTAGTCGGGAGCTACCCTGTAGTGAAGGGGGGTGGTCTGAGAAATCTTTTCGACCCTCTCCATGCCGCTGTCGAGACCGCGGTCGCCGACCAGATTAAAGCAGGTATCGATATCATATCGGACGGTCAGGTCCGCGGGGATATGATCCAGGTGTTCGCTTCTAAGCTTCCCGGTATAAAAGGACAGGAAGTTACCGGCAAGATACAAGCTGCATCCGGACCTATAACAGTGGGAGATACAAAATATGCGCTCACAAAAGCCCCGAAAGTGAAGGGAATCGTCACCGGCCCTACCACGCTTGCCCATGGTCTCCACATCAATACCCCGATGTACCGCAACAAGGAGGAACTTGCGCTGGATCTCGCTGCTGCACTCATTCCGGAAGCAAAAGCGCTGGAAGCAATCGGAATTACCCTGTTGCAGATCGACGAACCGATGTTTTCTACAGGAATGGCAGATCTGGAAACAGGAAAACAGGCAATTGGACTCATCACGGCGGCCCTCCGCATTCCCACCTCTTTGCATGTCTGCGGAAATTTAGGTAACGTGATTGATGAAATCCTGAAGTTTAACGTGAACGTACTGGACTTCGAGTTTGCGAACAACCCGGCTAATCTCGATCTGCTCTCCCGTCGTGACCTCGCCGGGCGGATGATTGGGTTCGGATGTGTTGACTCCGCTTCAGACAATGTGGAGAGTGTCGCAGAGATCAGAAAGCGAATCGAGAAGGGGATTGAAATATTCGACCCGAAGATTATGCTGCTCGATCCAGACTGCGGAATGCGGATGAGATCCCATGACGTTGCTTACCGCAAGTTAAAAAATCTGGCAGATGCTGCAAAGGAAGTCCGGCTCGCATTGTAATTTTTCAAAAACAGGACTCTGTTGAAACACACATGAACGGGAGTTCACACCCGTTTCAACAGAGCCAAAAACAGAAAAAAAGAAAAAAATAACTGCGTTTTTATACGACCC
Organism: Methanoregula sp. UBA471; assembly: GCA_002495065.1. Lineage (GTDB taxonomy): Archaea > Halobacteriota > Methanomicrobia > Methanomicrobiales > Methanospirillaceae > Methanoregula. The sequence goes on along the minus strand of DADT01000063.1, from coordinate 117,013 downwards.
TGGACGTGGTTGACGCTTCGATGCCATTATCCGTTATAATGAATGGAAGAAGGCGCCGGGGTGATGCTGCGTCCTTCATTTTGTGGACTGCAAGCGTACGTTCAATCTCGGCCTGGTGAACCTCTGAACCGAACTCGATGACAATGTCAGCCGCCCGCATAACTCTGGTCATCTCAACAGGTTCATGGATACCGGTATAAACGACAAACATAATATTTGAACGACGTTTTTTCATTTCCTCGCGAGACAGGCGTAAAAATTTCAGGGCTTCCTCAATTCCGTATTTGATAATGATTGTCGAGAGTGAGTCTACGACAATCCGCCCCCCTGCCATCTGTGTCATGTACATTTCAGGGTGTAGCTCAGTCGCATCGATCATCCCTGACTCGACGTCCCCGTCATTCATCAGGTACGTACCCTCTTCACCATCCACCTTCCAGAACTGCTTCGCCGCAAGGTCTACTCCCGCGATGGGAGTTCCGTAGATCATGATAATGGTACCCTCAGGAAATCCACCATCAAGCAGAAGATTAAGACCTACGATACCTGTTGAACGTTTTTTTGGTTTTCCGGTATCCGGAATGTCCTGGATATGGCTTTTTGTGTCTGCCAAAATGCTTCAGGGATATATTTTTTTAACCCTTTAAAAGGTTTGTGTGAGCTTACGGGAGTTTACTGAAAAATATCCTTGTTTTTTAATAATACTAGGATGGTGCATTGAATGATTCCCGAAGCGTCCTTCGCAGCAACTTCCATCCATGCACCCGGGGAAGTGAACTGACGACCTTCATAGTTCGTGGTATTTTGTAACCGGCAAGGCGAACGCGACAATAAGATTCAAGTTCGGACTGCGTGAGGGAGGTACCGGAATTGAACACGACTGCCGCCACCGGTACCTCTCCCTTGCGTTCATCAGGAACCCCAAAGACTGCAACGTCAGCGACTGCCGGGTGCTGGATAATCACGTTCTCAACTTCAGTCGGATAGATCTTCCAGCCTGACATGATGATCATATCTTTTTTGCGGTCTGTGATATAGAGGATCCCCTCCTCATCGAGATACCCGATATCTCCGGTCAGGAACCAGCCATCCTGCCGGAAAACTGCTGCGGTCGCATCCGGCATATTCCAGTAACCTTTCGCGATTGATGGGCCACGGAGTGCAATCTCGCCCCTTTCACCAAAAGCAAGTTCTTTTTCCGGATTATCTGTATCAACGATTGATACTTCTGTATAACCAACAGCGACACCGACACTCTGGTAATTCATGGTCAGGTTCGGGTATTCCGGGAGGGTTGTGGTGCCCGAACCAATTACGATAGTTTCCGATAACCCGTAGGAGTTGGCAACGGGAATATGATAACGGCGGTCAAATGCTTCCCAGACCGTAGGCAGGAGCTGTCCCCCACCGGAGATAATCACACGGGCACTCCCAAGCCGTTTCTCGGTCCCCTGAGGGGAATGGACAAGTGAGTGGATTACGGGAGGCATGCCGGCAAGGACTGTTACCTGGTACTGTTCGGCAAGACTTAGATAGCGTTCGGGATCAAAGCGTTCCATCATCACGTATGTACCACCAGAACGGAGCATGGCCAATCCCCACGAAAGTCCAACATGTCCCATAGGGTAGATACCAAGATACACATCCTCCGGTCGCAGCCTGAGTGCCTCACGTTCGGTATCAAGAGCTGTCATCCAGTTCCCATGGGTCAGCATCGCGCCCTTGGGTTTTCCGGTTGTACCAGCAGTATACTGGATATGGCACACATCGTCAGCAGCACAATTGACAGCACGCATGGCTGGAGGAGCCTGGGGAAACGATTCCCATGCAGTCGATCCTTCACATGACCCACTCCTGCAGATGATATGGGAAAGTGTCGGAGCGTAAGAACGGACAGATTTTACAACAGAGACTCCCTGACCGTCAGTGATAACCGCAGAAGCGCCGGCATCGTTGATCGCGTGCAACAGCTCTTCGCCACGGTAAACGATATTCGTTGGTACCGCAACCGCTCCGATGCGCCAGATGGCAAAGTAGCTGATCAGGTACTCCGGGGAGCTGTCCAGATAGATACAGACCCGGTCGCCTTTTTTAACACCAAGCCCTGAAAGGCCGAGACCGATCCTGTTCATTTCGCTTCGTAATTTTCCGTAGCTGTACGTCTCGTTCCGCGAGGGGCAGATCAATCCTGCTTTTGCTGCAGGAACGCTTTTTGCGTCAAGAAGGGTAGTTACGTTAGGCATGTACACCAAGAGATTTGTTGAACAATTTTGATGTCTGAAGTATTTAGGTGTTCATTATTGGAAGATGTGGTGATGCCCTGTTTTTCCTCATAGCATTTCTACATGATGGACAAAAATGACCTGACTATTTTTGTGATGAAAATATATCCCTGTTTTTCTCTGTGACTGACATTTCTAAAGGTATTAATTCAACAACGGGTCCTGTGAATTTTCATCCATTCGAACAGATCCTGAGCAAGCTATTTCTGGTACCTCTTCAGTATTATCTCTCCTGATATCTATGGTGGACGAAACGCAGAATACCCAGGATACGCAAAAGGAAAGACCGCGTCAGCATGATTTCCGCAGGCATCCACAGGACCGGAAACAAACCCGGCCGGTTGACAAGCCGGCGGAATTAAAAGAGGCGGGTCTCGATGATGATGAGACTGAAGAGGACCGGACGTCATCTCATCCCAGGTCACGTCACGGTGGCAGACCGGAAAAGAAGGTATACGAAGAATGGGCAAGTGATCCCTATTGTGAATAACTTCTGAATAGCCTGTTTGGTGGGATGTAGTGAACAATTTTTTTATTAATTTCTTTAGAGAAATTAACAAAAACTGTAAAAAAATTACTGATATTCGGGTGGCTGTACCTGTTTGGGAAGACCACCTTTGAAATGTTGCTGGATCTTCTGGTAATACTCCCTGAGCCTCTCATTCATCATCGGGTGAACTTTCTTCTGGGCATCCTCAAAATGACGCTGGGTTACAACTGCTGCATCTTCACGCAGCGCCAGCATACCTGCTTCCCTGCAAATCGATTCCAGATCCGAACCCACAAATCCTTCGGTCATAGCTGAGAGTGCAGATGCAAGACGGTCCCGGGCAGGATCTGATAAGATGAGATTTTTCTCATGCAGGAGTTCAACAAGACGTTTCCGCCTGCTTCCAACAGAAAGATCCGCTTTGCTTTCTCCTGCCGTGGTGATAATCGCCTTCACTTCATCGGGTTCAAGAATGCGGTCTCTTCCAAGTTTCTCGACAAGTTCGCCGATAGCCTCTTCACTATAACCTTCGGTCAGGTTCACGATTTCTTCGAGAGCCGAACCTTCGACGGGCATAAACCGGGTGTGTATCCGGATGATCTTTTTCCTGTCCTCGAACGTGGGTTCCCCGATATATACGAGCCGGTCGAACCTTCCCGCCCGCAGAAGTGCCGGATCGACGATGTCCGGGCGGTTTGTGGCTCCCATTACTACAACATCCTTGAGCTCTTCAAGGCCGTCCATCTCGGTCAGGATCTGATTGAGAACATTGTCAATAACATGCGAGTCACTGGTCGTCCCCCGTGCGGGTGCCAGTGCATCGATCTCGTCAAAGAAAATAATGGATGGTGAAACCTGGCGTGCCTTCTTGAACACCTCGCGCACTGCACGTTCACTTTCCCCGACCCATTTGGACAGCAGCTGGGGTCCCCGAACAGGAATAAAGTTTGCTCCGCTCTCGCTTGCCACTGCCTTTGCGATAAGAGTCTTCCCTGTCCCGGGAGGACCGTAAAGAAGGACACCTCTCGGGGGTTCGATACCAAGATCTTCGAATTTCTGGCGGTGGGTCAATGGGTACTCGACTGCCTCGCGGACTTCCGTCTTTGCGTCTTCAAGCCCCCCGACATTGTCCCATTTGACGTGCGAAACTTCAAGCATCACTTCGCGCATTGCACTCGGGCCGACATCGCGCTGGGCGCTGCGGAAGTCACTGGCAAGAACCCTCAGCGAATCAAGGACCTCTGCCGGAACTTCCTCTGCATCGAGATCCAGGTCCGGCAGATAACGGCGCAATGCCCTTATTGCTGCTTCGCGGGCGAGCGCTGCGAGGTCGGCACCCACAAACCCATGCGTCTGCTGGGCAAGCGTGTCAAGACTCACATCTTCGGCAAGCGGCATACCGCGGGTGTGGATCTTGAGGATCTCGATCCGGTCCAGCTCGCTCGGGACACCAATTTCAATCTCCCGGTCAAACCTTCCTGGCCTGCGCAGTGCAGCATCGATCGCATCAACACGGTTTGTCGCTCCAATGACAACAACCTGCCCCCGTTCCTCCAGACCATCCATCATCGTCAGGAGCTGGGCGACAACACGGCGTTCCACCTCTCCGGTTACTTCCTCGCGACGGGGTGCAATAGAGTCGAGTTCATCGATAAAGATGATAGATGGGGAATTCTCCCGTGCTTCTTCAAAGACTTCACGGAGACGTTGCTCACTCTCTCCATAATACTTGGAAATGACTTCGGGACCGGCAATTGAGATGAAGTGCGCACCGCTCTCACTTGCAACCGCTTTGGCAATCAGAGTTTTTCCTGTCCCGGGAGGACCATAAAGAAGCACTCCTTTTGGTGGCTCTATCCCCAGTTTCTGAAAAAGTTCAGGGTGACGAAGCGGCAGCTCTATGGTTTCCCGGAGGCGCTGGAGTTCATCCTTGAGCCCGCCGATATCTTCGTATGAGAAGCGTTTGATACCTTCGAATCCTGCAGCGGGTTTATCGGAAAACTCGATAGATGTATTTTTGGTAATGATAACTGCTTCTTCCGGTTCGATTTCCACGACTTTGAAGGCCACAATCTGCGGCTGGATGAATGGCAGCCCCAGCATGATCGGAACAGAATCGTTCTTCGCAACCGGGAAATCGATGAGCCCGTTCAGGACATGCGGGTTATTCGCGATGGGAATTTTTTTAGGAAGATCTTCAGGAGGCGCAAGGACAACCCTTTTTGCTTCCACTTCATCGACTATCTTAACTACTTTGACAGTATCGCCAATGCTGACTCCGGCATTCATCCGGGTAAAATTATCAATCCGGATTTTTCGCTGGTTCCAGTCCTCGACAAGTGCCCGCCAGACCTTGGCAACAGTCCGGCGTCTCCCCTCTATTGCCACAAGATCGCCGGGCGATATCTTGAGGAGTAACATTGTCTCGGGATCGAGCCGGGCTTTTCCGCCACCCTGATCTCCGGGATACGCAGAATCCACCCTCAATTGCACTTCAGGCATTACCTTAAAGGTCATATACGCAGGGATTTATAAGTACTGTAAATGCTGGTCCTTGTTTTTGATCCGTTCCACGGGGCGGCCGGGGATATGATTGTCGGTGCACTGCTGGACTGCGGGGCCAACAGGAAATCTGTGGTGCAGGCGATGCAATCGGTAATAGCAGAGCCGGTCATTACTGAAGTGACCCGGTCTGGTATCCGTGCGATAAAAGTAGATACTCAGGCTGCTCCCACCCATCGCACGCTTGCGGATGTCATGAAGCGGCTTGATGATGCTGCGGACGTTATCCCTCCAGAAGCGCTCGCGATGGCAAAACGCGTCTTTACAAGGATTAATGACGCTGAAGAGCTGATCCACGGCTCCCACGCCCACTTCCATGAAGTAGGGGCTGATGATGCGATTGCTGACGTTATCGGTGCTTGCACAGCATTTCATTCACTTGGCATTGAAGCTTCAGCGGTAATGCCGGTTACCCTTGGCCGGGGGTCTGCGGTGGGTTCCCACGGCACATTTCCTATACCTGCTCCAGCAACCGCCGCAATTCTTTCCCATGCAGGACTGCCAGTCCGGCACGGGAAAGAGGAGGGGGAACTCTGTACTCCAACCGGTGCCGCACTCCTCGCTGAATTTTCAACGATCGCCCTGACAGATCTCGGAAGCTACACTATCAATGCAGTAGGATACGGGGCAGGTACCCGTAATCCGATCGATGTTCCAAACGTGATCCGGGCAATGGTCATTGAAACGTCCGGAGAGGATATGACGCTGCAGCCGGATACGGTCGATATTCTCGAAACAAATGTCGATGATGTCAGTGGTGAGCTCATTGCCCACACAATCACCAGGTGTATGGAAAAGGGCGCACGGGATGCAAGCGCGATACCGATACTCATGAAAAAGGGGAGGCCGGGGTTCCTGATCCGGATAATCTGTGCTCATGACATGAGCGCGGAACTAGCGGAACTGATGGCGAAGGAACTCGGGACGCTGGGTATTCGCTGCATCCCGGCAGTCCACCGGTTCATTGCCGAACGGACCATCGGGCACGTGGAAGTTGAGATTGCAGGAAAACACCGCTCTATGCCGGTAAAAATCGGATGCATTCGGGGTGAAATTTATTCGCTCAAAGCAGAATTTGATCAGGCCCGGGACTGGGCGTCGGAGATCGGGATTCCGGTGCGTGATGTGCTTCGTTTGATTGAAGAAACTGCATGGAGGACCGTCAAAAAAACTGGTACCGGAAAAGGTGACTGATGAAGACTGAACGACGGAGTAGCGGGAATGCTTCGCTGGACTGTCTCCTCGGAGGGGGTTTTGAGGTGCGGACAATAACCCAGTTCTATGGAGAACCGGCGAGTGGAAAAAGTACCCTGTGTATGATAGCCGCAGTCACCTGCCTTCGTGCTGGTCAATCCGTAGTCTATATTGATTCTGAAGGTTTCTCCATCGAGCGTTTCCGGCAGATCGCGGGTGCAGACACCGAAAAGATTGCCGACCGCCTCTTTTTATACGAACCCATAGACTTTGAGCACCAGGGTGCGATGATCGCTGAGGCGGATACCGTACTCAAGACGCATAAAGCAGGGTTGCTGGTTATGGATTCTGCAACGGCATTGTACCGGACCGATCTTGAAAAGGGAAGGGATTCGATCCAGATGCTCACGCGACAGATGATCCAGTTGCTCGGATATTCCAAACGATACGATATACCGGTGATCATAACCAACCAGGTTTATATGGATACCATAAAAAACACGTATTTTGGTCTCGGGGGTACTGCACTTGAGCATATCTCCAAGGTTATCATCAGGCTCGAAAAGGCTGCCATCCCCGGGCTTCGCAGAGCGCGGCTCGTCAAACACCGATCACAACCTGAGGGGGCATGCTTTGATTTTGAAATCACCGGAGACGGGATACGGGCACGGGAGTAATCACACGTGTTTCACTTAATAAAAATTATTTGAATTATTACAGTTTCATCCGGAAAACGGAAAAATCTGAATGGTTATATCCTGACAACTCAATAGAATGCTAATAATGGTTCTTCGAAAAGAGATTACTTCACTCATCAAAGATCTTCTCAAGAAAAATCCCCAGGGCCTGAGTATTACAGAAATTGTCAGAACAACCGGTATCAACCGGAATACTGCAGGACGATACCTTGAGAACCTCCTCGTATCCGGACAGGTCGAAATGCGCCGGTTCGGGATGGCAAAGATCTACGGGATCTCACAGAGAGTTCCCCTATCCGCAGTACTTTCAATATCTTCAGAACTGGTCTTACAACTTGATAATAATCTCCGTATAGTTTTTATAAACGAGCCGTTTCTTGACCTTCTCGGAACTGAAGAAAAAATGGTCTTAGGAAAAAATATTGAATATACACCAGTTAATCCGGTCTTTGATGAATCAGTGTTACTGGAAAAAATTCAGGACGGGCTGAATGGCAAAGAGGCCTCAGGTGATATATTTCTTCCTTTGAAAGATCTCATTTTTTATTTCCGGATCGCACCAACGGTCTTTGAGGATGGACGAAAAGGAGTCTCAGTTATCCTTGAGGATATTACCGAACAACGTCGGGCGGATAATGCATTGCGGGAGAGCGAGGACCGATACCGTAAACTCGTGGAGATATCGCCCGACGCCGTTTTGCTCCATCAGGAAGGGAAGATTATTTATGCGAATCCTGCCACGTTCAGACTCCTTGGTGCGTTGCATTCAGATGAAATAATCGGAAAAAATGTTCTTGATTTTATTCCTGACAATTTTAAGGGTATTGTCGGGAAAAATATTCAAAAAGATCTGGAAGGACAGACCTCCCCACGCGTAGAAATATCTATGATTCGTATCGATGGAACGTCGATAATGGTTGAAGGTAGCGGGATCGGGACAAAGATTGACGGGAAATCCGCTGTTCAGGTTGCTCTCAGGAATATTACTGAACAAAAGCGGGCAGAAGAAGCGCTGAAAATCAAAGAGCGCCAGCTTTTTTCAATCTATAGCAATGTACCCGATGTCCTGTTTTACTTATCAGTAGAACCGGATAATCGTTTTCGTTTCCTAACGGTAAATCAATCCTTCCTCGATAAGACCCATATGTCTGAAGATCGGGTTGTTGGTAAATATGTTCATGAAGTCATCCCTGATCCTTTATTTTCAAGAGCCCGTGAGAAATACAACCAGGCTATTCGGGAAAAGAAGACGATACAATGGGAAGAAGTTGAAGATTATCCGACCGGAAAAAGATATGGCGATTGTTATATTACAGCCGTCTTTGACGAGCGCGGCAAGCCGACGAATATAATTGGAAGCGTTCATGACAGCACGAAACACAAGCAATTGGAAGAGATGCTGCGGGAAAGTGAGGGAAAACTCAATGCGATGCTGCAATCGATCCCCGATCCCATGAGCATGATGGATGAGAATTTGACCATCCTTTGGGCTAATGAGCCGGCCAAACAGTCCTTTGGAGAAGATATCATCGGTAAGAAATGTTATGAGGCATATCATTTGAGACATGACCCCTGTAAGCCATACCCGTGCCTCACTCTTAAAGCATTCAGTGATGGAAAGATTCACCAGCACGAGACAACAGTAATCGATGGCCGGGGGGAGCGCAGGTTCTTTGAGTGTTCGGCGAATGTGGCAATGCGGGATGATTCGGGAAAACCTGTTGCAGTCCTGGAGATTTCCAGGGATGTCACTGATCGGAGAAAGGCAGAGGTGGCATTAAGGCAGAGTGAAGATCTGCACCGGAGCCTTGCTGAGTCTTCAAACGATCTGATATTCGTTATTGGCAGGGATGACCGGGTGGAATATGTAAACAGCTACGCATCTGCATTGGTCAGTAAACCGGCCAACAAGATAATTGGTCGCCTTCGCTCCACCTTGTTTCCGCCGGAAGTAGACGCAAACCAGAAAAACGCACTTCAAAAGGTCTTTGAAACTGGAATTCCTGTCAGGAATGAGGGAGTGCTCACGTTCGCTGGCCGGTCACACTGGTTTGATCATTACCTGACTCCATTGAAAGATGCTGACAATCATGTCCAATCGGTTCTCGGGATATCTCGGGATATCACCGAACGCAAACGTTCAGAAGAGGCATTGCGCGAAAGCCAGGGGCGACTCCAGCTCATTCTCGATAGCACGGACAATATAATCATAATGCAGGATCCTGAAGGAAAGTTCCTGTACTTTAATTCGGTATCCCGTTATGGAATATCTGAGAAAGAGACCCTCGGCTCGAGCCCGTACGATTTCCTTGACAGAGAAACAGCAGAACGACTGGTGGAACGGGTAAGAAACGTTGCAGAAACCGGGAAGAGCATGAGCCAAGAGACTTCATTTGTCTGGAAAGGTCAGACACTCTGGTTCAGTGACAGTCTCTCCCCGGTGAGGGATTCAAATGGAGCCATCACTGCCGTAGTAACTGTGTCTCACAACATTACAGAACGCAAACGTATGGAACTGGCATTGCGCGAGAGCGAGGCAACTGCCCGTGCACTCCTGAACGCACCGACAGATTCTGTCATATTAATTGATGATCAGGGAATAATTCTGGCACTTAATGAAATCGCTGCCTCGCGATTAGGAAAACACAGTGATGACCTTATTGGTACTCTGTCATATGATCACCTGCCAAAAGGGGTTGCGCAAAGGAGACGATCGATGATGGCTCCCCTTCTGGAGAAGAAGGAGACTGTGCGCTTTGTTGATGAACGTGCAGGCAGATGGTATGACACCGTTTCTTATCCCATTCTGAACGAAACAGGGGATGTAAAGAAAATCGCGATTATCGCACGGGACATTACTGAACAAAAAAATATTGAAAAGCAGATTCGTGAAAGTGAGCAAATGTACAAGCACCTCCTGGAACAGTCATTTGATGCAATCGCGATTCATAAAGAGGGTAAAATTGCTTTTTTAAACGAAAAAGCGGTAAAAATACTGGGGGCTGCCTCAGCTGAGGAGCTTATCGGTAGATCAATTTTTGACCTCATTCATCCGGACTCCCTCAAAGATTTGAAAAATCGTCTGCAGAATCTGAGTTCTGCCAAAGGCAGGCCAGTTCCCATTCTGACAGAAAAATTTTTCCGGTTAGACGGGACAACAGTGACTGTAGAAGTTATGGCAATTAGCTATGATGATAATAACATACCTGCAGTCCGGGTGGCATTTCGGGAAATCGCTCCCATGGCAGAGCGTTAAAGTGTTTCAAACAAAAAAAAGAGAGTTTAATATGAAATTTTCCCGGAAAACACCGTTGTTGCAGGTCCTTCCATTTTTGTTCCGTCTTTGAGATAGATAGTGAGAGATCCGCCGCGAGTTTCGACATTGACGGTGTCACCGGTATATCCAAGTTTATGCACGACTGCTGCAGATGCGGTTGCGCCAGTACCACAGGACAGCGTTTCTTCTTCAACGCCTCTCTCGAACGTGCGGATCCTGATGCTGTCAGTCCCGGTTCTTTCAACAAAATTCACGTTCGCCCCTTTTTCAAAGGTTGCATGGTGGCGGATTGCCGGAGCCGCTGCTTCAACGTCGATAACATCGACGGAATCAACAATAATTACTGCATGGGGGACACCGGTATTCACCGCGTAGACATCGAAATCGCCTATCTTCTCATTATATTCTCCTTCACCGGTTGCCGGAATGTCCTTCCTGTCAAATTTCGGGGTAGTCATGGTGATTGTCGCGAAAAACTCATCTTCCCTGTACCCCATTGCAACACCTATCTCTCCGGCAGGCGTTTCTACCGTGCAGGATTCCTTTGCGTAACCGGCATCAAAAGCATATTTGGCAAGGCACCGGATGCCATTGCCGCACATCTCAGCTTCGCTTTCATCGGGCTGTAAGATGCGCATTCTGAGAGTGCTTTTTTCAGATTTCGACAGATAGATAACTCCATCCGCCCCGATTCCAAAACGACGATCGCAATAAATGGCAGAAAACTGCCCTTTCATATCATCCGGGATAATGATTTTTTCATACTCGTCGATCAATACAAAATCATTCCCGTTCCCGTGTAGTTTGAAAAATGGTATTTCCATCGCTCACCTCAATTGCCGCTCCGGTCATCTGATACATCTATCATACATTCATTCATCATTTCTTGTATTAATCTGAAGGGTTTTATGAAATTCTTCAATGCCCCATCCAAGATAATCCCTGATAATGATATAGGCCATCTGCGGGGGAATGACTCCCGCTTCCGTCACAATGAGATCGATATACTCCGCAGGAGTCACGTCAAATGCGGGGTTGCGCACAGTGACGTTCGGAAGAGTCCGGGCGATCTCATCTGCCAGCACCTCGTTTCCGGCACGCTCCTCGATTTGGATCAGTTCGCCAAAAATTGTCCGTGGCGCAAACTTGTAGGTCTCTGCTGCAACGAGAACATTTACGCGTGCCTCATGTGCTGTATGTGCAACCTGCGATGTGCCGATCTTGTTTATCACTGCGCCATTTACCGTAACCGCGTCTGCTCCTACAATAATAAGATCAACGTCGTTGATGAAAGTACGCACAGCTGAATCAACAATGTACTGGGTCTTTATCCCGGCATCATTGAGTGTCCTGATGGTAATATGCCCCTGGTTTCGCGGGCGCACTTCTGTTGCAAAGACCTCAATTTCCTTACCGCTCCGGTGCGCTTCGATAATGCATCCGAGGGCAGCTTCTGAATTGCAGTGCGTGAGAAGAGTGTCGCCATCCCGTATGTGGCGTGCGCCAAATTGTGCGATATTTTCCACGGCATTCCGGGATGAGTGAATGAACTGTTCAGCCCGATCGATTACTCCTTTCTGTGCCTCATCAAGAGTACCTGCCCTTTCAAGTCCGGACATGACGATGTGTACCGCATTCGGGAGAGAAACTGCTGTCGGGCGCGTAGCGATCAGGGTCTGTGCTGCACTTTCCATTTCCCTCCTGAAGGACTCCAGATCTCCATCCCGTATTCCCTGAGCCTGTTGCCGTAGGGCGTCTGCAGCTTCCCGCGCAATCCTGCCGGCACCCCGTATCTCCATACTCTTTATCTTGTCTGCGGTTTCAGTAACGAACATCTGCTTCAAAGATTGAATGTTCAGAGAAGTACATAGAGTTTATTGCCGGGTGCCACCATGTCGATAGCCGTTGTCTTTGACAGTGCGGGAACGCTCCTGAATACCTATAGGGTTGCAAAAGACATCCGCAACAGAAAATTACTGCCAGGTATTGAGACAACCACCCTGACCTTCAGCTCACCGGATCGCGTGCTTGTAGTTCTTCCCGTCCATTCAAAGGAAATTATGCAGACACCAGGAGATATGCTTCTTTCATCGTATCTGGTGGATCATAATATCGGATTCGGTGTGAGCTGCACCAGAAAGATAGTAACTGCAGATGAGATCGGAGATGTTCTCTATACCGATCGCTTGGTCCGGGTGAATGATCTTCAGGAATGTATCCGCAATGTCTGGACAGTTTGCAAAGCTGAGTCTGTCGTGACCATGAACAGCGGGGCGATTGTCAATATGGCATACAAGTGCATTGAATTTGCAATAACCGCCGGAGGCTGGCCTTTTGACGGGGCCAAAGAAGCGATCACCGCTCTTCATCGCATGGGTGTACCGACATTCATCGCCTCCGGAGACCGGGTAACCAAACTGGAGAAAATGGCGGACCATTTCGGTATCCCACGCGACAGGGTATATGGGGTGGCAACCCCGACAGTAAAGGCGCAGATAGTCAACGATCTGCGGCAGGAATACGACAGGGTGTTGATGGTTGGCGATGGGATAAATGACCTGTGTGCCATGCAGAACGCAGATATTGCGATACTCACTGTCCAGCAACCGGGTGAGCGGCCGGAAGATCTTTTCAAGGAAGCTGATTATGTGGTAAAAAACGTCAGTGAAGTTGTTGCCATTGTCAGGGAGTTGCTCTCACCTGCCCGACATTTCGATCGTGACGCCTGTGATGCATCATATAAAAGGTAATATGCAACAAGTACCACAATAGGTATAAGAGTATTATGAAGCCCCCACTGATCACGGTAGAAAACCTCTGCATGAATTTTGACGGCACGAGGGTACTCAAGAACATTTCTTTTGAGATTGCCGAAGGGGAAATCCTGGGAATAATTGGCAGGAGTGGCGCAGGAAAGACAGTTCTCATGCATCTTATGAGGGGTGTAGAGCAGCCGCCGACAAGCGGGAAGATTATTTACCATGTTGCAGCGTGTAATGCCTGCGATTACATGGATGTCGGGAGCTCGGCTGGAAAACCGTGCCCGCATTGCGGGGGCATGCTCTCTGCACTTGATGTAGATCTCTGGAGTGAAAAAGATGAGCTGCTGAAACGCCGCCTTATGCGGAGAACTGCAATCATGTTCCAGCGTACTTTCGCCCTCTATGGTGATGACCGGGTCATTGAAAATGTTCTTCATGCCCTTGATGATATCGATTATCCCCAGGAGAAGGCGATCAACCGTGCAGCAGACCTGATCGATCAGGTCAGATTATCCCACAGAATGATGCACATCGCCCGGGATCTGTCCGGAGGGGAAAAACAACGGGTAGTCCTTGCCCGTCAACTGGCAAAAGACCCGTTCATGCTCTTTGCTGACGAACCGACCGGAACTCTCGATCCTGGTACGGCAAGAATAGTTCATTCCATGCTTTCTGATGCAGCAAAAATAAACAATATGGGAATGGTTGTCACCTCTCATTTCTCCCAGGTAATCCAGGATGTAGCTCATCGTGCAATGCTTCTGGTGGATGGCGAAGTCGCGATAATGGGATCACCTCATGAAGTTATTGACCAGTTTATGAAGGGGCATGAGGATACAGAAACGTTTGAGGAGGCTGACCTGGGCGAAAAGGTTGTTGTCGCACGGGATCTTGTAAAGCGTTATATCTCTGTTGACCGTGGGGTTGTAAGAGCAGTGAACGGGGTAACATTTGAGGTCTTCACCAAAGAGATTTTCGGAATTATTGGCAAGAGTGGTGCGGGAAAGACCACGCTTTCGGCAATTATCGCTGGTCTGATAGAACCAACCAGCGGTGAGATGAATATCAGGATTGGTGAGGAATGGGTCGATATGACCAAACCCGGTATCGAAGAGCGTGGGAGAGCAACACCGTATATCGGTCTCCTTCATCAGGAATATGACCTTTTTCCCCATCGCACCGTAATTGACAACCTTACTGATGCAATCGGGCTGGAGTTCCCCAAGGAGCTTGCCATGCGAAAGGCACTGGTAACGCTCAAAATGGCGGGATTCACCGATGAAAAAAGTAAGGATATTCTTGAACGGATGCCAGCACAACTCTCAGAGGGAGAGAGGCACCGTGTTGCACTCGCCCAGGTTCTCATCCGGGAGCCACGGTTTGTGATTCTGGACGAGCCGACCGGCACCATGGATCCGATTACAAAAATTGACGTTAAGCATTCGATTATGCACTCCCGCGAAGAGATGGACGAGACGTTTATCGTCGTTTCGCATGATATGGAGTTTGTGCGGGATATCTGTGACCGTCTTGCACTTATGCGTGGAGGAAAAATTGTGCAGATTGGTAAGACTGCAGAGGTGCTCGCAATCCTTACCGAAGAAGAGCGCAGACTGATGAGTCAGCCAGCCGCATGAGGGCACAATGATTACGATCCACCTCGATGGAGAGAGAGTGGATATTACCGAAGGGAGCACCCTCGGTTCTGTGCTTTTACATCACCCTGCCGGCCTCAGCGTGGGGATTATTCGTCCGTCAACCCAGGAACAGGCAAAGACCGGGAACCTTACTCTTACCACCACTGCGGGAGAGGTTGTTATCGAATTAACCGGGAAGATTGTTGATTTTCTCGAATCTCCTGAAATCGTGCAGACACTTACCCTTCACTGGGGTGATCGCTACGCAGCAGCATTCGGACCTTTCCCCTCATCTATTCACCCCTCCCGCAAGCCCCACCTGTATGAACGGGGGGATGTGATCCTTGGCTGTGGGGGTTATGAGCCGGCACGATCATACCTCATCTTCTCAAAAACCCGCCATTCTGCGGATCACGGCGCTGATGAAAGCGGGGGTGTTTTTGGGAAAGTCATAAGTGGCAGGGCTGTGCTTGACCGCTGGACAACAGGAGACCGGATTACGCGAATCGAGCCGGTCGTGAGCTGGGCAGATACCAGTCGCTCCTTCACCACGACCGATATGAACCTAATTCTCGAAGAAGGGATGCAGATTACGACCCATGTGAATGTGATCGCACAAGGGTACTCAAAAGAACGCATTTCGACGGAAGCTTCCGGTAGTGTGGAACACATGCTTCTTGCACTCCAGTCCGGGAAGTTTACGGTCACCAGGGCAACGAGCACCCATATTCTTGATTCCAGGCTTACGGGTAGTTCTGAAATCGTAACAGAATTCCGGCACCCGCGCAGGGAAGGGACGGTCACGGTAAGAACCTCTGGGCAACTGGAAGGAGGCATCTACATATACCGGGATGATGTGCCCAGCAGTCTTGTTCACAATGTCGCAGGGCAGGTCATTCATGGTATTGAACTGGTAAAACTCGCACAGGAGCACGATGTCCTTGCGATCAATGTTGTGCCACAACGGATCGACCTTCTCGGACTTTCCCTTGCCAAGGCAAAGGAGATCTCTGCAGAACGAGGTTTCCGGATGACTGTCGATAGTGAAGAGGGAGAGAGAATTATTGTTTCACAGGAGCCGGGTAATACGCTGGATGTCCTCAAAGAGGGGACGGTCACCGTAACAACTGCCCCATTGGAAAAAGTCATAGATATCGAGCTGGATGATGAGAAAGCACCCATCAGCTGCGATATATTTCGTCGCATTACAGGTCTGAAAGAACATGATGCCGGCATGATTCCGGTCTTTTTTAAATTTGACGATGTGGTTTTATTCAAATCTCCGATCCCGCCAGGCACCAAGATCAACCCCGAGAATACTCCAAAGGATGAAGCCCCTGCAGCGGCTCTGGCAATCACCAATGATTCCCGGAAAGGTGCCGGACTGGTGGGTGTGCGGCTATCGGCAAATAAAGAGTTCGGACCTACATCTGAGCCATTTGAAGGAACCAATATTATCGGGCATGTTATTGATACAGAAAAACTGAAAAATGTGAAAGAGAAGGAAAAAACGTATATCAGGGAGGTAAAGCGATGACCGATTATATTCCGGCACGGGTTGGAAGTGTAACGAAATATGTGGTTGTGGAATCGTTCGATGTCACTCCCGCTGATCTTGCAGCACGTGCTTATGAGATTTCTCAGGGCGCAATGATTAAGGAAACATGTTTCGGACTTGTTATTAACGGACAGCCGGAAGAAGTCGATCGCCTGATTGCGGAGCTCAGAAGCGTTGATCCCGATCATATATTTATCAAAGACCGTGGCTTCCCTCCCGGGGATTCACGTCGCTGCCGGGCAAACCTTGGGGGCGCACGCCCGGGGTACCATGGAATGGAATACGAAATGACGATAATCCCCTATGTGTCGCATGGCCTTGAAATTTTGAAAGACAATGATGAAAACAAAATTGCCGCTCCGGAAAACCCGCTGGCGCACAGGGTACTGGACATCTCCAGGCTGAAAAAAATAATTGACGCAGAGGAATCCTGACATGGCAAAAGTATTTATTTATCCATCCACGAGCCTGATCCTTTCTGACATGGTAGCGCGGTACGGGCATACTCCACTCAGTTCTGCCGTCGCCATCCGTGAACGCATCCAGACAGCAGGATTCGAATCCCCGCCCCTCCAGATTACCCCGGAGGAACCAAAAAAAGGATTGAAATGGGCAGCAGTTGAGGTCCCCAGCGGGGTCCGGGGACGAATGGCTCTTTACGGGCCGATGATAGAGGCGTGCGAGGCTGCAATCATTATAAACGATGCTGATTTTGCATTCGGTTGCATGGGATGTGCCCGGACAAATGAACTGATCACGTTTCTCGTGCGGCAGAAAAATATCCCGAAGCTCGATCTCTTTTACCCAAAAAGTGAAGAAGAAGGTGTGAGGTTCGTCGCCGCAATTAAACGGTTCCTTGCCGGTTTGGGAGGGAGTAAATGACCCCACCGGTTCGCATCGCCCAGCTTTCCTGCGGACCTGAGTATTCCGGTGTCCAGCATGAAATCAATACCGCCGCAAAAGAGGTGAATGGTGAAATCTTTTACCCAGATATAGCTCTAAAGGATGTCCAGCATGATTTCGATATCTTCGGACTCGATGTGAGGAGTCCCGATCTCAGGCTCGCCATCGCCCGTGCCAAGGCACTCGTTGAAGGGCGTGTTGAGGCGGATGCCGTTTTTATTGCAACCTGTTTCAGGTGTGCCGAGGGAGCTATTGTAAGAAACGAGCTCAGGCACTACATTCACGAAAACTCAAAACTCCCGGTTGTCAGCTACTCCTTTACCGAACGGACAACTTCCGGGACTCTCCTTACCCGTATGGAGGCGCTCACCACCATTGCCCGGCGCCGTGCTCTTCTCGCCCGTGAGACCCAGCAGGGGATCACCCTTGGGCTTGACTCTGGTTCTGCAACAACAAAGGCGGTCGTTATGAAGGATAACAAGATCATCGGGACCGGCTGGCAGCCGACAATAGAGGTTCTGAAAAGTGCGCAGGAAGTGATCAGTCACGCGCTTGGAGAAGCGGGAATACAGCGGGATGACGTGCAGGCTGTCGGAACCACAGGCTACGGGCGGTTTCTGGTGGGTAAAGAGATTGGGGCAGATCTTATTCAGGAAGAACTGACGGTGAACTCCAAAGGAGCTGTCTTCCTGGCTGACCGGCAGCATGGGCCTGCGACGGTAATCGATATCGGAGGTATGGACAACAAGGCAATATCGGTTATGGACGGTATTCCCGGCACTTTCACCATGGGGGGGATCTGTGCGGGGGCAAGCGGCAGGTTTCTCGAAATGACCGCAAAACGACTTGGTGTAGAGATAACCGAGCTCGGGCCTCTCGCTATGAAAGGATTTGCCGGGCGCGTTCCGATGAACAGTTATTGCATTGTTTTTGGCACCCAGAGCCTGGTCAATGCCTTAGCCACCGGCAGCACGAGGGAAGACGTTGCGGCCGCTGCCTGCCATAGCGTCGCTGAGCAGGTGTTCGAACAGCAGTTGCAGGAAGTGGATATCAAAGAGCCGGTGCTTATGGTGGGAGGCACATCACTTATCGAGGGGCTTGTTTTTGCGATGGGCGAACTCCTGCAGACAAAGATCGTTGTGCCACCCTATTCACAGTATATCGGTGCAGTAGGATCAGCACTCCTTGCTTCAGGATTTATAAAGGACGATTAGATGCTGGCAATTGAATACTTTGAGGTGGAATGTCCGGAACCGCTGGGCGCTGCGTATTATAAGCAGATTACAAACGATGTCCTGCTCGACCATAACCTCCTGAGAGTAATCAGCAAGCTCCATATTTTCATCGACCCGAAGGTCCCGATCTTCGTCGCGGTGGGGACCCTGAAAAAGATTACTTCGGTTGTCCGTGTCCGTGACTTTGCAAGTGCGAACCCGGTGAGTGAGAAGATTACCCTCGTAATCTCTGATGAGAGATACCTTGCTCCGATGCTGAAGATATTCTGGCAGAAATTTGGCAAGGACAAGGTCGAGCAACCGGACAGGTTCACCGTCGTCCTGTATAATGTTGAAGCGGATGCACGGGAGATTGAGGATCTGGTAGTCGCTGACCCGAGCGAATCTCTTTTCAAGGACTTGATCTATGCGTTCCGGTTGATTGCCCCGGAAGGTTTCCGTGTGCGCAGTGAGAAATTCAGCAAGGAGAAATTCTCATTTGTGGCGAGTGAAGATACCCTTGCCGAGGATCTCACCACCCTGATCAGTGAGAAGTTCGCGCTGATGGGTGAGAATCCATGACACTTGTCCCGGTTACGTACAAGGGAGGGATCTACCAGCACGATGTAATCATCGACCTCATCGAGGATCTTGGCGGCTATATCGTCCAGAAACATATCATCGCAGCAGAAGTCGTACTCCAGTGTTTTATTCCCCATGATGATATCGAGCTCATCAGAAGGATCTCAAAGCCGCTCTTCGGGGAAGTGACCGATTCTCCGCTCGTTGGTACTGAGATTGCCGTCGTCAGCATGAGCCTCGAGATCCATCACCTCCCCCACCCGTCCTGTGATTTTGCTGAATACGCGAGGCGTATCGGGGCAAAGACCAATATGGTCAGCCCCGCACGCGGGCCTGGAAAGAGGATCTCCCAACTGAGCGACGAAGAGCGCGATGTGATTAATGAACATGACGTCGCTGTCCTTGCTTTTGGTAACTTCGAATCATGTATAGAGTACAAGTGGCCTGCCCTGCGAAGGGGCATCGAAGTACCGATAATCGTCATGGGAGGCCCGGATACAGAAACGCTCAAACGGATAATCCATCCTGCTGCCGAGGGTTATGTCGGTAATGTCGGAAGGTTTATGCGTCGGGGCAAGACGGAAGAGGAAATTGGTATCCTGGATGAGATTGTTGCAGAAGTGACACGGGTCGTTGAGAAGAAGCGGGAAGAGATCGCAAAAGATCCGCTCTCAGTTTCGCCTGCCAGATTGATGGACCTTATAAGGGAGAACGTGCCTGCTATTCATGACGTCACGTCTCCCACGCCACTCACCGTGCAGATGGAAGGGCTCAGGGTTAAACTGCCCTATGATACATTTGCAGGAGCCTTACGCAAGATAGAGATCGAAGACGGGATTACCATTGCCGATGTGGCAGAGATTGTTCCCTCGCGGATGCGTGACTACATACTCGTAAAAATCCTGCCCTTTTCAGAAACGAACACGGTGGTATGATGGAGAAAACAACCAAAGAGATGTTTGAGGAGCGGCTTGCAGAGATCGTGGCACGGGGTGCAGATATTACTGCAGATGAATGGATGCAGGAAATAGAGGAGGAATACGGGCGAGTACCTCTGATTTTCAAACGAATGGGCGAGCGACCTGAGGTGCTCATATCTCATCTTCTCTATAAGGGGACCGTTGCGCAGACCAGCCCACTTGATCCAAAATATGTAGAACTTATCAGCCTGGGTGTAGGAGCTGCACTCAAATGCCCGCATTGTACAGGTTATCATATGCAGGCGGCTCTCAAGATGGGTGCGAGCAGGGAAGAGATCCTTGAGGTGATTCTGCTGGCGGGTATGATCTCCAACTCATCAGTTCTCGCAAATTCTTACCGCATTTTTGACGAAAAGCTGGATCGCTGCCTGCCGTGCCAGACTAAAAGTTTGGGTAAAATAAAATCCCGCAGGAAATCTGCTCCAAAATCAAAAACTGGTTAACCCTGCAGCGGGCTTCTCACAACCGGTGAATTTTTGAATTGGTCTGTGTTCAGAGAAATTACTTTCGTTAAAGTAAGGGTATAGTCACATTTCAGCGACTAATTTCTTGTTTTAATGGACGCCCCCCTTGCCCCAACCCTGCCCCCCTTTGGGGCGGGGGCGCATGCGATTCATCTGTATTACCGGTATTCCTGATTCCTGGCTATACAACGCCCTCACAACTGGGGCGCCATAGTGGCGGGGCGAAGCCCCTGGAGCGTCTGCGTTTTTGGTCTCTATACAGTAACACTTTTTCGATCTGGATTTTGGAACAATATTCTGACTATATTTTCTCTCGTTATTTCCTTTACGAGTTGGTAGTTAAAATGGCACTATACTCAAAGTAAAAACGACGTTCACAGGTAACAGGATCGCCTTCCCCGGTTCAGGTATCATTCGTGATAAAGTAGTGCGATCGAATTCTATAAATGGTGACTCCGGACAAATTTATGTGAGATATCTGTCAAAGATGGTGATGCAGAACCAATTCAGATATCAGGAAATATCATGAAATCGATAGTTCTTGCCGGGGGTGTCGGGACGAGACTCTGGCCACTCTCCCGTGAATATTATCCCAAGCAGTTCATCCAGTTGGATGGAAATTCCCTTTTCCAGAAAACATATGAAAGGGCCAGCCTTCTCTCAAATCCGGACGAGATATTTGTGGTGACTAACAAAATCCACCAGTATCTTGCACGTAACCAGATAGAAGAGCTGGGATATACCATATCCGACGATCATCTGCTGGCAGAACCTGAAGGAAAAAACACATTACCCGCCATAGCCTGGGCGATGCAGCGCATCCGTTCTGTTTCACCATCGGCAACGGCTGTTGTCTTCCCCAGTGATCACCTGCTTGGTGAAGCTGCGATTGACCAAATCCGGGCCGCAGAACCGCTATCTGCAAAGAAAATCGTTACGTTCGGTATCAAACCGGACTCTCCCCATACGGGATATGGATATATCAAGCCGGGGCGATTGCTTCCCTATGGTGCCGTTGTCGACGAATTCAGGGAGAAACCGGATGAAAAAACAGCAGAGGAATACGTAAGGAAAGGGTATCTGTGGAACAGTGGCATATTTCTCCTGTCGACTGGTTGCTTTTTTGGGGAACTTAAAAAATATCGGCCGGAACTATTCGATGCGTTTCGTGAAGGCAACGTCCCGGATTACACGAACCTTGAATCAATTTCCATTGATTATGGACTTCTCGAGCAATCGAAAAAAGTTGCCGTTGTTACTCTTGAGACGGAGTGGAGTGATCTGGGAACGTTTACTGCCCTCTACGATACAGGAGAACCTGACAGTGAGGGCAATATCGGCAGGGCGGAGTATTTTTCTGCGATAAACAATTTTGTACACGCACCAGGAAAACACGTTGGACTGATAGGAGTCCATGATCTGATTGTTGTCGATACACCTGACGCGCTTCTTGTATGTGACAGAAAGCACTCGGAGCGGGTAAAACAACTTGTCATACGATACAATGAACGCAATGATCCGGTAACGAAATTCCACCGGCAGGTACACAGGCCATGGGGTTCGTACACAATATTAGAGGAAACCGGGATTTACAAAATTAAACGGGTCAGCGTCAAGCCCGGCCAGAAACTCTCTCTCCAGCTGCATCATCACCGGAGCGAACACTGGGTTGTTGTACGAGGAACTGCAGAAGTCGAACTCAACGGAGAGAGCAAACTGCTCAGACAGGGGGAAAGTACATTTGTCCGAAGTGGAATGAGGCACCGGTTGAAAAATCCTGGCGTTATCCCGCTTGAAGTAATAGAAGTCCAGCTTGGCGAGTATCTGGAAGAGGACGATATCATACGGTTCGATGATGATTACGGAAGGGAATAAACGATCTTATAAATCCTGCACCGCTTTATGAGAGAATACCAGACATTTTAAGTACTTCATATCCTGATAGTCAGATCTTTTCGTGCCATAGTAATTATCATGCCAGATCGTGATAAAAAAACCGCCTGCAAAATGGAATTGTTTACTAAAACCCATGCAACAGAATACTTAACCGTGAATTTTTAGAAGAAAAAATTGGATCTACGTCACGCACCTTATTGGTTAGATTTACCATACTTTCTCGCGTATTGTATGTCACTTCGCTTATTGGATTGTACCAGACACTGCCTGCCAGCACCGATGAGATCAGTCCTACCGGCGGCATTCAGTCCTTCAATCACCAGCTCCCTGTTCTTTGAATCCCGGATCTGCATCAGTGCACGCTGGATCTTCTTTTCCTGCCCCTTAGGTACATAAACCGGCTCCAGGGTGAAGGGGTTGAGGGCGGTATAATACATACAGGTAGAAACACTCATGGGTGTAGGGGTGAAGTCCTGCACTTGTTCCGTGTAGAGCTTGTGGTCGTGGATATAAAGTGCCAGATCGATCATGTCATTGATGGAACAACCAGGATGTCCTGACATGAAATACGGCAGGAGATAGTGTCGTTTCTTTTTCCCGTGCTGCAATGATTCAAAGTATTCACGGAATTCATTGAAAACCTTACAGTCAGGTTTGTTCATTATGTCGGTGACGTTCTTTACGACATGCTCCGGCGCAACCTTGAGATGCCCGGAAACGTGATGTTCGCAGAGTTTTTCGAGATAGCCGGAATCATCGGCGAGCGCAAGATCATAGCGTATACCTGAACTGACAAAGACCTTTTTCACGCCAGGAATTTTCCGAAGTTTTTCCAGGAGCGCTGCCTGATGGCTATGACTTGTTTGTAAAGTTTTGCAGGAGGGGCTGCAGCTCTTGTTCCGGCATGCTCCGGATTTTTCCCACAGGTCGCAAGAGAGGCGGTACATATTCGCTGTTGGACCGCCGACATCCTGGACAATGCCCTTGAAATCGGGCATCTTCGTTATTCGGATTACTTCCCGAACGATCGATGCACTGCTCCGGCTCTGGATGATCCTGCCCTGGTGATGAGTGAGGGCACAGAACGAGCAACTCCCAAAACACCCCCGGTGACTTGTGACGGAAAACTGCACTGTTTCAAGAGCCGGAATTCTGTGGGTATACGATGGATGTGCACGCCGGGAAAATGGCAGATCATAAATATGGTCTATCTCTGCAGTCGAGAGGGGAAGTGCAGGAGGATTCTGGATAATGACGTTTTTTGGGTGTGGTTGTGCAATTGTCCTGCCCCGGATGGGGTCCTGTTCGTTATAATGCATTGCAAATGCACGGGCGTATGCGGTTTTATCCCGGGCAACTTCACTGAAACCGGGAATCTCGATGATACGATCCGGCCGCTGACTGCGCCATCGGGCGAGATCCATTTTAAACGCAGTTCCCCGGATATTCCTTAATGATGCAATGTGTTCACCTTTTGCGAGTCTCTCTGCGATCTCAATTATCTGGCGTTCTCCCATTCCGAACACAAGAAGGTCTGCAGGAGCGTCCGCAAGGATTGACTGGCGGACACGATCCTGCCAGTAGTCGTAATGGGCAAATCTTCGCAGGCTAGCCTCGATCCCCCCGATGACAATCGGTGTATCGGGGAAAAGTTCATGCACTTTATTGGTATAAACGATAGTAGCACGATCCGGTCTTTTAGGAGTTCCAGCCGGGGAATAGACATCATCCTTCCGTCGTTTGAGATTCGGGGTGAAGTTATTCACCATGGAGTCGACATTTCCTGAGGAGATGCCAAAGAACAATCGCGGTTTTCCAAGCACGGCAAAATCCGCGGCAGAGGTCCTGCCCGGCTGCGCTATAATCCCGACGGTAAAGCCTGCATCCCACAGGACTCTCCCGATTAAAGCAGTCCCAAAAGAAGGATGATCAACGTATGCATCCCCTGTGATCAGGATGATGTCCAGCTGTTGAATGCCAAGGTTATCCTTTTCTTCAGTCGATACGGGAAGAAATGCGGGTTGATCTACCATAAGGCTGTAAAGAAGAATCAGTTTATTGAATGATACAGGAAGTTCATGAATACGATCCGCGGGTCAGGTCCCGGATAATTTCATCCATTTCATCGGTGCTTTCGTTCTTTCCGGATTCGTCCTCGCTTTCCCCTGTGTCTGAATGGTCGTTATCGTCAGGGATATCCTCTTCTTTTCCCAGAACCGGAAGATGAAGCTGGGTCTTCTGATCGAGCTCCCGGCGTGCGGAAAGACCGGTGAACTCCAGAATAACCGCTTCAACAATGAGATAGGAAATGGCTTTTTCTCTGAGACAACCGGTAAGGGCATGACCCGAACGCCCTACCGAGGCATGATAGTGGATATGCGGACCACCTTCGGCAGGATAGATAGTCCCTATCCCAAAAACTTCCCAACCCCCCTCAAACATAACAAAATGGGGGACCGGGGGTATTACCGGCTCTTCCGGCCCGGTTACCATCCTCCCGTTCATGAGGGCACCAAGGAAGAGGATCGTTCCGGCACAGACAGATTTGTCGTTGATAAACTGGCGCAGGGAGAGCAACATATCCTCGCCATCATCAATCCGCACGACAAAGACCCTTCCGAGGCGGCCTTCTGTATATTGCATAGATCAACTTCCTTTTTTCGTACTCATATGGTTTGTGCGAATTTATATCTTCCAGGATTTCTGGTAAAGCGATAATTGAATTACTTCAATATGTCTGCAAAGAGTGGGATTCAGGTATGTTACAGGAAGAGAGGGGGGAACCTTACCTTCCCCCGGCACCGCCTCCACCAAATCCACCGCCTCCACCAAAGCCGCCTCCACCAAAACCGCCTCCGCCGGAGCCGCCGTGACTGGGGGGTGTAAAACGAATAAGCGGGAGGAATGCATAACTCATGCCCACCACGCCCATGGGAACACCTGTTTCAGCGATACGTATATTGAGCGATTTCATTGCCTGCTCTACTTTATCTCCTACTCCAAGGGCGGTACCGTACACTAGCCACTCACCCCACATTGACAGATCAGACGGTGCATATTTCTGCATCATTGCCATGTCCGAAAGGAAGCGGCTGAAAGCGTTCCATTCAAGTTTTTCTTTATACCGGTCGTCTTTCCAGTGCCCGAAGAGCGTAGATGGAGCAGAAACCCCAGTCAATGACTGTACGATGACGATGCCCCAAAGGACAACTGCCGGGCCGAGAATATATAACTGAACCGGTTTGACAACGGCAAGGATCAGGGTTATGGCAAACATTGCAATGCCCGTAAGTAAAAACGGCAGGAGGTGATCTCTCCCGTCAACCATATACTGTACTGCCAGGGACTTATCCACACGCCCGGTAACATCTGAAAGTGTCCGCTGATACTTCAATGCCTTTTCCTCGGCACTGCTGTCCGTCCGTGCACTGCGTGCGAGCGCTTCGATCTGCGTTGTATCAAAAACATCATTTTCCGATACAAGTTCGATGAATCCGAGCACACGCTGCTCATAAGGATCGCTTGTCACTCCTGAAAGCAAACGGATTTCAATTCCCTTCGTTTCGCCTTTTTCAGTGATTGATATGATCTTTTTCCTGTGGAGATCAAGCAGTGTCGCATAATAGCCATCCTCATCGAAATCAAGCGAGTCGCCTTTGAAAAGGAGGTTTACCTGCCAGGGCTTGAGCCCAGGATTGGGGATCGTGCTCAGGTATTCAGGAACCGTGTATGCCTTTTCCCGGCCATACCAGTAATATATGGCTACGAAAAAAGCCGGAACCAGGATGACGGCGATTTTTGCAAGAATATTCAGCAGGTTTGCCACAAAATACGGGAGATTATACCAGAAACTCGCTGAAGCGGTCTTCTCCCTGATATCTGCTACTTCTGTCCTGTACCCCGGTACCTGAAGAAATCCGTCCGCAGAAGTCAGAAGTTCAACAGCCAGAGTTTCATCGGCTTCAACTCTGCCGGTGATAACATAAGCATCACCAATCCTGGCTGTGGACAATACCGGGGGATACGCAAAGACCTGTTCGACCTGGCTTGCCGGCACGGTAATCCTGACATTCCGGTAAGGAATATGGCCTGCTCCTGCGAATTTCAGGTTAAGGTGCGATGTGGTGGAGTCGTATTCAATGGGAGGATGCAGTAGGTACGAATAGGTTACGGTGTATTTTCCCTGATTGAAATAATCGGGTTTGAATATCCCCACTTCATTTGTTTCGGCAAGACTGCTGATAGTTGTTTTTACTGAACTATCTTCCGCGGCACCAATGACGTTTACATTTCCCCCTTCGTCTTTCGCATATCCAATGGTACCTGGAGAAGGGGTTGCAGAAACAAACTGCACGGAAGGACCCGAACCTGGACCAAAGGTAAGAGGTGCTTCCCAGAAACGAAAGAGCATACGATACTCTCCGGATGTTCTGACATCATAGGTGTATCTCTCGGTAAGAGTCCCATTTTCGTACAGCACCGTGTCGTACGAGTCGACCACCAGGTCACCTTCAAACAGGGGCGGAACTGAACTGACAAGGACAATTCCGATTATACCGAGGATAAGACCTGCGATAACGAGTACCGCCAGTTGTCTTGTTTCACTCACGGCTATTACCCATCAGAACTCAATCTTCGGGGGTGTTTTTATCGCTTCTTCAAATTGCAGGTACTCAAGCTTGATAAGACCGATCAAGCGTCCGATAATGTTTGAGGGGATGGTATCCATCATCGTGTTAAATTCCTGTGAGATATTGTTGTAGGTGTAGCGCTGGCGGGCGATCTCTTCTTCTATTCCTTTTACGGAATCCATGAGACTTATGACGGTCGTATTAGTCTTAAGATCCGGATAACTCTCTGCAACTGCCAGCAGGCGTCCGAAAATTGAACGCGACTCGGCTTCCACCTTGTTCAGATCGCCAGGTCCGGCTGTTGCAACGCTTGCTCTCATTGCGGTCACGCGTTCGAATGTTTCTTTTTCGAATTTTGCATAACTCTTGACTGCACCAAGCAGCTGGTCGATCATGTCCAGCCGTTTTTTCATTGCGACGCGGATTTGACCGAGTGTAGCTTCAGAGGAATTTTTCAGGCTGTAGAAACGGTTGTAGATGCCTACAGCCCAGATTATCAGTCCAACGAGCACAAGGGCAATAACGCCCAGCACAATCCATCCAATGATAGTCTCGAGCATTGTTCTCAGAGTAGTGATGATCGTTCAAAAAGATAAGGTAATGGGGAAAAGGGTGGTATGACCGGGAAAACGTGAGAGAAAATGTGGGATTCAGGAAAGAGTGAGTGATCCTACCACACGGAGTTTACCGCCTTCGAGATAGTGCAGAACAATACGTGCATGGGGAGGGTAAATAAGTGCTTTTTCCATGGAAAGGGTAATTTGTGGCATTCTCCAGTCCCCTTCCGTGACAACGTTCTCAACGCGGGTGGGAATGAACTGCATCCAGTGACCGGCATAAATCACCATTCCTTCTTTCAGAGGAGATGGCCAGTACTTCACGAGCTGCGCTTTTCCTGTAATTGTTGTTGCATATGTTATTGTGGGATCATTCGTCAGAACAAATCCCCGGTCAAGTTCTTCCGCATTGAGGTTTTTCAGGGCAAGACCAACCCGGTCTCCCGTTTCTGCATAATCCGCGTCTTCATCGTGTTTCTGGATAGAACGTATCTGAGCGGTTTTTTCTGTAGGGAGGACTTTCAGTGTATCGTGCTTTCTGATGACTCCCTGGGACACACAGCCTAATACGACGATCCCAACTCCTTTCACATTGAAGTGATGATCAACAGGAACTGCACCATTGCTCCCGATAGGCTTAGCTTTATGATGAGCGGTAAGTTTGACGGCAATTTCGAGGATTTTTTCCCGGAGGCCGACAATATCTTCATCCATCACCTCATAATGTTCAATGACAGTACCTCTGATAAGGGGTGCAATCTGGTCAATAGTAATATAATTCTTGAGGATCAGGAAACCAGATGATTTGCCGGCACACTGGAGCATGAGCACAGATTCCCCAAATAAGGAATTGATTTCATCAACGACCAGGATAATACTGTCTGCAAGGGATATTGCATAAAAGAGCGAGGATAATTTTTCCGGGTATCTCGTCGGCTCTATGAGGGTGACCGTTGCATCACCTTTTTTCATATTATAAAATGTGATATCGCTTATCGTCCCCTTCTTTCCCAGATCTTTGGCATAATCCGGTGGGGCGAGAACAGCGACGGTGAGATTGGACATAGAGAATGATAGGATGTCTGGAAATAAGAGATTTTATGCAAAAAAAGAGAAAGTCCATCCAAATCAATCTTCCTTCCTGTTTTTTTCACCTGCCATCAGGTTCTCAAAAGTATCGGGGTCATCAATTTTTCAATTGGTTAAGGGTATAGTGTCATTTAAACTAACAACTTTTATTGAAGATACGACGTAAAAAGTGAACAACTATTGTATCTGAATAATTTTCTATAAAAGGAATCCTTTGTGTGGGGTAAAGCGAATTCCGGGTCTATCGCATTTTGGGGAGGCCCCAGCGGTGGGGAAAAGCCTAAGGCGAAGTCTCTCATTGCGTGTGAATGAGTGGTTACATTCAATAAACATATGATTTTTTAGTCGCCAGAATGTGACTATCCCCTTGTTTTATTATGGAATTATTTGAAAAAATGGAAGGCTCTGATTTCGTTTTCCAGAGCGATAAATAAAAACTGATTTTTCCATCCCACGGACATTTCGGCGATCTTTTACCTGCAGTTCAGAGGTCCGGATATCAAATCAGATTACCTGGTACCATAATCAAACACTGGGAAAAATTGCGAAAATTTTCCGACTGCCTTGTATATTCAGCGGGATCGCCCCTCTCATGAATATATTTTAAACAAAAGGGTATATATCTGATAAAGGAATTGAGTCCCGATCTGCCGCTCCCGATTCAATCTCTTTTATCGTAAGATTGCTGATAATCAGGTAATGTGAATGCACTTCGATCTGACCGTGATAATACCGACATTTAACGAGGAAGAAAACATCGAAAAAATGGTTTTTGCTGTTGATTCAGTTTGCAGAGCACATAATATTTCTGAAGAAATTCTTGTTGTAGATGACAGTTCATCTGACAATACCATCACTATTGTAAAAAGACTTATGGGGGGTAATCCTTTTCTTCACCTTCTCATCCGTACTCAGAACCCGGGGCTCTCCCCATCCATCTATGACGGAATAAAAGAGGCGGGATCAGATTTGGTTCAGTGCCTGGACTGTGATTTTTCACATCCTCCAGAAAAAATCCCGGTTTTTTACAACCTCCTTAAAAATAATGGATATGATATGGTTATCGGAAGCCGCTATATCAAAGGGGGCGAAGTAATCAACTGGCCATTGCTACGCAGAGTTCTCTCATCGGGTGCAGCGCTTCTTAGTCGGCTCCTGATTCCCCACATAAAAGATTCGGGGAGTGGATTTTTTGCTATTAACCGGGATATTCTCAAAGCTACCCGACTTTCACCCCGTGGCTTCCGGATGGGTTTTGAAATCCTTGGGAAGGGCCACTGGACACGGGTACAGGAAATCCCTATTATTTTTAAGGACAGGGAGTTCGGACAAAGCAAGTTGAAAGGAAGGATTATCTATGATTTCCTTATACAGTGCGGGTCGATACTCCACTATAATTTCATTGACCGTCAGAGTAATAACATCATTCGTGCATGGAAAATATTCCTTTACCGGTGAATTTTCTGAATCAGAGGATGTTGAAAGGAGGACAATGAAATGAAACGGCGCAGGATTATCAGCATTGTCCAGGGAGTCATTGCAGTAATAATACTTCTGCTGCTCGTCAGTTCCATTGATCCCCAGCTTACCCTTTCACTTCTGACACACCTTGATATCGGGTTTATTCTTCTCGCTGGTTTATGTTATTTCTTAAACAACCTGCTGATGGCATACCGGATAAAAAAGATGCTGTTTGCTATGGGTGAAAACATCAGACTTCGTGTGACATTTTTCTCTCATATGGCAGGGATGCTTCTCTCTGATTTTACACCAGCACGGAGTGGATATCTTTACGTGGCAATCGCGCTGAATGACCGTGACGTTCCAATGGAAAAGGGAATCGCCACGATAACCAGCACGTATCTGTACGATCTCACGTTCAAGATGATTGTTGCCATCCTGGGAGCATATTTCCTCTATTCTTACATATTTGCCGATCGGCTCAGTCTCGCAATCATTACGACATTCCTTCTTATAATTGCCGTAATCGCAGGATATGTTATCATTATGCATCCTGGCGAACGACTCAGGACCTTCCTGCAGAAAAGGGAATTTTTAAAAAAAGTCCTGGTTTTCGGTGAGCAGAGCCGTTCTATCCAGAAATTTGCCCCATTCATTCTCTCCATTACCCTTATAGGCTGGATTCTTAGGGGACTCCAGTGGTTTCTTATTGTACTTTCAATGCACCAGTTTTTTCTCACCCCGCTCGATGCACTGCTCCTGAACCCATTGCTGACCTTGTTCTCCCTCATCCCGCTTACCCCGGCAGGGTGGGGGATTCAGGAAGCAGGGATTGTTCTGGTGTTTACCGCAATGGGTATCAATGCTACAATCGCAACATCATTTGCCCTTATCACACGACTCGTTGAGGTGGGAGTCGATCTTCTCGGATTAAGAAAATTCCTCTCTTATCCATTGAAAAATACGGATCTTTTATCTTTTTACAATACGATCGAGGGGAATATAGATGAAAAGGCCTTTAACTCTGACATGCTGGTACAGCGGTACTTCCAGAGAAGAAAAACTGAGGTTATCATCGACGCCTTGACGGTAAAACCCGGTTCGGTAGTCATCGATATTGGATGCGGGAGCGGTGTTCAGCTCAGACAAATCGGGAACCGTGGGTATGCACGTGCCATCGGTATTGATGTTAACCTGAATGCGATCCGTTTTGCACAGGGCAGAAGTCTTCCGAATACCGAATTCATTATTGCCGATGCGCAATACCTTCCGGTTAAATCATCCAGCGCAGATACGATCATCTGTGCGGAAATTATTGAACACCTAAAGAGCCCTGACCATCTTGCCAATGAAATAGAACGCGTTCTGAAAAAAGGTGGTGAGGTAGTCATCACGACTCCTAATGACCGATCTGTCTGGGGGGCCTATGAACTACTCTGGGATGCGTTTGGCAGGGGCAGAAATTATGGTGAGACGCATCTGAGATTTTTTTCAGAAGACGGTCTTCGAAACATTTTCTCGGACTTTTCAGAATGCGAAACAAGATCACTCTTTTTTGTCTCTCCGCTTTTCGCACTTACAAACAGCAACCGGTTACTGGAAATCGGGATAAGGCTGGATCGAATATTTGAGAGATGGGGGTTGGGCGTTTCACTTGTAATGTATGCCAGAAAATGATTTCCACTTCCTCCTTTATGAGAAAATACCGGTCGGGCAGAAATATTAAATAAATTTATTTTTGATCATTACCGTGAGACAGCAGATAGATACCAGTATGCTCCGCATCAAACCGGGCATTTTCTGTAAGCCACGCAAGTGCATCCCCCTCCGGGTTCATTGCTGAAATATCACCTGTTACGATATAGTAGATACTATTGTTTCCTTTCAGCTGACTTATTTTTTCAAGATCCGTGCGGTTATTTGCCCCATATTCAAATGTTCTGTCAGTAACATTTGAGTAATAATAGTTGAATGGCACTGACATATAGCTGGGCAGAAGCACGATCCAATCCCCATCCTGGGTTTTTGCCTGCACCGTTCCCGCAAATCCCCGCCAGTCCTCCTTGGTATAACCGGAGTAATACTCCGCGAGGAGGGGAGCATTGATGACACCAATCAGGACCACCGTGACATACAACAGATTCCTGTTCGGGAAGAGCCGGAATATGAGGGGAAAACTCGTAGACACGAGGACAAAAAAAACAGGAAGGAGGTAGATGAGATATCGGGGATTCATCGTCATCTTTGAGGAGATTAGTACGCTGATAACAATTGGCAGAATGAGAAACATCGCTGAAAAGAGACACTTGTTTCTGTCCCTGGTGTACAGGAAAACAAATCCGAGAGCCATAAGCAACAGATAGACAGAAGCAATAATCCAGTTTAATGAGGAGTACCCCCCTGAAAACCGGATAAATGTTTCCTGTACCAGTATTGGTCCAAGTACTCCATATGTCGGAGGAGATCCGGTAAGTCTGAAAAAACGCTCACCGACAATAAAAATAAGAGGAAGGATCAGGATAAATGTCGTACAAAATGCTACCAGAAGATTTTTTGCACTACGGAAGTCTTTTTTGAGATCGGTCCCTTTGGTAATTATTGCATGGAGATAGATGACACCAAGTCCAACGAAAACATAATAATGCGTCCAGAAAGAAATCGCAGAAGTAATCCCAAACAGCACCCACCAGGTTGTATTGTCAGTCCGGAGTGAGAAAAAATATAATAAAATTACCAGCGAGAAAAGGAAAAGGACCAGGGAATATGAGTACGCTTCCTGGGAATAGTAGATACCAAAATACGAGAACGTCAGAAGGGCTGCACTAATGATGCCAACATTTTTATCATGGAATTCTTTACCAATCAGATAAAAAACCGGGATGGTAAGAATCCCGAGCACTGCCGGAACCGCACGCAGAACAAACTCACTCTGTCCAAAAACGAGCATGAGATGTTCGATCCAATGAAACAACGGGGGATGAAAATCCACAGAACGGCTGATTTCCCAGATTTCAAAAAAGCCGGGTTTCGACCAGGTATAGGTTGTTGCTTCGTCAAGCCAGAGGGAGTTAAAACCCAGATTGTAAAATCTCAGGAAAAAAGCGAGAATTGTTAAGAATAGCAGAATTTGTGCATATCGGCTGTGAAATAACACCGCCTTAACATTTCCGGGTGTGAGGTCACGAAATGATCGGACAGGAGATATAAAATCCCCGTCAAGATTCAAGACCTGATCCTGTCTTAATTTTTTCTCTTTTCCACGATCATCGCGTTTTTTTGCCATTGCTCTCAGGTACTAGTTTCATAAACGATGTCATAAAGATTATTCCATTTAACGTATTTTCTGATAATCCGCATCGATTCGGAGAAAATAATAAAACGGCGTTGAAGAACCCTGAGTTTTCAACAAATTGTAAAGCACCTGTCTACGGAAGGACAGTGCCTGTCCCCCTGAACCGTCCCCTTCGCTTTGCGATTGTGTCGTATTACCTTCTCTGGAGTGTCGCTTCAGGGGGTGCCACAGCGGATGGGGGCTGATGCATTACATGCCATAGCTCCCAAAAGCCCCCAAAAAACGTTAAGAAAAATATTTTGAGGATTTCTTCTAAGCCAATAAAACATCGTTTTTTTAAACCAGGACATTATTACGCATCTGATTTCAGGAGCAATGGTGACTTGATTGCCTCAAGAAGTTTCTCCTTACTGATCACTACAGTAGAGGATTCTTCGAGCATGAGATTAACCTTTTCATGACTGCCTGAACGCCTGAAGTCTGTCCGCAGAGCAATAATCTTCTTCCCGAGTGCGGAGGCATATCCCATCTCCCATGAAGTCCCTGAATCTGCATCCGCACCATCGATTATGGCAGTAAGGATATCCGAATTTTTAAGAGCCGATACGTTATCTGCAAAGATCTTTGCCTGCCCTTCTTTGTTTCTTGTTTCAGAATCATCACCAGTTTCCTGAGGAAGGAAAACATCGAATAAATTATTTCTCAATAACCCCGCAATTGACGCGTTATAGGTGCGTTCAGCTTCAGAAAAAAGCGGCGCTGCCAGATAAACATGATACTGGGAAAATATTGTCACATCCATTGCCGCAATACCGGAGAATTTTTTAAGAAATACACCGCGGCCTGCCCTTTTGGGAGATGCATCTCCGCTTTTGCCATAATATGTGCTTGTAACACCACAGGTCGGTGATGAGTTAACGCCAAGGATACAGACCGGTGGACCACGTGTATCAATAATTTTTTTCACCTCTTCTGCCAGTGCATCAATCAGGGTGGTAAATTCAGGAAAATTCAGCCTGTCAAGATATGTTCCTGGAGTGCGCCGGGCACCCAGATACAATGTCTCCGGGCAGGGAAGCGGTACCATTTCTATCCCGAACTTTTTACACCGATCAATACAGCGTTCGAAGAGAACAAGATCCGAGGGATTTGTAATCCCCTCTGCACGCAATGAGGGATTGAGAATGCATGGGGCGCAGAGTACATACATTGATACAGTGTTCGCACGCACAGATGATCAATGATACCGCTGTATGCCTACAGGGATAACAGCTGTGACCCCCGTAAGTGCACGGTCAAAAAACTTGAAAAGGCCGGCTTTTTAAAAATTTTTACGAAAATTTCCCGGATTCCGCGAAATACCCTGCTTCTTGATCCCACAGCAGAACAGGCGTTTTCACCTGCAGATAAAAATATCCGGTCCATTACAGTACTGGATTGCTCATGGGTGGTTCTGGATACCGGAAAAGTAAGTTCCTGGCGAATCCGCAGGGCACTCCCCTTTCTGGTTGCTGCAAATCCGGTTAATTTCGGTAAGCCCTGCGTGCTATCATCCATTGAAGCCCTTGCTGCTGCTTTATTTATCATGGGCGACAGAGAACGGGCATCAGATATCCTTTCGAAAGTCAGCTGGGGGATTCGATTTTTAGAGGTGAACCGGGAACCTCTCGAACTGTACGCAAATGCAAAGGATAGTACTGATGTGATAAAAATTCAGGATCTGTTTTTTTGAACTACGCTGAAAAACGTCATAGTTTCAGACTAAACAAAAATGTAAATAAATTTACCTTTCATTTTGATTATAAGAAATATTAAGGGCTAAAATATAAGAAATCGAATGTTATAAAGTAACAATAGAAAATAATATCCTGTGTGTAACACGAGGAGTGGTAATTACTTTGACCGATCCCGGGGTAGTTTCAATTTTATGCGTAGATGATGAACCTCTGGTTTTAGAGGTAATTAAAAAATTTTTTGAGCATGAACCCGGATTTTCGGTAAAAACCTGTACAACCGGTAATGATGCACTGGAGCTTTTGAATGAGCTCGAATTTGATGCCATTTTATCTGATTACAGCCTTCCTGACATAAACGGAATTGATTTACTCAGGGAGATCCGGGAAAGGGGATATTCCGGGCTCTTTATCATCATCACCGGTAAGCATCATGCCAAGATTGCCATAGATGCATTAAATTATGGTGCGGACTATTACGTGCAAAAGGGAGGTGGTGTTGTACAGGACATTCCCTACCTTGCCGGATTTATACGCGCCCGCGTTGAAAAAATCAGAAAAAACAGTACGTTGACTGAAAGTGAGAGGACATGTCGTTCAATTATCGAAAACCATTCCGATCTTCTCTGCCGTTTCTCTTTGCAGGGAGAGATAAGTTTTGTAAGTAATTCATTTGCGGAATTCACCGGAAAACAGAACAACGAATGCATTGGCAGCAATTTTTTTTCACTTATTCCTCAGGAAGACTGCGGAAGGATTCAGGAGATTTTAAACAACCTGACCCGGATAAAACCCGGGATTTTAATGGAACATAAAGTCAGGAAAGGTGATGGGGGATATCCTGTTCTTCAATGGAATTATCGTGCAATTTTCAATACTGACGGGGAGAAAACCGGTTATCAGACTGCAGGGAGAGTTGTTGTGGAAATTGTCCGTATTTCCGAAAAAACACACACTGCAAAAAATGAAAATTACACTGAATCGGTTCCGCTGACGGATTTAGATGTTGAGGAATCGTCTGACGACTGGAAAGAATTTGCGAAAACGATTGACGCACTTGACAGCCCGGTTTTTGCTATAAACAAAGCCGGCGTTGTCATTGCATGGAATAAGGCCATGGAACAGTTGACCGGTTCTGAAGCAAAAACGATGATGGGGAAGGGGAATCGCGAATATTCAGTTCCTTTTTATGGCGAACCTAAACCGATGCTTGTTGATTATATCGTTATGTCAGACGATAAAAACAAGGCGGTGAAATTCTCCGGAATTAAACAGACAGGAAATACCTATAATGGTGAAATGGAAACGGTAAGAATTCGTGGAAAACCGATGAACTTGTGGGGCAAGGGAACCGCATTACATGATGAACGGGGTACATTGATAGCAGCGATTGAAACAGTAACGGTTGTTGAGAAGCCGCAATATGTAATAACCGCCGGTGATTCGGAAGAGGAAACATATATAGGGGGAATATCAAGCCCGACACTCAAGGTCACCGGGGAGAGCTTGCGTGGTGTGGGTGCCGGAGTTGTCTCATCCTCCGGGAAGGGATATGGTATTTATGCAACAAACCGCCGCTTGTTTGTTATCCAGAATCCCGATTTCGATCTATCAAAACCCAGAGGAATACAGTATGAGCCCTTTGGTTTAGACGACCTTTTCGGAACTAAGGCAACCATCGATAATCGTCCACGTACCATACAGACTCTTGAAAAATTAATGATCTACGAGATTTCGAAAGATAATCTTAAAACAATCGAATTGATGAATCCTCGTCTGCTTCCCGGTTTTCTGACGCTCTATACAAAAGCAGGAGAATCGTTCAGGATGTTTATCGATCATAAAACAGCTTTTTCACAGATAGAGCATCTGATAAAATCATTCTACCCGGAAATTCTTCAACTGGAGTGAGCCCATTAATTAAAAATAAAATTTCTTCTCCACGGCAGAAAATATTTGTTTATCATTCTTTCTTTTCATTTTTAGAATCCCGTTGAACTAAAAACCTGTCTCCAGGAGTACCGTTGATTGATTCTTTCCCCCAATGTTTTACAGTTACCATATATCAAGTGGAGAGGTCCACATAGCTTTTTTTTATACAACCGCCATGTAAGAATGTATGATAAAGGTTGCTATCAATGGATATGGTACTATCGGAAAGCGCGTTGCCGATGCCGTTGCCGCCCAGAAAGATATGAAGGTAATCGGTGTATCAAAAACCCGGCCGAATGCCGAGGCTTTTATTGCAAAACAGAGAGGTTATCCGTTGTTCATTGCGGATATAGCGAAAAAACCCGCATTCGAAAAAGCCGGTCTTACGGTTGTCGGATCTGTTGAAGACATGTGTAAACTGGCTGATGTAATCGTCGATGCAACCCCGGGGGATGTTGGTGCGACAAATAAGTCACTTTATGAAAAACTTGGGAAAAAGGCACTCTGGCAGGGTGGTGAAGATCATGAGGTGGCCGGTTTCTCTTTCAATTCTTCCTGTAATTACAAAGAGGCGATAGGAAGGCAGTTTGTCAGGGTCGTATCATGCAACACGACAGGTCTTTGCAGGATAATTCATGAAATCGATAAGGAATATGGTGTTGCACATGTCCATGCAATTATGGTGAGGCGCGGATCAGATCCCGGCGAGATCAAAAAGGGACCCATTGATGCGGTTGTTCTCGATCCCGTCAGTGTGCCAAGTCACCACGGTCCGGACCTGCAGACGGTATTGCCCCATATTTCAATCACCACGATGGCGATGATCGTACCAACTACGATGATGCACATGCATGCACTTCAGATTACTACAAAAAAACCTGTAACCCGTGAGAGGGTTATTGATCTTATCAAAACCCACCCGCGTCTGGGACTTATCAAAAAGACACTGGGAATTAAAAGTTCCGCCGAACTCAAGGAGTTCGCTATGGATCTCGGAAGACAGCGTTCCGATCTCTGGGAGAACTGTATCTTCGAAGAGTCAATCTATGCCAATAAAAACGAACTCTGTTTTTTCCAGGCGATTCACCAGGAGGCTGATGTGGTCGTCGAGAATGTAGATGCTATCCGTGCAATGACGGGGCTTGAAAAGGATGCGCTGAAATCCATAAAAACAACCAACGAGGCCCTGGGATTTTCCCCCATCCAGAATAACCATTAACACCCATCATATCCCATTATTTTTGATGGATGCGAACCAGCTGGCAACACGGAATACTGTTGAAATCGTCACGGGCGAGGACCTCACTGCACTTCTTGCACAGGCGCACAAAACGGTCTATGCCGGGTATGAACCCAGTGGAGAGATACATCTCGGTCATCTCGTTACCATAAACAAGCTTGTCGATCTGCAGGCTGCCGGTTTCGATGTCATCGTCCTGCTCGCTGATCTTCACGCATTCCTTAACCGTAAAGGTACCATGGAGAAGGTAAGAGAGCTTGCTGAATACAACCAGCGGTGTTTCGAAGGGCTCGGTCTCAAAAATGTCAGGTATGTACTCGGGTCCGATCTCCAGCTCAACCGGGACTACGAACTACTCCTGCTCCAACTCTCCCAGCAGATTACCCTGAACCGTGCAACCCGCAGTATGGATGAAGTAGGGAGACAGATGGATCATCCAACGGTTTCACAGATGATATATCCGATCATGCAGATGGCAGATATTGCCATGCTAGGCGTGGATGCAGCAGTTGGCGGTATTGATCAACGGAAGATCCATATGCTTGCCCGCGAGCACCTGATCAACTTCGGATACAAAGCTCCGGTCTGTATCCATACCCCAATCCTTAACGGGCTTGACGGGAAAAAGATGTCATCCTCGCAGGGTAACTATATTTCTGTAGCGGATACAGAAGAAGAAATCAGGAAAAAATGCCAGAAGGCATTTTGTCCTCCGGAGGTTCCGGAAAACCCCATTCTTCAGATATTTCAGTACCATATTTTCCCCCGCCTCCCTGAGATCCTCATTAAAAGACCGGAAAAATTCGGAGGGGACCGGATATTCATGAGCTACAGTGACCTCGAATCTTCCTATGGCAGGGGCGAGGTACATCCGCTTGATCTAAAGAAATCCTGTGGCGAATCCCTTGTTGAGATACTTGCCCCGGTACGGGAGTATATACAGTAAATCATGAATTACCCGACGACTTGTAGGTGACTCTGGTGAGTTTGGAAAAACGACTGGATAAATTTGACAAAAAACTGGAAGAGATGGGTGTCCGTATAAAAGATGCTGACAACTTCAAAGTCTCTGAAGATGTATTTGATGAAGTCACACTCCTGGCACTCTACAAGCTCGTCCATAAAAAGTGGTTGTCCGTAATCGGTGGATCCATAAGTACCGGGAAGGAGGCCAATGTATTCTATGGTGAGCGTGACGGCGTTGGGGTTGCTATCAAAATCTATCGGATTCGCACAGCAAATTTTACAACAATGAGCTCTTACATCACAGGAGACCGGAGATTTTCCCGCGTGAAAAAATCCCGTAAAGAGCTTGTTTTTGCGTGGACAAGAAAGGAGTATTCAAATCTTGCACGGGCTCATGAGGCAGGTATTGCCGTTCCAGAACCACTCGTATGGGACCGGAACATCCTTATTATGTCATATTTGGGAGAGAACGAGATACCCTATCCTCAGCTCAAAAATGCAGACATGAAAGACCCGGCGGATACGTATGCAACTATCCTGAAGTATATTGACATTCTCTATAACAAAGCTGAACTTGTGCATGGGGATTTGAGCGAATTCAATATATTATACGGGGACCAACCATATCTCATTGACATGGGTCAATCGGTCACCCGTGATCACCCCCGTGCTTACCAGTTTCTGATGCGGGATATCCGCAATATCAACAGGTTTTTTAAAAACCGCTGTGATTTGCGTAAGGATGTCGGGATTTTCAATGATGTAACCGGGCTTGATGCTGCTGAACCATGATAAACCAGGAATACAAATTAACCTGTATATTGAAACAGCGCTGTGAAATGTGAGCGTATCCTGAATTCGAGGTGATAGAAACATGATGCAAGAGATAAAGATTGCCGGAAGCCGTGTGGGCGTGCTGATTGGAAAAGGCGGCGCAACAAAAAAAGAGCTTGAGGAAAAGACCCATACTGCAATTTCTGTTGACAGCAAGGAAGGGCTTGTTAAGGTTGAAGGTTCTGAAGAAAACACAATATCCCTCCTGCGGGCTGTGGAAGTTATTAACGCCATAAACCGTGGATTTTCGCCGGAACGGGCTTTTGAAATGATTGAGGATGAAGACCTGCTCCTTGATGTAATTGATCTCTCCGGAATGGCAGAAGGCCCGCGTCAGCTCGATCGGCTCCGGGGGAGAATAATCGGAAAAGATGGCCGGGCACGGGAACAGATTGAGGATATGACCGATGTCGAGCTCTCGGTTTTTGGAAAAACAATAGCACTTATCGGGTACCCGGAGCAATTGAAAACAGCCCGGGCGGCAATAGATATGCTCATCGAAGGGGTGCCTCATGAAAATGTCTTTGCATTCCTCGACAAGAAAAAGAAAGAGGCAAAACAGGATATGATCAGTTATTATTATTAATGCTGGAATACCCTCAGATTCCGTGGAATATTTTGATATTCCCCTGATATATTGAATTCTAAATACAATTAAACGTTTTATTTCTGGAAATCCGGGACGTAATGAATTGAATGAATGATGTATTATTAAAACTGTTATGCTCATCCAGGATATCGCAATCCCAGACAATTTAAAGCAAAGATATACCCAAGCTGGAATTTCCGAACTGTACCCTCCCCAGTCAGAGTGTATAGAAAAAGGGATACTTACGGGAAAAAATATGCTCGTTGCCATTCCGACGGCAAGCGGAAAGACCCTGATTGCCGAAATGGCAATGCACAATAGCATCAAAGCCGGTGGAAAGTGCCTTTATATCGTTCCCCTCAAAGCTCTTGCATCCGAAAAATTTGAGGAGTTCGGCAATAAAGAGGTAAAGGTTGGAATTGCCACCGGTGATCTTGACCGTCGTGACGATCTGCTCGGGAGAAATGATATCATTGTTGCAACCAGTGAAAAGGTGGATTCTCTCCTGCGTAATAATGCGCGCTGGATTGCAGATATCAGTCTCATCGTTATCGATGAAATACACCTGATTGACTCTGATAACCGGGGTCCGACGCTGGAAATGGTGATCGCCAAGATGCGGTCCCGGAATCCCTCCATGCAGGTTATCGGTCTCTCGGCAACAATCGGGAATCCCGAAAGGCTTGCCAGCTGGCTGGATGCAGACCTCGTGACGAGTACATGGCGTCCTGTTGACCTCAGGCAGGGGGTCTTTTTCGAAGACTGTATCCACTTTCGGGATATGAAGCGGATGGTCAAAGAAGTATCAAAAAACTATGATGATCTTAACCTCTGCCTTGATACAATTTCTGAAGGGGGGCAGTGTCTTGTTTTTGTTTCATCACGCCGTAACGCCGAGGCATTTGCGAAACGCGCTGCCGTGGCAATAAAAAGTAAAGATCCAATCCTCGCTTCATACGCCGAGCGTATCCTGAAAACTGCTGAGACTGAAATGGGAAAGTCACTTGCTTCATGCGTTGCCAGCGGATCAGCTTTTCATCATGCCGGTCTGAGTCGCCTCGAGCGTACTATCGTTGAAGAAGGATTCCGTAAGGGTCTGATAAAATCAATATCTTCAACACCCACCCTTGCTGCTGGACTTAATCTTCCCGCACGCCGGGTCATAATACGTGATTACCAAAGGTTTGCGGCAGGTGAGGGAATGCAACCAATTCCCGTGAGCGAGTATCATCAGATGGCAGGGAGGGCTGGACGTCCGCAGCTGGATCCCTATGGTGAAGCTGTACTTATTGCCAAGGACAGGTCGCAGGTAGAGGAGCTGTTCGAATGGTACATTGAAGCCCTCCCGGAGGAGGTTCATTCAAAAATTGCAGAACCTACAGCTCTCTATACCCATATATTATCTCTGGTTGCATCCGGTTTTGCAAAAAACCGTCATGAACTGACTATGTTCATGAATCGGACATATTATGTCCATGAACACCGGCAGGGACGTCTTATTCAACGAGCAGTAGATGCGGCTCTTACCTTTCTTATCAATGCTGAGTTGGTTATAGAAGTCGGAGATAATCTCGGTTCAACGAATTTTGGTACACTCGTTTCGAAATTATATATCGATCCAAGAAGTGCCGCGCTGATTGTCAGTGCTCTGCGCGAAAAGGAAAGTTATTCCGATCTGGGTCTGCTTCAGGTAATTTGCAGTACTCCGGATATGCCCAAACTTTATGTGCGGAATTCAGATATAGCTGCTTTGTCCCGTATGATAGAAGATCATGCCGTTGATCTCTGGGTTTTCCCGCCAGATGAAGAGGAGCCGGCAGAGGCATACTATCGTTCACTTAAAACCGCAATGCTTCTTTCTGACTGGACTGATGAACTATCAGATACAAAGATTTGTGAGAGATATTCCGTCGGACCTGGAGATATTTACGGCATGGTTGAAAGTGTGACCTGGCTTCTGCACGCTAGTACGGAACTTGCACGTATGTTCGCTACAGCATTTCATACAAAAGTACATGAGTACGAGATTTGTATGAAAAACGGGAGCCGACGTGAACTTCTGCCGCTCATACGCCTCCGCGGGATCGGCAGGGTTCGGGCAAGAAGGCTGTTTAACAGCAAAATGACAACTCCTGAAGAGATCCTGGCACATGGTATTGAAGAAGTGACGAAACTATTGGGACGGAGTGTCGCTGAACAGATTTTTGATCAGATTTTGCGAAACAAAGGGGTGCGATCAGTGCAGAATACCCAGACTGCATCCCTTTCAGGTCAGTCAACACTCAATCGTTTTGGTGGATAAAATGATTCCCCCTGAAAGTTTTGAAATCCGACAGGCAAAGATGACAGTAGAAGATCGTTCGGAATTCCTTTCTCTGATACAGTCGATTGCACGGAAGAATTCTACCCATATCATCTGTTTTAATGCAGACAACATGGCAGGACACCGGCATGTAAAAGCAGCATTACATTACGCGCAGCGATCATTTTCTTCAGGAAAATGCATTTCAAACTCATTTGAGATGGAAGCCCTCCTGTTCGCTGCCGGATCGCGTCAGTGCAATCTGGCAGTTTCGTTCGGAATTCATGAACAGGAAAATGCTGTGTTTGTCTGTTCTTATCCGGTAAATGGAAATGTCTGGGAAGAACTCTCACATCATATGCACTTTGTATCTGAGGCATGGGAGGAAATTACTCCTGAAAAAGAAGAGCGACTGAGGTCTATTTTTAGCATCACCCCGGAAGAGATTGTGATGGTCGGCATTGAAAGGATCGTTGATCTTGTACTTGAACGTATTGCACTTCTTGAAGTCTACCGTTAGAACGAACCTTAACTGCAATTCTATTCCGGTATGGAATTTTTATCTGAGAGAAGAAGACCTTTTTATGACATTATACGGTTTATTCAGGAACGATCAAATTCATGGGTGTCAATGACCACATAGCTGTAAAACAGGATTGAAATCTTCTCCGTTTTAACAGAAAGATCATTCACCCATTCCAGTCATTTATTCGCATGAGAAAGGATATGTGCTATCTCAGGAATGATTAATTCGTTTGTCGCGAGGGTTACCGCCGGAGTTGAACCTGGAATACAGAAGATTGCCTTCTTATGACAGACCCCTGCCAGTGCACGGGAAAGCATCGAAGATGTACCAATTTCCTGGTAACTTTTCAATCGGAAGAGTTCTCCGAATCCATCAATTTTTTTTTCAAGAAGGGGCAGAACAGCTTCAATCGTGCAATCATCATGAGTAAGCCCGGTTCCGCCATTGATAACAATGCAATTCGATTTTGCCAATGACTGATAGACTTCAGACCGTATCATTTCAATCTGATCTGGTACGATAACGTAATGCGCAACGGGAATTCCTGCTTTTTTGAATAGCTCATTGATAGTTTTTCCACTGGTATCATTTTCTCTGGTCCTCGTACTTGAAACAGTAATAATCGCAGCGGCGATATGAATTGGTGAAATATGTTTTTGATCCATCGTAAAAAATTATCTTATTTTTTCCACTTTA
Source organism: Methanoregula sp. UBA471 (assembly GCA_002495065.1). Taxonomy (GTDB): domain Archaea; phylum Halobacteriota; class Methanomicrobia; order Methanomicrobiales; family Methanospirillaceae; genus Methanoregula. The sequence continues at coordinate 72,666 of DADT01000063.1, read as the reverse complement.
ATAATCTCTGATTCCGGATGAGATGTTGCTTTTGAGGAGACCCCATCATTTCCATTGGAGATGCTGTTAAACACAAAGTAAAAATAAGAAAAACCCAGAACATTTTTATTAAGATACATTTATATAGTATTAAATATAAAATTCCACTGCAATTATTCTTAATATTTATTCAATAATAAGTCTGAAATATTCCCTGCTTCCACACGAAATAAAGGGGGGTCTCCCATCAGAACAAAACATTTTATGATTTAAACAGAAGAAATGCGAAAAAAAAAATAAATTTGAATTATTAAAATATTAAAAAACAAATGTAAAGATTTGGGCTTTGATCCCGAATTTATTTATAAATCAGGCGAACTCCACTGGAAGAGAAGGGGTTTATAAACAGTATAAACCGATCGTTTTTTAGTCTTAGGTCACTAAGTTTCAGCTCCTTAGTGTAACTATGCCTGAACCAGAAGATCCATCTACCGGGTTATTTAAAAAATACCTTGCGAATAACAAGATATTCCGCGACCGTGAAGTGCTCCGCCATTCGTACCGCCCTCAGATACTCCCTCATCGCAAACCTCAGATAGATAATGTAGCTTCAATACTGGCACCATCTCTGCGTAATGAAACTCCTTCAAATATTCTCATCTACGGGAAGACTGGTACCGGAAAGACAGCTTGTGTACGATATGTAGGTTCTGAACTTGAAAAGGCAAGCAGTAAGATGGGTACTGTCTGCCGGATTGTTCACTTGAACTGTGAAGTGATCGATACCCAGTACAGGGTTCTTGCCCAGATAGCAAAAAACATTGATGGAATAGACGAAGTTGGCAGCGATAAAATCCGTACACATATCCCCATGACAGGCTGGCCAACGGATCAGGTGTATGCCGAGTTGAAAAATCAACTGGAAGCCGGAGGAGGTGTGCTGGTCATAGTGCTTGATGAAATTGATAAGCTTGTTAAAAAAAGTGGTGATGATACCCTCTACAATCTTACGCGGATAAACTCCGATCTAAAAAACTCCAAAGTAAGTATTATTGGCATTTCAAATGATCTGAGTTTTAAAGATTTTCTCGATCCCAGGGTACTTTCATCTCTCTCCGAGGAGGAGATTGTTTTCCCACCGTATAATGCGCCTCAGCTTGTTGATATCCTTGCCCAAAGGTCAGATGCGGCATTTGTTGCGGGTGCCATAGCAGAAGGTGTCATCCCCTTATGCTCAGCTCTTGCAGCGCAGGAACACGGGGATGCCCGGCGTGCCCTTGATTTATTAAGAATTTCGGGCGAGCTCGCCGACCGTGATGAATCTACGCAAGTTACCGAAGAGCATGTAAAACAGGCCCAGGCAAAGATCGAAACTGATAGTATGATTGAATGCATAGCGACACTTCCAACGCAGAGCAAGCTAATCCTCTTTTCAATGCTCATACTCGAACAGCTCGGACAGAATATCTTTACAAGCGGGGAAGTATCACGTATTTATCAGGACATTGCCCCGAGCATTGAACTGGATGTTCTTACGCATCGGCGCATCACCGATCTCATCTCTGAGTTGAACATGCTCGGTGTGATAAATACCCGTGTGGTAAGCCGTGGCCGGTATGGCAGAACAAAAGAGATGTGGTTTGACTCGAACACAGCAAAGATTCGCGAGGTCGTGCTCAAGGATCCGCGACTGAACGGATTAAAAGACCTCGACGTTAAACAAATGGAATCCAAATGGTTAAAAACATGGTTCAGGTGATGAGTTATGGACGAAAAAGATCATGAAATCCTTCGCATTCTCGAGGATAACAGCCGGCTTTCTGCACAGGAAATTGGTGTAATGACCAGTCTTACTGCAGTCGAAACAGAGGCTCGTATACATGCACTCGAGACTGCCGGGGTAATCCGTAAATATACTGCTGTCGTCAACTGGGAGTTGGCAGGCAATGGGGAAGTTTCGTCCATTATCGAACTCAAGGTCAGCCCGGAACGCGATTATGGTTATGACAGGATAGCTGAACGGCTCTCGCGGTTCAGGCAGGTGAAATCCCTGCGTCTCATGACCGGTACCTATGATCTCCAGCTTCTGGTAACTGGCAGGAATATGCAGGAAGTATCCCGTTTTGTCTCTGAACATGTAGCCCCCATGGACAGGATTCGCGAAACTGCGACCCATATCATTATGAAATCTTACAAGGAAAATGGCAACATTCTTTTTGAACAACAGGAAGCAGAACGCCTTCCCTACTCTTTCTAAGGTGAGATAATGCGGAATTTTGTTTCTGAACGTGCACGGACCATCCCGCCATCGGGAATCAGAAAATTCTTCGATCTTGCTCTCACGATAGAGGATGTTATATCCCTTGGTGTAGGGGAGCCCGATTTTCGTACGCCCTGGAATATCTGCGAATCAAGCATTTACTCCATTGAGCAGGGTGTAACCTCATATACTCCCAATAAAGGGCTGCCTGTACTCCGTGAAGTCCTCTCAAATTATCTGAAACAGCATTATGGTCTTACCTATGATGCCGAGAATGAAATTATTATCACGAGCGGGGTATCAGAAGCCCTTGATATTGCAATCCGTGCAATAGTTGATCCTGGTGATGAGGTGATTATCGCACAACCGAGTTACGTCTCTTATGCCCCGTGTGTGACACTGGCAGGAGGCAAACCGGTTCCTGTTGAATGCACAGAATCTGATAAATTCAGACTCAATCCGGATGCCCTCCAGGAAAAGATTACCCGAAAAACAAAAGCCCTCATGATTAATTTCCCGAATAATCCGACGGGGGCAGTGATGAACCGGAAAGATCTTGAAGCAATCGCTGATATTGTCACAGATAATGATCTTTTACTTGTCACTGACGAAGTATATGCAGAACTTACTTACGAAGGAAGCCATATCGCCGCTGCTACTGTCAATGATCTTTGGGAGAGAACAATTACGCTCAACGGCTTTTCCAAGGCATATGCAATGACAGGATGGCGTGTAGGATATCTCTGCGCTCCAAAAGATCTCTGTGAAACCATCCTGAAGATCCACCAGTATGTGATGCTCTGTGCACCCGTTATGGGTCAGGTCGGTGCGTTGGAAGCTCTCCGATCTGCAGAAGAAGATAAAAATAATATGGTGAATGAGTACCGGTTGAGACGTAATATGTTTGTCGCAGGTTTAAATCGCATCGGTCTCTCGACACATATTCCGGAAGGTGCATTCTATGCATTTCCTACGGTGAAAGGCACCGGACTTTCTGATACCGAGTTTGCAGAGCGATTATTAAAAGAGCAGAGGGTAGCTGTGGTACCCGGGAGCGTCTTTGGCGTGGGGGGGAAATCCCATCTCCGCTGTGCATATGCGGTCTCAAGAAAGCAGCTTAATGAGGCTCTTGCCCGAATGGACATATTCCTCACCAGTCTCTGATTCTGCGGAAAAAACCCATCAAACCCTGTTTATCCGGTGAAATAAAAATCCCGATCTCAGGATACTTTATTTTGCAACTTGATCAATACTACTTGATATTACAATGAGCTGTACAATCATCGTTGGTGGATTTTTTGGGGATGAAGGAAAAGGTAAGATTGTTGCCCATATTGCATGTAATGACAAACCTGTAATCATCTCCCGCGGTGGTGTGGGGCCAAATGCCGGGCACACTGTTCAGGTCGGAGAACGCGAATATGGGGTCAGAATGGTTCCTTCCGGTTTTGTTTACAAGGGAGCGAAACTCTGTATTGGCAGTGGTGTACTTGTCGACCCCCGCGTTCTGAAACAGGAAGTCGCTATGCTCGATGTGAAAGGGCGGATATTTGTTGATAAACGCTGTGGTATAATTACTGAAGATCACATCAGACGTGATAAAGGAAGTGCCCACCTGTCCAAAAAGATTGGAAGCACGGGATCGGGATGCGGGCCCGCAAACTCGGACCGGGTAATGCGTATCTCGCCACAGGCAAAAGATGTCCCTGAGCTTGCTGAATACATGCTTGACGTCCCCAAAGCGATTGATGACGAGCTGAAACAGGGTAACACCGTATTGCTTGAAGGAACGCAGGGTTTCGGGATTTCTCTCTATTATGGTACGTATCCTTTCGTTACAAGTAAAGATACCTCGGCGTCCCAGATTGCAGCCGATAATGGCGTAGGACCGACCAGAATTGATGATGTGATCGTGGTTTTCAAAGCATACCCAACCCGTGTCGGGGAAGGGCCATTCAGTACCGAGATGTCTTCAGAAAAATCAGATTCGATGGGTATCCAGGAATTTGGGACGGTCACCCACCGGAAGAGACGTATCGGGGGCTGGGACGGAGATATGGCCAGGTACTCCGCAATGATTAACGGATGCACCCAGGCAGCGATTACCGGCATCGATCATGTGGATAAAACCTGTTTTGGAGTTACAGAGTATGGAAAGCTGACAAAAAAAGCTAAGAACTTTTTAAAGGTTGCAGAAGATGAAATTGGCAGCCCCATCACTCTGATTTCCACCGGACCCGAGATGACCCAGATTATCGATTTGAGGGATGAACTGGTATGAGACGGGCGCTCATGGATATTCTGTGCTGCCCGGTGTGTAAAGGGGACCTTGTACTCAATGTCGAAGAAGAGAATGTAAATGAAATTCTGGAGGGTGAATTGCTTTGCAGCCTATGCGAAGTAAGGTATCCAATCCACGAAGGTATTCCCAATCTTCTTCCCCAGACATCCAGAACAAAATAAGGAAAGGAAAAGGATGAATTTCCCGTTGTCATTCACTGTGCTGGCTGCTGCGGGTCAGGTTTCGCGTGAAACGTCTTTTGAATTTTTCCTTAACCGGTTAGGAATCAATATAATTGAGGGTCCTAAGGAGAATATCTGGGGGGAAATTGGCAGCACCCTGCGACTGATTTTTAAAAACCGCGGGGCCCCAACCCACATTACTATTTCATCCCCCAATTCCGGAATGTATACTGATTTTTTCCACGAAAACATGTACATCGTTGATGAAGCAGTCCTGTCGATTCCGTTACGCAAAGAGAGTCCTGAAGGGTTTTTTGATCTTGAGATTATTTCGGGATATGGGGGTGTAAAAACCTCCCTTCACGTTGACGTTATTCAGGGTATACACCACCAGAAATCCTTAGTAAGGGATGAACCGCCGCTTCAGCCGGTTGCCCATGGGCGGCCCCATCCCCTGATGATCATGATGGGTATTGCCCTGATTCTCTTCAGCGCCTCGCTCTACACGAAAATTGAATTTCTCAATACCGCATCCTTCATTATCCTTATTGTTGGTGCTCTTTACACATGGTACCGTCAGCAATAGAAGCAGCCGTTCTTGTATTGGTTGCTGCTCTTGTCGTGGATCGTCTTGTTGGCGATCCACATTCCTCCTGGCACCCTGTCGTTATCCTCGGGAGATTTATTGGATGGTGGGGGAATCCGGAAAATTATTCCCCAAACATCCAGCGATTTGCCGGTGTTGCTTTCTGGATCATGACTGCAACGCTGTTTGCCCTTCCGTTTTATTTGTTTGGTGCGGTTTCGCCGTGGTTCATTTATCTTCTCGCAGGGCCGTTCCTGCTCAAGAGCTGCTTTGCCTGGCGCGCTCTCGAAGAACATACGCTTGCTGTTGTAACTGCGTTGAAGGATGGGGTGGAAAACGGGAGGACGGAAGTGAAAATGCTGGTATCACGAGAAACAGGGAATCTCGGCCGCGAGCAAATTCTTTCAGCTGGTTATGAATCGATGACGGAAAATATTACAGACAGTATTATCTCCCCGCTTTTTTATTTCTCCTTATTCGGACTTGCCGGGGCGTCGGTCTATCGGGCAGCCAACACGATGGATGCTATGTTGGGATATCGCGATGAACGGATACGATTGGGCTGGTGTTCGGCCCGCATGGACGACATACTTAACTTCATCCCCGCCAGAGTAACCGTATTGCTCCTTCTTCTCTATTTTACCCTCCTGGGAAGGTTTTCAGGAGCGGTACGTGTGATACGCCGTGATGGCAATAAACGCCCTGGTTTTAATGGAGGCATTGTGATGGCGGCTATGGCAGGAGGAACCGGAGTTCGGTTCGAGAAACCCGGAATATATAGTATCGGGAATGGTGAAAGGACACTTGATGAAGCGGGCCCTGATATCCTCCGCGCAGGCAGGTTTGTTGTTATCTCCTTTGTTGTACTTGCGTGTGGTACTCTGTTTTTATTGGGATCATTGATCAATAATATAGGCATATGAAGAACCAGCGGGTAAAGCGCGTGGGCATACAAAAAAGCGGTTCGGAACCCGGGCGTTTTAAAATGGAAGAGCTCCGGTTCGGGACTGAGCTCCTCAAACGGGGTTTTGCATCCATGCAGAAAGGAGGCGTGATCATGGATGTAGTCGATGCCAGTCAGGCCAGGATTGCCGAAGAGGCGGGGGCTGTCGCTGTTATGTCGCTGGAACGAGTACCTTCTGATATCCGGAAAATGGGGGGTGTCGCACGAATGGCGGATCCGGAGAAGGTTCTTGAGATTATTGATGCGGTTTCTATACCGGTTATGGGAAAGGTGAGGATAGGTCATTTTGTGGAAGCCCAGGTCCTGGAAACCCTTGGGGTCGATATGATTGATGAAAGCGAAGTCCTGACACCAGCTGATGAGCAATACCATATCGATAAGAAATTGTTTAAAATCCCCTTTGTCTGCGGTGCACGGGATCTGGGAGAGGCGCTCCGCAGGATACATGAGGGTGCGGCGATGATCCGTACCAAAGGTGAAGCAGGGACCGGGAATGTGGTCGAGGCGGTCCGCCATATGCGTACTATCATGGGAGAAATACGAATGCTGAAAGGCATGGACAATCAGGAAATGACCGATTACGCCCGGGAGATAGAAGCTCCTGCAGAACTCGTCATTGAGTGTTCAGAGCGTGGCCGCTTACCCGTCGTGAATTTCTCTGCCGGTGGTATTGCCACCCCATCGGACGCAGCGATGATGATGCAGCTGGGTGCTGACGGGGTTTTTGTCGGATCAGGCATTTTCAAATCTTCAAGTCCCGAACGGATGGCCAGGGCAATTGTGGAAGCGGTCAATCACTTCAATAATGCAGAGGTAATTGCCAGGGTAAGCAAAGGTCTCGGGGATGCCATGCCCGGACTTGATGTGCACACCCTCAGGGACGATGAGGTGCTGCAGACCCGTGGACGTTAAGATTGGCGTACTCGCGCTCCAGGGTAATGTGAGCGAACATATCGATGCCTTTTGCCTCGCACTGGATCGCGTAAAAATAAGGGGGACAACTGAGGTTTTCGAAGTCAGGAGTCCCGCGGATCTTGCACGATGCAGCGCACTCGCTATTCCCGGCGGAGAATCCACGACCATCTCCCGGCTCATTGATAAAAATCATCTCTACGAGCCACTGTGTAAATTTGACGGAGGCATTTTTGCGACCTGTGCGGGTATGGTTCTTATGGCGACCGAGGTTAATGATCCCCGCATCCGCCCACTTGGACTGATAGATATGGTCGTGGACCGGAACGCATTCGGAAGGCAGCGGGAATCCTTTGAAACGGATATTCCTATAAAAGAGATGGAAGGAGGACCATTTCATGCAATTTTCATCCGTGCCCCCATAGCAACATCAACTGGTACTGATGTGAATGTGCTTGCCCGGATAGATCAGGGTATCGTTGCTGTGGAGCAGGGTAAGCACATGGCATTTTCATTCCATCCGGAACTTGGTGGGGATACGCGGTTGCATGAGCGGTTCTTACGAATGCTGCTTATCTGAAAATTCTTTTAACTTGTAAAGGTCGAAAGAGAAATACCAGTATTTGCCTTATGTCATTGCTCCTCGTGTACATTGCAGGTTTTCATAACATTGCGGCAAAAAAACAGCATTGTCACCAGTGCGTTATACTCGATTTTATCGTTTATTTCAGGAAATTATTTATTGGGATGACTGATTCAGCAGCCTTGTCGTAAGGGAGGGATTATCAATATCCACGTCCACATTCCCGGTTGCAAAGCGTCAGAGATACAATCCAGGTGAGACTCGCACCCATTAATTCAAAATATTGTGACTTTCTTTGTGATGATAGTACGGGAATCGTTCTCAGGAATTAATCCATCTTCCCTATTTCCTGAACTGATGAATCCAAAGTATGTATTATACTTGAGTTGTTATTATGATCCTGTGGAAAAGAATAGTGCAGGCTTGTCCAAGAATTCAGAACGGGTTGTTGACACTATCCTGTCAGCACGCTACCTGCAGGAAGGGGAAAAAACATTTGCGGATATCTGCCATCGCGTTGCATATGCAATTGCAGACACCCATGATGAGGCTGATAGTTTTTACACTATCATGGTCTCCCGACGTTTTCTCCCGAATTCCCCAACATTGATGAACGCCGGAACGGATCTTGGCCAGTTAGCTGCATGTTTCGTCCTGCCGGTTCCTGATTCCATTATCGGGATCTTCGAAGCCATGAAAAATGGTGCGATAATCCATAAGACGGGAGGCGGAACGGGTTACAATTTCTCTCATCTCAGACCCAAAGGATCTCCCGTCCAATCTACCGATGGCGTTGCTTCAGGCCCGGTATCCTTCATGGGTATCTTTAATGCAGCAACCGATGTCATTAAACAGGGGGGACGCCGGCGAGGAGCCAATATGGGCATCCTGAATGTCTGGCACCCTGATATCCTCTCATTTATTGAGGCAAAATCGCAGGAAGGTGCGCTCTCGAATTTCAACATCTCGGTCATGGTTAATGACGAATTCATGGAGCTCGTTCACCGGAAGATGTATGATACGGCCTGGGTCGTCCATCCCTGTTCTTCTGAAGTGATAACGGTCGGCCGGATATGGTCGGCTGTTGTGGAGGGGATCTGGCAGAACGGGGAACCCGGATTACTTTTCCATGATGAGATAAACAGGTTCAACCCGACACCCCGGCTTGGTGATATCGATGCCACAAATCCATGCGGGGAACAGCCACTGCTGCCCTTTGAAAGTTGTGTTCTTGGCAGCATCAACCTCGCTTCATTTATACGGAATGGGACTTTTAATGAACGCGAGCTGAAACAAACAGTTCGGACGGCGGTGATTTTTCTAGATAAAGTCATTGATAAAAATTTCTACCCGATCCCAGAGATAGAGGAAGCAACACGAAAGACACGGAAAATAGGTCTGGGACTTATGGGTGTTCATGATGCACTCCTTTTGATGGGTCTCGAATACGATTCTCCGGAAGGAAGAACCTGGTGCGAAAGCATCATGCAGTGTATTAGTGACACTGCAGTTGATGTGTCTCACATTCGTGCAGAACAACTGGGATCATTTCCTGCATGGGAAGATAGTTCGTGGAAAGGATTTCCGGTAAGGAATGCCACAATGACATCTATAGCGCCTACCGGGACATTATCCCTGCTTGCGGGGTGCTCAAGTGGTATCGAGCCGCTCTTTTCGTTTGCATACACACGGATGAATACTCTCGGGCAGTCATTTGTTATGGTTAATCCGGTTTTCAGGGTGATGCTTGAGAAAAATCTTTCAGAAAGCGGTCTTTCGGAAGAAGATCGGAAAAAACGCACGGAAGAAGCTATCTGCCATGTTCACGAAACCGGAACTATCCAGGATCTGCACTGGCTCCCAGGGGAATTCCGTTCTCTTTTCAAGACCGCACTTGATATCCACTGGAAGGACCATATCCTTATGCAGGCAGCATTCCAGAAACATGTTCATGCCTCTATCAGTAAAACCATCAACATGCCGAATACTGCTTCGAAGGAAGATTGTGCAGAAGCCCTCCTGATGGCATGGCAGTTGAAACTGAAGGGAATAACAGTTTACCGGTCGGGCAGCAGACAAAATGTCGTTCTCACTCTTAAAGACACTCCAGTTGGTTCAGCTGAGAAAAAACCGACAGGTTCCTGCAATCCCCGATAAACTTTAAGGAATTTTATTCAGCCATGATCCCCCTTCAAAACCTCACGTCTTTTCCCGAATCAGCATCTTTTTGAAACGGGAATCGTTCAAAGGATCCGCAGTCCTGTATCCACTCCCATCCTGCCACGATAGTATTTATTCACAACCCCGCAATACTAGTGAAAATAAATTACATGACAGGTGTGTCATCGTGGATAAAATTTTAATAATCGGTCACCGGCAACCGGATACGGATTGCATTGCGAGCGTGATAGGATACGCAGCATTCAAAAATCAAACGGAGCCGGACAAGTACCTTGCTGCCCGTTGCGGGGAGCTGAATGCTGAGACGTGTTTTGCACTCGAGACATTCAGCATAAAACCACCAGTCCTGATTGATAGCATCGAACCCCGCGTCTCTGATCTCAAGATTGCGCGGATCTGTGTGACACCGGACACCACTATCATTAATGTTGTTGCGCTCATGGAAATGCATGACATCCGCAACGTCCCGGTGATTGATAATCAGGGAAAGCTCATCGGGATTGTGGGTGAACACGGGCTCGCCCGTGCGTATGTCCACCAACAGAAAATCGGCGAGCTTGCCCTCACACCTGTTCCCCTCGACAGCCTTGCTCAGGTACTTTCCGCCCGTGTAGTGGTAAGAGCGGTGGACATAATCGGAGGACGGGTCATCATTGCTCTTGATGCACCCGATATCAGCAAAACGAAGCTGACGAAAAAAGATATTGCAGTTGTTGGCAATAACGAACCAATGCAGCTTGCACTGATTGCATCCGGCATCGCAGCCCTCATTATATCAGACAAAGCCCCGGTGGGAGATCGGGTGATCCGTGAGGCAGAGGTGAAGGGAGTGTCGATACTCATAACAAATCTCGATGCATTCGGAATCGGGACGATGATTAATCTCTCCCTCCCTGCCCAGAGGGTAATGGAGACAGATATCCCCAGGCTCGCACTTTCCGATACAATCGTCCAGGCAAAACAAACCGTCTACAATTCCAAGTTCCGTTCTGCCTGTATTGTGGAGAAGGACGGAACCCTCCATGGTATCGTAACAAGGACATCACTCCTTTCCGATGTGCACAAACCGATTATCCTCCTCGATCACAACGAGTTCACCCAGGCAGTAGAGGGGATCGATGGTGCAGAGATTCTCGAAATTATTGACCATCACCGCCTCGGAGCCATCTCAACATTGAAGCCGGTGAAGTTTTTAAATAATCCTGTCGGTTCCACGTCGACAATCATCTCGGAAAAATACCGGGAAGCTGGCTTAACACCGCCAACTGCTATCGCAGGCATCCTCCTCGCCGGAATCCTGTCGGATACACTCGTTCTGAGGATGTCCACAACAACCACTGAGGACCGCGAGGCGGTTGCATACCTCGCAGCCATCGCCGGAATTGACCCTCTCGCATTCGGGACAAGACTGCTGGAGAAAGGAATGAACCTCGAAGGCACAACAATCGAGGAGCTACTCATGCGGGACACGAAACAGTATGAACTTTTTAAAAGCAGGGTGATCATTGCGCAGGTAATGGTCCCCTCATTCGAATTCCCGCTCGTGAACGCCGATGAAATTCACAAGGAACTCGCCAGGCTGCGCGTGCAGAAGGGTGTGGATTTCTATCTGGGTATGTTCACGAGCACCATAGAGAATGGGAGTGAACTCTTCGTTTCCGCAGACAGCCAGCTCCTCACAAAACTGGAGCTTCGTGATCAGCCGATCCGGCTCTTGAACATGATGTCCCGCAAAAAGGACGTCCTCCCCTGGTTTGGAGAAAAGCTCCGTCAAAGCTGAGTATCCCGAAGTTATATGATCTGCAGGTGGGGGTTTATCAACACAATTCGTCCGTTGAAATATCGCCGGGCAAAGAGACCTAATCCCTCTCTTCAGGCACTCTTCACGATGCCTGAAGCTTTTCTTGCAATCGGCCGTTTTATGACAGGGCAACCCTAAAGTTCATGTGATCGTATGAACCTGTTCTGGTATGGACGTTCCCACGTTATTCGATATTATCCATCTCTGTGCTGACATTCTCGGGTATGCAGGGGCGGTTCTGATCATCTACGGTGGGTTCCGGGCAATCGTCAGGGTACTCTTTCTTGAATTTTCGAGACCGGCATTTACCTATGACCAGATAAGGCGGGAATTTACCGACAAGATAGTCTTCGGGCTGGAATTTCTCATCGCAGGAGATATTCTCTCCACACTGCTCTCCCCGACCCAGCAGGATTTAATCAACCTTGCCGTTGTCGTGGTAATCAGGACGGTACTTGGTTATTTCCTCTCGAAAGAAACGCCGGAATCCGTTCAAAGCTGACAATATCATCCTGTTTTTCATGGAATGATGCTATTCTGACAACTCGATTGATCAATTTTTACAATGTTCGGTAAGTAAAATTACGCAGTGACTTGTGTAAAACTTGTATCTCTTTTCAAAATGGAATCATCAATTTCGAACGATTATGGATATTAGGCTCTGTAGAAACGAGCATGAACGGAGTTCGCACCCGAACCGTGAAATCATTAAACCCTGTAATTTTATGAGGGGGCTCTCCGCGTCATGGCCTCTCCGAGGCATGGCGGGGCAGTGCGGTGTTTACAAATATGCTTATTGACACTGATCCGCCGCGGGGGCGTCCCTTCGGGGGCGGCGGGGTTCATCGCAAATAATTATAAGGAATAAACATTCCACTTCTGTTTAATTTAATTTCATGGGAAATCCTGTTTAAAGGAGCAATCTCACCGAAGACTAGGACGGATGTTATTGTCATCTGGGGCCTATCTTTCCCGTCAAAAAAATCCTGTGAGAATTCTGGTACACCGGAGCCTGCTATGAGCCCGGTTATACCTCAATTCCCCCACCCCCCGAATTTCATAGGTCATAATTCGGAAAAATGCGGAACCGGGCTGGAATTATTCAACGATTTCCGACGGGAACGATGAGGTCGGATATAGCAATGTTACGAAGACCGAAAGCAGGAGGGGATGTGGTTTGGGACGCGGCGGGCACCCGCCGGGGGATATTCCCGCATCCTCCCCGGGAGGCATCAGGGATAAAGTGGAATTCTACGGAGCAAAAATTATATAAAAAAATTGCCGGGTGATCCTGGAGTTGTGCATTAGCCGTTGCAACACGATAAGAATACGCAATGTCGGGTTTATTCAAACAAATGAAGGGATCTATTTGGAATAAATACCGATCTTACATCAGGAAACGTAATCTTTTTTATTGACAGGTATATGGGGAATGAGGTCCTCCTTTTTGAGATGATGCGAAATTTACCAGTTCCTATAAAAACCTGAAATATTACTTCTGTTGCAACTGGTGTAAGAAAAAATTTGATGAAAATCCACGAAAATATTCACGGATAGCGTGCGATCTTTCCATAGAACCCGGCGGGGCATCGTGCTGAACAGTAAATATTGGATACCAGGAACCGCACTTTTTCGAAGCATCGGACGACCTGGTGCTGTCACAGTGGTCACTCCTTGTTGTGAATCTGCCAGCTCCGGTATTGTGGTGCAACATCCTGCATGTCATTCCAGAGCCATACCATCCGGTCAGCAAACCACAATTTACCCAGGTACGCCATCGTGGTCCCAAACAGAGTAGACCAGAGATCAAAAACGAGAACACCCCAGAGGATAAAGAACAACCCGATAGCAGCGACTGCTGAAAGAACGTTAGGGACCTTCTGGTGGTATGCCGGTACAGGAACAGCATCACGGTTCAGCCAGACCCGTTCCCCCAGCACTGCCTTTGACATCCAGTGATCGAGCGATTTGGGAGCCGGGAAGATACGGGGATTCAACCAGATCCACAGGAGAGCAAGGGCAACAGGGACGACAGCCCACCACCCGAGCCAAAGCCGGCTCCAGAACGCTATGATAAGAAGAGGGAGTGCTGTATTGCGCAGAATCCCGCTCCACGGATTGGCGTGGCGGATCCAGGTTGTATCGTCCATCATGAACAATTGCGCGACCTTTCTCTCAAATGTCATAAACGCGTCACCGTTTCCGGCTCTTGCGATTCAGAAATTGCGACTCCCTTATCATCGTAGCCGCAATATTCGCCGCGATATAACCAGTTCCGATACACAATGGGCGTGATCAGCGTGGTGAGGAGACTCATCAGCACCAGCGTGACATAGACCCCCTGCCCGATGATACCGGCTTCAAGTCCGATAAGGGCAACGATCATTGCAACTTCTCCCCGTGGTGACATGCCAAACCCGACAATGAGCGCATCTTTGGTACACAGTCCGGCAAGCCTGGCAGGTATACCACAACCGAGCACTTTAGTCCCAATCGCAACAATGGTCAGCACGAACAAGAATACCACGATTTCCATGGTCAGGGCGTGGAAATCTGCGAGTATACCGAGCGAGACAAAGAAAATCGATGCAAATATGATCTGGAGGTAATCCGCACCCTCTTTCAGGCTCCGGCTTCGCTTCAGATAGACACCTTCAAATGAAACACCGGCAATGAATGCCCCGACAATGGCAGACAGCCCGACAGCTTCAGCAAGCATCGCATAGAGAAAGGCCATCATCATCGCAAAGATGAAGATGAACTCCGGGTATTTCTCGACAAATGAAGTTGTATCAAGGCGCTCAAAGAACCGGCTGACAACAAGGAGTCCGAATGCACCCGCAACAACAATAAAAGCGATGGCCTTGAGTGTTACAATCAGAACCCCGCTGACAGAAAAAGTCCCGCTTACGACATCGGAACTGATCGCAAGAGCAAGAAGGCTGAGGACATCGTCTATGACAGCAGCACCGATAATTGCTTTTGCTGCCTCTGTCTGGAGCTTGCCAAGCTCTTTTAACACATTGGCCGTAATTGCGATACTGGTTGCCGTGAGAGCAGTTCCTATGAAAATTGCACTGGCCATATCGAATCCGAAAAGCAGCGAGAGCCAGTATCCGCCGATCCATGGGACAATAACCCCGATCCCGGCAATTATTCCATTGCGGGCCGACAGGATATCCTGTAATTTAAATTCCAGCCCGATCACAAAGAGCAGGACAACAGCACCCAGGTGAGCAAGGCTGCGGATAAAATCGGTGTAGGTGATCAGCCCCAGAAAGCTCGGCCCGACAAGTAGTCCCACAAGGATCAGCCCGATAACTGCGGACTGGTTGATACGTGAGGCGATAAGGTAACCTCCGAGGGCCACAAATAAAAGCAGGCTCATCTGGAATTCCGGGGAGGCGAAGAAACTTTCCATCGGAATAACTGGGAAATGGAGGTTAAAACTTTTTTCGGTCTCTCATAGTTTTTGCATAAGAAAAAAGGTACGATTCACAGGATTATACCACATGCAAGACGTAACGAAGAACTATAAAAATGATAAGAATCACACCTATCAGGACCCCTCCTCCTGCAAGGACATAGAAAAAGTCAAATTTCTCCCCGTCTTTACCAGACGCGGGCGTCTCTTCATCGACTGGAGCTGTTATTGCCTCTTCTTTTATTGGTGTTTTAGATTCTCCTTTACCTGTTGGTTTGGATCTTTTTGCCATGATATTTTTTCACCGTACTTATGCTCTATAAAATCCATTCTACAAAGCATTTCTCACGGTTAATGACGAAACATTTTCGATTATCTGGCGCATATTTTTAGAATTCAAAATTGATCTTCACAGAGAAATACCAGTTTTTATGGATATGTATTGATGAGAAAAATATTACAAATCCTTTTTTACAGAATGACCCTCAAACCGATAAACCCGTGAGATAACCCAGGGGATGATCAAAATTGTACCTGCAAGAGAGAATCCTGTGGTTATAACGGAATTGGTAATCAGGACAACCCATGAACCTTGCCATTCGTTCAGAAAACCAATACATAATTCCGGTATCGAAGGTGCCAAGAGTTGATACCCGAAAGCCTGATGGCACGTTATCAAAAAAGGATATTTTTCAGATAAACAACGGGGCAAAGACCACCGACACAATTGCCATCAGTTTTAAGAGGATGTTCAGTGCCGGTCCCGATGTATCCTTGAACGGATCTCCGACGGTGTCACCAATTACTGCTGCCTTGTGGGCTGCTGAACCTTTTCCACCGAAATGTCCCGCTTCGATATATTTTTTTGCATTATCCCAGGCTCCCCCGGCATTTGCCATCATGATTGCAAGGAGAAAACCACTTGCAATTGATCCAATCAGCAATCCGGCGAGAGCTTCTTTCCCCAGAATAAGACCGATTACGGGTGGAGCTACAATCGCAAGCACACCGGGGGGTATCATCTGCCGGAGGGCTGCGTGTGTGGAGATGGTGATGCAGGCTTCATAGTCCGGGTCCGCCGTCCCCTCCATGAGTCCTGCTATCTCTTTGAACTGGCGGCGGACTTCCTTGACAATATCCCCTGCAGCACTGGCCACAGCGGTCATCAGGAATGAACTGAAGAGAAATGGCAGCATGGCACCGATAAGGACACCGACAAATACTGTCGGAGAGAGCATGTTAACAAGCTCGAGATTTACTGCCAATGCATAAGCCGCAAAAAGGCCAAGGGCGGTTAGTGCCGCTCCACCAATGGCAAAGCCTTTTCCAATTGCTGCAGTCGTATTCCCAACCGCGTCCAGGGTATCGGTGATTGCCCGCACACCGGGTTCCTGGTGAGACATCTCGGCGATTCCTCCCGCATTGTCTGCGACCGGACCGTAGGCATCCACCGAAAGCGTGATACCAAGGGTGGCAAGCATTCCGACGCCGGCAATAGCAATACCGTAAATTCCTGCCACTTGCGAAGCGATATAGATCGCTACAGCAATCACGATGACCGGGAAAACGGTGCTTTCCATGCCCTTCGCCAGACCGGTGATGATATTTGTTGCCGCACCGCTCTCACATGATTTTACTATGCTTAGTGTCGGAGCCCGTTCGTACGATGTATAATATTCGGTAAGTAAGCCGATTAAAAATCCCGCAATGAGCCCGGCCACGGTGGCTATAAATACCCCGAAATATTGGTCCCCCAACAACAGCTGGACTAATAAATAAGTGGCAATCACCGTAAGGATCAGGCTTATGAACGTCCCGGCATTGAAGGCCTTATGAATCGCACCGCTTTCGTTTTTCGACGTCCTGACAAAGAACGAACCGATAATTGCAGCGAGAATGCCCAACGCCGCAATCAGCAGGGGGAGCAGAAGGAAATTCATCATCGAGGGACCAACGGTCAGAAGGCCCGAAGCCATAGTGGTCCCTATCAGCATTGTGGCAATAATGGCACCTACATAGGATTCGTAGAGATCCGCGCCCATCCCCGCGATGTCACCGACGTTATCGCCTACGTTATCAGCGATGACCGCAGGGTTTCGGGGGTCATCTTCCGGAATCCCTGCCTCAACCTTTCCTACAAGATCAGCACCCACGTCGGCGGCTTTGGTAAATATTCCGCCACCAACCCTCGCAAAGAGTGCAATTGAACTTGCACCGAGTGAGAACCCGGAGAGTACGGTTACCGCCTCAGAGAGTCCAAGGTTAGAATAAGTACTAACAAGATAGAACGTCGTGGAAAGACCAAGGAGTCCGAGACCAACGACGGTAAGGCCCATAACCATACCGCTTGAGAAGGAGACCCGAAACGCTTCGGCCATACCTCTCCGTGCGGCGTTTGTAGTACGAACGTTTGCCATCGTTGCTGCGGTCATCCCAATATACCCGGCGGTCGCAGAAAGCACTGCACCCACAACAAAGCATACCGCAGTAAGGGGATTGATCACCAGAGCAAGCACGATTGCAAGAATGATGACAAATATCCCGATGGCAGTGTACTGCCGCTTCAGATATACCATCGCTCCGAGGTGGATAGCCGAAGCGATCTTCTGCATCAGTTCAGTACCGGTACCCTCTTTTTTCATGCTGAAAAAAGAAAAAGCTGCAAAAAGCAACCCAATAATGGCACATACAGGTGCAATTATCAACAAATCCATGTTTTCTCAGACCCTCCAGATAGATTCCCAAATAATGCTCAAAAATTTTAACATCAATATTTTAACATCATGCCTTAAAAATCAGTCGCAATTTGCTGGACATATTCGATAATATACGCAGAGGGGGCTGTAACAAAAAAGTAATCGGGAATATCCAAGTTCATTTACAAATGGGATAACCCACGAGTACGATGAAGATTTGAAATGTCCCCCAAAGACTACGATAAAAGTTTCCTTGATTCTGTTCAGAAAGAACGTTCAGGATTGGACCTGACAATGCTCAGAGCAGGAATAGCGCAGGTTTTCTGCTGCGGATATCATTTTCCCGATAAGAAATAACTCAGGAATTCTCCGTTTCTTTTCATTAAAAGAATTTGGTCAAAATAAACACGTTTTTTTAGATTGAACATAATAAATCATTAACAATTATGGTGGCGTTATAGTGTTCCTCACCAGTTCTGACGGAGAAATTACCCTGTACTCAGGCGAATGGTTTTGGCCCGGTAAAACTGAATATATAGTTTCTGGAAAGCGGTAGGAGTGTGGATCTGTGATCCCATTTCTTGTAACTACGGGTATGGCATTTCTTCTGTACCTGATATTGACTGCCGGCTCAGGCAGTATCGGATTTTGGTCATTGTCTGAACTTGCCATGGGCGCCGTCCTCGCCATGATAACCGGCCTGGTAACTCGCAAATTCCTCTGCCGGTCAGAGAGTTACCGGCTCCTTTCTCCGATCCGGTTACTGCTTCTGCTGGTCTACGTGCCAGTCCCGTTCTTCATTGAGTTGATGAAAGCCAACCTCGATGTTGCATACCGGGTGATTACCCTGAATATCAGGCCGGGAATTATCAGGGTTCACTCCGGGCTCAAGACCGATCTGGGCATCTTCATGCTTGCTAACTCTATCACCCTGACCCCGGGCACACTCTCCGTTGGAATTGATGAAGAGACAAACGATCTCTTCATCCATACTATCAATATTGCTGAGGGTGACGAGAAGAAGGAGATCATTGAAAGTACTGAGCTCTTCAGGCTTGTGAACCTCCCTGCATGGATACGGAGGATTGCCGAATGATCGATGTCTGGATCCTTGCAGTGTTCTGCCTGACCGTTCTTATGGCATTTGCTGTTGTCCGGCTGGTACTTGGTCCGACAGCCCCTGACCGGGTAATCGCTCTCGATACCGTGAACACCCTTGTCATTGCTTCAATGATTCTCCTGGGGGTTGTTTTTCAGGAGATTATTATCGTAGACGTTGCGATCGTATACGGGTTGCTCTCATTCGTAAGTACGTTGTACATTGCCAAGTATATCGGGGGGGAGCTTTGACATGACTGTCGTCGAAATACTTATTTACACATGCCTTGTCATAGGTGTAGTCTTTAACTCACTTGGGGTGCTGGGGCTCCTGCGGTTCCCGGATTTATATACGCGTATGCATGCGACAACGAAGGCAACAACATTCGGCTCTATCTTCACGTCGCTTGCTGTGGTAGTGTACGGATTATCGATGTTTTTTTCACAGAATGCCAGCCAGTACCTTAACCTTGCCATCCATGCATTTTTAGCAGCCGCGTTTCTTGCATTCACGAATGCAGTCAGTGCCCACGCGATTGCCCGGGCGGCCCATAAGAGCGGAATTAAGCCCATGCTGGCGGTTGTCGACCGGCTGGAGGAGGCAAAGCTATGATCGAACAGATACCCCAGATTCTTGTACTGCTCGGATTGATCGTTTCGGCCGTCCTTACCTTCCATTTCAAAGACCTTCTGGCCGCAACCCTGGCAGCAGGTCTCTTCAGTTTCCTGATATCCCTTGAGTTCTATATTCTCCAGGCCCCTGATGTCGCAATATCACAGGCAGCTATTGGCGCCGGACTGACGACAGCGATATTTATCATCGCGATCCGTGCGACCAAGCGGTTTGAGGGGGAAGGCTCATGAAAAAGGTGCTCGTTGTCGGCGCATCCCTCCTCATCATGGCCGCATTTTTCGGGATGATTGCATTGAACCTGACATTTGGCTCACCGAAGACGACGGATATGGATGACTACTTCCTGAGGAATGGGCAGGAGCTGACCGGCAGCAATAACGAATGCACGGCAGTCGTCTTCGATTTCAGGGGTTTTGATACTCTTGGGGAATCGACGGTGTTGTTCTGCGCTATTGTTGGTGTGGGGCTGATGTTCCGGAAGATGCAGGGAGGTGAGGAATATGAGGATGAGTAAGATTGTGCGAACCGCGGCAGACATCCTCTATCCGGCGATCCTGATCTTCGGCTTGTATATTGTGGCGCACGGTCACCTGACCCCGGGCGGAGGCTTTCAGGGGGGTGCAGTGATTGCAACCGGGGGAGCACTCGTGATTGTTGCATATAACTACAAAGAAGTCACCGGGTGGCTGAAAAAGAATGTCCTGACCGGACAGGAAGTCAGCGGACTTGTCGGATTTATCGGTGTAGGGCTCCTCGCACTTGCATTCGGGCAGGTGTTCTTCTTCAATTATCTTGTGGGCAGTGGCTCGATTTTCGGGATGCCGGTCCCGTACGGGATCAATCCCGGCGAACTGAATACAGCGGGGATAGTCCCGCTCATGAACTTCGCAGTCGGGATCGAAGTATGGGGAGGGCTCACGGTTGTGATCCTCTACATGCTTTCCGGGCTGGAAAAGGAGGGGTGCTGAATGCTCTGGAACCTGCCATTCATTACCGTGGTTGTCCTGACCCTTATTGGCCTTGTGACGGTTCTTTTGAAAAAGAACATCATCAAGATCCTGCTGGGTATCAATATCCTCAACTCAGCGGCAAACCTTTTTCTCATTACCCTTGGCTACCGTGAGGGAGGAGTTGCCCCCATCTTCACGCTTGCGCCATCGGAGCTGATGGTACTTCCCACCCCACAGGCACTGGTACTGACTTCGATCGTAATAGGTGTAGCGACAAGTGCGTTGGTTCTCTCATTTGCCATAGTGCTGCAGAAAAAATATGGTACCGTGGATATCGATAAGATACGGAGGCTTCACGGATGACTGTCGCTGATTTTCTCTTCACCAATGCACCGGCGCTTCTGGTAGTAATCCCTCTGTTTGCAGCATTTATCTGCCCGGTAGCTGGAAAGATCTCATCAACGATCAGGAACCTCTGGGTAATGGGGATGATGCTGGTCACCGCGGCTGTTGCATTCATCCTTGCGTTCCGCGTGTTCGTAACAGGACCGGTGCTTTATGTATTCGGTGCTGCTGCCGCGAATCTCGCGGTTCCCCTGGATTCCGGGGGCATTCCGATAAGGATTATCTTCACGGTCGATGCCATGAGCGCATTCATGGACATCATCTGTGCGATTGTCGGGGTATCGGTCCTGTTGTATTCACTATCGTCCGAGTCCCGTAACAGTGGTCTTGAGGGTTATTACACGCTGTTTTTCCTGATGATCGCCGGTGTATTCGGAATGGTCTCCACGGGTGATCTCTTCAATTTCTTCGTATTCCTGGAAATCCTCTCCCTTGCATCTGCCGGGATGATTGCATATCGTATTGACGGTGGGCTTGCTGTTGAGGCAGCACTGAAATATTTCATCCTTTCCACGCTCGGGGCGATTTTCGTCCTGTTTGCCATCGGTGTCTATTACGGCCAGTACAATGCGCTGAACATCGCGATGATCGCCCAGAGGATGCAGTTCACGATGCTCGATAAAATTGCACTCGTGCTCCTTGTAGCTGCACTTGCAATGAAGTGCGGCGCCGTGCCCCTGCACTTCTGGACACCCGATGCTTACTCCATGGCACCATCCTCGGTGACTGCATTTCTGGTGGTCGCAAGTCAGGCAAGCCTGTACGGGCTCTTCCGGGTGGTATTTACCATGTACAACATCACCATGAACTGCGTCACCGTCGGCTGGATCATCATCATTTTTGGCGTGCTTTCCATGGTGGTCGGTGTCACGATGGCAATTCCCCAGAAAGATATCAAGCGCCTGATGGCATACCATGCGGTCTCCCAGACCGGCTATATGCTTCTTGGTGTCGGGGTCGGGCTTGCCGTGCTCGGCAATACCACACTCACCAGCGCATTCGGATTTATGGCAATGGAAGGAGGCATCTTCCACATCTTCAACCATGCGATGTATAAGGGACTCCTCTTCCTGACTGCAGGTGCGATTTTCTACCGGATCGGTACCCGCGACCTGAACAGAATGGGCGGGCTGGGGCATACCATGAAATACACGATGATCTTCTTCATAATCGGGGCACTGGCAATTGCCGGGATCCCACCTTTTAACGGGTTTGCCTCCAAACTTATGATATACGAGTCTGTGTATCTCTTCAACCCGCTCCTTGCGATCATTGCGATGGTGGTGAGCATTCTTACCCTTGCCTCATTTGTCAAGGTCTTCCATTCCGTATTCATGGGGCCGAAGCTCCCGGAATATGCAGATGTGAAGGAGGCCCCGCTTCCGATGCTGATTGGCATGGGTATTCTTGCTGCCATTGTTATCCTCTTCGGGCTGTTCCCCCAACCGGTGGTGGATATTCTTGTTGCCCCGGCAGCTCATGCACTTGCCGACCAGGGTGGTTATATTGCATCAGTACTTGGAGGTGCATGACATGGATCTGATTGCACCGCTGCTGACCGGATATGGCATATGGGCTCCTGTTACCTGGCTGGTTGCTTTTGTGGCAGCTGTCATCGTCGTTTACCTGCTCTGGAAAACGGGAGAATCTTCGTATAAGAAAGGAACAGAGCTGGAGCGCCCCTACCTCTCGGGTAACGTCGAACCGGAGAAGGGAGCCGTCCATATCAGGGCGAGCAACCTGTACTGGGGATTTTTGCAGGCTCTGAAAGGTTATTATGATGTTCTGGTGCCCGTACATACAGGTATTCTGACCGATTACATGATCTGGTTTGTTGCAGTGACCGCGCTGGTTCTCGTCATCGTGGGGATGCTATCATGAAACTGACAAAATCATTCAACCGTTCTCTCTGGGTGTTCCACCTCAATACCGGCTCCTGCAATGGCTGCGAGATCGAGATTGTGGCGACAATATGCCCGCGCTATGATCCCGAGCGCTTCGGTATCAAGCTGGTGGGCTCGCCAAAGCATGCTGATGTCCTTCTGGTGACCGGGCCGGTGACGAAAAAAATGGCGGCAAAAGTCCGGAGAGTGTACGAACAGGTTCCTGACCCCAAGCTGGTCATGTGCATCGGGACGTGTGGTCAGTCCGGTGGTGTCTTTTACGATTCATATAATCTTGACGGCCCGATTGATCAGGTCCTTCCCGTCGACGTATATGTGCCGGGTTGCCCCCCCCGTCCGGAAGCAATCGTCTACGGAGTAGTTAAAGCGCTTGAGAAACTGGAGCGCCTGGAGGCAGCCCAATGACCGAAACACCGCATCTTTCCCCCCAGGAGATTATCGATCTCTACAAAGCCGAATTCGGGGCAGGTGTCCACGATGCCCGGATTTCCGAACGCGGGGAGGGTGTACGTAAGACAAAGGGTTATAACATCTGGATCCGTGTCGACCGGAACCTCCTCAAGCCTGCGATCAAAAAACTCATGGATATCAGGTTCCCGCACTTCGCGGTAATTGCCGGAAATGATCTTGGCGATGAGATCGAACTCCTCTATATATTGTCCGTTTTTTATGGCACGAATTTCGGGGAGTATATGATAACCATAGGTATCCGTCTCCCAAAAACAGATCTGACCGTGCCCACGATCACGGATCTGATTCCCGGTGCCCTTGTATCAGAACGTGAAAAACAGGAGTTTTTCGGTATAACGGTAACAGATATTCCGGACGGGCGGAGGATTTTCCTTCCCGATGAATTCCCGCAGGGAGTATATCCCTGGAGAAAGGACGAAACCGGGATCAAACCTGAGATGGTCAGGGAACTCTGGGCGATCGGTCGCCCCAAGGATCGCCCGGCTCCACCGGTTCCGGAAAAGAAACCCGTTCAGGAAGAACCCGCAGCTGAAGGAAAGAAGGAAAAAACGGGAGGTGCACCGGAATGAACACCGAGACAACGAAAAAATCAACTCCCTACACGGTACCAATAGGACCGGTACATCCCGCTCTCAAAGAACCGGTTATGTTTACCTTTCAGATGGAAGGAGAAATTGTCAAATCGGTTGACTTTGCACCCGGAAATACTCACAGGGGTATTGAATGGATGGGCATGAGGAGAAACCCGGTCCAGATCGTCCACCTCACTGACAGGATATGCGGCATCTGCGGGATTGTGCACTCACTCTCCTTCGCACGGGCTGTAGAGCAGATTGCTGAAATTGAAGTTCCCCCCAGGGCTGACTACATCAGGACCATCCTGCACGAACTCGAGCGGATGCAGTCGCACATTCTTTGGGCTGGTGTGGCTGCTCATGAGCTTGGATTTGATTCGCTCCTCTACCTTTCATGGCGTGTGAGGGAACAATCAATGGACCTTATCGAAAACCTCACCGGGAACCGGGTGAACTACGGGATTGTCCAGGTCGGCGGCGTCCGCAGGGATATCAGTGACGAGCAGCTCCCCATCATCGAACAAGGGCTATCCTATTACCGAGGGCTGCTGGACCAGATGAAGACGGTCTTCTTAGACGATAGTACCATACGCATGCGGTGCCGGGATCACGGTCTGCTGAGCTACCGCGATGCCCAGCTCCTGTGTGCTATTGGTCCGACTGCCCGGGCATCAGGCGTTGCCATGGATGTCCGGCATGACTATCCCTACTGCGCTTACGGGGATCTCAATGTCCACCCGGTGATCCCCCCCCAGGAATTCGGCGGACCTCACGGGGACGTATATGATCGGATTATCGTGAGACTCCTTGAACTCGCTCAGTCTATCGATATTATCCAGCAATGCCTGGATAATATGCCTGCTGGTGAAATTCTCTGGGAGAAGAAGATACCCAAGCTGCTTTCCGTACTGAAAAAAGCCCACGGTGAGGCAATTGGGAGGGTGGAAGCCCCGAGAGGCGAATGCATGCATTATGTCCGCATGGACGGAAATGATGCACCTGCTACCTGGAAGGTGAAAGCCTCTTCCTACAGTAACCTGATGTCCTGGATCCCCATGCTCAAAGGCGAGCAACTTGCAGATGTCCCCATCATTGTCGCATCCATCGATCCCTGCATGTCCTGCACCGACCGGGTAACAGTTATACAGAACGGCTCTGCAGCTGACCTGACCAAGGAAGACCTGACGCGTCTTTCCCGTGACAAGACCCGGAGGCTTTCACAATGCTGACGGATATCATCCTGACCCTTGCAGGAGCCTTTCTTGTAGTGATTTTCAGTCTTATCGTCGCATTCTTCCTGCTGGGTGTTGACAGGATTGTGACCGCACGGATGCAGGCACGCATCGGCCCCCCGCTCACCCAGCCTTTTACGGACATGCGCAAGCTCTTCACCAAGGAAAATGTAGTGCCCGCCAATGCCATACCCTGGCTTTTCAATCTGGCACCAGTCGTGGCACTGGCATCAGCTATTACAATCCTGCTCTATATCCCCATCGGGGGATTCCCTCCTGTTCTTTCCGGCGGGGGAGATCTGATCCTGGTCATGTACCTCCTGACACTCCCTGCCCTGGCCCTCGTTGCCGGTGGATTTTCTTCCGGCTCACCCTATGCTACTGTGGGAGCACAGAGAGAGATGGTGACCATGATCGCCTACGAGTTTCCGCTTGCTGTGGTGATAATCGCCATTGCATGGAAGCTTGCGGTTTCAGGAGTCCCGCTGCCATTCATGCTGATGAGCATCCAGGCAAACCCTGTCTGGGGGCTTGTTGGTCCGCTGGGAATTATCGGAATCCTTATCCTGTTCTTCGTACTGCTCATCGTCACCCCGGCAGAGCTCTCCCGCATCCCCTTTGATACACCGGAGGCCGAAACGGAGCTTGCCGGCGGGGTGCTGGTGGAGTACTCAGGAAAGAACCTTGCCCTCTTCACGCTCACGCAGGGTGTGAAGACTGTCGTCATGGCCTCCCTTATGGTGGCGCTGTTTATCCCTTACCGGCTCTCCGCATTAGTCCCGGCACCGGCCATTCTGCAACCGGTGCTTGACCTGCTGTTCTACCTCATCCTGGTGGTGCTGGTAGCTTTTGTAGCAGTAAGCCTGATCAGGGTTTCCATGGCCCGGTTTCGTATCAACCAGGTTGTCTCTGTTTACTGGATTTATCTCAGTCTTATCGGTATTGCCGGCCTGCTGCTGGTAATGGCTGATCATTTCATAGGGGTGGTCTGATCATGGCCCGCCTACCCATGATGCCGGAACTGCTCAGGCAGCTCTTCAGAAAACCGGCTACGAACGCTTTCCCGGCCCGGTACCTTCCTCCGTCAGTTACAAAATTCCTCTCCAGTGTCGCTCAGGGTGAGGCGGCTATCAACCCGCCTGTTCCGGTGCCCCCGAAATTCCGTGGAAAGATAGCATATGACCGTGAGTCATGTATCGGATGTTCGCTCTGCCTTCGCGTGTGCCCGGCACATGCCATTGAATTTCTGCCATCAACAAAGCGCATCCGCATCTATGTGACCCAGTGCATTTTCTGCTCCCAGTGCAATGATATCTGCCCGAAAGGTTCCCTGCACATGACTCCGGAGTTTCTGCTTGCCTGCGAGGACAGGTATGCAGAGACCCAAATTGTTGAATAGCCAAAATAGACTTTTTTTGATTTTATTCCTGTCCCCCCGTATCGTATGTTGATAACTACCCAAATAAGATCTCACTGACGGTATTTGGCCTGCGGAGATCCAGTCGTGGATAATTCTCATTCAAGGACAGGGATCCGGTTAATTCTCCCCGACAGGAGCTCATGCACCAGCCGGCTCGCCCCCTCCCTTATCCGGAGGGAGATCTCCTTTCCGGCAACGACTACACCTGGCTGGATACCGATCAGGATGATCTGCCCCGCAGAATCCGAGAGGAAGTCGATGAGCAGTGAGAGGGGGAGCTGGTGGGTCCCTATACTTACGTCTGCTATCCGATGTCGCGGGATGATCCGGTACTCCCCCGGGGAAAGTCCCATTGCTGCGGCATCCACAAGCACAAGGCAGTCTGGGTGGGCTTTGCGAATGATCCCGGTAAAATTCTCCGGGGCGGTCCCGCAGGAGAGTGAAAGCCAGCCGTCTTTTCTGAACTGCCCGGCGACATAGATGCCGGCACCATCATCCCCGTTCAGAGGGTTGCCAATTCCAAGCAGTATGTTTGTTACCATGATCTAAAGGGTGATACCGTTTTATGTACGAAAGTCCGGCATCATTACCCGAACGTTCGTATTTCAGGATGAAGTGTCTGGAGATCTACCACCACAGCTTCGGCAGGGGTCGGGTTAACGTTCATCTGCTTCTGGAATGCAGTCTGGGACTGCCAGGTACCGGCATTGATACCTAATACACCACGGTATTGGGTCAACCCCCGGATGTGAACATGACCGGTGTGCAGGATCTCCGGTAACGGATCGATTATCAACCGGTCAGTCTTTCCTGCAGCAATAGGGGTCCTGCGTCCATATGCGGGGGCCAGATGTCGTCTCTGGAGCATTTCTTCCATCATGAGGCCGCTCTGGTCGTAGGATGCACCTGGTATCAACCCGATCATGTCATCAATAGATCTGCCATGATACATCAGTACACGCACACCCTGGAGGTTTACGACCGCAGGATTTTCAACAAGGATACAGTTTGACGGGAATTTTCTGGTAAATTGCCGGGGGATTACCGGCTGCGGTTCCGCTCCTCTGACTACGTCATGGTTACCTGGTGAGATAATAATCTTCATGCGGGAAGGAAGATCCTGCATCATTTCACCGAAAGCATCATATTGCTCATAGATATTTTTTATCACCAGTTCACTTTCCTGACCCGGATAAATCCCAATGCCATCGACAAGATCCCCGGCAATCAGGAGATATGAGAAATCGGAATCCGAAAGCCAGTCTGCGAACCGGTTCCAGCACTCTTCAAGAAATGTATTGCTGCCAACATGAGTATCTGAGATAAAGACTGCTTTTCCCGGCTTCTCGCTCTGGAATGGAGTATTGTCGATACGTATGTCCGGGCGGTAGAGCTGCTCTGCGAAAAAGATTTTACCATCACTGGAAAGCTTACCTTTCACTCCTATGACTTCATCATGGATAATGCGTTCTCCATCGGAAAATACCGGGCGATCTTTTCTGAAAAGCACGGCAATTCCACCCGTGGAATCCTCTATCTCAGCAATCCTGTGACCATTTGTCGTTGTCTTTACATCGACAACCATGCCGATAACAGTGCATTCTTCCTGGCGATAGCGGGTATTCCTGGTAAGTGCCTCGATTGGCATCCCCCCGCACCGGATTCTTATCATATTTCCGAGACGATTATACCGATCGCGGAAATAGTGAAGATAATCCCCGGTCCCGTTTACACAGCCGGATGTTCCCGGGCAGCCGCTGATCACTTCAACTGAAGGATCGGTCAGGAACCTGGTGCCATCCCTCGTCGCATTCATACCGGGGATATGTTTTGACGAAACTACGATAGTGTCTCCCGGGACCTGCGCGATGATTCGTTCGATGAGATCCGGCTCATCCTGCTCCTGGATATAGCGCACGACATCCGGATGCACCTGCAGCTTCGTCTCTAAAAACTGGAGGGTTATCTGCTGTGCATCAAGCATGGATAGTATATTGGTCACAAAGAAAATATAGGGTTTTATCTTACACAAGCATGCTAAGATGGCGTACTCCTGATGTGAACGTTTGATATTCGCACCAGATAATACGTATAACACGAAATTTTCGCGGACGCCTCCAGATGTATGATATATTTCAGATGGTGTTCCTTGGTTTTGTAATCGGTCTGACAGGTGCGCTCGCTCCTGGTCCGACCCTGGTTGCTACCATCAACGCGTCTATCAACGGAGACTGGATGACCGGTCTGAAGGTATCACTTGGTCATGCTATTGTAGAACTTTTTATTGTTATCCTGATACTCTTGGGCTTAGCAACCATTGCACTTCCCTATACCTCAGTAATTGCGGGAGTCGGAGGGATAGCTCTGATTGTGTTCGGAGCCCTGACCATCATGGGGAGCAGACAGGCCACCATGAGTGCTTCTCCAAACCAGCCTGTCTCAAATCCCTATGTGGCGGGACTGGTTACCAGTGCAGCAAATCCCTATTTCTGGATCTGGTGGCTGTCGGTAGGGAGTGCAATGGTTATTGCAGGACTTGAGGGTGGTCTGGTACTTGCCGGAGCTTTCATGATCGGCCACTGGACTGCAGATACTGTATGGTACACGCTTGTTTCAAGTGGTGTATCTCAGGGCAGGACTTTCCTCTCTGATACTGCATATCGTAATATAATGATATTCTGCGGAATTTTCCTGATTCTTTTCGGGATTTATTACCTGTCCCGTCAATGGTTCTGATCCGGAACCCCTGCGTCATTTTATGATGCACCATTACAAATTATGAAAGGTTAAAACAATAAAATCAGATAAGAGCGTTAAGAAATGGCAGATAACAACGATAAAAAAGATATCCGGACACTGGTTGCGCAATTCCGGGAAAGTGATCACTGGGCGGTGTCCCTTGCACGCGATATACTCTGGGTCGTTACCGTTGTCGGGGGAGTTGCCCTGGCTCTCTTCCTGATCTGCGGAACCTGGCCGGCCGTAGTAACGATCGAATCCGAGAGTATGGTGCCTAATATGAATGTAGGCGATCTTGTAGTTGTCGTTCAGAAAGATCGCTACGGCACGTTTGAAACCTGGACCGATGGCAGAGCCTCCGGAATAGAAAAGTTTGAGGATTATGGGGATGTCATCATCTACAAACCGAATGGTCTCACCAGCGTTCATCCGATTATACATAGAGCAATACAGTACGTAGAACCTGGAATTGTAACCCAGATGAAAGGAAAAAATCTGTCTGTTGCGTACACTGCCCCCCATAGTGGTTATATAACATGGGGGGATCATAACCGGAATCCGGATCAGCTGGCAATTTATCCGGGTATAGGGCAGATCGAACCGGTAAAAGACGAATGGATAATTGGAAAAGCTCTCTTTTCTATCCCCCTGGTTGGCTATCTCCCCCTTCATATTATCGAAGTGACTATCATCATTGTCGTGATCATGATCCTCTACGAGATGTACCAGAGATCGCAGGAAAACAAGCCGGAATCGCAACGGAAGAAAAACAGGAAACAGAAGTAGGGTTCAGAACCGGATTTATGACAAATCTCTCAATCCTTTTATCCGATGTACTCGGGGGGCATCGTCTTACTGAGCCAGAAGCAACCCTGCTCCTGAACACGCGGGACCGGGATGTTTTCCGGATTGCATCTGCTGCAGATGAGATGCGGGAACGTCGCACGGGAAATGTTGTCACCTATGTCAGAAACCAGAACCTGCACGTGACCAACATATGTAAGAATCTCTGCGGTTTTTGTAGTTTTGGGCGACGTGGCAGTGATGAAGGCGCTTTCTGCAATGATAAAGCAGCAATCCAGGAGAAAGCACGTCTCGCCCTTACACGTGGTGTCACCGAAATCTGCCTGCTGAGCGGGGTACATCCCGATTTTTCAATCGATACATACTGTGATTTACTTTCATGGGTGCTTGAAATCGGACCGCAGATACACCTGCATGCATTCAGCCCTGATGAGGTCTCCCATGCCGCGTCTGTCAGTAATTTATCCAGTGTTGAGGTGCTTACCCGTCTTAACGCCGCCGGACTTGGTTCATTACAGGGTACTGCTGCAGAGATTCTTGTGGACACGGTCAGGAAGGTTATCTGCCCGAGGAAACTGAAGACGGCCGAATGGGTGAGAATAATTAAAGAGGCCCACTATCTTGGAATTCCGTCGACTGCAACAATCATGTACGGATCATATGAGACAGCTAAAGATCAGGCGGAACACCTGGGGATCATCCGCAGGATCCAGGATGAAACCAATGGTTTTACAGAATTGGTACCCCTCTCATATCTTCATATCAATACCCCCCTCTATAAAGCAGGTATCAGCCGCGCGGGTGCAACCGGGCGGGAGGATATGCTGATGACTGCCGTCTCCCGGCTGTTCCTGGATAATTTCCACAATATTCAGGTTCCCTGGGGCAAGGTGGGACTCAAAATGGCGCAGGTGATGTTGCTGGCAGGAGGAAATGATCTTGCGGGAACTATGTTCTCAGATGATGTCTCTGCAACTGCAGGAGCAACGGATGCCGATTATCTTGATCCGGTGACCATGCAACGTATGGCATCAGATCTGGGCAGAACCCTGAATGAGAGAAAAACTCTGTATCAACTGGTATGAAAAGCAGAAAATCGCCCGAATAAGATAAGAAAAGGCCGATTTGAAGTAGTGACTTCGTAGAAATACTGATTTTCAACAAATTGTAAAGCACCTGTTTACGGAGGGGACAGTGCCTGTCCCCCCGATCTGCCCCTTCGCTTTGCGATTGTGTCGTATTACCTTCTCTGGTGTTATCGCTCCAAGGGGGATGCCAAAGCGGCAGGGCCGGAGGCATTACATGCCATAGCCCCAAAAGAGCGTAAAGAAAAAATATTTTGAGGATTTCTATTAAGCCGAAGTAGTGACTTTTTAAAAATCAAAGAAGTTCAAGTGCCTGGCGCCCGGTCATGCCAGTCCGAATTCCGCGCCCCATCGCAGACCTGTTGGCCTCCTTGACAATCCCTTTCAGGATATCATCAGTATCAACAATCGAAGGTCCGATTGATGGTCTTACCTTTGCTGCCGGATAGCTGAACGAATCGAGTGCTGCTATATCAAATGCTCCGCACCCGACCATTCCCACATCGGTCATTATAGCGACAATATTCGCCGGTCCCAACGGGATGATATACCCCCGTGCAGACTTCCGTGTCAGTGATACTTTAACCTGCTCCATATCCTGCCTACTAGTGATGGTTGACGCAGGGAATAATAATTATGTGGCATAAGAATACGATACCTTTACTTTTATCGGGACGCTACACTGCCTGAAGAATTATCCGGGGCGAACAATGGACAAAAACCTGAGGATACTGCTGGAAGATGTAAAAAATGGTCACCGTCTCAGCGAACAAGAAGCATCGGACCTTTTCAGAATACATAACCGGGATATCTGGGAAATTGCCACCGTGGCTGATGAGGTGCGTCAGGACCGAGTTGGCGACGCAGTGACCTATGTCAGAAACCAGAATATCAACGTGACCAACCTCTGTGTCAATGCATGCGGTTTTTGTGGTTTTTCGAAAAAACCCGGTGATGCCGGAATCTATTTTTATGACAGATTAGAGATCCAGAAAAAAGCAGCCCTGGCAAAAAGCCGCAACGTAACCGAGATCTGCACGGTCAGCGGGCTCCATCCTGATTTTAATGCACAGTCCTATTGCGATGTTTATCGTTGGATCCGTGAGGCCGCACCCGGCGTCCATCTCCATGCAAGCAACCCGATGGAAGTCGCATATGCAGCCAGAAAAAGTGGCATCAGTACACAAGAGGTGCTTACCTGTATGAAGGAGGCAGGACTCGGGTCGATGTGCGGGACTGCTGCAGAGATTCTTGTGGATGCGGTCCGTAAAAAAATCTGCCCTCAAAAGGTTTCAACAGAAGAATGGGTGCGCATTATCCGGGAGGCGCATGCCCTGGGAATTCCGACAACTGCCACCATTATGTACGGTCATTGCGAAAGCGTTGAAGATCGCGTGCAGCATCTCGCAATTCTTCGCAGGATTCAGGATGACACGCACGGTTTCACAGAATTTGTTCCGCTCTCATTTATTCACATGAATACTCCGATTTTCCGCCAAAAACTCGCGCGGGCTGGAGCTACCGGGAGGGAAGATCTCCTGATGGTAGCGGTTGCACGTCTCTATCTGGACAATTTCTGTAACATCCAGGTATCCTGGGTGAAAGAAGGGATAAAGATGGCCCAGCTGAGCTTGATCGCCGGTGCCAATGATCTCGGGGGAACGATGTTTGAAGAGAGTATCTCAAAGGGTGCTGGTGCCACCAATACCGATTACCTCGATCCAGGTGAGATGCAGAGGGTTGCAGAAGATATCGGCAGAACGCTCAGGCGCCGATCGACACTGTACGAACTTATCTGAAAGGAACATGAGCCTATTGAAAATCACTGAAGGCAATTGAGAAGAGGAGATCGGAAAATTATTGATTATCTCGAAATCGAATCCATTCATCATAACGCGATCGTCTGCAGAATCGGTTTAGCCGGAGTCGATGAACCCCGGTATTGTACCTCTCTGTTTTGGGTATGAAGACAGGATGATTTATCTTCATTCAGCTCTGGTTGGGAAAAAAAACTGGCTCTGTTTGAAACCATAAGATTTCAACAAATTGCGAATCACCTGGTATCGGACGGGACAATGCCTGTAACTCCCGAACCGCCTCCTGCGCTTTTGATTGTGTCGTAATACCTTCTCTGAGTTACGCTCCCGGGGGAGCTACAGAGGCGGGGGTGGAGGCATCACGTGCCGTACCCCCATAGCAGCGTTAAGAAAAATGTTCAAGGATTTCCCCTGTTAATTAAATCATGCCGATATGAGTCATGGAATATTTAATCCTCATAATTATTTGCGATGAACTCCGCCGTGCCTCGGAGAGGCCCTGAGGCGGAGAACCCTCATAAAATTACAGGGTTTAATGATTTTCATGATCCGGGTGTTAACACCTGTTCATGTATGTTTCAACAGAGCCAAAAATCTCGATGCTTAAAAAAAAATTCCAGGTGCTGCTTTGAGGTCGACCAGTGTAACAACTTAGTACACGGTGAACGTCCGTGGGCATGGGGGATGTGCTGCCGGAGTGTTATTGGTTTTGGCCGGGCGTCTTTTATTGAAGAGAGTGAAGAAAAGAAAAAGGTCTGAATTGCATTATGCACAATTATACTGACGAAACGTACCCGTTTTCTGACGAAGATATCCGGAAGGTCTGTGTCATCAGGATCGACATTGACCCGATGACAGGAAAAAAACACGACTGAAGATAGTTTTTCTGATTAACGGTGGTTGCGTTTCACAAGACGGATAATTTTATCGCCGATCTTCTGGGCATTTTTTACGGCCTCCGCATCGTTCAACACATCTCCTTTATGGTACCCGTTCCCCTTGACACAACCCAGCGATGAAAATTCGTGTGTATTCAAGAACCCTTCAAGCGTCTGGACTGTCCGGCTGGCGCCCTTTTGCGCCTGGACAGCTACTGCAATACCTTTCCTTCCCGCAAGTTTCCGGTCATGGTAAAGGGAATACGTACGGTCGATGAAGTTTTTCAGGTGGCCACAGACGTCGTAATAATAGGTAGGTGAGCCGATAACGAGAACATCACATTCAAGTACTTTATTAATTACGCTATTCCAGTCATCGTTCTCAATTATGCACCACTTCTTCTCTTTGCATTTCTCACAACCCAGGCATGGGTGGATCTTCTTATCCGCGAGCGAAATGAATTCAGTTTTGATCCCCGCATCATCACAGCGTTTAAGGATGACATTGACCAGATCTGCAGTATTGCCATCCTTTCGCATGCTTCCCGAAATGCCGAGCACCTTCATATGTTACCCTCTACCTTTGGATTAATGATAGTTTTGATGATGGGTTCAAGCTTCAGTTTTCGGAATGCTGAAACGATCTCCTGCCGAGGATCGCCCTGCCGGTACAAAAGATGCGATGGGCATGAACAGTCACTGCAGCCGAATGCCGGGACTCCGCTATCGTTCAGAATATTCGCAAGGAGGCATTCAAGTCTGTCGTCTGTGACTCCATGGATCGTATAATCAAGAGAAAAAAAAAGGGACGTGAGAAGATAATCAACATGCCATTTTGGTTTCCTGTCATGGCTGATGGCTACAGAGATATGACGCATAAGGCGTTTTAATCCTCCACTGCCAAGCGCAGAACCAATGTAGATATGCCAGCCCCTACGGAATGAAATTTCACCAAGTGCACCGATCCGGATCACGCAGCCGGGATTTTCGAATACCAGACAATAGATTCCCTTATCCATAACCGCTCTTTATGAGTTCCTGTGCGGCCATAATGTGCCGGGCGCCTCCCTGTTCGACAGGCTCCCCATGGCCTGGGTAAAGCCCCTCCACAGCGAGGAGTGCAAGCCTGTCGAGCGACCGTGCTAGTTCTATCCTGCTGCCCCCGGGAAAATCATAGCGTCCGAAACACCCATCAGAAAATACTGTATCTCCGCTGAAAAGAACACGATCCCGTTCGGACCAGAGACAGATGCTCCCCGGGGTATGCCCCGGCGTATGAAGGATCATGAGCTCCCCGATGAGATCTCCTTCACTGAGTACAATATCAGGAACAATGCCCGGGGAACGTGCTCCAAAATGCATGGACAGGCTCTGGAGATCATCAACAAGTCCCCCGGCATCGTTTTTATGAATAGCGACCTTCGCCCTGCACATATGGGCAATCTCTTTTACCCTCGCAGTATGATCGAAGTGGCAGTGCGTCAGGATGATAGTACTGATCTGGTCTTTAAAGGGTTTGATTGCCATTGGCGGCACACCCGCGTCAATGAGAATCGTGCCGAAAATATAGGCGTTTGCAAAGCCTGACTGTTCCGGGATCCACCGTACCTGCATGCACAATAATAAGGACTCCCGACAGATGTTTCTTATGGATTCGCTAATCCGCAGATGTGCCCGTGGTGTTCCCGAGGAACTGGAGGTAGTGGCACGTGCGGAAGGAATGGATTCTGCGCATCTGGCACAGGGTATTGCTAACGGGAGGATTGTCGTTCCGGCAAACCCGAAGCGAATGCATCGCCAGTGTGCAATTGGAGAAGAGTGTCGGGTTAAAATTAATGTGAATATCGGGACTTCCGGAACCCGCTGCGATCCTGCGCTTGAAGAGGAAAAGGCTCAAGCGGCTCTTATCAACGGTGCCGATGCGCTCATGGATTTATCTACCGGTGGGGACCTTGTGGCTATCCGGAAAAAAATCCTGGCGTTTGATACAACCGTCGGGACAGTGCCGGTATATGAGGCGGTTCGCCGTGCGGGTAGCGCCCGTGACGTGACTGCAGACCTGCTCTTCAGGGTCATTCGCGAGCATTGCCAGCAGGGGGTGGACTTCCTGACCCTGCATTGCGGAGTGAACCAGCAGGCACTCGCGGCGCTCAGGAGCGATCCCCGCCTCATGGGGGTTGTAAGTCGTGGCGGCTCATTCCACTGTGCGATGATGATGCAGCGAGACGAGGAGAACCCGCTGTATGCTGAATACGATTATCTGTTGGAAATCCTGGCGGAGTACGACGTGACGATCAGTTTAGGGGATGGGATGCGCCCCGGTTGCCTCCAGGATGCAGGCAAGCTTGCAAAGTCAGTAGAGTATATCACGCTCGGCACGCTGGCAAAACAAGCGCTGGCAAAAGGGGTCCAGCGGATGATCGAGGGTCCGGGACATATGCCGCTTGACCAGGTGGGTTATAACGTACGGATGATCAAAGAGATAACCGACTATGCACCCCTCTACCTCCTCGGGCCGATTGTTACCGATATCGCACCGGGCTACGACCATGTCGTGGCAGCTATCGGAGGGGCAACGGCTTGCCTGAATGGTGCCGATTTCCTCTGTATGGTCTCACCCAGTGAACACCTCGCCCTGCCGGATGTTGAGGATATAATAGAGGGAACGCGGGTGGCAAAGATCGCTGCCCATATCGGCGATACCGTACGGAAGCATGAAGGCTGGCGGATGGAACGCGAGGTGCAGATGGCCGAGGCCCGTCATAAACTCGACTGGGATGCCCAGTTTAAACTCGCCCTTTTTGGCGACTATGCGAGGAAGATCCACTGCCGCGACGGAGATATGGAGACCTGCTCGATGTGCGGGGATCTGTGTGCAATCAAGATAGTCAATGAACTCTTTGGAGACAAAACGAAGAGAAAATAAATCAGTTTATTTTTATTAACTTCAGAATCCGGATTGCCAGCCACGCAGCATTCTCGCCATTGTCAACACCAACACACGCAACCGGCACGCCTTTTGGCATCTGCGCAATCGCCAGGAGTGCATCGAGCCCGTTGAGGGTGCCGCTGACCGGGACCCCGATCACTGGTTTATCGGTCTTTGAGGCAATCACTCCGGGCAGGGCTGCGGAAAGGCCGGCTATTGCAATGAATATTTTTGCATCACTGGTCTTGATGAAAGCATCCAGCGTATCAGGATCCCGGTGGGCCGATATAATCCGGGCTTCATACGAAACCGTGTTTTCTTCAAGGATCTTTTTTACCTTGTCGGTAATTGCTGAGTCAGAAGCGGAGCCCGAAATAACAGCCACGTCAGTCATACTTACCATCCAAACATATATTGTGCTTATCTAGATATACTATGAGCAGATCCACATGGAAAAAGAATTACTTCTGATGCTGCCAGGCCCGGTGCCGATGCCGGAACGGGTACGGTATGCAATGATGCGTCAGGCAATAAACCACCGCAGCCCCGAATTTGGTGCTGTCTATGCTGACTGTGTACGGGTGTTAAAGACCGCTTTTGGTACGACAAACGACCTTTTTGTAATCAGTGGATCCGGAACTGCCGGTATGGAAGCCGCGGTTGCAAACTTTGGCAGGGACAAGGACATTGCCTGTCTTGTCAACGGAAAGTTTGGCGAGCGTCTTTATAAAATCAGCCAGCGTTACGGAAAGGCAGCTGAAATTAAATCAGACTGGGGAACGCCGCTCAATCTTGATGCACTCGAGGAAAGGCTTGAGCAGGGTGCGCAGGTAGTGACGCTTGTACACAATGAAACCTCTGCAGGTATTAAAAACCCGGCAAAAGAAGTCGGGAGAATCGCCAGAAAACACGACGCACTGTTTTTGATGGATGGTATTACCTCTGTCGGTGGTGACGTGGTCGAAGCAGATGCATGGGGTGCCGATGTTGCCATCGTCGGATCCCAGAAATGCCTTGCGGCCCCGCCGGGGCTTGCGGGGATATCAGTGAGCAACCGAGCATGGGAGAGGCTTTGTAAGAACCCCCCCTTTTATCTCGACCTTGCGGCATACAAAAAGAGTGCCGCGGGAAAACCGATGGAGACGCCCTATACCCCGGCAGTCCCGCTCTTTTTTGCACTGCGGGAAGCATGTCTTATCATTGAAGAAGAAGGTATGGCCGGCCGGATAGCACGTCACCAGAAAATGGCACAGGCAGTGCGGGCAGCCGTGAATGCATGGGGCTTTTCGCTTTTCCCGAAAATCGATGCAAAGCACGAATATTCCAACACGGTCACCGCGGTTTCCTACCCCCAGGGTATGAAGGATGACGAGGTGCGGCCGATTATCAAGAAGATGGGGATTGTCATTGCTGGTGGCCAGGACCATCTGAAGGGAAAAATCTTCAGGATCGGGACAATGGGTGCGGTCAGTGCACCGGAGATACTGGCAACGCTTGCAGCAACGCAGCATGCAATAAAGAAAACAGGTTACAAGGTGCAGGGTGACGGTGTGCAGGCTGCCTGCGAGGTGCTGGGATGAGGGTGGGCATAGCTGACACCACCTTTTCACGTGTTAACATGGGAGCGATAGCGATCGATGAGCTGAAAAAACATGCAAGTGTGGCGATTGAGCGGGTAACTGTGCCGGGCATCAAGGATCTTCCGGTAGCATGCAAAAAACTTATAGATCAGCGGAAATGCGACATTGTTATAGCACTTGGTATGCCGGGAGGGAAGGAGAAGGACCGTCTCTGTGCCCATGAAGCCTCACAGGGGCTTATCCTTTGCCAGCTCATGACCAACACCCACATCATCGAAGTATTCGTGCATGAGGATGAAGCAAAAGACGGGAACGAGCTCGCGTGGCTTGCTGAACAACGTACCCGCGAACATGCAGTCAATGCAGTAAAACTGGTCCTTTACCCAAAAGACCTCGAAAAAGAAGCAGGGACCGGCCAGCGCCAGGGGTTTTCCGATGCAGGTCCTGCACGCCGTTAGAATAAAAGTACAAATTTATCAGGTTCAATTGACAAGAGATGATTGCTATGTGTGATACAAAACCGATAAAACTGGGATTTGTCGTCGCAGAGTTCAACCGCGACATCACCTATATGATGGAGATCGAAGGAAGGGAGCACGCAGCGTTTCTCGGAGCTGAAGTTACCGAATGCCTGTACGTTCCCGGTGCTTATGATATGCCTCTGGCAATAAAAAGGATGCTGCAGGCAGGAAAAGTCGATGCAGTCGTCACCATAGGTTGTGTCATTGAAGGTGCTACACAGCATGACGATATTGTCGTTCAGCATGCAGCCCGCAAGATTATTGATCTTTCGCTTGAATTCGGTAAACCGGTAACCCTTGGTATTTCCGGGCCTGGCATGACACGTCTTGAAGCAAATGAGCGGATCGATTATGCGAAGAGGGCAGTTGAATCCGCGATCAAACTTGTCCAGCGATTGAGATGAAACACCTCTCGGAGAAAATAGCCCGTGTCGCCCCATCCGCAACTCTGGCGATTTCCAATAAGGCAAAGAAGATGCAGCGGGATGGCATCGATGTTATCAGTCTCTCGATAGGTGAACCTGATTTCGATACTCCAAGGCACATCAAGGATGCCTGCATTGATGCATTGAACAGAGGTG
Source organism: Methanoregula sp. UBA471 (assembly GCA_002495065.1). GTDB lineage: Archaea > Halobacteriota > Methanomicrobia > Methanomicrobiales > Methanospirillaceae > Methanoregula. The sequence continues at coordinate 33,194 of DADT01000063.1, read as the reverse complement.
AGACGCATTATGCGCCGAGCAATGGTATTCCCGAACTCCTGAATGCCATCAGTGAAAAAATAACAAGAGACAATCATTTTTCTTGCAGCCCCGAACAGGTTATCGTCGCCTGTGGTGCAAAGGACGCGATCTATGAAGCCATGGAGGCAGTCCTGAACCCGGGCGATGAGACGATCCTGCTCACGCCCGCATGGGTATCGTATGAACCCTGCGTCCAGATAGCTGGGGGAACAATCGTCAGACACGCGGTCAATCAAAAAACGTTTCAGCTCGATGACTCGCTTCTGGAGCAGGTGAACTCAAGGACAAAGATGATCGTGGTCAACTCCCCCTCCAATCCGTCAGGTGCTGTTTTTGATAAAAAATCCATGCAGCTTGTCGCAGATATCTGTGAGGATCATGATATCTATGCGATGTCTGATGAGATCTACGAGAAGATGGTATACGGAAAGCAACACCTCTCGCTTGCTGCAACCGGCGACATGGCGCAACGCACCATCACCATCAATGGTTTTTCGAAGTCGTACGCGATGACCGGCTGGAGACTGGGATATGCCGTCGCCTCACATGAAATCATCCGTCAGATGTCCAAGGTACAACAACACTCGGTAAGCCAGGCAGCCACGTTTGCGATGTGGGGGGCAGTGGCAGCTCTTGAAGGAGACCAGCGATGCGTGGAAGATATGCGTGCTGAGTTTGACCGCCGGAGAAAATACGTCATCGGTGAGATGAACCGGATGGGATATGAAACAGCACCTGCTGATGGAGCATTCTATGCTTTTGTCAGAGTTTCCGGAGATGATCTTGAAGTTGCCGACAGGTGGCTGCAGGAGGGAAGAGTTGCTGTTACCCCTGGCAGCGCATTCTATGCACCAGGATGGATTCGGCTCTCCTATGCAACCTCAATGGAGAAATTAAGGGATGCTATGGATCGGATCCGGAATCTACGTCAGAATTAATTTCCTTAAAATTTTAATTTAGTTTTTCGTATCTTTTTTCCACCAGATATGGGCAAAGGTTGAGTCACCGGAGATCACGACTTCGCTTCCTTGCTTCCGTATGAATGGGGTAATGTAATCATCAACAATCCGGATTTGTTCCATTGTTTTTGCATTGAACCTTCTCCGGAAGAACGCCAGCATCTCGTCCCGGCTCCCAAACCGGTACTCCTTCTTCAGCGGCAACATTTTTACATCAGCATAGATCCCCATCTGGAAGAGGACCCCAAAGAGACAATCGACTTTTGGCCCGGAGTGATATGGGCGACCATGGAGCGGTTCCCAGAGATCGGCGTACATCCTCTCCCAGAAAGGCATATCTACAAACCAGAAGAGGTGGACAGACCCCGAAGATGTAGCATTCATTTTCAAAAGCGCCTCCCGGATATCATGCATAGTCAGAGAAAGTGAGGCAATCACGACATCGTAGGGACTTGCCAGGTCATGGGAGAGATCAACGTCCTCCCAGAGTTTCTGAACAAAGGTAATGTTCCGGATTCCCTGTTTTTCCGCATTATTTTTAAAGATCTCCACCATACCAGCGCCGGGTTCCACAGCAGTAATCTCCTTAACCAGCGGGGCAATGGGGATTGCCAGAGTCCCGGGCCCGGAACCAATGTCCAGTACTCTCGAATTCCGGTTGATATCGAGCGTAGCAATGGTTGTCTTCACTCGTTCATCGTATTCGCTCCGGGCATTTGCATCGTACCGCTCCGCGTTCTCTTTCCTGTTCCAGTCATGGGAGGGATCATCGGAAATTTTCGAGGACTCGTGCAATTTCTGTCGCTGCTTCCAGATCTCATTCCAGTCGGGATCCATGAGTACCGGGGAACTCATACCAGACTGTATGCACACGGCCGGTAATAAAGGGCACACGTTCCAAAAAAAGAAAGGGAAAAGAAGGTGATTTATTCGTGCCTCAATGCTTCAATGGGGCTGAGGTTCGCTGCTTTCCATGCCGGATAAATGCCACACGCAAGACTGATGATGATCCCAAAACAGACCCCCTCGACAATGGGTATCGCGCTGGACCAGACAAACAGGTACTTCGTGGTGTTCAGCAACAGGGAACTTATAGCATATCCGGCAAGTATACTTAACACTCCCCCGATGAGGCTCCCGACGGTGCCAAGGATAGCTGCCTCGAACATGAACATGCTCATCACTTCCCGTTTCTGGGTACCAATACTCCGCATGATGCCTATCTCCTTGATGCGCTCGGTCACTGACATCATCATGATATTGAAGATTGAAACACCAGCGACAATCATGGAAATTCCACCGATTGCTGTTACAAATGTAGTGATCGCCCCGAATGCAGAGAAAATTGTCGCGAGGGTAGCCTTGCTGTCCATGACGGTAACGATCTTATCCCTTTTGTTCATCTGTTTCTCGATGGTGGTTTTTACGATCGCGGAATCCACACCCTGGTTGACTTTCACGACTACCGTATCATAATCATTCCGGTTATAGGTTGTTTCGAACCAGTTTTGTGTCACAACAATAGCAGAGTCGGTGCTGATATCAAAACTTATCCCCCTTTCCTCGATGATGCCGGTTACCCGCAGGGTTCCTTTATCCCCGTCCGTCCCGATGGAGATCCGCGAACCGATTTTAACATTGTGATCCGTGGCAAATGTTGATCCGACCAGGCATCCGGAATCCGAACGGCTGTAACTCCCCGCCTTCAGCTTCATAATGTTGGGCACATCATCGGGGTTAAGACCGTAAATAGGGGCTACAATCGTATCGCTCCCGACGCCGAGTTTCATGATGTCAGCGGTTTGAAGAACAGGAATAGCGATATTAGGTGCAACTGCACGTTTAATCTGCTGAAACTGCTGGTCCGTGATCTTCAGGTTTGCCGAACCGCCGCCTCCACCACCCTGCCCGAAGCCGGACCCGCCGCCGGTATAGGGAGAAACGATCACACTGTCCCCGACGGTATGAAGGCTGTCTGAAACGGAGAGGACGAGAGTATTGCCAAGGATGCCCATCGATGCAATAGCGACGACCCCGATCACGATGCCCAGCATTGCCAGCGTGGACCGCAGCAGGTGAATCCGGAGATTGCGTTTTGCGATTTCCCAGAAGATCATGCAACGATCCTCCCGTCCGCGATACGGATCGTCCGCTTGGAATATTCCGCAATATGGGGGTCGTGGGTAACCATGATGATGGTAGTACCTTTACGGTTGAGTTCTGTCATCAGGTCCATGATGCCGGCACCCGTCTTCGAATCAAGATTGCCGGTTGGTTCGTCGCACAGAAGGATGTCGGGATTGTTGACGAGTGCCCGTGCGATGGCAACCCGCTGCTGTTGGCCACCGGAAACTTCTGTAGGTGTATGGGTGAATAATTTGTCCTCAAGCTGGACCGACCGGAGCACTTCTTTGCCTTTTTCCGGATCCACCTCTTTCTGGGATTTCAGCATCATCGGAAACGTAACGTTCTCAATGATGTTGAGCAGAGGAAAGAGGTTGAAATACTGGAAGATAAACCCGATCCGGTCTCTCCGGAGATTGGTGAGCTCAACATCGGACATATCCCCGATTCGGGTTCCGCTGATGAATATGTCACCGGATGTCGGTGTGTCAAGGCATCCCATGAGGTTCAGAAGCGTGGATTTGCCTGAACCGGACGGGCCCATAACCGAGATAAACTCGCCACGGTCAACTCTGAAGGACACGCCATCCAGTGCTGTAACATCCCCTGCCGGAAGCGGGTAGACCTTGACCACGTCCCGGAACAGCATGACCGGTTGATCGTCCATAGGACCGGTCACTTCTTGTTCCTTCTCACGTAGAAATACCATCCGCCGATACAGGCACCGATAACGATTACTATTGCGATTATGGGAAAGAGGAGATTCGATCCGCTGTTATTCTGTGACGTTGTAGGAGATGCCGTAATAGTTACGTCCTGCACGGTACTATACTGATTTCCATTGGTGTCTTTGAAGGAGAGCTGGAGTGGTATGATTGGGGTGCCGTTTGCGGAAAATGTTACTTCAAAACTTCCGAAGTCATCTGGTTTGAGCGCCCCGACAACATAGGTCTTGTACGGGTCCTGGGGAATTGCCGGGGGAAGAGAGGTAACCGTGACAGTGTTTGCGGTCTCTAATCCGGCGTTATTTACATCTCCGGTGATGTGGTAGATGCCACCTGAAGAGGTCACCTGTACGTTACTGACGACAGGGTCTGCCTGCAATTTGTCAATCCCGAAGATTATGGGGAGATTCATGGTCACTGTGTGTGGATTATTTCCATTGTTATACGTTACTGTCATCACCAGATGGGACTCCTGATCGGGAGACACCGTAAAGTTTACCGGTATTTTGGTCCCTGCTGCAAGATTTCCGATGAAGATCCTTGCCGGGCTGGCGGTAATGCCGGCTCCGGAGACATCAAGCACAACATTTCTTACATCATTTTTCCGGGGGTTGGCAACCTGCAGGGAAATGGTCTTTTTCTTGCCCTGGGTAAACGCATCCGGCTTTTCGACAACGGTCAGTTCAAGGGGAGTGTTATCCACCTCAGCAGTTGCCCGGTAGTAAAGACTGTTAGCCTGAACAAAACTCAATGAGAATGTCGGGAAGTATGTCCCGTCTTGTGCAGTGGCCACAACAGAAAAAGTGAAAGGCTGTGTCTGGAGTGGACCGATATTTGCCGAGGAATCGTAGGGCGTGCTGGTGAGCAGGATATTCTTGTCACCGAACGTGGCATGATTTACAACGACACTGGTATCGGGATTACTATTAGTGACATAGACCATGACGGTCCCGGTATCATCGGTAAAGAACGTTCCCGGATCGAATGATACATTGGATACATAAACATTGTTTGCAGCCGCCAGGGAGTCAGACGTCTGTTGCGCAGTGACTGCCCCGACTCCGATGCCGAACATCAGGAGGATTACAGAAAGTACAATAAATCGTGTGTTTTTCATTTTTAAATCCCTGTCATGGAATATATCATATAAAGAATGTATAAGACAACCGGTATGCCGACACAGAGTGCGGCATCTCTCACCGTGAGTTTCCTGGAGTGCTGTAAACCGGAGATCCAGATATGGGCGCTCCAGAGAAGAAATACGATAGAAATAATGGAAATTATCTGGGTCATTTCCCTCATTGCAGGATCATGCATCAGTGCATTGACCGCTTCCTGAATCAGTTGAGGGTCCTCGATGGCGGCCGAAGTAATTCGGGGAACAATTACTTTTGGCAGATATTGAACCGCCACAATAATGGATAGTAGAGCTCCGAAAATCTGGGGGAGGTAGCCGAATCCGACAAACTCAAGTGTTCTTTTAAACGTCCCTTTTCCCTTGAACAATGAAGACAGAAGGTAGAAAACTCCGGCCCAGATCACCCAGATTATGAATACTGCAAACAGAGCACCAAAAATTGTGGAAATACCGATTATTGATTCCATGCCGGGGGACATTCCAGCCATCATCTTTCCTGTCAATCCGCCTACCAGATACGCGTTTACAGCGGATACGACCCCAAGTGCCAGGACGATAAGTCCTGGAATTTTAAGACTTTCCTTTTCAGCTGATGCATCCTTGAAAAATGCATTTGGATTAATCAAAATGTTAACCAGTGATTTTACCATCATGATATCTTCCGTCTTCTATGTGTTGTTGTGTTTGCGACAACTCTAATAAACATGTGATTCGTACCGTATTAATTTTATTTATAGCGGCTTTAAGGAAAATCATTTTGAAAAAGTGATTCGATTCTATGAAAGGATCGTGTTTTTCCATTTCCTTGTCATATTGTATGCATTATCCGACATGGCTTTCTCTTACGTTTTTTTATTATATAGAAAGCTACAGGAGTTTTAGTTAGTATCAGCGTACTCTTTTCTCTTTAACAATACCATCGGATTAATGTACAACTCTCCTTGTGGTCGATCCTTGCGTGGAGTTCAGTTCCCTCTCTTTGCTAAACCGATCGCTTCTGCAAGGCAGGTGTCAATAAATTTCATTCAGATACCCTTAATATTCTTCCGGGTTCAGAGGACTCTTCCTCAGATTTTTAGTTTTCAGGTTCTTTTTGATCAGCTATCAAATGTTCAAAAATAATTATTTGATTTTTTTTGATCCGATAATTTATATTTCTCCTTGGTTCTCCCTTGGATTTACCTAACGCGATAATCTAAAAATAATGTTCACATGATGTACTATTAACAACACTTCGTATCATAATTGTTGCACAATGTATATATTTATACAAAACAATTACTTACTTTGTATGCAGACAAAAATCCTCCTCGATGAGGAGCAGATGCCAAAAAAGTGGTACAATGTCCAGGCGGACCTGAAATCCCCGCTCGACCCACCGCTCCATCCCAAGACCCAGAAACCAATTGGTCCTGAGGATCTCGCTGCCATCTTTCCGATGGAGCTGATACGACAGGAAGTGACCACCGATCGTCATATCGATATTCCGGAAGAGGTGCAGGATGTCCTGCGACTTTGGAGGCCGAGTCCCCTGTATCGTGCCCATCGGCTTGAAAAATTCCTGAAGACACCGGCCAGGATTTACTACAAGTGGGAAGGTGTCAGCCCGGCAGGGAGTCATAAACCGAATACCTCTATTCCTCAGGCATACTACAACATGAAGGCCGGGGTTGAGCGGATTGCAACAGAGACTGGTGCAGGACAGTGGGGATCAGCATTGGCATTTGCCACGATGCTCTTTGGTCTTCAGTGTACCATCTATATGGTTCGCTCAAGTTATACACAGAAACCTTACCGAAAATCGATGATGCACGTCTGGGGGGCAGAATGCATTCCCAGCCCAAGCACCAAAACAAACGCCGGTCGTTCGATGCTTGAAAAGGATCCTGACACCCCGGGAAGTCTGGGTATGGCAATTTCTGAAGCAGTTGAGGATGCAGCATCTCACAGCAATACCAACTACGCCCTGGGCTCGGTTTTAAACCATGTATGTCTTCATCAGACCGTTATTGGACTTGAATGCCGTGAACAGCTCGCAATGGTCGATGACTATCCCGATGTAGTAATAGGATGTGTTGGTGGCGGGTCTAACTTTGCCGGGATATCCTTCCCGTTTGCCGGTGACAAGTTGACCGGAAAACACAAAGAGGTGGATATTGTTGGTGCCGAGCCTGCGTCTTGTCCAACACTTACTAAAGGGCTGTATACCTATGATCTCGCGGACGAAGCCGGTTATACGCCGCTTCTTAAGATGTTCACTCTCGGCCACGATTTCGTGCCACCATCTATGCATGCGGGCGGTCTTCGCTACCATGGAGATTCGCCGATTGTCTCCCGTCTGGTGCATGATGGAGTGATGCGGGCGGTAGCTTATCACCAGAGTGAGGTCTTTGACGCCGCCCAGACTTTCGCCCGTTCGGAAGGTATTATTGTTGCCCCCGAGACGGCTCATGCGGTGAAAGCCGCCATTGATGAGGCACTCAAATGTAAAAAGACCGGAGAAGAAAAATCCATCCTGTTCAACTGTTCCGGTCATGGCAATTTCGATATGACGGCATATGATGCCTATTATGCGGGCAGCCTGGTAGACTATGAATATCCGGACGAGCTGATTAAAGAGGCAATCGCACGGATACCCAAAATTTCCTGAAATTTATTTTTTTTATGAAGCGCATCGGATTTCTTGTCAACCCCATCGCCGGTATGGGAGGGGCGGTGGGGCTCAAAGGAACCGATGGCAAGGTTGAGGAAGCCCGCCGTCGGGGAGCACAACCTCGTGCAAAAGACCGGGCTCGTATCGCGCTTGCGCTGCTCGCACATGATGAAAATCTGGATTTTCTTACCTGTTCAGGTGGAATGGGGGAGGACACTCTGAAAGAAGCAGGGATACAGAGGTACCAGGTACTCTATCGATTCAAAGGTGACAGCAGTGCTCACGATACCTCGCTGGCAGCACATATGTTCCTGAAAGCCGGAGCTGACCTGATTCTTTTTTGTGGCGGTGATGGGACTGCCCGGGACATTTTTGATGTAGTGGGCAGGGATGTTCCTGTCCTTGGGATACCGGCAGGAGTGAAAATGTACTCAGCTGTCTTTGCCATTGATCCGGCAACTGCGGCAGAACTGGTTATGAGATACGATATACAATCACTGCGCGACTCCGAAGTGATGGATGTAGACGAGGATGCGTACCGGTCAGGGGAACTGAAAACCCGGTTATACGGTATGGCCCGCACCCCTGCCCTGATGGGGAAGATCCAGCTCTCAAAGCATGTGTTTGAAGAGGCGGATGAAGACCGTGCAAAGAAAGAAATCGCACGTTTTATTCATGAGATTATGATCCCGGATGTACTCTATATCCTTGGTGCAGGGACAACCACCGAATACATTGCCCGAAAACTTGGTGTACATAAAACCCTCCTGGGTATTGATGCTGTAAAGAACGGGAAGATTGTTGGCACGGATCTTGATGAAAAATCCCTTTGGGCATTGATCAGGGATGGGCAGGAGGCAAAAATTTTCTTAAGCCCCCTCGGTGCACAGGGTTTTATCCTTGGCCGGGGGAACCAGCAGATCAGTCCGCGTATTGTGAAACGCGTTGGGATTCGGAATATCATCGTCGTCGCCACTCCGCATAAACTTCGGGAAACCCCCTTGCTTTATGTGGATTCGGGCGATTCGGTGCTTGACAAGGACTTTGGAGATTCCGTTCAGGTTATTTCCGGGTACCGGATGGCCCAGCGAAGGAAAATATTCCAGTCGTTGTGATTTTTAAAAAGGATTATTGTTGATGAGTCGCTTTTGGTGGCTTTAAGAGCACAAATGCGATGATGAAGCCGACAACAGCAAGGACAAGCACATAGGGAAATACCCCCAGATATGACCCGCTGGAGGTTTTGATGAACCCGGCCAGCTGAGGTCCTGCAATTGCCCCTGCACCGTACGCCAGGAAGAGAATCCCGTAACACCGTGGATAGTCACAGGTACCAAAGTAGGTGCCGCACGATGTCGGTGCTATGGCCAGCCAGCCACCCAGACACCCCCAAAGGACAACAAATGCGATGATGTATACAGGTACTGTCGGGATCTGCCACATAAGAAGCGACACCATTGCGATAAGGCTGAATGACACCATGGCTGTAACCCGAGGGGTCAGCCTGTCCGTAAGTGCACCAAAGACGGGACGTCCAAACCCATTAAAGATCGCAAAAACTCCGACAAGGACAGTTGCGAGTCCTGTTTCTATTCCCACGTCAGTACCTGCAGGTTTTGCGATGGAAATTGCCATCAGGCCGGCTAGACAGCCTATGAAGTAACATGCCCAGAGCGCATAGAATGAAGAAGTCTTAATCATCTGTGACCGGGTCATTTCACAGGCTTTTTGTTCACCCTGTTTCGGAGCGGGAGGCATCCAGCCCATCGGGACCCATCCGGGTCTAGGAAATTTCAATGGCAATGCCAGCAGTATTGTCAGGATTATGAAACCAATTCCGAATATCCTGAATGTGGGCATCACTCCGTATGCGCTGATTAAATAACCCGCAATGTTGGCTGTAAAGAACGCGGAGAATCCGAACCCGAGCACGGTAAGACCTACTGCGAGGCCCCGTTTGTCCGGGAACCACCGGGCGGCAACTGCTACCGGCACGCCATACGCGATACCTACACCGATACCCCCTACAATACCGTACATGATGTAGAGCATCGGCACCGAAGTTGAAACTGATGCAAGAAGCCATCCCATACCCGTGAGGACTCCGCCGACAATGGTAATATTCCTCGGTCCATACTGTTCGATATATTTTCCGGTGAAAGGCATTGCTATCGCGAAAAACGCAAGGAATACCGAGAATGGCAGAAGGATTTCATTTGCCGTAACGGTCTGACCCAGAGTCTGAGTGAAATAGGTGGTGAGCGGCGCAACAAAGACACTCCAGGAATAAATCGTACCAAGACACAGGTTGATAACCATCCCAAGCGCTATAAGGATCCAGCGGCCTTTTTCAACTTCCATACCCAAAATCGTTTCATTGACTACGTCTTGCATGGTCTCCCTTTTCGTGAAATATTCTTGAATATTCTAATACCAGAAACAAAAATTTTGAAATTTTTATTCTTCCAGCGTTGAAATATCGCCCGGGTCGATTCCCATCTCCTTTGCCTTCAGGACACGGCGCATGATTTTGCCGCTTCGTGTCTTGGGCAGTTTGTCGACAAACTCAATCTCCTGCGGGACTGCGATCGGGCCGAGCGTTGTCCGCACATGGTGGACAAGATCCTGGACAAGGTTGTCACTTTTATGGAAACCAACCCGGAGAATTACAAATGCTTTGATTGAGTTCCCTTTCACCGGATCCGGCTTACCAATGACTGCGGCTTCAGCTACAGCTTTGTGGGAAACGAGGGCACTCTCCACTTCGGCGGTTCCGATGTTGTGACCTGCAACGATGATGATGTCATCGGCGCGCCCGAGAATCATAATGTATCCGTCTATACCTTTGACTGCGAGATCACCGGCAGTGTAAAGGTTATCGATGGTATACCAGTACTTGCGGTACCGTTCATCATCTTTATACAGCGTCCGGAGCATGGCCGGCCATGGCGTTTTGATAACGAGAAATCCCATGGTGTTCACGGGAACGGGATTTCCGGATTTATCAACGACATCAGCTATGACACCGGGAATGGGCTTTCCTGCAAATCCCGGGCGCATTTTTTCGCCAATCATGGTAGTGATCAACAGCATTCCCGTCTCCGTCTGCCACCAGGTATCGACAATGGGGCACCTGTCCTTTCCAATCACATGGTAGTACCATTCGAATGCCTCAGGATTGAGAGGTTCACCGACTGAACCGATAATCCGCAGCGAGTTCAGGTTGTACTTGTTTGGCCAGCTCTCACCCACCTTCATGAACGTGCGGATAGCGGTCGGGGCCGTATACAGGATCGTGATTTTCTGCTCTTCAATCAGGTTCCACCAGCTTCCCGCATCCGGATAGTCCGGGGTCAGTTCAGTAATGAAAACGGTAGCGCCAACTGCAAGCGGTCCATAGATGATATAACTGTGCCCGGTGACCCAGCCCGGATCGGCAGTACACCAGAAAATATCGTTATCCTTGATATCGAAGACATATTTACTCGTGTAGTGTGTCCCGACCATATATCCGCCACAGGTATGCACCACCCCTTTTGGCTTTCCTGTAGACCCGCTCGTATATAATACGAAGAGCGGATCCTCTGCATCCATGACTTCGGGTGGGCATTCATCGGAAACCCCTTCCATCATTTCATAGAAATCCAGCTCGCGGGTCGGGTGGAGATCAACATGAGGTTCTTTTCTCCGGAGCACAATGACATGCTCTACCGTAGGGGCATTAATCAGGGCTTCATCGACAATTGCTTTCAGCTGGATCGCCTTTCCGCGACGGACTGAAATATCTGCGGTTATTACAACCTTTGCCTCGGCATCCTGGATCCGCAGGTTTAGTGCTGCTGCGGCAAATCCTGCGAATACGACACTATGCATTGCACCAATCCGTGCACATGCCAGTATGGCAATCACCTGTTCGGGCACAAGCGGCATGTATATACAGACTCGATCGCCTTTTTTCACCCCGATTTTCTTTAATGCATTAGCAAAGCGCATCACATGGGACAGGAGTTTCTGGTACGTGAAAATACACTCTGCACCGCCCTCCCCCCGCCAGATGAGGGCAACCTTGTTGCGCCGGTGATCGTTCACATGGCGGTCAAGACAATTGGCCGTAATGTTGAGCTGTGCGTTGGTGAACCACTTCGCATAGGGGTAATTCCATTCAAGGACTGCATCCCAGGGCCGGATCCATTCGAGCTCGCCGGCAATTTTGCTCCAGAAAGCATCCGGATCCGCCAGAAATTTATTGTAGGCTTTCTGGTAGTCTCCCATCCATGCATTTTTTTTGTACTGTGGGTCGGGTGCGTAATATTTCACATCCTCGACGAGTTTGACATTAAAATTCTCGGTCACGTTCCCACCTATTTTACATTATTAATCATGTTAAACATTGTATTTAAAATTTGGTAAAGGATGCAAAAGGGAACCTGAAACTGCAAATCATCTCAATAGCAGGAATATGCTTGTCGGGAAATTTTGTAAAGACCTTTTACTCCATGTTTTGCTGAAAATTCGAAGGTTATAACAAGAATTATCTATACGGATTTTTCAATATAGCATTGATGCTGAAAAAATTCAAAGGGTGCCTGCTTGGCGCAGCGATCGGCGATGCGCTTGGTATGCCCAACGAAAGTTCTGCTCCAAACCTGAACAAGATGAAATACGGTTACCGGCGCCCGTATAAGGGCCATCCAAATGAAGGTCTGAAGGCCGGACAATATACCGATGACACCCAGCTGATGATCCTGGCTGCCACTCTTATCGCTGACGGAAAATACAATGAGGAACGATATTCATCCGCACTCCGTGAGCTGTATGATAGTGGAAATCTCCGCTTCCCCGATGGAACGATATCAGCGGTTTGCGAGAATACCGCTGGAACAAAAAATATTCCCCGGAAAGGTGTCAAATCGACAACTTCCGGGTGCCTCCCGATTGCAGTCCCGTTTGGTCTGACGTTTCCTGATATAAATGAGGGGAGTGAAAGGGCAGTTCGTTGCTGCAATGTAACACATACCCATCCGGCAGCGCATGCTGCAGTATCAACCGTCTCATCCCTTATCTATCACTCCCTTCACGATTCACCAGATCCTGTGCAAAAAGCGCTTGAGAAGGCACAGGATGAAGATGAAGTCCTTGGGGGAAAAATAAGAAACGCACTTGTTCTGGAAAAAGAGGGAATGGATATCGAAACTGCAATCCTGAAAATTGGCAATGATGTATCTGTTTTCCAGACACTCCCCATCGCTATTTTCCTTATCAGAAGATATTCACACCCCGCCGATCTTCTTACGGTTGCTGCGAATACAGGTGGAAATACCGATACCATCGGGCTTCTCTGTGGTGCATATCTCGGAGCTTCAAAGGGAATTGATGCACTTCCTTCAGATTTGTTAGAAGGTCTCGAAGACCGGCAGCGGATTGAATTGCTGGGGCAACGGCTGCACACGCTCTATCAGCGCAAACTTGGGCAAAGGTAAATTCTTTTTATCAAAAACCGTGTCGTTTCACAATAAATTAACAAGGGATGAACGCTGGAAATCATTCATCGAAGTTGAAACCTGGTTTTATTCTGTCAGACGATCTTTGCAGTCTGGCAACTAAAAACAAGCCTGCTTAAAAACCATTAAATTTTTATAACCGGATATTCTTTTATGAAAATTGCGATTATCGGGGCTTCCGGTTATGCCGGTGGCGAGCTGATTCGCCTCCTCGTTCACCACTCCGCTGCTGAAGTCACCTGTGCCACGTCCCGAAAACTGGCAGGAACATCTCTTGATCAGGTTCATCCCCACTTAAAGGGATTTACCGATCTCAAATTCGAAAATGTGGATACCGATGCGATAGATGCAGATGTTGCATTCCTTGCAGTTCCCCATACTGCTGCAATGGTGCATGCTGGCAAACTCCTGTCGCGAGGTATTAAGGTTGTAGACCTCAGCGCAGATTACCGTTTGCCAAAAGAGATCTATGAGACAGTATATGGGGTCACTCACTCTGATTATTTCGTTGCCCCCTACGGTATACCGGAGCTTCATCGAAAAGAGTGTATTAATGCAAAGTTCGTAGCAAATCCCGGATGTTTCCCAACCGGGGCAACCCTGGCCGCAGCTCCCCTGGCAAAATTTGCTCATACGATAATATTTGACTCAAAGACCGGCGTAAGCGGTGCCGGCGATAACCCCTCTGCGACCACGCATTACCCGAACGTAGGGGATAATATCGGGCCATACAAGTGGACATCACACCGGCATCTTGCAGAAATGAAACAGGAGATTTCACGGCTCGGTTCGAGAGCAAAATGTTATTTCACCCCGCATCTTGTGCCGGTCAACCGTGGCATCCTTACCACCGCCCACATCCTCCTCAATGAGCCCATGCTGCAGAAAGATGTTGAGAAAATCTACCGCGATTTCTATCAGGGGGAATATTTTATCAGGTACCAGAAACCGTCACTTGCCGCGGTCCGGGGGAGCAATTTCTGCGATATCATGGCCGAAAGTGAAGGACTGCGAGTCGTTGCAGTTTCTGCAATCGATAATCTTGTAAAGGGGGCAAGTGGTCAGGCCATCCAGAATATGAACCTGATGTGTGGCTTTAAGGAACAGGACGGGCTGGTCGCAGCAGGTATGCTACCGTAGGTGTTGACAAATGCTGGTTAAAAACGCAATGACAAAAGATCCCATTGTATGTACTACTGAAACATCCCTCCGTGAGGCAGTGGGCCTGATGAGGATGCATCATATCGGCGGGCTTCCGGTTATGGAAGGTACTGAACTGGTTGGTATGCTTACAGAATCAGATCTCATCTCTCTTCTGGAAACCGAACGGATCTCTGATGACCTCTGGTTGCCGTCCCCCTTTGAGATAATCGAGATCCCCATACGGGAATATATCAATTGGGAAAAGACCAAACATGCACTTCGGAACATCGGGGACATGAAGGCAAACAAGGTTATGACTCACCGTGTAATTACTGCAACTGAGGATATGGATATCGAATCAGCTGCCGCTTTGATGCTTAAAGAAGGCATTTCACGTTTACCGGTGATGCGGAAGAAAAAACTGGTCGGGATTCTGACGAGGGCGGATATTATCAGTGCAGTCGGGTCATCACACCCGGCTAACGAGGGGAGCTGACGCATAAAATGACTTTCAGAAGCATCTGTGCAGTCAAGGGTGTCAAAGCCTGCGGGATGAAGGAAGGAAAGTTCGGTCTGGCACTTATCACTGCAAGGGGAACAGCAGCAGGAGTGTTTACTGAAAATCTCGTAAAAGCAGCCCCTATCGAACTTATGCGCAGGCAGATTAAGAAAGGGACCATGGAAGCAATCATTGCGAACAGCGGGTGCGCCAATGCATATACCGGAAAAAGAGGATATGCAGATGCCATCGCGATGACAGAGTATGCCGGTTCTGCACTCAATGTTGACCAGGATCTGGTCGGCGTTGCCAGCACTGGTGTTATCGGACGATACCTCGATCTTCCGCTCATTCAACGCCAGTGCGAGGAAATAGCACCAAAGATCGATCGAACCCCGGAAGCAGAAACTCTCGCTGCACAGGCTATCATGACAACCGATACGTTTGCCAAACACGCACTCGTGCAAAGGGAGACGTTTGCCGTAGGGGGGATAACCAAGGGGAGTGGCATGATAGCACCGAACATGGGAACAATGCTCGCGTTCATCTATACAGATGCTGATATCGGCGCAAAACCGCTCATGCTGGCACTCAAGCAGGCCACAAGACGGACATTCAACCGTGTTGTTGTTGATGGGGATATGAGCACAAACGACATTGCATTATGCACTGCGACGGGAGAAGCAGGAAAAGTAAATTCCGCAGAGTTTTCCCCTGCTCTGGAGGAGTGCTGCCGTTCCCTTGCCAAACAGATTGCAGCAGACGGCGAAGGTGCCACAAAATTACTTGAGGTAACTGTTAAAGGAGCACAAAAGGAAGAGGCCGCTGCAAAAGTTGCCCGCACCATTATCGAATCCCCTTTGGTAAAAACGGCTGTTTATGGAGAAGATCCGAACTGGGGGAGAGTCATTGCGGCTGCCGGGCGTGCAGGTGTTGATTTCGATCCCAATGCGGTCTCTCTCTGGATAAGTGACGAAAATATGAGATATCCCCTTGTCAAATCAGGGGTAATCATCGCAGATCTGAAGAAGGCAAAAGAGGCAATGCACGGCAGGAAAGTGATCTTTATCCTTGATCTTGGTGCCGGGAACGAGGAAGCGACGGCATGGGGATGCGATCTTACCGAACGCTATGTCGAGATCAACGGGAGGTACACCACATGATGAAACGCGAAGATGTCCTTATAGAAGCTCTTCCCTATATTCAGCAGTTTCACGGGAAGACCATTGTAATCAAGCTCGGAGGGCATGCAATGGTCGATCCCGTTGTCCTCGAAAATGCAATCCGTGACGCTGTCCTCCTGCATTACGTAGGAATCCGGGTGGTTCTTGTACATGGTGGAGGCCCGGAAATCAGTGAGAAGATGAAGGCGATGGGTAAGGAGTCTGTTTTTGTCTGTGGCCTGCGGGTCACCGATCAGGAAACACTTGAGATCGCCCAGATGGTTCTTGTTGGTAAGATCAACAAGGGGATTGTTTCCCTGATTGCAAAATGTGGTGCACGGGGGGTTGGCCTTTCCGGGAGTGACGGGAACCTGATCATCGCAAAGAAAATGGATATCCAGCGGGTCGATGTCGGGGGTATCCAGAAAGAAGTTGATCTAGGTCACGTAGGGGAGATCGAATGGATCGATCCGGCGATCCTGAACATACTTCTTGAAAAAAACTATATTCCTGTAATATCTCCCATTGCAATCGATCTATCGGGAAGCAGCCTGAACATCAATGCAGATACGGCAGCAGGAGATATCGCGGTTGCCCTCAAGGCTTACAAGCTTGTCAATATGACAGATGTGGACGGGGTCATGGACAAAGGACGGACTAAGGTATTCCGGAAACTTACTATCGATCAGGCGAATGAACTGCAGAGATCCGGAGCAATCGGCGAGGGAATGATTCCCAAGGTGAATTCGTTGATAAAGGCGGTGGAAAACGGTGTCTGCTACGCTCATATCATTAATGGAAACGTAGAACACAACCTGATCCTTGAACTCTTCACCCGTGACGGGGTAGGGACAATGATCTCCAGAAAATAGTTTTTCTAAAATATTACTTTGGTATTTCATTTTAATTCATTCAGGGAAGATTGCCCTCACCTGAACATTCCCGCTGCCGGTCCTCGCTCATAGCGATAAGAATCTCAAATATCTTCTGGACTGCAACGGGATCGATCTTGCTCTCCACTGCCCGGTCAAAAACATCATCAAGAACTTCTGTTGTCCTCTGGTTATCATGAATTGGCATTCCATTATGGATCTTGACCTGGGCAATTTTTCCTGCAAGGGCCTGGCGTTGTGCGATGAGCCGGATAATGTGGGCATCCACCCTGTTGATCTCTTCGCGAATGGTTTCAATTGTCATAAGAATTACATGATCAAGATTTTAAATAAACATAATCTTTGTATCCTCAACACTAAAACAGATATTATATAAACGCCTATTTAATCTGGTGTTTTCATGCTTGAACGAATAAGCCGGCGGGAAGAGGCAGATTTATTCGTGGCATGGATGGCGATTTCGCTGTCCTTCGCCATTATTAAAATCGCACCATATGGGGTACTGGGACCGATAAATTCTGTGGATCCCCTGGTTGCCCTGATTTATTTTGGAATCTCCCTCCTGACTGTCGGGATCGGCTTCATACTTCATGAAATGGCACATAAATTTACCGCTATACGCTATGGATACTGGGCGGAATTCAGAAAAGACAATTCCATGCTCCTCGTTGCAGTTGCCCTTGCATCCCTTGTTGGATTTGTCTTTGCTGCACCGGGTGCAACGGTTATTTACAGCAATTCTGCTGATGGCAGGGGTTTAAGCCGGGAGCAGAATGGCAGGATTTCCGCAGCTGGACCACTTATCAACTTACTGCTTTGCATTCCCTTTGCCATTCTGATTGGTATCGGAGTTACTCTTTCAACCGGCGGAAGTAATCTTCTTTCTGTAATCGGAATCTTTGGTGTCCAGATCAATGCAATGATTGCTTCGTTCAATATGCTCCCGATCAGTATTCTTGACGGAAGAAAAGTCATGTCGTGGAATATCCCGGTCTTTATCTTACTCATCCTAACCTCTTTCGGGGTGCTTGTTGGATCGTTTTACTTTTTCTGATTGAATCTGGCAATTTTTTCGTGAGAAACAAGATAGAAACCTAGGATCCGGTTTTTAATTTCTCCAATATCCCGACAACCTTCGTCCCTTTGTCAAAAGCCTCTTTCAATGCAGTCGGGTGATTCCTGATCCCGCCAAACCGGTCCATGTCATTAGCTATTACATTATCGTAATACTCAAATCCCGTTGTGTTGAACAGTGCGGTAATTACCGGGAAAGCCCCATCAAAAACATTTTCCCAGCCGAGGCCCGCAGTCGAAATAAAAATACCCTTGTGCCGTTTAATGTGATTATCGGAAAAGTAGAGAGTCTTTAAAATGAACTTTCGGGCCCAGATGTATTGCTGACGGTCAATAAATCCCTTAAGCTCAGCGGTGATTCCCATTGTATAGATAGGTGAGGCGACCGAGAGGCAGTCTGAAGCCAGTATTTTTTCATACAGGATGATCGCGTCATCGTTTACCACACACTCTCCGGTCTTATGGCAGGCATTGCATCCACGGCATGGGGAATACTGCAGCGTTTTGAGTACTACTTTTTCAATAGTTGCTCCGGAAGCATGAGCCCCGTCCAGGAAACTGTCGAGAAGGGTTTCGGTATTGCCATGCCGGTGCGGGCTCCCTGAAATGCCAAGAACTTTTATTTCCATACATCCTCATAAACCAAGTCGCTTTTTCAGCTCATGCACTGTTTCTTTGCCAAGATTGGCTGCATCTGCCTGCGCAGTCGGGTGGTGTTCGATTGCACCTTTTTCATCCACACCATTAATCATCAGGTACCTGATATCTGCGTCCCGGATATCAATCACATGGTAAAAGCATTTCACGGAGGGAATAGCAGCATCAAAGACATAACTCCACTTCTGTCCGGCTGTTGAAAGGAACACCCCGAGCCGCTTACCTTTCCGTTCGGGTGGGACAACCGGAAGTTTAAGGACATATTTTCTTGAACGGAACACCTGTGCTCTGTCAACGAGTGCCTTTACCTGCGCCGCAAGACCCATACAATAGATCGGTGAGGAGAGGATAATACCGTCAGCCTCTATGATCTTGTCATGGTAAATGTCCATGCCATCCCTTTGTACACACTTATTCAGCGTTTCGCAGGCGTTGCACCCACGGCAGGGATTAATATCTGCCTCGGTAAGGGCAATTTTTTCAATCCTGATATCCTGATCTTCGCTCATTGACGCAAGAACCCAGTCAAGCAGTATTTCAGAATTCCCATGCCTGCGTGGACTTCCGGCAAACGCGAGGATTTTTATTGGCATAGAAGTTTTCTTGTAATGGCAACGCTAAAAAAGGTTGGTTTTTGATCCAATTTGGAAAAAATGCAGTTTCAGATTTTTTTAGGTTCTGATACCAGTCCGACAAATATATCTCCCTCTTGGTTTCTTTTTTTATCCCGTCGCCTGTCTGGCGAAAAGTATCCTTATTGACTGCGTTCCGCCAGTTTGCCGGGTTGATTTCTTAAAAAAAGTTGTTCGCCGGAATCACATCAGGGCATGATCTCATCAAGCTGTGCCTTACCGTACACATAGGCAGGCATGCCGGACAGAAGGAAGGTGACGCGGAGTGCCTCTTCAATCTCTCCCTTGGTAACCCCGAGGTTTTTTGCACCGGCCAGCTGAGCACGGACTGCATGTTGATCGCGAAGGGCGGCCGCGATGGCAATGGCAATAAGTTTTTTTGTCTTTCTCGTCAGATTGCCGTCATCCCAGATATGCTGCTCGAATCTCATTACAAGATTGAACATCTCTGGCTCATTCACTGTCAGCTCCTTGAAAAATTTCGGGACTTTTCCAATCTTCTTTTCAAGGTCTTTCAATTCTTTTTCGGTGTCCTTTTTTACCATACCTATGCACTCTCCAGGATCATCGGTTCACCGCAGCAGACGAGTTCGCCGCCACCGACTTCCTTAACAACCACAATATTTCCGCAGATATCGCATCTGAAAACTTGTCCCTCTTTTGATACATTTACCATGATGACCTCCCGGTTGGATAACAGGATTGTCCTGGGGAAAACGCCAACTCTTAATCGATGAGGATTGATCCCGATGGCGTTTAACACCAGAGTTCATGAAGGCTGTACGGTGTTTGAAAAGAAAAATGGAATATTACATGTTGCTTTTCCCGCGTTTTGGCGGGTTTTTTGCGTCCTCCGGTGTCTTGATATCCGGACGGATATGCGTCATCGGGAAGCACTGGTATTCTTCACAGGCACATGCCGGACATTTCCTGAGATCCTGTTCACTTTTGTCAAGAGTAAGCTCCTTTCCGCAATCGAGACAAACATATTTGCCCGGGCCGACTTTCTGTCCCGCGCTGTACGTCTTCTGTTCGGTCAAACGATTCACCAAAACTTTCATGCACGTCAATGATATTTATGAGTTGCGTTCGTGCTATGGTAAGATAAAATTGATAAAATGTATCATTTTGAGAAAGCTATATTGCATATATTTTTTAAGGTGTATTATGGCCAAAAAAGTTATCGGCATATTAGGCAGCCCACTCACTGAAGGAAATACCGCGTTGTTGCTGGATCGAGCCTTAAAGGGAGCTGAAGATGCCGGGTGCACTGTGGAAAAAATTCTTGTTGTCAATCTCGATTTCCAGGCGTGCCAGGAAATGATGTTCTGTGTTGACCACGACACCTGTATCATGGACGATGATATGCAGGCGATGTACCCTAAATTCCGGGAATCGGAGGGTCTGATTGTCGCAACACCGGTTATGACTATGGGAATCCCGGGGAAACTCAAATCCTTTATCGATCGATTCCAGGTTTTTTTCATGGCAAAATACGTCAGGAAAAAGCCTCTCGTATCAGATGAATGGAAAAAAAAGCGAAGGGGGCTTTTTATCTGCATCTCCGGTATGAAAATACCCGAAGTGTTTGTCGGTGCAAAGTTGACAATAAAAGCGTTTTTTGAAATCATCGACTGTCAGTATTCTGATGAGTTGCTGGTCAATGATATGGATACAATCCGGGATCTCCGCGGAAGGCAGGACCTTTTGGATGCAGCATACCGGAAGGGATTCGCTCTGGGAAAGAGTATTCAGTGACAGCCAGGTAAACCCTCCCAGCCGGTTGATCTCTTCGCGCTGGTCGGAACGGCAAACCGTGATCAAGGGTTTTCTTGTGCTGGTTTCAAAGTAATCCCTTTTCCCGCATGCTGACAAATCCGTTCTTTGAAACAATTATATGGTCGATAAGCTGGATGCCGACAAGTGAACCGGCATCTCTGAGCTGGTTTGTGATGGCAATATCCTGGCTGCTCGGTTCAAGAGAGCCGGAGGGGTGGTTGTGGACACAGATAATCGAAGCAGCCCGGTCGGTAATCGCATCCGCAAATACTTCACGTGGATGGACGAGGCTATGGTTCAGCAGGCCAACGGTAATAATCCGGTTGCCGAGGACCTCCCCGGCACCGTTCAGCGTTAAACAGATGAAGTGTTCCTGTCGTTTTTCCTTAAGGTAGGCAACATGCGGGAGGATATCTTCAGGTCTTGTCACTCGGGTATCATGTGGTTTGAAATAGCGCCTGCCTAACTCGAAACATGCGATGATCTGGGAGGCTTTGGTCGGACCGATACCTTCGACCTCCTGTAAGTCCTTGTATTGCAGGTTGTGCCTGTGCTGCTGTATGAGTCCACCGATCTCTTTGGAAATTTCTCGAACATCTTTATTCTTTGTTCCTCTTCCGATGATTGCCTCAATCAATTCATTATCGGAAAGAACAGACGCACCTTTGCAGGCAATTTTTTCACGCGGTCTGTCCCTTACAGGTAGTTCTTTCATCTTTTTCATGGGTTACATCCGTAAGAAATAAAAAAATGAATTAAACAGCAATTCTCTTTTCGGAGTCAGTGGTTCGTGCTGATCAACCTTTCTTTTTAAATTCCGGTTTTTCATGCATATTTCAAGGAATAGTAAGAAAATAGTAAATCGCGTTGCCGGGTGAATAATCTTTAAATTGAATTCCTCCCATATTTTCCCCTATGTCAACAATCGAGAATGCGATGGAAGCCTTTGCCGGTGAATCTCAGGCAAACCGAAAATATCAGGCTTTTTCAGAAAAAGCTGCAGCCGATGGATTAAAAAATATTGCAACTCTCTACAAGGCGGCATCTGAAGCTGAGGCAATTCACGCAAAAAAATTGCTGAAAGTGCTGGGGAAAGTCGAAGCAACAGAAAAGAATCTTGAATCGAGCATTGCCGGAGAAACTCACGAATATACAAAGATGTATCCCGAATTCGTGAAACTTGCCGAAGCTGAAAACAAGAGTGATGCTGTGCTGGCATTCACCTACGCGATGAAAGCCGAGGAGGTCCATGCAAACCTCTACAAGAAGGCTCTCCTTGCGGTGAAATCCGGCCATGATCTGGGAAGGGAAAAAATTTTCCTCTGTCCTGTTTGCGGCAATATTGAAATTGCCAAACCTCCTGAAAAATGCCCGATTTGTGGTGTTTTCGGAAAACAGTTCCGTGAAATTACCCTTTAAAATTTTGTTTTTATGTATCTTTCATATCCGTTTTCTTTTTTTCTTTTTTCCTACGGTGAAGCCAGACCATAACGAGGATGATGGCAATAAGGGTTGCCCAGGAAACAGAGTAGATGACAATTATGGGATAATTCAGTATCGTCTGGGGCGAAACCGGTGGGGGAGGGGAGTCAATACTCTCGAAGTCGATAGCGACCTTTGCGGGGAAACGTCCTTTGCCATCAAAATATCTGATAATGACTGTCGCATTACCCGAAGGAACAACTCCCTTCAGCGGTGCATTGTTCCTGTTTGGGAAAGCGACAGAGCGAGTAATCCTTCCGTTTTCATCAGCAATCTCGATATACCATGAATCCGGATATACGGTTGAGTAGAAATCACGGACTTTAACAACGAGTGTCGAGCCGGGGGGCAGGGTAACATTCCAAATCCCGTTCTCGGTCTGGTTCCTGACAGAAATAACCCGTGATGCCTTCTCGTGCGCTGCAATACTTACAGAACCCGATGATTCAGAACAGGGTGACAGAGGTAATGACTGAATTAACAGATCCTCTGATTGTAATCCTGGTTCCGGGAAGCAGCCGAACCTGTCATCCATTACCTCGCTGTAGGCTAAAGCAACATCGTAAATCCTGACTTCATCAAGCATGCCCCGGAAATACAGCGGGCAATTCCGGTCTGTCTGATTGTAGACTCCCGCGTCTGCACCCAGGATCACATAATTGTTGTACTGGTATTGGATAGCACCTGTTGCATTCATCTGGTTTCTCAGCACCCCATCAAGGTACAGCTTCATCGTCCGCCCGTCATAAGTTCCGGTTATGTGATGCCACTCGTTAAGCGGGATGCTTTCATGCTGAATGGGCAGTGATACTTTTCCAGTATCTTGCAGATTCAGTGTCCACCAGAGGTCTTCACCATCATCAAACCCTAACTGGAATCCTCCATCTTCATCTGTTGAAATTATTACCTGGGGCTCAGACGAATTCGTAATGAACCATGCCGATACCGTAATTTCTTTGGTTGGGTGATTCCGTGAACTGAAGGGGATTTCTATATAGCTGCCTGCCCCGTTAAAAAATATCGATCTCCCGCAACCCCCGTTCTCACTACGCGATATTCCATGTAATGTTCCCGTATTACCATTACCCGATCCATCAGCTGCGTAGATACCTCCACCCTCATTGAAGCTGAAAAAGAACGAAGGATCCGGTGTGGGGTTAACATTTTGTGCGGAGGCACATGTCCCGTATATTAGGCAAAGGAGTGCGAGAGAAAAAAGTATGGATTTTTGCAGACTCCTCGTTTTGGACATAGTGATCGTACCTGTAAACTGGTATTGGAGCTCGTCCAAAAAGAACGTTGCTATGGTTAATTTATGCCGGCTTCTTCGGGGACGATATATTTATAAGAGACCAGACCATCTTCGAATTGATGAAAAAAGTCATCGTCTATTCAACAAAAAACTGCCCGTATTGCCGGATGGCAAAGGCGTTTCTCGATAAACACGGAATACCCTACGAGGAAATTGATGTCGGTGAAGATTCCGATGCAGCAAAAAAAATGATAGACCTCTCAGGTCAACGCGGAGTTCCGGTTATTGTTGTCGATAATGAGATTATTGTTGGATTTGATTCGCAGAGGCTGAATGACCTGTTCGGAGAAACATTATCCGAAGAGGTTTATGATGTTCTGATCGCCGGTGCCGGACCTGCTGGCCTGACCGCAGGAGTATACTGCGCGAGAAAAATGCTGAATACGATTATTATCAGCGAAAACATCGGAGGACAAGCGCTGGAATCATGGGCGATTGAGAATTACATGGGCTACCGCATGATCACCGGTGAAGATCTGATGAAAAAATTTGAAGAACAGGTCCGCACCCTCAATATGCGGCTCGAACTCGATCGGGTTATCAGCATCTCCAAAGAAAATGATATTTTTACCATCCGTACAGTTTCAGAAAATATATTCAAGGCAAAAACCGTGATTCTCGCGCAGGGGAACCGGCCGAAGAAGCTTGGTGTGGCAAATGAGGAACAGTATCTCGGACGCGGCCTGTCCATCTGTTCAACGTGTGATGGACCATTATATAAAGGTAAACGGGTAGCCATCGTTGGGGGTGGCAATTCCGCTATCCAGACTGCCGTGGAGATGAGCAAAATCGCTTCTTCAGTAAGCCTGATAGTTCGGAGCATTATACGGGCAGATCCGATATATGAAGGGATGCTCGAATCAAATAAGAATATTACCGTTTATTTAAATACACAGGTCACTGCTCTCCATGGGAATAAGTTCCTTTCTGCTATCACAACGAAGAACGCAAAGGGAGAAGAGCAGAAAATCGAACTGGATGGGATTTTTATTGAGATCGGGTGGCTGCCTAATACCGATTTCCTTGGCGGATTTGTAGCACTCAATGAAAAAAAGGAAATTGTTGTTGACCTGAACTGCCATACGAGTCAGGATGGAGTTTTTGCAGCGGGTGATGTTACGTCAGTAAAAAATAAACAGATTATCATCGCTTCTGGAGACGGGGCAAAGGCCGCCCTTGAAGCATACGAATATCTGTTAAAATCCTCATGAACCGGGAGCTCACACCCGAACCATGAAAATCATTAATCCATGTAATATGAGGGCTCCCCGCCTCAGGGCCTCTCCGAGGCACGGCGGGGCAGTGCGGTGTTTACAAATATGCTTATAGATCTGATCCGCCGCGGGGGCGCCCCGTCGGGGGCGGCGGGGTTCATCACAAATAATTATGAGGAATAAACATTCCATTACTTACATCTGTTTAATTTATTTTCATGGGAAATCCTCATGAAAAAAATCAATAATCCGATTTTATTCAAAAAATGGCTCTATTGAAACGGGCATGAACAGGGATGGTTCTCACCCAAACCATGAAAAATTGTGAAGGTACGACTACCATCCGCAACAGGCTCTCGAGAGAGCAGGGTCGGCTCAGGTAATTGAAGCGCCGCGGGGGCGTCCCTTCGGGGGCGGCGCAGGTCATCGCAGTAACGGGATTGGCTCTTCCCGAAATTACTGGAATTGTGTTATTTTCATGGGAAACCTTAAGATTTCAACAAACTGCGAATCACTGTTATCTGAGGGATAATGCCTGTCCCCGAACCACCCCTGCGCTTTGCGTATATTCTCTGGAATTATCGTTCCGGAGGGGGATCCCACAGCGGCGAGGGTGGACGCCCGGGCTACGGCACGTAATACGACCCTCATAAAATTACAGGATTTTGATTTTCATGGTTCGGGTGTGAGCACCTGTTCATGCCCGTTTCAACAGAGCTCAAAAAATATACCTGAAAAAGTCGGAATTTCTCTGTACCTTCGCTCTTTAATGAACTACCGGATTCTTTTTCTTTTTCCTGTCTTTTTCCTTATATCCTTCGAGAAGCAGGGTTGAAATATTCCTGACAGGTTTATCGGTGTGCCCGCTTATATGGAACTCACAAAACGGGCAGGATGATACCACAATATCCGCACCGGTCTTTTTTATTTCCTCGCCCCTTCGTTTTCCCAGTGCTGCTGCTTCTTCAGGTAGTCCGGATTTCACCCCGCCCCCTGATCCGCAGCAGATGGATGGCATCTCAACCAGATCGACAACCTGCCGGATGAGCTCACGGGGCTGGTCGCGGATGCCCTGTCCCCTGAGCAGGTGGCAGGGATCGTGATAGGTGGCCTTGATCGGTAAGCGTGCCGGAGGCTCAATCCCGAACTTTGTGAGTATTTCATTGATATCCAATACCTCAAAGGGGGTCCTGTAATCATGTTTCAGCGTGGAGCCGCAACCGGCGCACATAGTCATGACCGTATCGATGTTTCGGAACCGAAATGCGTCGATGTTGCGCTGTTTGAGTGTTTCCAGGTATTCAAGTTGTCCAGTACGGATGAGCGGCGAACCACAGCAGACCTGTTCTTTTGGAATGATGACCCGGATACCGTTGCGTCTCAGTACCTCGATTGCATCCAGCGCTGTCCGGGGCAGGCGCAGGTTGTACATACAGCCGACGAAGAAACCGACTGTTGCCTTCACCGGTCCTGTGGGTTCAATCACCTCGGCATTCACAAGTTCCAGAAAGGTCGGTTCTGTCCGTGCCACAGAACGACCCGTTTCCTTCACAAGCGCTGCCACTTCCTTGTGTCGTGGGAGCGTGAGTCCTTTTTTGTTGGCGAGTGACCGGAGCTTCTCTATTGCTTTGCCCGGGATTTGGATCTCCTTCGGGCAGACCTTCCAGCAGGCCTGGCAGCTAGTGCAGGTAAAGAGGCCCTCCTGCACGGCAGCCGTAATGCGGTCATCGATGTTTCGCGGGTCGAGCGCGAGGCGCATTTCCTGGCGCATTGCTGTCGGACCAAGAAACTTCGTGACATCCATCGCCGGGCAGACCGATACACAACTGAGGCATTCGATACAGGACCTGAGCGGCTTGATTGCGTCAATATCGGATTTCGTTGGCAATCTGGATGCTTCTGATGGTTTCAGTGATGCAATTGTCTCGAGTGTGGGTACAAGATCCACAACAAGGTCTTTTTTTACCGACAGGTTCAGGGGTTCGATAGTGATATTGTTCCGGGCTTCTTCCATGCAGGCAAGCACAGGCTCGCCATTTACCCGTACGGCACAGCTCCCGCATTGTCCCGATCCGCAACTGTACCTGTACGCAAGAGTCGGATCCACTTCATCGTGAATGGCATGGAGAACATGCAGCACCCGTGCACCTTCATTCACATTCACCGTATATGTTTCGAAATACGGTTCTGCATCCTCTCCCGGATTATAGCGATAAACCTTAACGGTGATCTCCTTCATGGCATCCCCCTCTTCCTCTCAATCCCCTCCCGGGTTTGGGAAATATACGTATGTCCGAACGGGGACTGCCGGGATTCATATGTCTGTGGCACATCAACCCGTACATGCGCGCCCCGGGACTCTTTCCTGATCAGCGCACTCCGACAGATGAGTGAAGCTGTAAGACACATGTTCCTGACGATGCAGCACTCATTAAGATTTCGGGGAGATTCTGCCCTGATAGATGAAAGAGGAAGGCAGTTGATAATTTCAAGAGTCTTTGAGAGATCATCCGCATTCCGGAAGATACCGGCACCTTTCCACATTGCATGCTGGAGCTGAGTCCGGATTCGTGCCGGGCTCTCGCTTCCTACCAGGAATGCCTCAAGATCTGCCTGTTGTTTGTTTATCTGTTCTTTATCGACATTTTTGATCCGGTTCTCTGATTTTCCTGCATGTTCTCCGGCACGTTTTCCGAAGACCTGAGTCTCTGCAAGAGCATTTCCGCCCAGACGATTTGCCCCGTGAACACCTCCGGCAACTTCACCGCAGGCAAACAACCCGGGGAGTGTTGTCCGGCATTCGGGTGTTATCCGGAGACCCCCCATGATATGGTGTGCAGTTGGTGCGACTTCCATGGGGATTTCCCTGATGTCAACACCGAATTTGAGAAACTGTTCCAGCATGACCGGGAGCCTGCTTTCAATTTGCTCTCGTGGCAGGTGAGTCACATCGAGATAAACACCTTCATGTAATGTACCACGGCCATTGAGAATCTCCGTTGCGATGGCACGTGCAACGACATCCCGGGTGGATAGTTCCATCCGTTCAGGATCGTAGTTTTTCATGAACCGTTCTCCGGTGCTGTTAAGAAGGATACCCCCTTCACCCCGCACAGCTTCCGTCACAAGTCTCCCCCGTGCATCATAAGGGAACACCGCACCAGTTGGATGAAACTGGATCATCTCCATATCGATGAGTTCAGCACCCGAGCGGTAGCCAATCGCAAAACCATCACCGGTACCGCTCGACGAGTTTGTAGAAATATCATAAACCCTGGTTCCTCCGCCGGTGGCAAGAATAGTGCTGTCGGCCTTGAGTAACACGAGATTACCCTTCTCGTCAAGCGCCATCGCGCCAATGATCGACTCCCCATTTCTGAGTAAGTCTATGACAGTGAATTCCTGCAGCAGATTCACATCCGACGAATCGAGCCGCTCGACAAGGGTAGTCATCATCTCATGCCCGGTCCTGTCACCTGCGTAACAGGTTCGCGGGAACTTCTGGCCACCAAACGGGCGCTGTGCAACCTCATCGTTATCGGTAAAATCGAATACCGCTCCCCAGGTGATAAGGTCCTTCATCCGGAGAGGTGCCTCCTTAACAAGAATAGTCACCAGTTCCGGATCATTAAGATAAGCACCTCCCCTGAGCGTATCATCAAAGTGAATTTCGCATGAGTCCTGTTCTCTCAGGACTGCATTGTAACCCCCTTCCGCCATTGTGGTGCATCCGCCTTTACCCACAATGGTCTTTGAAATGAGCACCGTGTCGCCATACTGCGATGCCTCAATCGCGGCCCTTACCCCTGCACCGCCGCTCCCGATCACCAGCACATGGCAATCCACAACCTCATCTGCAAGCATCTTATTATTTTGTGGATCGTATAGTTACATAAATAAATGGCACAGCCAAAGTGAGAGAGAAATGAGATTTTTAATGAAATTTGGCGGGACCTCTGTTGCCGACGCGCAATGTATCAGAAATGTTGTAGAAATTTTAGAAAAACATCATAAAGCCGGAGATGAACTGGCTGTGGTGGTATCCGCACAGCGTGGCGTAACCGATCAGCTTATCGAAATTACATCAAAACTCCCAACTGCAAAAGATGACACTGCCATAGAACCCCTCATCCAGGCACTTGGCAGGAGGCATATGACCACTCTCGAAGGGGCTGCCCCCGGTTATGTTGCCGAAACCGGCTCAGTCATCGAGGATCGCCTCATCAGTCTTCAGAATATTCTCTTTGCTGTTTATAATCTGAGGGAGCTCACTCCCCGATCAAAGGATTATATCATCTCATTCGGGGAACGAATGCTTGCCCCCATTGTAAGCGCAGCTCTTCGCCAGCGGGGAATTCCGTCATCAGTTATTGACGGCTGCGATGCAGGGATCCTCACCACACCCCAGCATGGCGAATCCACGGCTCTTCTGGAAAGTGATGCACGGATAAAAAAACGGCTCGGGCCCCTGCTGGGTAAAGAAATACCCATTATCATGGGATTCATGGGGTGTACCAGAAACGGCGTCGTAACTACCCTTGGCAGGAGCGGTTCAGATTATTCAGCGTCAATTATCGGGGCAGGAATAGATGCGGATGAGATTTGGATCTGGACAGATGTGGATGGCATAATGACCTGTGATCCCCGGGTAATCAACGATGCACGGGTGATGCCCTCCCTCTCCTACATCGAGGTGATGGAACTTTCCTATTTCGGTGCAAAAGTGATGCACCCGCGATCCATAGAGCCTGCAATGAGAAAGAACATTCTCGTCCGTGTAAAAAACACCTTTAATCCCTCTCACCCGGGTACTGTTATCGTCCGGAACGGGCAGCGGGACCATCGTGTGGT
Source organism: Methanoregula sp. UBA471 (assembly GCA_002495065.1). GTDB lineage: Archaea > Halobacteriota > Methanomicrobia > Methanomicrobiales > Methanospirillaceae > Methanoregula. Next base: position 3,374 of record DADT01000063.1, on the reverse strand, counting down.
CAAAGCCCTGACCTATATTGACAAAGTAGCTGCAATAAACATCAACGGGGCCCAGATGATCGGCAGACCCGGCGTAGCAAAAGCGATTTTTACTATCCTGGCAGATAATGAGGTAAATGTCATGATGATCTCACAGGGGTCATCTGAAGCAAATATTTCACTTATCGTCGATGAAGCGCACCTTAATGCCGCCGTGCACGCGCTTTCCGATCTGGTGAAACAGGGAATCGTGCGCGAAGTTACCCACAACCATGATGTATGTGCAGTAGCTGTGGTCGGCGCAGGTATGGCAGGTGCGCCAGGTACCGGGGGAAGGATCTTCACAGCCCTTGGGAAAACAGGGGTCAATGTCATGATGATCTCGCAGGGATCATCGGAAGCAAATATCTCGTTTGTGGTGAAACAGCAGGACGGTCCCCGGGCAGTACGGGTGCTCCACGACGAATTCAGGTTATCGGAGGTATGCGATGAGTAACATCACGTACCGCGAGGCAGGAGTTGATATTGACCTCGAATCAACCGCAATCAAAGCCCTGATTAAAAACCTGACCTACCGGCGGAAAGGCAGTTTTACGATGACCGGCAGTACAGGTCATTTTGCCGGACTTATTGATTTCGGGGAGATGGCTCTTGCACTGACCACCGACGGTGTTGGAACAAAGATGCTGGTTGCCGATAAGATGCAGGACTGGAGCACCGTAGGTATCGACTGCGTTGCTATGAATGTCAATGATCTCTATGTCATGAACATGGAGCCTGTCGCTTTTGTTGACTACATTGCAACAGACAAGTTATCGGTTGAAAAGATGGCCCAGATTGGCATTGGTTTAAATGAAGGTGCCCGCCGGGCGAACATCGATATTGTGGGAGGTGAGACCGCCTCTCTGCGTGGCCTGGTAACCGGTCTCGATCTTGCAGGTACGTGCCTCGGGGTACAGAAGAAGGATAAGATTATCGATGGCAGCAGGATCCAGCCGGGTGACAAAATTCTCGGAGTCCCGTCAACCGGAGTCCACAGCAACGGGCTTTCTCTGGCACGTACGGTTGTTGAAAAATATGCAGCTTACGATGACCGGCTCAGGAATGGCCGGACCCTTGGTGAGGAACTTCTCGTACCTACCCGGATTTACCATGAAAGCCTTGAGGTAGCATCTGCCTGCACCATACATGGCATGTGCCATATCACCGGCGGAGGACTGCTCAATTTTTTAAGGCTCAGCCACTATGGGTTCCGTATCGGTGCGCCTATCACGCCTCCGGAAATCTTCTCATGGATCCAGAAGACCGGAGATATCTCGACAACTGAGATGTACCGGACGTTTAATATGGGAATGGGATACGCGTATATCGTTCCATCCGCGAGTGTCACCCGCGTTCAGAACCTTGTCAAAGAGGTAAAAGTCGTGGGGGAAATTATTGAGGAACCCGGGGCGTGGCTGCGGGATACAGAAATTACCTGAAAATATTTTTTTATCAGTAATCTGGTGTATAGCCCTTTTTTTGTGCTTTGTCCGCAATAATAGCACTGTTGCCACACCGGTCTTCAAGAACGAGGGTTATCGCGAATGAACCGTTTTTCACGGAATCAATTTTTTTAAGAAGCGTTCGTGCATTTTCCTGTTCCTCAACCTCACCCCAGATCAATGCCCCTTTTACAATCTGTTCGACGCGGTTCAGGACTCCTTCGATATTGGATACGAAACCCTGACAGGCCGGACCAGGATCAATACGGACACCCAGCTCGGGAATTTCAATGCTCGCGCTCATACTCCGGACGACCCGGATAGCAAGATCTTCCGGTGTGTCCACCCGCACCTCATACTGTACCGGTTCTTTATCTTTGAGGAGCTGGGTGTCCACATATTTGTATCCGCACGAACTGCATAAAGCGGAAATGATCAGAATATCAGAAAAATAGGGGATATTTTCTGTCTGGTAATTATATTCGATTTCTGTATTACAATAAGGACATGGACCCGGGACTACGGTACGCAACGTTAAGCTCCACCAATCTTGTCACGGGAAATTTTTACCGACATCGGGGTGAGCACAACATACCTCTGGTCTCCCAGACCGATGATATCGCCGTTGACGTCCCTTGCTACCTCTTTAAGATCTTTCAGGACACGCTCATAGGATATCTTGTCCATTTTGAGCCGTGAAATGTCAACAATTACTATGTTGCCACTGTATACCTCATCCTTGACCCGCGGAGTATCCTTCAGGTCAGTAATCGTCGCGATCTTTACGAGTAATGCCGGGGCAGCAGCTCCCTGTTCTTCGTAAGATGCAAGGTCGAGTTCCATGTAATCGTCATCCGAGCTTGTGGAACTCTTCCCAAGAAGGGTGTCAATGATTTTAACCATAAAAAAACTGTATGATGAAACTTATTTAATAGTATCTATTTTGAAACGACCTCTATGGGGTTTTTTGCAATAAAATATTGAAAATCGCCGGTTTTACGCACAATTCACCCGATACCCTTTCAATCAGATTTCGATGTTCCATATTTCATCGCTGACGTGATGAAAATTTTTACACATCTTTCCTGATGTGCTGGCACGGATGTCGGGCGCGTCAAGGAGCGCAACACCGATTGCGAGCGGTTTGCCGTGTCGTTCATCTACGATCTGGACTGGCGAAGACGATTTTACATCGTCAGTAACTGATACGATGCCCGGCCGCATGACATCAGCGCCATTGACCACATACGGTATTGCACCGGCATCCACCACTATCCTGCGTTCTGGAAAGGGGAACTGGATTGCACCCTTTAACGTAGGGAATACCCAGTCTCCGGTATCCATGAGGAGGAGCTTCTTGTTAACCATAAACAGGGAAACATCGGCGTTTGTCTCGATTACCTCAATCATATCTGCATGGAAAAACCGGGCCGAATTTCCTATCTGATCGTAAAGTCTGGCGAGAAGATCCTGCGCCTGACTTTTCCGGATGGAATGACGTTTTTTTACGATTATTTTTTTCATTGGTACATTCCGTATATTCATATCTCTCGCTTGAAAAGAATTTCCATCGTGGGAATCAAATCGATTGTCTGATATAGTCCTGCATTATTATCCGGAATTGGCCGGCTGATGGAGATCTACGGTATGTTTAAGTAACCGGCTCACCCACATATATTACTCCAGAGCGATGGTA
>DADT01000063.1:0-195 GCA_002495065.1 Methanoregula sp. UBA471 | reverse complement strand
GGGAGAGAAATCCGTGGCATTCTCCAGGGTTATGACGTTCATATGAACCTCGTCCTTGATAAAGCGGAGGAAGTGGAGAACGGCCAGGTTCAGAAGGTTGGGATGCTTATCGTCCGCGGGGATAATGTTATCTATATATCTCCATCTATCGAACAATAAGGTGAAGTATCATGTCAAAAGGCACACCCTCAATGG
>DADT01000065.1 GCA_002495065.1 Methanoregula sp. UBA471 | reverse complement strand
AGAGCGCTCACTGATCATACCCGCAAGGTAAGATCTCATCAAACACTTTTTTTTTAATTCAGTGAGGGATATTACACCGGATCAGAAGGGATTCATATTCGATGACAAGAGAGGCAAATTTTTCAGATTCTCTGGATATCCGGTCCCTGTTTGATCGGGCTCTGTTCCGCGACCATTGATTATACCTATAGCCTGTGCATTATTATTTGACGATAGGAATCTGTCATTACCTTCCAGATAATCGATTTTCAGGATTCTTCATCTCACAGGTATGGTAAATGGAGTACGGATTTGAGGAAATAACCTGTACCTGATTCCTCATAATTCTCCTGAGCGGTCATCCTGTTTCAGGAAACGCACTCTGCGGAGACGGAGATTGGCCAGAACAGCATTCTACCACTCGAGCGTCAATCCACAGCCCACATCCTGCATGGGACAATACCCTGCAAGGACTGTTTTTGATGATAGTGATGTGCAGTGGCAGGCATGCAGGGACTGCAGCTGGAGATGCTGGAGATACTCCCCGGTCTTTTTGAGCCGGGACAGGGGAGGTGTGAGAAGATGCAGACCCCCGATGATATCAACAACCCGGTTAATACCGCAGACTTCCCGGGCATATTCGGTGATATTGCAGATCCCGGCATGCGAGCAGCCGGAAATGATGACGAGACCCGCACTGGACCGGAATGCAAGGGCGGAATCATCGAGCAACTGGTCCGGCTCTGTCCTGCCATCAGGGAGGAGAATTCTTCTCTTTCCCGGATCTGTGTGTTCGAACATGAACTTCCGGGGTATCTCCCCCAGAAAAACAAGGTCTTGGGTGATCCAGACGGGGCGGTTGGACAGGTTCACAGGGAACTGGCGCCGTATTTCCGCTTCGTCAAGAATTGAGCCATTATTCTGCAACGGGAGTTTTTCTTTCGGATAAAAACAGCGGGGATGAGCAACCAGTTCCGGGCTCCTGAACTGCATTTTTTCGATTGTTGCCCCAGTGATATCCCTCACCAGGTGGACAAGTCCTCCCGTGTGATCGAGATGGCCATGGGATAGTACGATAGAATCAAGATCGAGTAAACTGGTGTTCATCCTGTGTGCGTTCCGGATAAAAACATCTGAATAACCGGTATCAAAGAGGATCTTCCGGCCTTCGGTTTCGATCAGAAACGAAAGCCCGGGTTCTCCGATGAAATACCGATCGATAAGGGTATTGTTATCGACAAGAACGGTCAGTTTCATAGCATCACATTAACCTCGTTGTAGTATGCACCTTCAGTTTTTACACTCCCTGAATTGAACATTGTTATAAGACGCTGATGTTTTGGATCCTGATATCCATAATCCCTGTATACTCCCATCCGAAGACACCTTCGCCAGAGATTTTGATCACAATGTTTAACATATTTTACTCATACGTGCTATAATAAAGAGATCTGTCCATAATTCAGAAACTGAAAGGATGACAGGGTCCCCCAGATTCCTGTCGATACCAATGTACCATTAAACCGCACAGCTTCCGTGATCATTATCCCTGCACGATCGCCAGACCGTATTCAGGGACCGAAGGATGATCCACGATTGACAGAATGTGCAGATCTCTTTTAATGCAATGCATGATGATGCAATCATCATCCGAGGCCGAGTTGCCGGCAGCAGAGATCTTGACTACAGCGGCGACATCATTTTGGAAAGAGGGATTGACTATGGTGAAAAAGGAAACGGAAAAAGAACTCAAAGAACTGGAAAAGAAGATTGGGAAAGTACCCAAATTTTTCAAAGAACTGACCTTAAAAGAACCCAAGATGTATGAACTTGTGATGAAAATGGAGGGGCACGTCTGGGATGATGGAGCTCTGACACGAAAAACCAAGAAGTTGATCGCTATTGCAATTGCTGCCGCCCTCCGCGACCAGCATGCGGTTCATGCCCAGATGGCTGGTGCAAAGAACCTCGGGATTACCAAAGCCGAGGTCGAGGAAGCCCTCCGCGTTACATTCCTGCTTTCCGGTATGCCCGCATATGTCTATGGTAAGGCACAGCTCGATGAAGTTATGCCCTGATAGAGTGAGGAGAAATGATTATGGAAGAAAATACGTGTATAACACTCCCTGTTCTCGGGGAACCGGCACCGGACTTTGAGGCAGTGACCACGCATGGCCCCATGAAACTGTCATCACTGAAAGGAAAATGGGTGGTGTTATTCTCACATCCGGCAGATTTCACACCTGTCTGCACCACCGAGTTCATGGCATTTGCAAAAATCCATGATGAACTCAAGTCGCTTAATGCACAGCTGCTCGGGCTCTCGGTTGACAGCATCTCGGCACATCTGGCCTGGGTGCACGCCATCAAGGAGAAGATGGGAGTTGAAATCCCGTTCCCGATTATTGAAGATCTCACCATGAAAGTTTCACAGAAATACGGTATGATCCATCCAGGGCAGTCCAACACCGCCGCTGTCCGCACCGTCTTTTTCATTGATGACAAGGGAATTATGCGGGCAATGTTTTACTACCCGCTCCAGAATGGGAGGTTCATGCCCGAGATTATCCGCATGATAAAAGCACTCCAGACAACCGACAAGTTCAAAGTATCCACACCCGCAAACTGGCAGCCCGGGGATAAGGTTGTTGTACCTCCTCCCAAGACGGCCGCTGAGATGGAGAAGAGACCCACAGAAGGGTACGAGTGCAAGGACTGGTATCTCTGCTTCAAAAAAATCTGATACCGCTCATCTTTTTTCCTTTTGCTTCATCACTGCGTTTTTTTATTTAAACCGAACAGATCCCGGTCTCATTTAATTAAATAAATATATTATTTAATATGCAAAAAGATTTAGAATCGTTTAATTATTCATATGATTATATAAAAAAAGTATGAAATTTCATGTACCAATAATCATTCTGATATGCGGTATCCTTATCGCTGGACTTTTTTCTGCAGACTGTTCGGCACCACCAACGGCAGGAACGTCTTCGGCAGAAAGAGAAATGATCACCGTCACTGATATGATGAACCGCACGGTTACTGTTGTGAAGGGCCCCCAGCGGATCATCGGGATAGGCGCAGGTTCCCTTACGGATGATTGTGTACCTCCAGGCCGCCCAGGATCACGTGGTTGGAATTGATATGCGGGAACAGACTGCCCAGAATGTGTCTTCTCCCGGCATGCCTTCCGGAATCGACCGGCCCTATAATATCGCACACCCGGATCTTGCGAACCGCCCCTTTGTCGGTGCAATGTTTCATGATACTCAGTGTTGAGGGAGTTACGTTCCGGTATAACGGCCGCAAAATACTACAGGATGTTGAGTTCCAGGTTCCCCGGCATGAGATCCTTACTATTCTCGGCCCGAATGGTGTGGGAAAGACAACCCTGCTCAGGTGTATCAATACCCTGTTACGTCCTGAAGCCGGGACTGTAAGGTGGAGAAGCAGGATCTCCTCTCACTGCGCCGCGAAGAGATTGCCCGCCTTATCGCTTATGTACCGCAGCGGGGTGAGACCGGCCCGGTCACCGCCTTTGATGCAATTCTCCTCGGACGCCGCCCCCATGTACGCTGGGATGTAACGCGGGAAGATATCCTGAAAGTGCAGGCAATTATCGATCAGCTGCACCTTGGCAGCCTTTCTCTCAGCCCGATAAATTCCATGAGTGGCGGAGAGGTCCAGAAAGTGATGATCGCCCGGGCACTTGTACAGGAGCCCTGCCTGCTCCTGCTTGATGAGCCGACGAGCAGCCTTGACCTGAAAAACCAGGCCAAGATCCTTGCGTTTCTGCGGATGATCGTCCGGGATCACTCCCTGACCGCGGTGTTGACCATGCATGATATCGACCAGGCCATCAGGTTTGCCGACCGGTTTCTCTTCTTAAAAGACGGGAAGATATTTGCTGCCGGCACCCTAGAGATCATCACACCCGAACTGATTGAGGCTGTGTACGGTATACCCGTGACAATTGCCGAGGTCAACGGGATGCCCTGCGTAGTACCGGGCACCGGCAGGATTCAGACGCCGGAACACGCTTCGCCTTCCTGATGCCAGGATACCACAAGATCTCACAGGGTCCGGTTTTTCTATCAGTCCCCGGCACACCGGATATGGTTGCCGGCAATCGCTGCCAGCTTGGGAATCAGCAGGTCCCGGACCTTTTCCAACAGGAGTGCTTCTTTGTACGTAACCCAAAAGCAATCCTTGTGCTTTTCCCGTTCCGGAGCAACCTGGATTTGGTAGCTATTGACGGATTGCTCCCAGAACCATCCGGCACTGCCAAACTGGATATACCCGGGGTTCCGTGATGCAAGCGTTCGGAGATCGCGGCAAAGCACAGACCCATTCTTGCTCTTTTCGAGAACGAACGCAATGTATGCCGGGCGGTGAATCATTCACTGATACGGTGCAAGCCGTGCTGTAGTATATTCATCTGGTTGCCTTTCATGAACAAAATGCCCGGAACAGCTCTGGATGGTGTAGCTGTGGGGGACCCGGGAAAAAAGTTCCAAAAGTTCAACAACGGGGGGATCGATCCTTCCGGTTGCAATCAGACTTCGGAGTGTTTCGAGAGTAACTGAACGGTTTTTTTCATACTCAGGATTCTCCACAAACGGTTTTGGTCCGGCAAATGTTTCCATGGTAATCCTGAACCTTTTTTCAGCCTTTCATGTGATGGTTACGGATGATCAGGACTGAATCTGGTTACTGATCTGCTGCACCGGATTATTCATTCCCCTGATTTTTCAGTCTTCTTTCCTGGCAGGTTAATCTGAAACAGCTGAGTGATTTGGTAGTTACCGGGTCATTCCTGGCAAATTCCACAAACTGTTCCAGTCGTTTCAGTGTTTCGGGGCTGACGTGATGCTCGACCTCGCAGGCGTCCGTTTCAGCCCGTTCCCGGTCGATTCCCAGGATTACCAGGAGATCAGCGATAACACGGTGTTTCTGCATCAGTTCCCGTGCCATTTTTTTTCCGGATCTGGTAAGTGTTGCACCGGTATAGGATTCGTAATGGATAAGCCCTTGTCGTTTGAGTTTCTGCAGCATCTCGGTTATGGAGGGGGGTTTAACCCCCAGCCGGGATGCGATCATTCCGGTCTGCGCACGTCCGTTCCTCTGTTCGAGAACGCAGATGGTTTCTATATATTCCTCAATAGTCTTGTACCGCATTCGGATTCACCTCATATACCCAGTAATACAAGCCTCATCGCACCGCCGACCAGAAATGCAGTGCATGCCATAAAGGCGGTTGCCTTGATCATATCCCTGATACCCAGCTCCCTGAACATCACCGCAAAAGTGCCGACACACGGGAAATAAATCGTGAGGAGGGTCGTTGCGATCACCAGCTGCAGAGGGGACATAGCCAGGGGGAGGAGCATACCCACGGCTAGGTCTTTGCGCAGGAACCCGATCAGGAGTGCCGTGGTGGCTTCCTGGGGAAGTCCGAACCAGCCCTGGATGACAGGAGCAAAAATACCACCGAGCCAATCCACAAAGCCGACTGCATAGAGGAGATTGATGATAAGAACCCCGAAAAACACGAACGGGATGGCTTCTTTGAGGAACCAGCGGATACGCATCCAGGTCTTTTTCAGCACTGTCAAAGGGTCAGGCTTCCGGTACGGAGGGATCTCGAGGCAGATCTCAGGGCTGTCCCCTTTTATCAGCCGGTTCAGGATGAGACCTGAAGAGACAAATACTAAAAAAAGGGTCGTAAATACAAGAATAACGTAGACCAACCCGAACGATCCGAGGATGCCGAACACCATCGCGTTCTTTGCCATGCAGGGAACTGATATCGCAATGAGGGTGGCAGCAATGAACCGCTGCTTTTTTGTTTCCAGGCTCCTTGCCGCAAGCACCCCGGGGACGTTGCACCCGAAGCCCAGGAATACCGGGATTATCCCAAACCCGTGCATCCCGAATCTGTGGAAGAGCGTGTCGGAGAGGGTGGCAAGCCGTGGCAGGTATCCTGTATCTTCAAAGACCGCAAGGACTGAGTAGAATGCAATGATATAGGGAAGCACCATGGCGAAGGGGACATAAATACCTGTGGTGAGCAGCCCCATCGACTGGATGTAATCGATCTGCCCGTCAATGAGTTGTCCGATAAGCAGGGCATGCAGGAGTCCCCGGCCGAGCCATGTGCTGATGGCCATAACGATTGGTGTGTAGAGTACGAAGAGGGGGTCGAAAATATACGTAATCAGGGTTTCACCGATAAAAATGACAAGCCAGAGTGCAGCAAATATCGCCCCAAGTGCAATGGGAACACCGGTCAGGGGTCGGATTGAGGCCTCGGAAATCCAGTCCCAAAGCGTGTGGTGGCGGTGGGTGACCTGCTGCACATTCCCGATTATCTCTCCGATTTTAATCCACCGTTCGCTTTCGGTCATCGGTTCGATCTCTACCGGCGAACGGGCTTCATCAAGGCGGTGGACCAGATCCGAGAAACCCTCCCCGCTCAATGCGACTGTTGGGACAACCGGGATATGAAGCTCGTTTTCGAGTTTTCTGAGATCAATGCCAATACCTGTGTGACGCGCTTCATCCCACATATTGAGGGCCAGAATCACAGGTTTTTTCTGTTCAAGGAGTTGCAGCGTCAGGTACAGGTTCCGTTCAAGGTTGGTGGCATCAGCCACATCGATGACCAGGTCGGCCTGGCCGAACATATCAAGAGCGACCTCCTCTGCTTTGTTGGAGGGCTCAAGCGAATAGGTCCCTGGAGCATCGATAATCTCATGTCCTTCTTTTCCCAGACACATCTTCCCTTTTGAGAAATCGACTGTAGTGCCCGGATAATTTGAAGTGATTACGTTTGCTCCCGTAAGGCGGGAAAAGACAACACTCTTCCCGACATTCGGGTTTCCCATCAGCACGATTTTTTTCATTCCGGTACCGCTGTGATGATATGCCCGGCCATTCTTCGGCCGATAGTCATCTCCCTCCCTTCAACATCAACGACCACAGGTCCATCGAACGGGTGCTTTGCCACCAGCCGTATGGTTTTTTGTTCCCGTATCCCCAGGACCCTCATCTTATTCTGGAACCGGTGCCCGCCTTCCAGTCGTGAAATTACCGCCAGGGTTCCTGTTTCAAGAGATGTGAGCGGTTGTTCCATGGGGTTCCCTTTAGGTATACCTAAATTAAGTGACTTTAAGTATAAATATAAACTGGTTCAGGTTTCTTGTTTTCTTGTATCGTGTATGGAAAAATTTCGTGAAATCTTTCCCTTTTCCCACCGGCGAATCCTACAGGCCTTTTATGATTTCCTGCAATAATGCATTCCAGGTAAACAATATTTGGTATCCCGGATTGGGGATAGGCGGAGAGGAGCTTTTCGGAAACACCCGAGAATCAGCGATTAGCACCTGAGTGATACCTGCTGATATACCGTCCATGATCGCTCTGATTTATCATCCATTCCTGCTGGAGGATAATCGCCTCTCTGAACAGGATATATCTCTATGAAAATGAAGATACTAAATTAAGTTGGAAATGCCGGAGAAATGATGATGGGAAAATCTGTAAAACTGGGAATTATAATCTGCGACCGGTACCGGACCTGCAGTGGGGGAAAATGCCTGCGGGCACTGCGCAACCGTGAAGGAGCCTTTGAGCGGTACCGAGGCAAAAACGTGGACCTTGTCGGGTTTGCGACCTGTAACGGCTGTCCCGGAGGGAACATCGAATACGTACCCCAGGAGATGAAGAATAATGGTGCTGAAATTGTTCATCTTGCCACCGGAATGCTTGTCGGATATCCGCCCTGTCCACGGATTTCATATTTTTGCCGGTTCATGCGAGAAAAGTATGGCATTGAAGTAGTTGTGGGAACCCATCCGATCCCCCAGAAATATTACTCCACCCATATGCATCTCGGATCATGGGATTCCGGAGTTTGGAAAGATCTGATTGCACCGACACTCACTGACGAAAAGACCCGGCTCACGTATGATTAGAGTCCCTTGAGAAATAATAACCGGTTATTTTAATCATATGCACCCACTAACCATTCACCGATGAAAAACCGTACCACAATGACCATTCCTGAAGCTGCTGAAATGCTAGGCATTACTGGCCGGGCGAGCCTGAATGAGATACATGCACGGTTCCGTGAACTGGTCAAAGAGTGGCACCCGGATGTCTCGCAGCACGATTCTGAACTTTCCCATATCACGTTCATCCGAATAAAAGAGGCTTATGACATTCTGGTGGAGTACGGTTTGAACTATGAATTATCGTTCCAGGCAGCGGATATCAGGAAGAGCAAAGACTATGATTTCCAGGAATTCTGGATGAGCCGGTTTGGTGACGATCCGATTTGGGGCTGATCATCTCTCCTGCAAATCTCACAGGACATGCCGACTCTGGTGAGTGAAAATACAAACCACCATAATGAGGAAGCGCACGCAACCGGATGGCATGGTCCTGCGGTCGTTTTCGGTCTTGCGTTCCGGTATGCCTAAACCGGCCAGACTCTCCGGGATATCAGAGTTGGCACTAGTCTTGGTTCAGCGTTGTTCCACAAGGCCGGATTAAATGTTATTGGTATGGATATTTCTGAGGAAATGCTGGAAGTCTGCCGAAAAAAGGGGTTTGCGGCACGGCTCCTCCGCCATGACCTGCCCGTGATTCCCTACCCGTTCGATGAAGCATCGTCGATAACCCGGTTTCAACAGGTGTATTCCAGTTCAAGAGATCCTGGACCCGGTATTTGGGGAAGTCAGCCGGATCCTGCGGGACGAGGGTATATTTGTCTTTGTTACCGGCGATCTGGGACGGGGAGAAGATGCCCAGGTTGTCGTTGGTGGGGAGGAAACCGGGACGGGTGCAGCGGTAACCATGTGCCGCCATACTGCCTGATGAGGTGGGCGTCTGGCTGAAAAAAACGATTTCAAGCAGGTTGATACGCTTGAATTCACGGTCTGGAGGTCAAAAACGCACTGAGAGATTTCCTGCCCGGGTGTATCTCATACAAAAGAGTACGGGAGACATGCAGGATCCCTTACGATTCACCAAAAACACAAAAAATGCGAAGTACCCGTGAAAACCCCCTCCTGAAAGAAATAAGAACAAACCGTATAATTCAGAAACGGTAATTTCCACCTTCAATTTTAATGGTTTTTCCATGCGTCAGCGCATCGGCTATCTTTTTACGGGCAGATATCACCAGCCGGTGAAATGTCGGCTGAGAAATATCCATCATTTCCGCACACAAACTCTGATCGTGCCCCTCAAGATCTTTGAGCCTCACCGCTTCAAATTCATCTATGGTGAGGATCATCGCATCAGGCTCTGTCCCTCCGTTTCCTGCAGGACTGAATGATATAAAGGCGGGTTGAAATCCCACCCTCCTGCAGCGTCTTCTTCCTGGCATTACTCAATAGTATTGAGTCTTCGTTCAATTTCAGATTTTTCTGCTTCAATGCGTTTGATTTCTGCCTCGAGCAGCTGTTTCTGTGCTTCCTTGCTCAACGGTTCAGATTCGGCATTATAATTCCAGCAGAATCCCCGGCCTCTGCCAAAGCCCCGGTTGAATCCTTGCGGAGATCCTCTCCTGAAAGCCATACCTCTGCAACAGGGCCCCATGCCCCTTCCCGTTCCCGGTCCAGACCCGGCCGGGCCCATCAGATTAAATCCTGGCATGATTATGAATATATATTCACATCAAAATTAATCCATTGGTATGGGCAACACGTGAAGCTGGCTGCCAGCCCCTTCCTGCTCAGCGTCATACTCATGGGATATAATTGCAGGGATTTTCTGGTTGCAATTAATGCCCGCATTATTCCCTGATATAATAAAAGAGCCCCCTTGCCTCCCTTTTTGTCAAAAGGTCAGTTGTAGCTCCTATCTCATTCAGGATCTTAATGACCTCTGCGGTATGCATGCCGGTTGCAGAGACGAGGTCTCTAACCGTGCAGGGACGCCGTTTGAGAAGTTCCCGGATCTGTTCTACCGGCTCTGTGGCATACAAAGTTTTCAGGGTACGATAGGGGGATCGTTCCACTTTTTCGGCGGTTGCGAAATCCAGCAATGTTTCCACCCGGTCAAGATCCGCCCGGTCTGCCGGGAGTACCCATTCTTCGGTCCCTGGCCGGTCAAGCGTGTTTAACTGGACACGATCCGGATTAATGTCCCTGATTATTTTCTGAAGACCCTCAAGTTCATCATTGGAGGTATTGAGGCCCGGGATGACGAACACCTCCAGCCAGATTTTACCGGAATATTCATTCCTGAACTGCACAAGCCCTGCAAGTATTTTATCCAGAGATAGTGCAGGATCGGGATTGTGAATTTTCAAAAAGGTCTGGTTTACTACCGTTGAGAGGGTGGGCAGTACAACATCAGCAGTGAGGAGATCCCTACGCACATCAGGATCGGAAAGCAGGCTTCCGTTTGTCAGGACTGCGATCCTGTATGACGGGAAATTATCTTTCAAAAACCGGATAACCTCCCCTATTGATAACGACAGCGTTGGTTCTCCTGATCCGGAGAAGGTGACATAGTCAAGGATGGGTGATGATGATAAGAACCCGGTAAGTTCCGTATAGACCTCTTTTACCGGGAAAAAAATCTCTCTTTTGGTTGTCCGGTACGTTGTCGCACCGCATTCGCAATATACACAATTGTAGGTACAGGTTTTAAAGGGTACGAGATCGATGCCAAGCGACCGACCGAGACGCCGTGACGAGACCGGACCAAAAATATGATGACTTTTCAAACTGCAGCTCCAATGACCATCAGATATTATTGAGATAGGGTATTGATACGAACAGCATGTTTATCTATTTTTGCGCATATGAGTAATAATATAGGTTGAGTGTACTATGAAAATCTGCATTACGTCACAGGGGGCAACTCTCGATGCCCCGGTTGAGGAGCGATTCGGGAGAGCACCGTTTTTTATCATCATTGACAGCGGGACAGGCTCTTTCACAGCGATAGAAAATCAATTTGCCAGGGGGGCAGGGGGAGTTGGTCCAAAAGCTGCTCAGGTGCTCATTGCTCAGGATGTCAAGGTATTGATTAGCGGGCAGGTAGGCGGGAATGCGCGTGAGGTGCTTGCTGCCGCAGGGATTGCGATGTACACGTACCGCTCCGGGGGAACGGTAAAGGATGCTTTCGATCAGTTCACAAAAAATACACTTGAACTATCAACGTGAAGCATTAATGGCAGTACCAACACACACGGAATCATACCGATGACATCCCAAGAGAACAATAAATGAAACTCGCAATTGCAAGCGGGAAAGGAGGCACGGGGAAGACTATGGTAGCCGTAAATCTCGCTTTCACACTCTCCCAGACCGAAAGGGTTACCCTTGTTGACTGCGATGTTGAGGAGCCAAACCTCCATCTCTTCTTTCCGGCGCCTGGCATTACAACCGAAGTAACCGTGCCGGTTCCGGTTGTCGACGAAACCACCTGCGATCACTGCGGGAGGTGCGAGGAGGTCTGCCAGTATGGTGCGATGACTGTGCTTCGCAACCGGGTCCTCTTCTTTCCCGAGCTCTGCCATTCCTGCGGTGGATGCACGCTGGTCTGCCCGAACGGTGCCATCCATGAAGAACCGAAACGGATAGGAACCATAACAATCTCCACTCCGCTACCCAATCTGAAGCTTATTTCAGGAATGCTGGACACAGGAAATCCCCATGCGGTGCCGATCATCAGGGCAGCAAAAAACCTGGCAGCGAACGATCCCCTTGTGATTTGCGATACTGCACCGGGCACGTCCTGCCCGGTTGTCGAAACACTGGACGGGTGTGATGCCTGTATCCTTGTCACGGAATCAACACCATTTGGTCTGCACGACCTGCGGCTTGCCGTAGAGGTGGCTGCCCGGCTGGGTGTCCCCACCGGTATTGTCATCAACAGGAGCGATGGAAAGGATCAGGCAACGATCGAATTCTGCATGGACCATGATCTCGACGTGATGATGACCATTCCCTTCGACCGTGAGATTGCCGCCATCCAGAGCAGGGGGGACCTCCTCTGCCGGGTACGGCCGGAATGGCAGACTGCATTTACCGCTCTTTTTATCAAATGCGGAGCTATTACAGGGGTGCAGCGATGATCCGGCTCGCAGTTATCAGCGGTAAGGGGGGAACAGGTAAGACGATGATCACCGCTGCGCTTGCCCAGCTGCTTCCCGGAAGCATCGTTCTTGCAGACTGCGATGTGGATGCGGCGAATCTTGAGCTCCTTCTTAACCCAAAGCAAATCCGCCCGGAACCATTCATGGGGATGAAATCCGCCGTTATAGATCCAGCCATTTGCACCGGGTGCGGGGAATGCGAGATGCACTGTCGGTTCGATGCGGTTCATCCTGAAGGTGGTGCATATCGGGTGAATCCAATCCGCTGTGAGGGATGTGCCGTATGCGTCCAGGTATGTCCTGCTGCTGCAGTGACCATGCAACCGCGACAGACCGGGGAGGTCATGTATTCACAGACAGAACGGGGACATCTGGTGCATGCCCGGCTTGTGCCGGGCGCTGGTAACTCCGGCCTGCTTGTCCATGCAGTTAAAAAGATGGCCATGGAGCAGGATAAGGATTGTAATCTATTCCTGATTGATGGTCCGCCAGGGACCGGCTGTCCGCTCATATCAACAATCAGCGGCGTGGATATGGTGCTGATTGTCACTGAACCGAGTGTGTCAGGACTCCACGATCTCAAACGGGTGGTTGCGGTCTGCCGGCAGTTCCGGCCGAGGATCCTTGTTGTCATCAACCGGTTCGATCTGGAGCCATCCCTCACGGAAACAATAGAGATGTGGTGCTGTGAAGAGAAGATTCCCATAATCGGGAAGATCCCTTTTGATCCTGCGGTCATCGAATCGGTCAGGAAGGGTGTGCCGGTCACCAGTGCCGGTACATCTCCCGCAACGCAAGCCATTCAAATACTAAAAACCAATCTTGAGCAGGAGCTGATGCACTATAACAACAAGCGGTGAAGGGGGGGAATGTTGCCGGAGGCGCGGACGACCCCGCATGAACCGGTCTATCGAAGGCGGGCCGTCCGCGCGGTGCTATGCTCCGCAGTGCAGCCCAAATGAAGAGGATGAAGTTGTCACGCTGCTTCCTGAAGAGATGGCAGTACTGGAACTGATTGATTTGCAGGACCTTGAACAGGAACAGGCAGCAGCAGTGCTTGGTGTTTCCCGGAAGACAATCTGGCGGGATATCCATGAGACGCACCGCAAGATTGCTGATGCCCTTATCCATGGCAAGTCTATACAGATGGGCGGGTGTACGCGCAAGCTTGAAGGATATTGCCCACAGAGGAACCAGGATATCTGCCCGAAGAAAGGGGGCGGGATCTGTCCAAGAACATCGGTTTCGCCCTGCGGAAAAAGTGACGACCCACCAGAGACGCCGGGCTTCTGAAGATTTGCCTGAACCTACTCTTTTAAGTATTTATGCGCATATGAGTAATTATGGTACCAAACAGGTGCCAGGATGATATCAATGCCAGGATTTAATAGAACGGGACCACAGGGAAATGGTCCAATGAGCGGCAGGGGATTTGGCAGGTGCCGGACGGTTGATGCACCTGCACAAGAGTCTGCTGTTCCCGTGCAGAAAGCGAATGAGGGAAGTGAGCCTGCAATATCGCAGGGTTCCGCGCAGAATATCCCTGTTTATGGGCGTGGGCGGGGAGGTATTCCCTGCGGATGCGGACGTGGCTATGGTTTCGGTGGCGGCAGACGCATACGGGTATAATCAGGTAATTTTTTTGAGGTTATTATGAAAGTTGCAATCGCAAAAGACGGAGATTTCGTGTCAGAGCATTTCGGGCACTGTCAGGAATATGCATTGTTCGTTGTCGAGAATTCAAAGATTGCCTCACGGGAAAATCTCGTAAGCCCCGGGCACGAACCGGGAAAGTTACCGGCACTGCTTGCCGGGCATAAGGTAACGCACGTCCTTGCTGGCGGTATGGGTCCAAAGGCAGTAGACCTGTTCTGCGCAAATAATATCGAAGTATTCACCGGAGTACGAGGTCCGATCGAGACGGTGATTAAGGATTTCATGGCAGGAAAAATTGCACAGGGTGAGAGCAGCTGCACCCATGGTCCCGATCACGAGGAATGCGGGCACTAACTCCCATGTATCTTGTTACGCTCCTGAACTGATATTATTCAAAAACTCTTATCAGAAAATATGAGGCCGAACATTCAGAAATTGCGTGAAGTCATTATGAGAAAGTATCCAGGTATCCCTGAACTGCTTGAAGCATACATGGAGGAGAACGCCTCTGACGAGCGGTGGATCACCGCTCATGAACTTCGCGACCGTTTCGGCCTCACACGCTACCAGAGTAACACGGTATCAGCGTTCCTGCGCCGGCTGGAGTCCGGACCGTTTCGCCAGTATCCCTTCATTGTCGCAAAGATTGTACAGGAAGATGGCGAAAAACCGTCCGATCCCAAAAAATACCGTTATCTCCTGAAATTACGGGAATGCAGGAATGCAAGACAGAGGAGAACACAGATGCAGGGGAAGACCATCAGGGATCCTGGTTCAAGAACCACTTCCGGTAACGGGGAAAATCCTTCATGAGCTTATGTTAATTTTTTTCGGGGTTATCCACAATGACAAGCAACAAAGAGGTCCCGGACCTTCTTGCACAGTATATGGAGGTGTGCGGAGAGACGGAACGATGGATTACGGTCTATGAATTCCGTACCCATTTTCATCTTGATGAATCCTCTGCACATGCTATTTCAGGTTTCCTGCGCAGGATATACGAGAGGTCATTTTTTTCCTTCCCGTACAGGGTAAAAAAAATTGAGAAAATTATTGTAAAAACACCACAACGCAGGTGTATCAACCGATATCTTGTAAAAAAGAGATCGGAAATGAGCACAGGATATCCCGCTTCCTTCCAAAGGGGAACTGCCCTCGGGAGTTTCCATTCTATCGGATTTCCAGGAACGGGTGATCATGAACTCTGCACAGATTATGATGCTCTTGAAATCTTCAAAAAGGTGCTGCAGAGATCAACCGAAAAGACTGAAGTAAAAGATCTCCAGTAGTGATGACGATTAATATGCGTAATTATTTATGCGCTTATGCGTAGATATTATTCATTCAAAGGAGAATTGAATTGCCGAACTTTGATGGGACCGGGCCACTGAAACGAGGATGGGTAATCGGGCGGGGACCGGGACCCTGCAGAAACTGCGCCGATAACTGCATGCGAAAAGCAGATGAACAACAATCACCAGCATCGAACAGGACTTCTGAAGGATAACCGTCATTTGAGGAGAGGAGATTATGCCAAAACCATTCATCAGTATAGACAACCTCTCCATGGATTTCAATAACATACGGGTACTGAACAAAGTGTCATTTGAGATCCCTGAAGGTGAGATTGTCGGTGTTATCGGCAGGAGCGGGGCAGGCAAGAGTGTCCTGATGCACCTGCTCCGGGGAGTTGAGCAGCCTCCAACCCAAGGTTCGATCATCTATCATATGTCAGCCTGCGATCGCTGCACCTACATGGATGTACAAAGCCGGGCAGGAACAAAATGCCCGGAATGTGGAGGAGATCTGGTAGCAGTGGACGTCGATCTCTGGGATGAGAAAAGCGACGGGATGAAGTCCCGGGTGATGCACCGGACTGCGATCATGTTCCAACGCACCTTCGCCCTCTATGGGGATGACCGGGTGATCGAGAATGTGCTTCATGCACTTGATGACATCAATTATCCTCAGGAACACGCTGTCAACCGGGCTGCGGACCTCATCGACCAGGTAAGACTTTCCCACCGGATGATGCATATTGCCCGGGACCTTTCCGGAGGAGAGAAGCAAAGGGTCGTGCTCGCCCGGCAGCTGGCAAAGAACCCGGCAATGCTCTTTGCCGATGAACCAACCGGAACGCTTGACCCGGAGACCGCACGACTGGTGCATGAAATGCTCATTGAAGCAGCACAAAGGAATTCCATGGGCATGATCGTCACCTCCCATTTTTCACAGGTAATCAAGGATATGGCGAACCGTGCTATCCTGCTGGCAGATGGCAGCATTGCCGCCATTGGTTCACCAGGTGACGTAATCAACAAATTCGTCAGAGACTATCACGAGCTGGAGGAACCTGCACCCCCGGAACTCGGTGAAAAAATTCTTGCTGCCCGTGAGGTCTCCAAAAGGTACATCTCAGTTGACCGTGGCGTAGTGAAAGCGGTCAACAGCGTGACATTCGATGTCCATAAGAAGGAGATCTTCGGCATCATCGGCAAAAGTGGTGCCGGTAAGACCACGCTCTCCCGGATCATTGCCGGTATTATTGAACCGACAAGTGGAGAGATGAATATCCTCATTGGTGATGACTGGGTGGATATGACAAAACCCGGTATTGAAGAGCGGGGACGGGCAAAGGAATATATCGGGCTCCTGCACCAGGAATACGATTTGTTCCCGCACAGGAATGTGCTCGATAACCTGACCGACTCGATCGGCCTTGAATTCCCTAAGGAACTTGCTTTAAGAAAAGCGGTGTTAACGCTCATGATGGCCGGTTTTACCGAAGAGAAATCCAGGCAGATCCTCGACCGTTTCCCCGGAGAACTCTCTGACGGGGAGCGGCACCGGGTCGCGCTTGCACAGGTGCTCATCCGGGAACCCCGCCTTGTCATCCTCGATGAGCCGACTGGTACCATGGACCCAATCACAAAACAAGATGTAAAACACTCAATCCTCCATGCCCGTGATGAGATGGATGAGACATTCATCGTGGTCTCCCATGACATGGATTTTGTGCGGGACATCTGCGACCGCCTCGCATTGATGAGAGGTGGGAAGATCATCCAGATCGGTGCGACTGATGAGATCCTCTCGCAGGTCACTGAAGAAGAGAAGAATGACTAATGGCGCACTAACGCCTTTTTATGCTATTCCCTGATACAATCATGACATCAAACCAAACGACAAACCAACAGAATTGTGATGAAAATTGTTCGAGCTGTTCCTCAGGACAACAACAGGGTGCTCCAAAAAGTGTTCCAAAAGGATTGCCCCCCAAAGCGAAGATTGATGTAAAACACGTCATCCTCGTGCTGAGCGGGAAGGGAGGTGTGGGAAAATCCACCGTTTCTGTAAATCTCGCGTTTGCCCTCGCCAACCATGGTAAAAATGTAGGTCTCCTCGATTTGGACTTCCATGGCCCCAACATCCCCAAGATGCTGGGTATTGAAGACCAGCGACCAGCTGTCCTCGCGCAAACCATAGAACCTGTCCATGTAACCGGAAACCTCGCAGTCATGTCGATGGCATTTCTATTGCCGGATACAAGCACGCCGGTGGTCTGGCGGGGACCGATGAAGATGGGAGCAATACAGCAGTTTCTTGCTGAAGTAAACTGGGGATCACTCGATTATCTGGTTGTTGATCTCCCGCCGGGTACCGGTGATGAAGCCTTAACAATTGCCCAGCTCGCCCCCAATGTAAAAGGAGCGGTCATCGTGACGACTCCCCAGGATGTTGCGGTTATGGACGCAATCAAGGCAGCAAAATTTATCGAGAAGCTTGAATTGCCGGTACTCGGGATCATCGAGAATATGAGCGGGATGATCTGTCCACACTGTGGAGAAACCATCGACCTCTTCAGCAGGGGTGGGGGGGAAAAGGCTGCCGAAGATCTCGGAGTTCCCTATCTTGGCGCAATTCCGCTCGACCCGGAAATGGTGAAGGCCGGGGATGAGGGAAGACCGTTTATTCTCCGCCACGCAGAGTCGCCGACACGCAAAGCAGTGGATATAGTGATGGAAAATCTGGTACACCAGGTTGAATCCTGATCATCTCACTCTTTCCATAATTAATGATGTATTTCTCAATGACCTGATTCGACAGAAAAATATCCTCGCATGCCTGGACCCCTTGTGCAGAATCCGGAAAGAACATTTCACTCGTGAAAATTACACCATATTGACGGCTCCCCGCGGAATAATTAACTGGCAGAGCGAGAGGCTGAGTGTTCCTATCCACAAAAGTTATCCCAATAATCAGGTTATAAAGATAATGCGATCCTGAATATCCGGTTTCGAACAGGATTTTCAATACTTGTTTCGGTGATGAAAAAGTAATCGGGATCCCCCTGACGATTTGGGGGCTTTTACACTACGTGTCCTGATTTTCATCGTTTTTTCAAAATACCGTCTCAAAGAAAAGAATTATACTCTATCGAAAGGTAAGATGGTGTAATGAAAAATCCTTTTCATATCATGCTCATCCCGACCCTGGGGTGTCCTTCCAAATGCAGTTACTGCTGGAGTTCTGAGGAGGGATCTCCTGTTATGAGCATCGATATTGTCAGGGAAGTTGTCGCCTGGCTTAAGGATTTCCGGGAAGACAGGGTCACGTTCACCTTCCATGGTGGCGAGCCGCTCCTTGCCGGAGCGGAGTTTTACCGGCAGGCACTCCCCTTGCTCTCTCAGGAATTGCACAAGCTGAGTCCTGAGTTTGCCATGCAGACCAATCTCTGGAGGATGACTCCGGAAATAGCCCAAATCCTGGCTGAGTATCACATTCCAATAGGTTCCAGTATCGATGGGCCTGAGAGCATTACCGACTCCCAGCGCGGAAAAGGATATTTTAAAAAGACCATGCAGGGCTATGAAATCGCCAAGTCTCATGATCTGAATGTACGGTTTATCTGCACATTTACCAACAAATCCATAAAATACAAAGAGGAGATTTTCAACTTTTTCAAGGAAAACGGTTTTGTCCTCAAGCTTCACCCGGCCCTGCCCTCCCTTCGCTCCGAGAACCCGAAGGAGTGGGCGCTTGAGCCTGACGATTATGGCAATCTGCTCAAATTCCTCCTCGATAAGTCGCTCGAGAATATAGGCGTCATGGAGGTGATGAACATCAACGATTTGTGCCGCTGTGTCTTCACCCGCAGAGGCAGCGTGTGCACGTTCGTCAACTGCATGGGAAACACTTTTGCTGTCGGCCCGGATGGCAGCATCTACCCTTGTTACCGGTTCGTGGGGATGCCTGAATGGGTGATGGGGAACGTGAGAGACCGGCCGACAATGGAGCAACTCCTGGAGTCAGAACCCGGCCGACGCATGACCGCCTTCTCTGAGTATGTAGACACGGCCTGCAGAGACTGTTCGCACATCAGATATTGCCGGGGGGGTTGTCCCTACAATGCAATGGCACCCACAAACGGGAGTATCGAAGCTGTCGATCCCCATTGTGTTGCATATAAGAAAATATTCGATGAGATAAGCGACCGGTTTAATAAAGAGATGTTTGAAAACCCGGTGATGGAGATGTCCCGGTTCCCATCTCGGAGTCGAAAATCTGCCAAACCTGGAATGATGGCGCTTATGCGGACAATCGTTGAAAAATGAATGGAATACATTCACGAGACACAGGCAGATAAATTTCAATTCCCCGAACTGTTGCCGATATTGTGACTCCAAGGCGATCTTTTTCAACGGTCTTGAGAGGTTATAGAGGATCGCTTTAATCTTGATCTCCTTGATCCGGAGTCGATATTTCCGAGATAACACTCATGGATGCATACGCCATTCCTTCACCATTTCAGAAAAGTACTCAGGGGGTTTGACACATGCCGGCCGGGGCGGGGTCATATGGCCGTCCTGCTGTTCCAGGTCGTATCCCTGCTGGCGCAACCGGTTTGCGGTTTTGTTACCATCGAATATTTTCATCAGACAGATTGCCTGAACTGTATAATGACCGATTCGATTATCGACGATATCATGGAACACTACGGTGATCGTGTATCCGTCAGAGATATCTCCATCGATACAAGAGAATTGATAAGACATCTGATGTCCTGAGGGAGGACCGAAATTCCCGTAGTTGTCATTAATCATATAAAGGTCCTTGACGGACAGGATAAAACCGAAGAAAGGCGAAGAGGAGATCGGTTTAGCCGAATCTTGTGCCTATACTGGTATGAGTAACCAAAGGGGAACGGAATTACTGTCCGAGTATGGGTTCTCGCAATACTCTTCTCATACTCCCTTAAAATTATGACCGGGCTTTCCCCTTGTCTGCTCGGGAGTCTTATTGTAATGATCGCGGCCGCAGCCAATACTGCCGACTCACTGTCAAACGGAAGGCTTTATGTTCCCATCTTCGGTGCAGGTCTCGTGATTACGTACATTCTCGTCGCAGCAGGTGTTCTGCTTGCAGGACTCCGGCTCACCACAGGTTCCGGGTTCAGCACGACGGTCTATGCAATCGCCGGCCTTTTCATGATCGGTTTTGGACCCCTCCCTGTAGGGCTTACCCGGCTCCCAAATATTGCTGAGTCCTGGACGATGCACCTGTTCTCCCGGTTCAAAAACCTCTCTGGGGCGTTCCGGCTCGGCATTATCTCCGTAATTATTCTTGCGCCATGGGCAGGTGCACCATTCCTCATACTGATCGAAACACTTCCGTTTACAGGTTCGATCTATGCATTCATGATGGTCATTACATTCGGAGCCAGATAATGACACCGTTTTAGGTTATTGGTATTGTCTTTGGTTCAATACCGAACGAACGGTTGATCCGGTACAGCACAGTGGTTCAGAAAACGAGCGGGATCCTGCTAATCGTTTTTAGCGTCTGGTTACTCGTGGCAATATAATCGGGGTGCAGGTCTTAAATTGATTTATCAGACCTCCTCAACGGATCCGGGCATCATCACGGATTAATCATCAGCCTCGTTCGGCGAATGAAGCTAAACCTGCATTCATGGTAAAGACCTCAACTAAACTTTTTTTTCATTAAAGTAAATTTACATGATTAAATAATCCGATATTAACGCTGATTTTATAATTCGGGCATTTTTAAGTGCATTCTCGAAAATTAAGTTTCGAAACCTTTTAATTAAGATCTCACTAAATTTACACTAACCACAAAGAGTTTAACTCAATGTGCGTGGCATTGCATTTTGAATACTCTCGTGCATTCGCACGTAGGGAGGAGGCTAAATGGAACAAATTGTATTTGGCATTGGAATTACTGCATTGACAGGAGCTCTTGCCACTATAGCCGGTTCTGCGGAAGATACTGAATCCAATATCGGGTCTCA
Source organism: Methanoregula sp. UBA471 (assembly GCA_002495065.1). Lineage (GTDB taxonomy): Archaea > Halobacteriota > Methanomicrobia > Methanomicrobiales > Methanospirillaceae > Methanoregula. The sequence continues at coordinate 3,795 of DADT01000065.1, read as the reverse complement.
GGGTGACCCGAACTCACAGGTTCAGCTCGCACCGCAGATGGGGTTCGTTCACCGCATCTTCAACAAGGCGGTTGCCGGTGAACCCCCAGCATACGGTCTCTGGTGTGCACTGGGTGCAGGTCTGGCATGGGCTTTTATGGCGATGCAGGTAAACGCGGTCCTTGCGATCGTCCTTGGCTGTGTACTCGCAGTCTTCGTACAGGGCGTCTATGCAACCACCGCGTATCTGGGCAGGACGGCAAGTCTCGCCAAGTTCGGACAGCCGGTCTATGTGGATGTCCTCAAGTCCATGACATCGGTTACTATGGCACATGCCTTCATCGCAATTTTCAGCACCGTAACACTCTGTCATCTGATCAACGGAGCTCTGGGACACCCGTTCCCGCTTCCGCTGCTCGGTCTGATCTGGGGTATTGCTCTTGGTGCAGCAGGTTCTGCGACAGGTAACCCATATTATGGAAAGGAAAGACAGTACCAGAACCAGAAGTTCGGTGCAGGGGTACCGATTTCAGCATCGGGTAACATTGTCCGTTACGCTGAAGCCGGAGAGCGGAACTCACTGGATAACGGGTTCTTCACCCATAAGATCGGCGGTTCAGCATCCGGGGTCTGTTTTGGCCTGATCGTATTTCTTGAAATCTGGCGGACGATTCTCTTTGAGCAGATCAGCGCCGGATGGGGAGCAATTATTGTCGGTATCCTGATGATCCTCATCTTCACCGTTATCGACAGGTACATTGAAGTCTGGGCGCGCAAGAACTACGGTCCCTACACGGAAGCCAAGGTGGCATCATGAGCGCAGTCGCAGCAAAACCACAGGCAGGAGGAGCAATGAACCCGGCCGCTATGGCAGTCGGGGTTGTCATGCTCATAATCCTCGTAGGAATCGGTTACGCGATCTCACCGGGTCTCGGACTCACGGCACTCATCGGTATCATCATTGGCGGTGTCCTGATTGGATTCGGTACTCACTTCGTTCCAGTAGGCGGTGCTCCGGCAGCAATGGGGCAGGCACCGGGTATCGCAACAGGTGTCGCGATGCTTGCAGCTGGTGCCGGTCTTGCCGGGCTCTTCGGCGGTGCATGGGCAGCAGAACAGGGACTTGTCGTTGCAACAGTCACCGGAGGAGTCGGTGGCGGATTGTTGATGGCAATCACCTGCATGATGGTAAACTTCGTCTATGTATTCGGAATGGGTATTCCTTCGGCATCTGGTAAAGTTGCAAAAGACCCCATCACGGGAGACACACAGGCTGAGTTTAAATCACAGGGTACTGAAGGTCATGGACTTCCGTTCATTTCATTCGTCGGGGGCGTCATAGGAGGTTTTCTCGGAGGCGCTGGCGGTACACTCATTTATGTGCAGCTTCTCGAGCTCTACGAAGCTTCACTCCCGGCTATGATGGGTCTTCCACCCGCACAGGTGGTTCCAATTGCAGTCGCAGCTGCTGGTATGTTCGCTGTTGGTCTGTTCCTTGTGAATGCAGTGCTTACTGCATACAACATCACGGGGACCATCGAAGGACCCCACGACCCGAAATTCAAACGCTGGCCACGGGCAATCGTTGCATCTGCAGTCGCATCAGCGATGTGCGGACTTGTTGCGATCCTGATCGTAGTTCCAATGTGAGGTGTTGAAAATGTCTGTAAAAGTTGAAGTTATTGAAGGAGGCACCCCGCACAATACTATCCTGATTACGGGGCTTCTTGGCACCCTTGTGTGTCTCTACCTGACATATCTCAATGTCCTCACCAATACCGAGATGTTCGCATTCTTCGGTGGGTTGGCTGCGATTATCGCCCTGATCTGGGGAAGTCACACGATCAAGGTGCTGTGCAGTTACGGTATCGGTACCGGTGTACCCTCGGCAGGTATGATCGCATTCGGATCGGGTGTGATTGCAATGCTGTTTGCCACCAGGTTCGGTATCCTTGCTCCTATCGTCGCGCTCGTTCTTGCAGCCGTTATCGGGTTCATTCTCGGGTATATTTCAAATAATATCCTGAATATGAAAATCCCGGCAATGGTCCAGGCACTAACCGAAATGGCAGCAGTTGGTGCGCTTTCCCTGATGGGGTTCGCCGCACTTATCACCGGTGGATTCACCTTTGAGGGTCTGACCACAGGTACGGTATCAATGCTCGGCATGACGATAAGTTCAAACCAGATTTCATTCATTGGCGGCGGACTTATTGCTGTTGCATTCCTTCTGGGAGCAATCGCGATCCAGCACCCGTTCAATGCAACTCTGGGACCCGGCTGGAAACAGGACCGTATGCTCATGCTGACCGCAGAATGTGGTTTCTTAAGCATGATCGTCGCTGCAGTCATGTCCTTTGCATTGATCAGCGCGGGATCTGCGATATTATCGCTTATCATTGCGATAGCCGGATGGGCATACACTTATAACCAGTATATCGACCTTTCAAAGCGGGACGCCGCTGCATGGCTTGATGCAAAGCCGATTCCTGATACGGAGGGACACTAAATGGCATACATTCAGGTACTTCCGGAATTCGGGCTTGTTGCAGATCCGATGATTGGGCTTGTAACATCCGCAGGAGAATCACTCTCTCCAGTTCTCGAGAAAGTCGCCGTCCTTGAAGCGACAAGCGATGATCTTGTTAACATGCTCTCAGGCGAGGGGAACCTGCTTGCGTCATTCCCCAACAGGGAAAACGGTCTCGCGATCGGTGGCACTATCACCTCGTTCTGGTACGGGCTCGCAATCGGACTATTCATAGCCGGAATCGTTGCATTCCAGCTGATACAGGTGGGCTGATATGGCAGACAAGAAATCACCAGCAAGTGGATGGCCGCTCGTCAAAGGAGACTTTATCTCAGGTGACGCCAACAGCCCGGTGGCTGTTGTCACCATGGGATCACACCTTGACGAAAAGGGCATCTGTGACGCGGGAGCCGCTCTCTGCGGTTCCTGTAAGACCGAAAACCTCGGTCTTGAAAAGGTCATCGCCAACGTCATCGCCAACCCCAACATCAGGTTCATGCTGTTCTGCGGTACCGAAGTCAAGGGCCACCTTTCCGGCCAGACATTCGGTGCACTCCATAAAAACGGTGTCAAAGAAGGCAGAGTTGTCGGCGCTGAAGGTGCTATTCCCTTCATCGAGAACCTCAATGATGCAGCTATCAAGCGCTTCCAGGAGCAGACAGAAGTCGTCAACATCATGGAAAGCGAAGACCTCAATGCGATTAAGGCTAAGATCAACGAATTGAAAGCCCGTGACCCGGGTGCGTTCGCCGCTGATCCCATTGTCGTTGAGGTTAAGGAAGCTGCAGGCGGTGCAGAAGAGACAGGCGGCGTAGTACAACCGATTTCCGGTGAAATGGCAATCATCACAGCCCGCATGAAAGTCATCGAAAGGATGGTGACGGACATCGGATACCGGGATAAGTTTGCCGCCGGGGTCTATTCAGGTAAGATCGAAGGCCTGATGATCGGTCTGATCATCTCGTTTGCCCTGGTCGGGTTCATGATGATGAGGTGAAAGAGATGGCAGAAGAAGCAAAGACTACAGGACCGGTCAGGATGGTTGCTATCGAAAATATGGTGGAGAATATCCGCTATAAATCACAAATCCTGGCAAGGACCAACAAAATTGACTCGGCAGTCAGCGCGAATGGTATAATCGGGTTTACCGCAGGGTTGCTCTGTGCTTTGATCCTGATTTTACTGCCGGCATTCCTGGTGGGATGAGGTGAAAGAGATGGCAGACAAGAAATCACCAGCAAGTGGATGGCCGCTCGTCAAGGGAGACTTTATCTCAGGTGACGCCA
>DADT01000075.1 GCA_002495065.1 Methanoregula sp. UBA471 | reverse complement strand
CAGGCCGACCGGGTCACCATAGCGACCGATTTTGATACGGAAGGAGAGCTTATCGGTAAAGAGGCCTTCGAACTGGTCCGTGCCGTGAACGCAAAGGTACCGGTTGACCGGGCCCGCTTTTCCGCGATTACCCCGCAGGAAATAAAACACGCTTTCTCGAATACCACGGAGCTCGATTTTGCCCTGGCAGCTGCCGNNCGGCAGTCCATCGACCTGATGTGGGGTGCATCCCTCACGCGGTTCATCTCGCTTGCAGCCCGCAGGGGGGGGCAGAACATCCTATCGGTCGGGAGGGTCCAGAGCCCGACACTCGGCATGATCGTGGACCGGGAAAAGGAAATCGAGGCCTTCATACCGGAAAAATACTGGCAGCTATCGCTCGACACCGAGAAGAACGGCGAGCGGATCGAGGCACGGCACACGCACGGGCGTTTCCATGAAAAAGGCGAGGCAGAACTCGCCCGTGACCGCACGAAAGCCCCGCTTGCGGTCACCGATGTCAAATTCGGCGAAAAACAGGACCGGGCACCCTCTCCTTTTGATACGACCACCTACATCGTCGCCGCAGCCCGTCTCGGTTTCTCCGCGGCAAACGCGATGCGGGTGGCTGAAGATCTCTACATGAATGGTTTCATATCCTACCCGAGAACGGACAACACCGTCTACCCGTCCTCCCTGGATATCGAGGGAATTTTAAAGATCATCCGCGCCTCTCCCTTTAAAAAAGATGTGGAATGGGTGATGGCAAACCGGCGGGCCATCCCGACCCGGGGCAAGAAATCCTCGACCGACCACCCGCCCATCCACCCGACCGGCCCTGCGACACGGGAGGCTCTCGGGGATGACGCCTTCAGGATATACGAGCTTGTCCTGCGGCGCTTCCTCGCAACCCTGTCCCCGGATGCACGGTGGAAGACCTTAAAGGTCCTGTTCGATGCCGGCGGGGAAGAGTACACGGCAACCGGGGGACAGCTCATCGAACCGGGCTGGCACGCGGTCTACCCATACAGCGAGGCGCAGGAGACGATCCTGCCGCCGTTTACGGTAGGCGAACGCCTCCCGGTAAAAAAGGTAACCCTTGATGAAAAAGAGACCCAGCCTCCCGCACGCTACACCCAGAGCAAGCTGATCCAGCGCATGGAAGAGCTGGGCCTTGGCACAAAGAGCACCCGCCACGAAGTGATCGCAAAGCTGGTATCCCGTAAATACGTGGAAGGCACCCCCCTTCGCCCGACGCTGGTGGGACGGGTGGTCACCGAATCCCTCGAACAGCACGCGGATATGATCACCCGCCCGGACATGACCCAGACCATCGAGGCCCACATGCAGCAGATCAAGGAGAGCAGGCGGACGCGGGAGGACGTGATCCGGGAATCCCGCCAGATGCTCCACCGTGCCTTTGACCAGCTCGAGGCAAACGAGGCGGTGATAGGCGATGATATCCGGGGCAGGACCGCCGAGGAGATGAACCTCGGGAAATGCCCTGCCTGCGGAGGAATGCTTGCGATAAAACACCTGCGGGGCAACACCCAGTTTATCGGCTGTTCCCGGTACCCGGAGTGCACCTTTAATATTGGTCTTCCCATGGCCCAGTGGGGTTTTGCGGTCCGGACCGACGAGGTCTGCGACAAGCATCACCTCAACTATGTCCGGCTCGTCCGGAAAGGTGCCCGTCCCTGGGATATCGGCTGCCCGCTCTGTCACCACATCAGTTCCAACCTGGAGTCCCTTGCCGAGATCCCATCCCTGAACGAGCACATTGTACAGAAGTTACAGGCATGCCATATCTACACCGTTGCTGAGCTGGCGCACAGCACCGCTGAGATCCTGGCAAAACGCCTTGATATCCGGCCGGAGACTGCGCAGACGCTCATTGCCGATGCCGGTTCGGTCCTCGCAAAACTCCGCCGCCGCTCCGAATGCCGCAAATTCATGCGCGACCACCTGATCCCAAGGAAAGGCCGCAGCTATGCAAAGATCCTGACCTCCCTCAAGACCGCAGGGATTACCGAACTCTCCGGCCTTGCCCATGCTGATGTGGCAATGCTGATAGCGGCCGGTATCGGTGAAGCAGAAGCTGAGGAGATCCTTGCCCAGGCCAGGATCACCTACTACGGGCAGGTGCTTAAGGAGATCGGGATCCCTGCTGTCAGCCTGAAAAAATACGTGGCCGCAGGCATTACGAGCCCGGAAGCGTTTTGTTCCCATACGGTGGATGTCCTGAGTAAACGTACCGGCATGTCCTCCGGCACCGTCCAGAAGCATGTTGACCTTGTCTGTACCTACCTGAAAAAGCCTGTACCGAAAAAAGTCTCAAAAATCCAGGTTGAGCGGGGGAAGAAGGAACTCCTGAAGATCAAAGGAATCGATGCAGCGGTGATGGGAAGACTGGCGTCCGCAGGGATCATCAATGCCTCTGCTCTTCTCGAAGCGGATGCAGATACCGTGGCTGCACAATCCGGTATTCCTGCACACAAAATCAGGGAATACCAGGCAGCGATCCAGAAAAAGCGGGATACTGCGATTATCCAGCTCTGAATGTTATTTTTTCAGGGCAGTGATACCCATTCTCATGCCGGTTTCGCGGCCCCGGGTTCCGGGGAAATAGCCCCAGAATCCTGGAATCCGGTCTCAATTCTTACACCAACGTATCCAGACGGGGATTTCTCTTTGCCTGTCATGGAAATGCGAACCAGGAAACCCGAATCCATAGCATGATCGAAGAGATCGGTTTCGTTATCAATGAAGCGATGAATGCCGCCGCCCCTGAAGGCATGTCTCAGCGGTGGATCAGTAAAAATAAGTAAAAATGCTGAAAACCTTCCCGCCCCATCGTGCCTTGGAGAGGCCTTAGAGGTGGGGGGGAATCTCAAAAAGTTTCTGTGAATTTTTATGATTATGCTATTCAGGAAGCATCCTGCCTTATGATGTATGCAACAGGCTATCCTTCGTAAGCTTTTTGTAAAGCGCTGATGTCAAATTTCTTCATCTTGAGGAATGCTGCCGTTACCCTTTCCACTTTTTGAGGATCTTTGTCGGTGATCATCGTATCAAGAATTGTCGGAACAATCTGCCAGCTCAGGCCAAATTTATCTTTCAGCCAGCCGCACTGTTCAGATTCCGGAACAAAAGAGAGTTTGTCCCAGAAATAATCTATTTCCTTCTGGTTTTCACAGAAAACCATAAAGGACACTGCCTCGTTGAGTTTGAACGCCGGACCGCCATTGAGAACCATAAATTCCTGGCCTTCCAGTACAAACCCGACGGTCATGACCGACCCTTTTTTCTGGCCGGAAACCTCTTCTGCGGCCTCTGGATAATAGGACGTTTTAAGAATCCTGGAATTCTTAAATACCGAAACATAAAACTCAGCTGCTTTGTCGGCATCTTTTTCCAGCCACAGGTGAGGTACAATTTTCTGGCTTATTTTTACCATATCATTTCACCTCCAGGACCTTTTTCAGCTTATCAAGGCTGGAATTCCAGCCCTCCTTCATCCCGCTTTTAATCATCGCATCTTTCTGTTTTTTTGTTCCGGGATCAGGATAGCGGATGGTAAGTTTTGTTTTTCCTTTTCCCGCATCCTCAAAGAGGACGGTAACCGTTGATACTTTCGGGAAATCAGGGTCCTGTCCGAATTCGGCAGGTTCCTTCATTTCACCCTTCTCATCGGAAAAATAGTCAGTTACAACCAGTTTCGTATGTGGCACGATTTCCTTGTAGACCCCGGCACTATACATATCCTTGTCCCACTCAGAGCCCGGTGGTCCGTGCATGGCAAAGACGTATTTTCCGCCTACTTTTAAATCCACGTTAACACGTGGTGAACTGAATCCTTCAGGACCCCACCACTTTCTGATGAGTTCCGGCTCTGTCCAGGCCCGCCAGACAGCATCACGAGGTGCGTCGAATACTCGTTCAATTATTATCCCGTTCTCGTCGCTCATGTACGATCAGCCCTTTAAGAAACCGGGTATTTTTTTACAATACCCTTTTCTCTCCATCCTATCGGGGAGGAAATTTTTAAGATCATTCCCAAAAAACAGATTTTGAAACAATTTTTGAAACAGCCTGTGTGTTCTTTGACGGGCGACTATCGCATAATCTTGTAATTTCAACAGATTGCGAATCACCTGGTATCGGAAGGGACCGTGCCTGTCCCCCCGAACCTCCCCTGCGCTTTTGCGATGGTGTTGTATTACCTTTTCTGGAATTAATCGCTCCAGAGGGGATGCCAGCAGCGGGGGCGGAGGCATTACGTGCCGTAGACATAAACGAGCATTGATAAAGATGTTGTGAGGATTTCCCCTGAAATCTACTATTTCCCCTGAAATTAAAATAAACAGATGTGAGTAATGGAATGTTTATTCCTCATAATTATTTGTGATGAACCCCGCCGCCCCCGAAGGGACGCCCCCGCGGCGCTTCAATTACCCGAAAACTCAGGCCCTGTTCTCTCAGGAGCCTGGTGCAGGTGCCAGTCGAACCTTCACAATTTTTCATGGCTGGGTAAGAACCATTCCCGTTCATGCCCGTTTCAATCGAGCCGCGATTTTCTTAAAAAAGTGGATCAGGACTTTACGTGGATGTCCCTTTTTCACTGAGCAATAAAATCCCCCGTGCCCGAAAGGGTGCCCCCGCGGCGGATCAGAACAAAAATTAAATGTTGCATTCCTCCTGCCCCGCTGTGCCTCGGAGATGCCCTGAAGCGGGGAATCATCATTTCACTTTCAGAATACAAACACCCTGTTAACCGGGATTTATGGTTGATTCGGTATCATGCCAATATCTTTATTGAGCCTCATCTGCTCCACCCGCTCCGGCACCCGCGATGCCATCGGTTTATGACAAAGAAAAAACAAGTACCTGTGATACTGATGAAATGGAAAGACTGGGTGCACGTGACCAAACTCGATCCTGACAAACAGCTGAAGCCGGGAGATATCGACGCCATTGCGGCAAGCGGCACGGATGCGCTGATGCTTTCGGGCACGCTGAATGTTACTCAGGAGAATCTTTCTGCTCTCCTGAAACAGGTGAAAACCTATGGTCTTCCCCTTGTCATGGAACCGGCCGCTCCTGACGCCGTCCTGACCCGGGGAATTGACTACATCTTTGTCCCCAGCGTGATCAATTCAGCGGATGTGCAGTGGGTCGTGGGCAAACACCGGGACTGGGTCCAGGTGCAGAAGGGAAAAATACCGTGGGATTATATTGTGCCGGAAGCCTACATCGTCCTGAATCCTGAATCCTCTGTCGGGCGGCTGACACGGTCTTTTTGTAACCTGACTCCTGAAGAGGTAGCAGCCTATACAACGATTGCCGACCGCTACTTCCATTTCCCGATCGTCTATATCGAATACAGCGGAAAGTACGGGGATCCGGCGATCGTGAAGGCTGCATCGGAGGCTGTTGACAAGTCAATACTCTATTACGGGGGCGGGATCAACTCGGCTGAAAAAGCGGCACAGATGTCACAGTACGCCGATACGATTGTCGTCGGCAACGCCGTCTATGACCAGGGTGCCGCTGTCCTGAAAGCAACGGTTGACGCCATCCAGTAATTTTTTATGCCCGAGATTGACATCGTGCTTGTTGCTCCCCTCTACGAAGGGAACGTGGGGTTTACCGCACGGGTCATGAAAAATTTCGGTTTTTCCCGTCTTGTCCTGATCGATCCGTGCACCCTCGGAAATGAGGCCAAAGCCCGTGCAGCCCATGCCCAGGACGTGCTCAGGGGAGCGGAACTCTGCACCATAGAAGACGTTTTTGCCAGGAGCAGCATCGTTATTGCCACCACCGGCACGGTCAGCAAGTCTGTCTGCCATTCCATGCGGATGCCATTTTATTCACCCCGTGAACTCCGCGAAAATCTCAGGGACATTGACGGGCGTGTATCCATCCTGTTCGGGCGCGAGAACTGGGGGCTCAATAACGAGGAGGTGAAGCGCAGCGACATGATCTGCACCATCCCGACGACCGATGAGTACCCAATCCTCAACCTCTCCCATGCCGTCGGCGTGATATGTTACGAACTGTCCAGTCTCCCTCTCCCCTCCTATGCACTCGCCTCACCGGTCGATATGGGCTACCTGTACCAGCACATCGACCGGTACCTTGATGCCATTGGTCACCCGGCATTCAAGCGCGAGAACACGATGATCCTTATCCGCAGGGTACTCGGGCGGGCACATCTCACCAGCCGGGAGGCCAGTACCCTGCACGGGCTGCTCAGGAGGAGCGAGTGGCATATCAACCCGGCACAGTTTGAGCGGAACAGGCAGGTCCCGGATCCTGACAGAAATACCGGTGAAGAAGAGTAAGAAATTTCAAAGGTTCTGGATTTATCAATGGGCAATGCGGAATTTTTTTGTCTGCTGATTTTTCAATCAATCCCGTTTCATATGATATCGGGTGATTGGCCACAGAGAAATGGAGTTTTAACCCAACAATAATTCCTGTAACCTCGGAAAGGGCTCTGCAGTCCAGATTCAAAACCATATGTTTGCGTCCGGTTTTATGGAGAACCGAAAGAGGTTGATTTCGTGCATCAATAAGCGATGAACGTCGCCGCCCCCGAAGGGACGCCCCCGCGGCGGCTCAGTTACGAAAGCTCCATAAAACTCATTGCCCCGCCGTGCCTCGGAGAGGCCCTGAGGCGGGGAACCCTCATTTCATTATCTGAAAATGATCTCTTTGTCAAGCGAAAATAGGGATACATGTCGGTAAAGAATCAAAACCGGTTTCCGGTATGGTGAGACTATCATATTCTCCTCATATCCCGGTAACTACAAGACCTGTCTCACAATCCCTACGTATAGAGCCAGTCATCATCAATGATTTCTTCAATCCGGGTAAAAACGCGTTTGTTGACATCGGCCTCTTTGGGAATGACAATTCTTTCCATGACCCGGTTTGTGGTGCGAAAGGATGAAGGCATAATGCCGGACATGTCAACACCTGACAGGATCTTCTCCTGCATACTCCGTTGATCTCCCTTGTCCGGACCGGCGAAAGTCTGGTGAGGCTGAGCGATCTCTGCTGTCCTGACAGGACCAGAAGCTGACGGCTTTGGCGTTTCGGTTACTGCATGGGCATCGCTGTACGCCTTCTGGTCTTCGGCCCCCAGAGCAACCTCAATTCCGCACTGGAGTGAAACGACGATCTGGTCAATTTTTGCTATAACCCGATCGACCATCTGGTCCAGCGTGTCATCCGGCCAGGTGACGGCCAGAAGATGAAAGTCACGGGTATAGATCCACTGGACCTCGGTCACAGCAGTTTTCTTATAGATTCGATCGGCGATATCCAGGATACCGCGTTTCGGTTTAAGACCAGGAATGGTACTGGTAAGGTTCCTTGCCACATGAACCGGATATACCTGCAGATCGTCGACCAGTGACACCCTCCCGTCGTTGTATTCGAGCACGGACAGTTCAATATACCGTGTCTTTGGATAGGGCGGAGGTAATATGACCCTGCCGGAGGTTTTCCCCTTGTATTCCACGATTTCCTGGATTGCTATCTCCCTGCCGACATTAAGGAGCCAGGAATGACTGATATGATTCCTTCCTGAACTCCGGCTCTCGTGGAAGACAACGATTGTCGTTGAAGTCCGCCCCGGGTCCAGGGCAGCATGGAGTCTGCGTGAGAAATTCCTCCGGATTACCCCGAATGTAACGGAGCGGGAGAGATGTGAGTCAATCCATTCCTGGAACCTTCTTCCCGCGGAGAACACCTCGGAGAGCCATATGATGAGCATACAGGCTAAAAAAACCGCAATCACGGGACCGATATTTCCCGGGGTGGGATCCAGTCCGAGTACATTCATGACCAGGACGAATGCAAGGATAAAAACGATGCTTGCGATGACCGAATAGACCAGCCGCCATATGACCCCGATTTCATTCAACCGGGGAAAACGGACCAGGGTGATGACAAAACCCGGCATGAAGAACAGGCTGATGACCCAAAACACCTGCAGTCCTGCGAAAATTACAGTTACCAGATCCATCCCCATGGTCTCCTTTGTTCAACCCTGGTACTACTTTCCATCCTGTGGTGAGGTTAATGTTTCGCTTCGGATTATTGAACCCTGTCTTACGATCCTTGTTCAGCGAGGCTTTATGTACGCACCCGCCTCCCTGCAAAGGAGGCAGTTCACCCGTTACGACCAGCAGTACGGGCTCTTTGCAAAAAGAAAAAACAATATTTTTTGTGACCTGATTGTCTGTTTTGACCACGCCTGTTGGAGAAATTCCTTGGCCGGAGGAAGAGCAGGGGTATATTTTTATTCTCACTAATAGATAGTACGCTTTTGGAATAAAAAAAACAACAGAGACTGTATTCAATGAGTTCAGATTCCGGGGAGCAGCATGCAGGGATGTATCCGACCGTCAGTGTGGTGGTTCCGACATTCAACCGTGGAGCCAGGCTCTCCCGCTGCCTGGATTCTCTGGTGAACCAGACATACCCGAAGGATCGTTATAATATAATCATTGTCAACGACGGCTCGCACGATACTACCGAAGATGTTCTCAGGGAGTTTGAAAAGAAGGCCACCTGCGGTTTTATCTGGATTACCCAGGAAAACCAGGGAATTGCAGGTGCCACCAATACAGGTATTGCGCGATCAACTGCGGATGTTATCTGTTTTACCGGTGATGACTGCATCGCCGAAAGCGACTGGATAACAAATCTTATGCGTGGTTTTACCGATGATTCTGTTGGAGCGGTCGGGGGAAGGATTGAAAGTTCCAAGCCCGTGACATCCCTCCAGCGCTACGTCGAGGACTCCGGGATTCTTAATCAGAAAAGGTTCATGCTTCACAATAAACTGCTTTCGGGAAATGCCGCATACCGGAGGCGCATCCTTGCAGATATCCACGGGTTTGATAATCTCCTCGTGGCCTGTGTGGATGCAGATATCAGCATCAAAACGCAACTGCTGGGTTACAGATTACAGTATGCCCCTGACGCGGTTGTGTATCATGATCACCCCGATACGCTGAAAGGGTTGTGGTACCGTTCCTGCAGGAACGGGAAAGGGCTTGTCCAGTTACATAAAAAATACGGGATCCACTACAATCTTGCGTATAATACCTCCATTTTCCTCTTCAGGATCCTAAGGACGGTTGTCCTGTACCCGTTTACCCTGGCGTCCGCAGTGCTCTCCGGAAAAGAGCGGTATGTTATGATACGACCTTTTTTTGAAGTAATCCGGTCCGGGGGACTGACCCTGGGGATCGTCAGGGAAACCTTATGGGGAGGAGAATACAGGGGGGATGTTATCAGTTCGCGGGTCGATTTCATAGAATTCCTGGAAGACAAACCTTTTTTTTCCTTATGGGAAAAGGTCAGGAAAAAAATAACCCGATCGTACTAAATTATTTCCTTTTCCCCCTTCCATCATCACAGGGGAACGTGGGATGAACACCAAATGGAACCGATGACCGGAAAGAGTGATACTGACCCTGACAGCAACGTTTCATGCCGGATATGCGGGAGCCACCGGGTAAAAAATATCGGCCGGATTGACCCCTATAAGGAATTCCGGTTCCCTGTCTATGACTGTAGTGAATGCGGGTGCAGGTTCGTGTGGCGGGACCATGCTATCCACGACAGGTTACATGCATGTGATACCTCGCCCTACCACTGGCAGATATCGCTGGCGAACCGCATTGAAGAACTGTATCACCGGCACAATCATCAGGAAATTAAAAAAATCCTGTCACAGACCATGAAATTCAGGTTTATCATCGATAAGCTTGCCTTGTTACCGGATTCTGCAAAAATGCTTGAGATCGGCTGTTCCCAGGGGTATGTAACAGCCTACTTCCTGTCGTGCGGGTATGATATTACCGGAACCGACATTTCAGAAGCGGCCGTGTCCCGGTCAGGAGAGCGGTTCGGGGATCATTTTCTGGCATTAAATGCAGAAGATAAGGAAAGGTGCAGGGACCTGGGGCGGTTTGATGTCATCTTCTCAATAGGCACTGTCGGGTGTGTTGACAATCCGGTCGTATTTATCAATAATCTGCTGGGGATGCTCAAACCAGGAGGGATGCTCCTGTTTAACTGCCCTGATCTCCAGTCTGTGAGAGAATCTGACGCTGTCTGGGCAGGCTCACCACCGCCGGATGTCATTACCCTGTTCCCGGAAACGTTCTGGAAGGACTATTTCTCCGGTCCTGCCACCATTGAAGTTTCTTATGAGCCGTATGATCACCGTAAGAATGTAAAACTCATGCTTTCCCGATTCCAACCGCGGCAGAATACATCGCCCCGGTCGATCTGGGAAACCTCTCCCCCGCCTCTGCCCTCAAAAAACATCCACTCAAGGGTTGTTCATGCAATTGAAGTTCTCCTGATACCCTTATCGGGCCGGCTTCTTCCCAAAAAAAGACTGGTATATGGCCAGTTCATCACCATGATAAAAAAACCTGAATGAGCCCGGAAAAATTCTCCTTGAGTGTCTCGGGAGAATATTTTTGAAATAGTACGGGGATCCGGATTTTGGTCGTCAGGTTCAAGCCCGACCGTCGACTCATCCCGGCAGATGCCTCAGGAGAGATATGTGTCGGTTTTATCCAGGAAAAACTGTGATATCCCTTCCCCGTTCGTCATCCATGCCTTCCTGTCATGACAATAGCGGAGAATTTTCTCATACAGCTTCAGGTTTTCCCCCTCCATGGAGACGTTATGCCACAACACGGTAAACACCCCGTTGCAGGCCGCAATACGGTCAACGAGCATTTTTATTGCTTCCCATTTCCTGCTGTCAAGCCCCATATAGGGCTGGTCCATGGTGCGGTCCATCACCGTCAGGGGAATTTCCTGGATATCAATCGTACGGTTCGTGGTCAGGTTGAATGGTCTGAACGGGTGGCACATCCCGTTCCGGAACCCGAAACAATCTGCATATCCGAATGTTGTATCGTACTGAAACCCCGCTGAACTCAGGCACTCCCACGTATCCGGTACCCTGAAGCGAAGATAATGATTCCGGTACCCCTTCACGGGTTTGCAGGTAACCTTTTCCAACCGTTCCTTCTTCTCCTTCATCTCCTGTGCATCGAGATACGCAGTATGCCCGCCGTGAAGTCCCACTTCTCCCCCGTGATCGATGATCCGCCCGATTTCCGGCTCAAGGTCCTCAATGGTGTACGTGTAAGCCTGCTCTCCGGGTTTCTCTGCAAGGAAAAAGAATGTGCTTGTCGCACCGTATTTCTCTTCCAGCCCCATGATGTCAGAAAAGTTACAGAGAGGCAGTTTTTTTGACCGCATCCGGGCAATTGAGTGGAATGACTGCAGGGGACGACCTCTTTTCAGGCTGCGAAGTGCTGACTGTCTCTTTGTGTGAAGCGAGGTATAGACTCTGTCGATGTCGTGGGTCAGGCAGACGGCAAAAGGTGCATTATCGGGATAATCGCATGAATAACCGTGCGTAATGAGGTATTGTGACGCTCTGGGTTCGAAAATATTGAGATCCCTGCAGGCATAATAGGGAAACCGGTCATAGGGATCTCTCCGGGGATTGGAATATTCCTCTTTACGGGTGAACAGATCCCAGATTTCCGGGTCCTGATGTAACAGATGATGCATGTTCATGATCTTACCGTGCCAGGTGTGGTTGTTGGTTCCTTTGTCACAGGTATCGGAAGATGACACCCCGGGCGATCAACGGGGAATCTTTTCATTTTAAGAGAATATGGACGGCATTATTATTTAACCTGCTTTGGTTTACCGCTTTTCGGAGAGACCGTGCAGGAAACCCTGCCTGGACAGGTTGTTAAAAACCATTTCCTGCCCGGAGAATCCTTGAAGAGACGAGGAAGATGGCGCACAGTGCTTCTCGTTAGCTCAGTGGGGTACTCCGGAGAACTCAGCGATTTCTCCAGTATCTTCGAAAAATACCTTAAAGGAATTTCTCCAGTGCTTATCCCAGGTATACGGGAGGGGATGCCTGGATACTGCGGGCAGCATTCTTCAGACTGTGAATATGCTTGTATGCCGATTCGATCTGGCGTTTACTGAGTTTCGTATTCCTTTCGATAATATCAGGGGGAATGTGATGTTCATCGGCATACAGGAGCTGGTCGAGAATATCATAGGGTATCCTCAGCGACACTTCTTCATCCGATGTATAATGACTCCAGGTATCAGGGCTTGGTGCCCGGGCTATGATCCGCTGGTCAACATGCAGCAGTTCTGCAAGTTTATAGACCTGTGATTTGTAGCAGTTTGCAATAGGTTCCAGGTCAACGCCTCCGTCGCCATACTTCACGAAAAATCCTGTCAGCAATTCGGTTTTGTTGGTAGTCCCGCAGACTGCATAATTCATTTTCTCGGCATACATGTATTCAACTATCATCCTTGTTCTCTGTTTCACATTCTGCAGGCTGAGCACCGTAAAAAACTGTTGCATGGACAGCCGTTTTGTGCCGATGGTCTTTCCGTTTTTCAACAGGTGAAGTGACGGTATGTTGAGAAGTTCTTCACCGGCAATCATCGGGGGTCGGGATAAGGATGTGGTATGGGACGACGGATCAAACCGGGGGAAAAGTTCGGAAATGAGCGATTCTTTTCTGGCATAGATATTGAATGCCTCCAGCATGGGAGTGATGGGGACTTCGCTATAGCTGATTCTTAACGCATTGCACAGGTCTATCCCCAGTTCCCTGCTGGAAGGAGACGACTCCTTTTCCGGAAGGACCAGGCCGTACACCCGCTCCGGACCCAGTGCTTCAACAGACAGAGCGGCAATAACTGCAGAATCGACCCCCCCTGAAACTCCGATGACAATGCCATCTTTTCTGAACAGATCGCGAGCGGTTTGCCGGATAAATGTTGATAATTTTTCTTTGAGCTCTTCGCTGTCTCTGAGCATCTCTTTTTTCAGGTCAAACCCGTTTTCAAAGGTTCTGTCAGCCATGGTTCACCATATTTTTTTATATAACTTATGAGAAAGACTATACCAAACACTTTATTTAAATATTTTCCTTACCACTTCAGTCGATGTGAACCACCATGAACGATATTCTCGGGGATATACTGGAATTTTTAAAAACGCAGGGATTTCTGGAGGATAACAGTACATTACAGGAAAATGACTCGTTATCGGAAACAGGTGTCATTGATTCGATCACCTTACTTCAGATGATTGATTTCCTTGAAGGGAAATATTCCATCGAAATTCCTCTGGAAATGATAACTACTGAAAATTTTGATACCCTGTCCGGGATCCGTCAGTCGATTATAACCTTAAAAAAAGGCTGAAGGTAAAAACTCTGCTGGATTTTATGGTATAATAGATCTGACAGAATTGTATCGTCCGTGCCTGGTCATCCAAACGTCAAATTTTTTTACATTATTATTTTGTTCCTCCAGCATCTCTTTTTTCAGGAACGGGGATGTTTTCCACCGTGAAGATGTATTGCAGGATATTATCGTACGGTTCTGTTTCGTCGTTACGAAGCCATAATGAACCGGCAGCACCCACATGTCAGATCAATGATTCTCGTGGACTGGCAGCTCCTGGACCGCATCGCCAGGGGCCATATCAGGATCGACCCGTACGACCCGAAACTGGTGCAACCCAACTCCGTGGATATCCGCCTGGGAAACCATTTTGTCTGGTATAAGGGCAGCAGCGAGGTGATCGACCCCTACGATACGGACAGTGTCTCTTCGGATGTTGAGGAGACTCATGCAGACACATTCATCCTCAATCCCGGCCAGTTCGTCCTGGCCGAAACGCTGGAGTGCATTGAACTGCCGGATAATATCGTTGCCACGATTGAAGGCAAGTCGAGCATCGCCCGGCTCGGAGTCACCCTGCACCAGACCGGTGGCTGGATCGATGCGGGTTTCCGGGGCACGATCACGCTTGAGATGGCAAATGTCAACGCACGCCCGGTAAAGGTATACGCGGGTATGCCGATCGGCCAGCTGGTCTTTTACACGACCGAGCGGGCAGAAAACCCCTATTACCGGAAAAGCGATGCGAAGTACCTTGACCAGCGTCAGGCGACGTTGTCGCGGTATCATGCGAACAGGAAGAGATAATCCACTTTTTTTAATTATCTGATACATACTGGTAATTTCCATTCATTCAAAAAATGGGATTTTTCGGGTAACCCCCCGAATTGCATGAAAAGGCGGAGGGGGAAATCCCGCCGGAAAGCGGGAAGGTCAGGAGTCCCCACTGATCCGATTGTCCCCACCGATATCCGATCTTGTATTTTCTGAACCACGATGATTCAGGAAGGCTTAGGATGAATCAGAGGAATTATGACACTCAATCCTTGGGACGGCCACACAAACATCAAAGAACGATCATGGAGAAAGATACATGAAATCAGCATCTCCATACACCTTTTATCAAATAAATCCCGATGGCAAGGCATCAGCGCAATGCATAATTTTTTATCAACCAGGAAAGATGTATCACATACTATTCCGGATGTGCCTTATGAGAATGGGAAAAATTGTGCTGTGTTGTTTTATCGTGGTGCTGCTGATCTGTGTCATACCAGGTGCAGCGTACGCTGTTGAATTGAAAGGCATCCCTGATAACGGGGATAAACCGACGATGATTGTCGAGTTCGGGAAAGGGAAAGATGCAGGTCTGGTAAAGGTTACGCATATTCATTACGCGAAATCAATAGATAAGGCCAGGCCGCCAAAGACCGATACCTGTTACAAACTATTAGGGTATAAGTGGGGCGGGGAGATTCAATATTCTATCCAGGAAAGTGACTTTCAAGAATTCTCCTCAACCATTGTATCATCTGCATATACCTGGGATCATGAAACCGCTCAGAAGTTATTTTCCGACACATTTCCCCAAGTAAGTGGCAAAACCTGGGGCCAGCGTGATTCCGTTAATCTTGTTACCTTTGGAGATTATTCTACGGAAGGGGTAATCGCTGTCACAAGCACATGGTATACGCTGGGACGGACGAAATGGGCGGTTGAAAGTGATATCTTATTTGATACCGACTTTACCTGGGATCCAACCGTTGAGAACCCGTATATGGACCTGCAGAACATCGCCACCCATGAAATCGGACATACCCTGGGTCTCGGTGATTTGTATACCGATTCGTGTAAGGATGTTACCATGTATGGCTACTCATATGAAGGGGATACCGCAAAAATAACCCTGGAAAACGCCGATATAACCGGCCTTCTAAAATTATATCCATAATTGATTAACGTTTTTTTGACCACAACTCGCGGGAGTAAAACTTCTGAGTCAAAACGTCCTCTTAACGAATCAAAGGGTAACGCTTCATCAAGCGAATTACTTCTTCACGCTTTTCAGGGCTACAACCTCTCCACCAGCAGAAATAACCTGAACGGATGTGCTCGTGGCACAGGCTGCTTCCCGTAGTAAAAAACAACATTTTTGATACCCTGAGTTAATAAGGCAGCATATCCAGACCTGAGTGATAATATAGGTTTATATGGATATAAGCTGGAAACAGCACACAGAGCACAAGGCACAACGGGACTTTGCAGCATCTTTGAAAAAACAGGAGTTGATACCCGAATGAGGCGGTCTGACGATGCATGGAACACGAAGGGAAATGACCTTTTCAAGCTGGGAAAATATGAGGAGGCGATTGATTGCTATGATAATGCTCTCGACCGTGATCCGGGGGATGCTGATGCGTTGTGCTCCAAGGGACGTGCTCTGAAAGAGCTGGGAAAATATCAGGACGCGATCGGGTGCTATAATAAAGCTCTTGAAAGGAACCCGAAAGATGCGGATGCATGGACCCACGCAGGACTTTCCCTGAAGGCCCTCGGCAAATTTGAAGCTTCAACCGGGTGCTATGATAAGGCCATTGAAATAAATCCAAAATCAGGCGAAGCCTGGACTAATAAAGGAGTAGCCCTGACTGAACTTGGAAACTATGAGGGAGCAGTCGTATGCTACACCACGGCTCTCGGGATAAACCCGAAAAATGCTACGGCCTGGTACAACAAAGGAGTCACCCTGGTCAGACTTGGAAGATATGAAGAAGCACTGGAATGCTATGAAAAGGTTCTCGCTGCGGATTCCCGTGATGCTGACGCGTGGTACAACAGAGGAGTTGTGTTTGGTGAACTGGGAAAGCCGCAGGAAGCCCTTGTCTGCTACGATAAGGCTCTTGAGATAAACCCGAAAAATGCCAGTGCCTGGTATAACAAAGGCGTAACCCTGAGAGAACTCGGAAAATCCGGGGAGGCAATCGGGTGCTATGATACGGCTCTCGGATTAGACCCCCGGGAGGTGTATGCATGGCTCAACAGAGGACTTGCCCTCAAAGAACTCGGTAAATTTGAGGATGCATGTGAAAGCTGTGACAGGGCACTCGCGATAAACCCGGAAATCGGGGCAGCATGGACCTGCAAGGGCATTGCCTTAAAAGAGCTGGGAAAATACGAGGAAGCGATTGGGTGCTTTGATCAGGCGCTCAACAGGGACCCGGGGGATGCGGACGCGTGGTACACCAAAGGAGTTGCCCTGGGCAAACTTGGACGCTATGAAGAAACCCTTGAATGCTACGATAAGGCCCTGGCAATAAACCCGGGATCATCTGATGCGTGGAACAACAAGGGAAATGGCCTGTATAAACTCGGAAGATATGAGGAAGCAATCGGGTGCTACTATCAGGCACTCCTGATAAATCCCGGGTTGGGGGGAACATGGAATAATAAGGGCGTCGCCCTCAAAGAACTCGGGGACTATGAGGAGGCGATCGCATGCTATGACAAAGCGCTCGAAACCGACCCGGAATTACTGGGAGCATGGCTCAACAAAGGCGTTGCCCTCAAAGAACTCGAAAAATACGAGGAGGCAGTTGCATGCTTCGATACGGCTCTCGGGATAAACCCGGGAATTTCCAAGGCCTGGTACAACAAGGGAGTTGCGTATGGTGAACTGGGAAAACCTCAGCTGGCAATCGCCTGTTATCAGAAAGTACTCGAGCAGAACCCGGAGGATGTAGACGCGTGGTACAACAAAGCAGTCACCCTGAAAGAACTCGGGAGCTATGAGGAAGCGGTGGCATGCTACCGGCATGTCCTTGAGCGGGACCCGGGAGATGTAGATGCGTGGTACAACATGGGAGTTTCCTTAAAAGAACTCGGGAAATATAAGGAAGCGATTCAGTGCTATAATAAATCTCTCGAGATAGACCCACGGGATGCGTATGCATGGACCTCAAAAGGCGTTGCCCTCAAAGAACTCGGAAGACGAGAGGAAGCACTTGTCTGCTTTGATAGAGCTCTTGAGATAAACCCCCGGCTGGCGGGTGCATGGAATAATAAAAAAGTGGCCCTCAAAGAACTCGGAAAATAGCTGAAGCGGATGCTGTTATACACTCTCGGCGCTGGGATTGCGCCGTCCTCTCAATCCGGGAGTCCTCAACGGCACGATCTCCACGTGCATGGTATCACCGAACGTTCAAATCTCTCCCTCTTCTCAAGAAGAGTTTTCAGACATTCATAATCCTTTTATTCCGGAGGATAACATGCTCCCCCCTCACTTCAAAACACCTCTGACGACCTTTAGTTGGTATCCGGTGAAGCCACCTGAAATACCGGGAAAAAAGGGATTAATGAAGGCGCTTTGAACCTCACCTGGAACCAGGCATCCGGACCAGTTTTCTGTTCAGGCTCTTCTGGAAAACCTGAATCATTTCAAAATGTGTTTCAAATCCTGTTTTTCAGGAACGATTTTATTCATTTCCTTTTGATATTCCATGCAGAGTTGAGCCCTTTGAGCAGCATGAACACCGTAACTTCCCGGGACGGCACCAGACTAGCCTATGAAAAGCATGGCAGAGGTCCAGCCCTCATCATCGTGTCTGGCGCACTCAGCGACCGAAACTTCGCATCCACGCCACACCTTGTTGAGGTGCTTGCACAGGATTTCACCGTCTATAACTACGACCGGCGTGGCAAGGGTGACAGTGGCGACACACAGCCATATGCTGTGGAACGCGAGATCGAAGACATTGAGGCAATGATCGACGCAGCTGGCGGTGAGGCGTACCTTTATGGCCACTCATCCGGCGGGGCACTGGCCCTGCACTCAGCAGCAAAACCTGGCAGCAGGATCAAAAAACTTGCACTCTACGAAGTGCCTTATAACGATGACCCGCAGGCGAAGTCTGCCTGGAAAGGCTACATATCAAGATTAACCACGCTTCTGGCTGAAGGTAACCGCGGTGATGCGGTAGTCCTTTTTATGCAATATACCGGGATGACGGCAGGGCAGATAGCCGGCATGCGCAAATCCCCTGTCTGGGCGGCGATGGAGGCCGCAGCCCCTACCCTCGCCTACGACCACACGGCTATCCTTGGCCGGGAGGCCTCAGTCCCCGCGGGCCTGGTTGCACGGGTGACCGTGCCGGTGCTGGTAATGAGCGGGAGCGCCAGTTTCCCGTTTATGAAGACAACTGCCGAAATCCTGAGTACCATCATGCCGAATGCAAGCCTTCAGATACTGGATGGCCAGACCCATGATGTCAGTGCGGAAGCCCTTGCACCGCTCCTTGTGGAGTTTTTTCAAGACCTGTGAACCAGTCACGGTCTCCATACAGCTGTCAGCAATCTCCACAATCGCAGCTCATGGGACATGAACGGGTTGCCGAACCGTTTCTTATTTGAGCGGGAGAATGCCTCTATGAAAAAATAATTAACGGTAACCCGGGAGAAGATTGTGACATGGAAGCATCAGAAAGTGATTTCACAACCATACCTGAGTATATCGCCAGGTTCCCGGAACAGGTCAGAGGTATCCTGGAAGAACTCCGGAGGGTGATCAAAGAAACAGCACCCGAGGCGGAGGAAACAATAAGCTGGGGGATGCCCACCTTCAGGCTTCATGGCAACCTGGTGCATTTCGCAGCATATAAACACCATATCGGATTTTATCCGGGGTCGTCTGCAATCGATGCTTTCAGGGAAGAACTGCCTCCGTATAAGCATTCAAAAGGTACCGTCCAGTTCCCGATAAATAAGCCAGTCCCGTTTGATCTGGTGAGAAAGATTGTCCGGTACCGGGTAAAGGAAAATAGTGAAAAACAAAAATGAAGAAATATGTCTCAAATCAGCTCCCGGCAAATCCATCCGTCATAAGTGCCGGGAATAATGGCTGAGTAGAAACGGGCATGAACGGGAGTTCAAACCCGAACGATGAAAATGTAAAGGTACGACTGCCATCCGCACAAAGGTCTCTTGAGAGGCCTGGGTCGGAGTTTTCAGCTCATTGAAACGCCGCAAAGGGCGGATCCGTGTCTATAAGCATATTTATAAATACCGCACTGCCCCGCCGTGCCTCGGAGAGGCAAGGCGGGGAGCCCTCATAAAATTACAGGGTTTGATGATTTTCATGGTTCGGGTGTGAACTCCCTTTCATGTATGTTTCTACAAAACCGGAATAACCCTTCCTTGAAGAATCCTTTGCCTGGAGTGTCAGGAGCTGTTTCAGTTCTCCATTTTCTCTCATCAATGTTGGTGGCCTGTTTTTGGTAAATGTACCGGAAAAATTCAATCGTGAAATGTGGTTTAACGGAAAGATTTCCGATCCGGCATGTATACTGTGCATCAGGTCCTATGGATACAACGGGAAACGGGTTGTGCCTTCCTGTCCCGAAACGAGACCAGCAATCGTGAGAATCGTTTTCGTTACCTGTCCTGACATGGACGATTTCCTGTTTTTGGGACAGATACTTTGGGACAAGAATACCGGACAAGGGATATAAAATCGTAAGTATTATTTTATTTCTACACAATTGTGAAATAGGAAGATCCGACCTTTCAACAACTTTCTGGAGGATCTTCCTGTTCTTTGTTTATCTTCATTTTCGCGTTCCGGACCAGGCATCTGTTGTTTTGTATGAACGATCCGGAAGGGTGAAGTCTGTGTTCAGACGGTAGCGACAAACTTCGCACCAAGAAAGTTCTGGTTCGGGACGGAGCAAAAAGAGGGAAGTCTGTATTTCCTCTGGAACTGGTTCGATATATCTCCCGGATTTCAGCTGTCCCTTTGTGGCATCTCCTGTGGAGACCCCGCATATCACGGAATAAGCCGCAGAACCGAATTCTCCAGTGGAAATAAGTCGGCTTGAGCGCCGCTTCATGTCTGACAGTGAGAAATGAAAAGATGAGCGGGATGAGGAGGAAGCAGGGTCCGCCGGGGCCGTCAGCTCCCATCATGGAACTCTGCCCGAATGTTCTGTTTAATACTATCTGGTAAAGCCTCTGGAGGGAAAGGATCCTTTGACATTCCTGAACACCGTATACGATTGACCTCTTCAGATACCTTTATCTTGATTTGGTACTCTGTTCCGATATATCCGAAACGGAAATAGTTTCACGTTGATACGGGAACGGAGAACCAGTAATGGACCACGATATGCATCATCCTGCACCAGAGAAGGGAACAGAACCCGATCATGACAATCCAGTCCAACCGATGCATCACGGGGGGGATACGGGTCCTGTAGGATCGGTTCATAATAAAACGGTCCAGCAGATGCATAACGGTGGTGCTCCAGACACTGTAGGATCGGATCATTCCACAATGGTCAAGCCGAAAAAGCATGGAGGAGATACGGGCCCTCATCATACCGGCGCCGGCTCGCATGTCCACGATCTGGAAGATTTCAAAAAACGGTTCATCATTTCGACGATTATCACCATCCCGATCCTTTTTCTCTCACCGGTCATCCAGTCGTTTCTGGGATTCCGGTTTGATTTTTCGGGTTCCGGGTTCATTACCCTCGCCCTTGCCACCATTGTTTATTTCTATGGCGGGTATCCCTTCCTCACCGGGATCGTACGGGAGATGCGTGCCCGCACCCCGGGCATGATGACCCTGATTGCAGTCGCGATCAGCGTAGCGTATTTTTACAGCGCTGCCGTGGTGTTTGGCCTGATGGGGGAGGGATTCTTCTGGGAACTGGCAACGCTTATCGATATCATGCTTCTCGGGCACTGGATCGAGATGAAGTCGGTCCTGGGGGCTTCCCGTGCGCTTGAGGAACTGGTAAAAATTATGCCCCAGGAGGCACACCTGCTCAAAGATCATGAGACAATAACGGTGAAGGTCCCGGATTTACAGCCCGGTGACCGCGTCCTCATCAGGCCGGGTGAGAAGGTACCGGTCGACGGTGTCGTTATTGAGGGTTCAGGCAGCATGGATGAATCGCTGCTTACCGGGGAATCAAAACCCGTGTCGAAACATCCCGGTGACCCGGTGACCGGCGGGGCAATCAACGGTGAAGGGTCGGTTGTTGCTGAAGTGAACAGGACCGGAAAGGAGACGTACCTGAACCAGGTTATTACCCTGGTACAGCAGGCACAGGAGAGCAAATCCCGTGCACAGGACCTTGCCAACCGTGCTGCCCTCTATCTCGTTATTATTGCGCTGAGCGTCGGTGTCATAACCTTTGCCGGGTGGCTTGTGCTGGGACAGGGACCCGGTTTTGCCATCGAACGGGCAGCAACGGTCATGGTGATCGCCTGTCCCCACGCGCTGGGACTTGCCGTGCCGCTCGTCGTCGCGGTGTCGACTGCCCTTGCAGCCCGGTCCGGCCTGCTTATCCGTGAACGGCAGGCATTCGAACGGGCAAAGGATATCCAGGCGATTGTCTTTGATAAAACCGGGACCCTGACGGAAGGCAAATTCGGGGTTACGGATATACTCCCGCTCGGTCATCTCAGCGAATCCGAGGTGGTGCAGATGGCCGCCACTCTCGAAACCAATTCCGAGCACCCTATCGCCCGGGGCATCGTGAAGGCTGCAGCGGACCGGCACATCACCCTTGTCCGGGCAGAAAAATTCCATGCTCTTCCCGGTAAAGGTATCGAGGCGGTTGTCACTGGACGGAACCTGAAGGTGGTCAGCCCGGGATACCTGAAGGAAAATCATATTGAGATTGGCGATCAACGGGTCGAAACCATCACGAAACAGGGTAAAACGGTTGTTTTTTTGCTGGAAGACGAGCGGCCGCTGGGAGTCATTGCCCTTGCTGATATTATCAGAAAGGAGTCAAAGGAGGCGATTGCCCGGCTGAAATCGATGGGTATCCGGTGCATGATGCTCACTGGGGACAACCGGTTCGTGGCACAGTGGGTAGCAGAAGAGATCGGCCTGGACGAGTATTTCGCCGAGGTGCTCCCTCATCAAAAGTCAGATAAAATAAAGGAGATCCAGAAACGGTATACCGTCGCAATGGTAGGTGACGGGATCAATGATGCTCCGGCCCTTGTGCAGGCAGATGTCGGGATCGCAATCGGTGCGGGCACTGATGTTGCTGTGGAGAGTGCCGATATTGTCCTGGTGAGAAGTGATCCCCGTGACGTTGCTGATATCGTCGGGCTCTCAAAAAAGACGTATGCGAAGATGGTGCAGAACCTTGTCTGGGCAACCGGGTACAACTCCTTTGCGATCCCGCTTGCAGCCGGCATTCTCATCGGTTACGGGATCCTTCTTACCCCGGCGATGGGGGCAGTCCTGATGAGCGCGAGCACGGTCATTGTCTCAGTCAATGCCCGCCTGCTCAAAGCCTGATTGATGTCTTAACCCTCCAGTCACCTGCAATCCAGAATCTGACGCAGGATTTTATACCCCGGGAATCCACGCGTACCTGCATGTTGATCTTTGCCCACATCTTCGCCGGTGCACTCCTTGGTCTTGGGTTCTGGCACCTGACGAATGATCGGCGGGCAGTCCTTTTCTGTGTTGTCGGGTCAATCCTCCCGGACCTCGTTGACAAGTCACTCGGGTTGGTGTTCCCGTCAGTCCTCGGCGGGGGGAGGACCGTGTTTCACGCCCTTATGATTATCATGGTCATCCTTCTCTGTACCCTTATTTTCTTCAGGTCCATGGCCACGTGGCCGGGTGCCGGCATGGCGGGTGCAGTCCTGCTCCACCAGATAATGGATGAGATGTGGACACTGCCGGCAGACTGGTTCTGGCCGCTGCTGGGTCCGTTTACGGGTCACATGATCCTGGATTATATCGGCTTTTATTTCTGGCACGAGATTACCAGCCCCTCCGAATGGATATTTATGACCGGTTCACTTGCAATTCTTGCAAAAACGTATTATTACGCAGAGTAATTCCTCGCTCCGGCCGGACGGAAACTGAAGTTTATACGCTTTTTTGCGCCATTATTTCCCATTACAGGATTACACAGAATTAAGGTGAATTCACCGCCGTACAAGCTTGATCCGTTACTCCGGTCAGTCTTCAGAAACCGCTATGACAGCCGGAATGCGTGTCCTTTTCGGGACTATGATCATGAGCCGTGCCAAGGTGCAGAGCAGCACGGTAACACTCAACAGCCTGCTCTGCAAATCTTTACCATGATAATAACCGGCGGAATCGCCTATATCAATGGATTCTGATAGCAGGTTGCACATTTTCCATACCGAATCGGTCAGGAGAGCAGGCACCGGATTCTTATCCTTCAATTTCAGCAATATTTTTGAGGACGGAATCAGCAAATTCCTGTGCAGCTGACGGCCCGTCTGCCGTGATGATAGTCCCATCAATGACAACCGCTCTATTGACCATCACTGCCCCGCCATCTTTCATTTCACGGGACGACTCCGGACTCTCAAAACAGGTTGCCTTTTTCCCTTTAAGGATCCCTGCACGGGCAAGTACAACGGGTGCAAGACATATGGCAGCGACAATCTTTCGTGATTCATGGAAATTTTTGACCAGGTGTACGAGACGGTTATTATTCCAGAGATGAGACCGGGAGCCGCTCCCTCCGATAATGACCAGACATCCATACGTTCCGGGATCGACTTCATCAAAGGTGAGGGTCGCTGTCGTTTTTGCCCCCAGCATTCCCGTGCAGGTTCCACGACGCGTGGAAGCGATGTCATATGCAGTACCGGCACTGCGGAATGCAGCGACCGGCACTGCCAGTTCCTCATCCCTGAAGTTTTCCGGGGCGACCGCGATCAGGATCTTCATACTGTCCGAAAGAGCTTTGGATCGATATAAGGATGCTGGCATCCGTTTTCAGGAGTCGTCTCAGGAACATATCTCTCTGTTCTGAAAATCGTCCTGCCTGCCCTGAGGATCCGGGATCATTTGATCGATACAAGGCTTATTGCTGGTATTTCATACATATACCCGGAACCACTGGCTAACCTGAGGCTGAGAACCTGCGTTGCACGCTCACCAGGATTCAGTATCGAAACCACCTGACCACCTGTTGAATGTGCGACCCTGTTATTGCTCCTGCTTTCGATATAGGAATACCAGCACCTGACCTCGGCTGACAGGGTAATTGTCCGTGTCGTGGGATTTACCAGCTCTACCGTAACTGTAAGAAGATCGCCACTCAGAAAATAATCGACTATCCGCACGGCAGGTTCAGAAAATTCACAATCTTTTTCCAGTTGCTCTGAAAAATCAACGGTCCGTGGTTTTCCGAACCTGATGGTGACATTCTCGCGTTCACAGGTTACACCGCAACAAACCTCCACCGAACGGTTCCCTTCATCAATCATCAGGGTCAGAGGCCGGTTTTTAGAGACCACTCCAACATCCAGATCGTCGATATAAACAGGAAATTCGCCCTCCGTGCCACCTATGTATATGGTCACCTGTCCCTGCCGGAGGTGGAACGGGGCGAAGGTGGATGAGGGGGTCGGGGGTGTGTCACGGTCCTTTGTCTCACACCCGGCAACTGCTATGGACGCAACAATAATACCAAGGGCAAGAAGCATGCTGATTTTCATAGGACTTTTTCTTCTCTGTTTAAAGGGAGATTCCCATCAGGATCATTATCAGCACAGGGTATAACAAGATTATCGGAATATTCCAGGCAATGAATTACCTGGAATCTTCCTTTGGGCCATTGCCTTATTATCCAATCCGGGTGTAACACCATGAATCCTCCTTGCAGCATATTAACACCAGCCCTCCCATCCCTCATTGTTTACTTATAACGTCGCCCCGGTGCCTGATTATTCCGTGTTTTCGCACCTGTTTTTTAAAAAAATACTATTAACACTATATACAATCAACGCGCATTTTATACGGATGATCCCACCGGATCGGAGATGAATCAATGCGACTTCTTCTCATTCATTCAGATTATATCGAATACGAAGCCAAAAAGAAGACAAAGATGGCAGAGGAGTGCTCAGTACTTTCTGACAGGGAGACTGAGGCACTCACGGTTTTCTGTGCCGTGGAATCGATCGACGAGGAAGACCTGGAAGGTGTCATCCTCCAGGCAATTGAGGAGATCAAGACGACTGCCGGGCAGGTGCATGTTGACAAGATTGTGGTGTACCCGTACGCCCACCTCTCCAGCGACCTTGCCTCGCCGGAAACTGCCGTCGCCACACTCAATGCCCTTAAGGCCGGCCTGGAATCTGAAGGGTTCATGGTCAAGCGGGCTCCGTTCGGGTGGTATAAATCCTTCAAGATATCCTGCAAAGGCCACCCGCTCTCCGAGCTCTCCCGGACCATTGTCCCTGGGGAAGAAGGGACCGTCAAAAAAGAGAAAAAGGAGGTCACGCACGACTGGTTTGTGCTGACTCCTGATGGCAAAACCCATGACTATCACGAGTTCCTGGACGATTCGGCATTTGGCTGCCTCGTCAAAAAGGAACTGGGAGTTGCCGTCCCGACCGGTGGCGAACCAGCGCATGTCGACCTGATGCGTTCCAAGGAGCTGGTGGACTATGAACCTGCAAGCGATGTCGGCTGCCTCCGCTGGATGCCGAAGGGTAAGATTATCCGCGACCTGCTCGCCGACTACGTGCTGCACCTTGTCCTTGAATACGGCGGCACACCGGTCGAGACCCCGGTCATGTACGACCTTGGCGACCGGGCGATCTACGAGCACGCGGAAAAGTTCGGCGAGCGCCAGTACCGGTTCAAGTCGAATAACCGGAACATGATGCTGCGGTTCGCTGCCTGTTTCGGGATGTTTTCCATTATGCGGGATATGCACATCTCGCCCAACAACCTCCCGATGAAGATGTACGAGCTCTCCACCTATTCGTTCCGGCACGAACAGAAGGGCGAGGTCATCGGGCTCAAGCGTCTCCGTGCCTTCACCATGCCCGATATGCATTCGCTCTGCACGGACATGCCCGAAGCGCTGAAATGTTTCGAGGAGCAGCTTGCCATGGGCTGGCAGACCGGGCGCGACTTTGAGACAAAACTGGTCGCTGCATTCCGCTGCACGAAGGATTTCTATGCGCAGCACGAAGCCTGGGTAAAGAAGATCGTCAGGGAATCAGACTGCCCGATGCTCATCGAGATCCTCTCTGACCGGGTCCATTACTGGGTCGCAAAGATCGACCTTGCGGCCATCGACGGGCAGATGCGCCCCATCGAGAACCCAACCGTCCAGATCGATGTCGAGAGTTCCCTCCGGTTCAATATCAAGTACCATAAGGAAGATGGCAGCGTTGTCCACCCCCCTATTCTGCACTGTTCGCCTACCGGCAGTGTCGAGCGGGTGATCTGTGCCATCCTCGAAAACATCTCCACCCAGAAGGTCCCGGCACTCCCGACCTGGCTTTCCCCAATACAGGTACGTGTCGTACCGGTTGCCGAGCGCCACGCGGCATTCGCAGCCGGGATCTGCGATACGATCAATGCAGCCCGTATCCGGTGTGATGTCGACGACCGTGAAGAGAGTGTAGGAAAGAAGGTCCGTGAAGCCGGCATGGACTGGGTACCGTACGTGATTGTTGTCGGCGATGAGGAAGTCGCAAGCGGGAAACTGACGGTAACCATCCGAAAGAAGTCGCAACCCAATAAACCTTTCAAGGAGCAGATGACCTCAGAGGCGTTGATCGACGCAGTGCACGAGGACACAAAGGACATGCCGTTCAGGCCCTTGTATACTCCCAGAAAGCTTTCGATGAAAGCACGATATATCTGAACCTTTTTTTTTCAGCAGAATCCTGGTCTGACGTCAGTGTTCATTTTTAAAAAATAATTTAAAAAATGGCAAAACGCCCTGTATTTATTCACCGCCATGACAGGCAGCAGGGGAAATCCCTGATGTCCGTAAGAACCGGATTAACGGGTGAAACCAGATGTGAAG
Organism: Methanoregula sp. UBA471; assembly: GCA_002495065.1. Taxonomy (GTDB): domain Archaea; phylum Halobacteriota; class Methanomicrobia; order Methanomicrobiales; family Methanospirillaceae; genus Methanoregula. Next base: position 8,741 of record DADT01000075.1, on the reverse strand, counting down.
TGATGATCAGAGTACCGGAATTTTTTGGTTCTATTCGACGGCGTCTGAAATACAAAACACAGTTCCCCCTGAAAAATTTTAATGACTGGATCCTGAACCAACGGAAAACTCCATCAGAGCTATCTGTAGCTTCTCCGGTCACAAAAAGTTTAAATATATCATTAAAACATCATCAAACGGGTGAATTCAACGATGAAAACAGGAACAATTCTTCTCGTATTTCTCATCCTGACTGCAGTCGGGGTAGCGGGTACCGCGGCAAAGACGGATGGCCAGGATAATGGCATGGGGCAGCAGGTACAGGACAAGGTCAACGATCAGACACAGGACAAGATGCAAAACCAGACACAGGACCGGCTTCAGGACATGCAGAACCCGATCCGGAACCAGACACAGGATCAGCTGAACGAGCAGGACCGTCTCAAGAACCAGACACGGGCGATGAATGTCACTCTTCTCCAGCAGCAACTCCAGGAACGAAAACAGGAGCAGGAAGCGGCACGGCTGTCTGCACAACAGCAGGGAGTGCCTGCCCGCTACAGCAATGTGAGCGCGTTCGTCCATATCCTGTTGAATGAGAGCCAGAACAATGCCCTGCTGGGCGAAGGGCCACGCGGAATTGGTACCCAGGTATCAGAGTATGCACGGCAGTTCAACAATTCCCTGCAGGTCCAGATCCAGGCGGAAGAGCGAATAGAGAACCGGAATTCTTTTGTTCGTTTCTTTGCAGGGGGCGACGAAGAGGCGGCCGGGACACTGGAGCAGGAGACTGTCAGAAACCAGGGACGGATCCAGGACATGCAGCAGCTTATCACCCGGTGCCAGGACTGTGATGTCCTGGTAAAGGAAATGCTCCAGGAGCAGCTCCAGGAGATGGAAAACGTGCAAATCCGCCTCCAGCAGCTGGCACAGAAGGAGAAACAGGATAAAGGAATTTTTGGCTGGCTCTGGAAGTAGGCCGGGATCAGATCTCGTAATTTTTCAGGGTTCTTATTTTTTTTCTTGCCTCGGGGACGATGCCAGATTACGAGCAAGGCACGCACATTTTAGGAAGGGGTGGTTCCAAGAGAGTTCACCTGTACCAGAAAAACAGAGGAAAAGAACTGCCCTCTCTCACGATACATACCCAATGCCTCCGGAGGGACGCCCCACGGCGGATCGGTTCCAAAATCTCTAAACCCCGTTACCTCGCCGTGCGCCGGAGAGGCCCTGAGGCGGGAAACCATCACATAATATTTTTAGATTTTTTTTTGAAAATGCATAAAACGGGAGTATCCCGGGCTCGGGAAAATCAGTGAGTGTCAGGGACTTATGATCCATTATGATGAACGCCGCCGCCCCCGGAGGGACGCCCCCGCGGCGGATCAAATGACTGAAAAATTCTCCTGACACTCCCCTGCCCCGCCGAGCCTCGGAGAGGCCCTGAGGCGGGAAACCATCACAAAATTTTTTGATTTCCTGGGAAGGCATGAACTTTGATGTTACCGGTTATCACGACATCAGTGAGAGTCTGGCCCTCGGTCATTGTGATGAAAACATTGCCGCTCCCAATGGGACTGGAGCGGGAGACTATCACATACCATACACTCAATGCTGGAAAAAACAAATTATTGATATCCTGAGATGATAATGCAGAGTATCCGGATGAGGATGCAATAAAACGTGGATATATCCGGAAGAAGCACACAACGGCAAAGCGGGTTTGAAGAGCATCGTGAGAAAAAAAAGGGGCACGAATGGAACTATCTGACCTTGAATGGAACAACAAAGGATATGGCCTCTATCAACGTGGAAAATTCACAGAAGCCATCGTTTGTTACGATAAGGCTCTCGCGATAAACCCGGCATGTGTGTCTGCATGGAGTAATAAAGGACGAGTTTTTGACGCTCTTGGAAAACCCCGGAAAGCAATAGGCTGCTATGTTCAGGCTCTCGACCTTGACCCGGTATATGCAGAGGCATGGATCAATGGAGGATGTGCCCTTTACGTTCTTGGAAAATTTCAGGATGCAGTCGGGTGCTTCGATAAAGCACTCCGGATAAACCGGAGACTGGTGGCGGCATGGCTCAACAAGGGAATTGCTCTGGCACATCTTGGAAAACCCCAGGAAGCCCTCGGGTGCTATGATAAGGCTCTCGAAATAAACCCGCGATTATCTGAAGCGTGGAACAACAAGGGGGTTTTACTTAAATCTCTTGGGAGATATGAGGAAGCACTCGGATACTTCGATAAGGCGCTTGTGATAAACCCCGGATCTTCCGATGCTTATGACAACAAGGGAAATTGCCACTATAAACTCAGAAGATACGAAGAAGCAATCGAATGCTACGACAAGGCTCTCGGAATAAACCCCGGATCCTCCAATGCGTGGAACAACAAGGGGGTTGCTTTTAAAGCACTCGGAAACTATGAAGGGGCAATCGGGTGCTATGACCGGGCACTGGCGATAAACCCGGGTTCAGGGGGGGCCTGGAATAATAAAGGAGTTGCCCTTAAAGAACTCGGGAAATACGCAGAAGCAATCGGGTGTTATGATAATGCTCTGGAAATAGACCCGGAATCAGGAAGTGCATGGCTCAACAAAGGCATTGCGCTGAAAGAGCTTGGAAAATACGGAGAAGCAATCGGGTGCTACGATACAGTACTCGGGATAAACTCAAAATCCGGAGGAGCCTGGACCGGCAAGGGAGCTGCCCTTACAGCACTGGGAAAATATGCAGAAGCAATCGGGTGCCATGATGAGGCTCTCAGGATAAACCCGAGATCATCAGACGCCTGGAACAACAGAGGAACCACGCTTACTGCACTCAGTAACTATGAAGAAGCTCTCGGATGCTATGACAAGGCTCTCGCGATAAACCCACGATCATATGAGGCGTGGAACAACAAAGGAACCGCCCTTTATAAACTCGGAAAATATCAGAAAGCGGTAGCCTGCTATAGCCGGGCGCTCGAAATAAACCCCGGATCAGGGAGAGCCTGGAACAACAAGGGAGTTGTCCTCAAAGAACTCGGAAAATACGAGGAAGCAGTCAGGTGCTATGCTCAGGCTCTTGAAATCAGCCCGGGGCTGGAAGGAGTATGGCTCAACAAAGGATCTGCGCTTAAGGAACTCAGATACTATGAGGAAGCGATCGGCTGCTACGATAAAGCACTCGGGATAAACCCGAAAAATGCCAGATCCTGGTTCAACAAAGGAGTCATCCTGGGAAAACTTGGTAACTATAAGGAAGCAGTTGCGTGCTACGATAATGCACTCGGGATAAACCCCGGAATAGGGGGAGTATGGAATAATAAAGGGGTTGCCCTTAAAGAACTCGGAAACTATGAGGAAGCCCTCGGATGCTATGACAAGGCACTTGAAATTGACCCGATGGATGCTGATGGGTGGTTCAACCGGGGAGTTGCCCTGGCATATCTTGGCAGGACCCGGGATGCGATCGAGTGCTATAATAAGGCGCTTGAAATCGACCCGATGGATCCTGATGCATGGTTCAACCGGGGAGTTGCCCTGGCACATCTTGGCAGGACCCGGGATGCGATCGAGTGCTATAATAAGGCGCTTGAAATCGATCCGATGGATATTGACGCGTGGTTCAATAAGGGAGTTGTCCTGGCAGATCCCAAAACGCCTCAGGATGCAATCGGGTGCTTTGAGCAGGTAATAGAACTTGCCCTCCGTGATAATGATTCGCGTGCTGAACAGGCAAAGCAGATGATTATCCGGCTGAAAATACAGGATACCTGAATCCGAAAACCGGAACCCGGTTACCCCGGCTATGATCCTTGCATGGAATTGGGGCATCACCCGTACTGAGGCTGTCGGGTGGAACAGCATTCCCCGTGCAGCTGTTTCAGAAATGTACCTTTTTCAGGTATGCAATCCCGCTTCGGCATGCTTCACATCCGTGGTGGGACTGGTATGCTTCCTTTTCCGTTTGAAACGATGAGATTGACATTCATGTGGAGCAGTTCTCATCATGCACCCGAGTTATCACCGAAGTGATGTGAGAGCGCAAGCCCGTGGAGACACCCATGACCGGGCGTCATTGGGATATCCCGTACAGCAGGTGGTGATGGTGCCGGATCCCAGTCATTATCGTTTTTCAGATGAATATATGAGTAATCTCGTTTTTGTTGAGAAGAGGTGAACACATATGCTCCAACATGTCCAGGATACCACAACGGCCGGCACCGTCCAGAAGACCGGGTGGCGATGTACCGTCTGCGGCTTTGTCTTCACAGGTGAAAAGCCCCCCAAAGGCTGCCCTGTCTGCCATAGTCCGTCTTTCGAATTTATACCGGTGAAGGACCATACACAGCTCCGCTATGATGGCGAAAAATTCGATGTCCTGCTTATCAACGGTAGTACTCACCGCGGCGGAAATACCAGTTATATGACCGACCTTGCCGAAACAGTTCTTCGGGAAAGGGGCGTGAGTTACCGCCGGTACAACCTGAATGAGCATATCATCGATTACTGCTGGTGCTGTTATGCAATCAAGGCAGATTCCTGCGCCTTCCCGTGCCGGAATAAGAACGACGACATGCCGGCGTTCCATGCAATGCTTGCAGCATCAAAGGCGGTCATTGTCGCCTCCCCGATCAACTGGAATGGCATGTCGGCACGGCTCAAGACATTTCTCGACAGGACCACGTGCATGGAGAACCTGTACCACATCGGCAAACCAGGGCTGACTGAGGGGAAGATTGCCGGCATCCTTATCTGCGGCCACGAGGACGGGGCTATCAAGACTGCCATGGACATCTGGCTGAACTTCCAGCAGCTGGGGTATGTGCCCGCCCCGTTCGGTATTGCCTTCAGAACGCACGGGTCGGAGTTTAACAGCAGTACGGACAGGGAATTCTTCCGTAACGATGAGCTGATCGTCCGCAATACCCGGGGCGTTGTGAACAACGTCATCGAGATGATGCAGCTCGGAATCGAGGAGAAACTAAAAGGCAGACTGGTGCCGGTCACCGAGTGAAGGCCTCCCGGTCCGGCAGATCGCTACCGGCTCTCCCAACCCGGCTTTTTTCCTTGTCATTAGGTGCTTTACCGGCCTAAAAGACAGGGAAGATTTTCTGTACGAAGGCAAAAAAAATCATTAGATTTTGTTCAGATTTGCAATTTACTGGTAATACCGGTTCCTTATGTTCGGTCAGTGTTTGCTCATAAACGATTTCTTAACCGGGAAGATACATGCAGATCTTGTGTTTTGGTTTAAATCTGAATTAGTATCGCTAAATTCAGGGTTCAGGTTCTCCGTGGGGCTCATTTCCCCCGGACTTACACCAGAATCCACCACCCACCGGATACCAGCCGCACTCACTCATGCGAAGAGATGCAGCGTGGGTGAACAGGTTGAACCTCTCCGCTACCTCCTTAACATGAACCCGTTTGCCACTCTGCTCGCTGAGGTATTGACATATGATGTCGGCTGACGGTACGTTTACCATATCACTAACCCGGTGTTTAGCTTCGATATATGACCGGCCGGCTATTTTAATAATACTGCCGGGAAACGCTCGCACCCTGTGCTGTATCCAAAAGAATGCGGTATGGAATCCTGAAACCGGCAGTCAGAGACAACATTGAGTTTTTTCAAAACGGTATCAGTACTGGGACGAACACTCCCGGTCAATACTACGGCAGAACTCATGCAGCGAAGCTGGCATCGAAGCAGAAGATTCCGTCCGGGAAATAACCCGATCCCTCTAGCCAATCCAGGTCCTTTTCGGGTTGGTTATCTGAAGATGCATTTATAAAGCAGATTGCCGTATGTGAAAATATGACCGATTTCTCTGTAGTAGTTGATTCCCGGGGCGGGAATACACGGAAAGTGGCGGATGCCATTGCAGAGGAGCTGGGCATCACAGCGGCGGACGTCACAAAATCGCCGCCGGATGATGCAAAGATCCTATTCCTGGGAAGTGGGACGTATGGCGGCAAACCGGGTGAGGCGATGATGAAATTTATCGGTTCCGGAAATTTTTCAGGACGCAAGGTCGCCATTTTTGGCACTTCAGGCAGTGTTGCAGGTGGCCAGAATATGATCGTCGTGATGACGGATTTGTTACAACAGAGGGGTGCCACAATCCTGGGAAATTATCATTGCAGGGGTAAAACGTTCCTGGTCAACTGGGGCCGTCCCAACAAAGAAGACCTGGAAAATGCAAAAAAGTTTGCACAGGAAATGATAAAGAAAAGCTGAAACCCTTGCATTAACCTTGGAAAGGAAAACCGGTCAATCATTCATTTGCACAATTATTATCAGCAAACCAGTCCTCACGGGTAAGAAACATGGCAGATCCCAAAGAATCCATCATCAGGCTTCCGGCGGCAAATACTGATCGGGCGTGTGAGATGCTTTCCCGGGCTTTTTTCCATGATTCGAAAATGACCCACCTGATACCGGAAAGCGCTGCGCGAAGAGACCGGTCGAAGGATCTGTTTGCATTTGAACTCCGCTACGGCATGATCTATGGCGACGTGTATACCACCTCTCCCGGCGTTGAAGGAGTTGCCGTATGGCTGCCGTCAGAAAAATCTGAAATCACCCTCTGGCGGGCGTTTCGGGCAGGCGGACTGGGGCTGCAGCGCCATCTGGGAAAGGAAACGATGGATCGCCTCATGGCATTCTCCACCGCAATAGACGTTCTCCATAAGAAACACGTCCATTCCCCGCACTGCTATCTTTTTTTCATTGGTGTCGATCCAGGGTACCAGGGAAAGGGATATGCCGGAAGACTGATCAGACCCATGCTTGATCGTCTGGACAGGAAAAAGATTCCCTGCTATCTCAATACCCAGAACGAAAAGAACATCAGCCTGTATGAACACTTCGGTTTCAGGGTTGTTGACCAGCTGATCCTGCCCGGTTCCACTATCCTCCATACAGCGATGCTGCGGGATCCTTTTCCGACAACCTGATGAACGGGGATTCAAGGGAGGGGTGTGATGCAAGAGTCAGTTCTGTTGATTTTTTATCTCCATTCTTGTTGAAAACTTAAAACCGGAATTTTGGATCTTATCTGCAGATAATCAGATCTATCGCTTTCTCAATACATCTGGCACCATCTGAGTATTTCCCCATTCTCTTCAGGATTATTCCTTTATTGAGCCAGGCATCTGCATCATCAGGATTAATCTGAAGAGCACGATCATATTCTTTTATCTGTTTTTCGTATTCATTTCCGGTTTCGGTGTCTTCCCCCATACCTGATGCAAGTGAAATGAACAGAGATGTAAAGATAATTATCAAAACGAATGAAAAATGCCGACTCATTCCATTCCTCTTTGTCTGAACCCTGTTTGACAGTACTACGTACCGCTCACATTGCTCTGCTGAACACTGAAAAGAAGGGGGTGCCACCGGCACCTCGAAACGCTGCACCGTAGAGCAGATAAGAAAGTATTGTTTTCAGCCTTGGAATAAACATTTCGATTGTAAGTACTCCATGGCTGGGATAGAATGAGCTCAGGTACCAGGTCTTTTCAATAGTGCTGCCTTTTCATACTCAGGAAACAGGATCATGACCCGCCGTGCCCCGGAGAGGCCCTGAGGCGGGTGACTCTCACAAGTTTTCTTGATTTTTCCGAGTTAATGCGGGACCATGAACCTGCACCGAACGCAGGGGAATCAGAAAGGTAGTTTTTCGTATCGTATTGCGATGAACGCCGCCGCCCCCGAAGGGACGCCCCCGCGGCGGATCAGTAACCTGAATACATTCTTGTCCCGCCGTGCCCCGGAGAGGCCCTGAGGCGCAGAACCCTCATAAGGAGGAAATTTCAATCAACCTTAATCCATCAAGGAAATGGTCTGGATGCTCTATTCCTCTTCGGGAACATCGCCTGTCTCCTCCAGAGGTATCGGCTCCCCGATCTCCATCTCATCTTCCATGCACCAGACCTCGATAGCCCGCTCAACCCCGATGTATTCCTGGTGATATTCTTCCGGAGTTGAACCCGCAGACATCAGGACGGTGCTGATTATCTTTCCCTGGCGGAAACCGTAGAGGCGGCGGAACGGCCATGCCGGTCCAAGAACAGATGTCCGCTCATAATACACATCCTGGGCGAGCAGGTGGGTGCAGAACACATTCGGGGAGACTTCAAAGAGCACCTCTCTTACGTAGCGGCGGATATACCAGCGCAGCTCTGAGACAAGGGACAGGGCGCTCCCGAGTGTCGAGACGGTGATATAGACCCCGCAGGATTTTTTCTTCGGCAGGTAAAAACGCAGCGCAAGCCGGCTGGTCTCGGATGCAAAAAGGGTGTGGTGGAGATCGATTCCTTCCCGCTGAATCAGAAGAATATTCATCCGGACCTCCTTTTTAAAAAATGGATGTGATCAGGTAATTCCGGATCAGGTATACATACGGTTATCGGTAACGATCTCGTTTCTCACTTTGTGGACTGCATCGATAAAATCCTGCATCTCAATGGAGGGGGCCTCCCTTCTGACGGCCATCATACCGGCTTCACGGCAGACCGCTTCAAGCTCGGCTCCGGTGGCGTCTTCTGTCATACCGGCGAGTTCTTCCAGGTCCACGCTTGCAAGGTGCATCTTACGGGAGTGGATTTTCAGGATCTCGATCCGTGCCTCCTTATCCGGCAGGGGGATCTCGATAAGGCGGTCGAACCGTCCCGGCCGCAGGAGTGCCGGGTCCAGCATATCCGCACGGTTCGTGGCCGCCATAATACGGACATCCCCGCGGTTGTCAAACCCGTCCATCT